>NZ_LWSF01000028.1:0-106 GCF_001651785.1 Amycolatopsis sp. M39
GTGAAGATCCGCGACGGGCAGGTCGCCAGCCGGCCGATCTGCGTCGCGCTGGCGGTGACCTGCGAGGGCCGCCGCGACATCCTCGGCTTGTGGGCCGGCGACGGCG
>NZ_LWSF01000028.1:167-39325 GCF_001651785.1 Amycolatopsis sp. M39
ACTCAGACCTGCGTGGTGCACTTGCTGCGCAACAGCTTCCGCTACGCGGGCCGTCAGCACTGGGACGCGATCGCCAAGGCCCTCAAACCGGTCTGCACCGTGCCGGCCGAGGCCGCCGCGCGCGAGCGGTGCGCCGAGTTCGCCGAGACCTGGGGCAGCCGGTATCCGGCGACCGTGCGGTTACGGGACAACACCTGGCCCGAGTTCGTGCCGTTCCTCGCGTTCGACCCGGAGAACCGCCGGGTGATCTGCTCCACCAACGCCATCGAGAGCGTCAACGCCCGCATCCGCCGCGCCGTGAAAGCCCGCGGCCACTTCCGCAGGCGAGCAAGCCGCGCTCAAGTGCGTCTGCATGGCGATCACGAGCCTCGACCCGACCGGCACCGGCCGCAAACGCCGGACCATACGCCGGAAACCCGCCTCNGCGTCAACGCCCGCATCCGCCGCGCCGTGAAAGCCCGCGGCCACTTCCACAGGCGAACAAGCCGCGCTCAAGTGCGTCTACATCGCGATCACGAGCCCCGACCCCACCGGCACCGGCCGCAAACGCCGGACCATACGCCGGAAACCCGCCTCGAACGCCTTCGAGATCGCCTTCAACGGCCGCCTGGCCGCCGGACACAAGTAGTTCCCCTTCAACCCGAGTTACACCGCTCGTTTGACAGACCCCGGCGCTGGCTGGGGCACGCGCTGGTTGGCCAGTGCGGCGTCGGTTGTCAGCTGGGCAGTGGACATGCCGGGTTTCTGCTTGGGCGCGGCTCCTGAGGAAGAAGCGGTGCTGGGAGAGGTGAGGTTGACGAAGGGCTGGGGTGTTTTGCGTTTGCCGAATCCGTACGCGGTGAGGCCGGATCCGCGCGGGCGTGCGGCGAGGCGGGTGAAGTCTCTGTCGCTGGATGTCGGCGGACAGTGAAAGATCCCCATCGGCGGCCAGTCATCGCCCCGCTCGTGGCCGGGGAGTTCCCCGCGGACGGCCAGACATCTCCCCGGTGACGTGTCCGTTTCGTCGTGCGGCAAGGCTCGCGCGATGTGAAGACCAGCAGGGAGATCCTACGAGGCGTATGACCTCACGGGGAGCTACCGGGCAGCGGCGGCGCTGGCCGGGTGCGACCACCACACGGTGGCGCGGTGTCTCGCGTTGCGGGCTGCCGGGGACAGCCCAATCGAGCGGGAACACCGGGCGCGGCCGATCGACGAGTACCTGCCGAAAATCGAGGAGCTGGTGGTGCGCTCCAACGGCAAGGTCCGCGCGGACGTGGTCCACAAGCGGTACTAGTTGCATTCGGGCCGGGTCTCATCGACGCTCGAGCAACTCGGCGACGTGGTCGGCGACGGGCTTGAGTTCGCGGCACACTAATCTGCGGATGGTTCCAACATGCCGGAGGCGAGGAACGGTCGACGGAAACCGGGTGAACTGCGGACGCTGGTCAATGGTGAAATGAAATATTCCGGTGAGAGGGAAGTCCCACGGCATGCCCTTGTCGCAGCGCCCGGGCGGTGGGAGATTCGGCAGATCGGGCAACGGAGGCCAGAACTCTCCATCCGCTGCGGTTGCGCGAACGGTATTTGCGTGTCGAACCTTGTCCCGAAAAGTGTAGTAGTCTGTTTCGTTGTATACTAGAAGCAGCAGCCGGGCGGGAGTGGAAACGCGGACCACTTCTGTGAATTCCCATACTGTCCCCTCGCCAGGCGACGCTGTCATGATGATGGCGTGCGCTCCGTGGATCAGGCTGCTCAGCGTGTCCTTCCAGTCGTCGATCGGCAGGTATCCGCGTTCGGCGCCGAGTTCGGGCAGTCGTTCGCCCGGCTGGCCGATCGCGATGATGCGGCCGAAGCCCTGAAACTGCCGCATCACGAAATTTTCGTGCGTCAACCCCGGCAGCTCGAATGGCGAGCGGGTGAGCCAACCGGGCGCCTCCGTTGGAGATGAGGCCATCGCGGCGTCGGCGGAGAAGGGACGGAGGTAGAGCAGATATCGTTGTCCGTCGAGGGATTCGAAAGAGTCGATGGTCCGGTGGAGGTGTTGTCTGCCCCGCTTGAGGACAATCGGGGACACTGCGAAGAGCAGAATGCCAAAGCTCAAGATCGCGATCAACAGTGTCAGTCGAATCCAGGACGGGATTTCCTGGAGGCTGCCGGCTGTCTCTGTGAAGAAGGTCCGATAAAGGAGTGCGCCGCTGAAGGTCAGGAAAAGACCGAGCACTCGGCATGTCCAGCCCAGCGTGACCAGCAATCTCCCCAAGCTTCGACGCTGAGCGGTTGAGATGGGGGCGGGCATGCGCACGGGTGGCTGCCCGCTCAGCGTGGTTGCCGTGCGGCCCTCGGCAGAAAATTCCTGCTGGTGAAGATGTGGCTCGTCCTCCTGGTGGGCGAACCCTCTCAGCGCCGCCAATACGACCAGCGTCCAGGGAATTGATTGATGGGAAGCGAGATGGTCGGACATCTGAACGGCGACCGACGAGGTAGCCGCCGCGAGTGCCAGAACGTTCCACGCCGTCACCGGAGTGACAGAACGAGCGGCCGCCAGCGCTCGGATGCTTGCCGCAGCCGCCCAAGTGCCCATGAGGAGGATGAGCAAGTCGATCGCGAAGAGCGACAGGAACAGCGGCACGGCGGTGTCGGGCTCGCTGTCGGGGCCGACCATGAGCCCGCCTTCCGCGGCGAGCGTGGTATCCGCAAAGCTTCGAGCTGAGAACCACGCGATACAGAGCGTCGCGGTGAGGATGGCCCATTTCAGCAGTTCTGGCGGTGGCGTGGTGGACAGTCTCCCGGAGAGCCACCCTTGGCGGGGAAAGAGCACGGCCGCGGTCGCTTGGAACAGAACCGCCATGGCCACGATCCAGGTGACCTCGGAACCCGACAACACCCGCCGATGATCGCTTCCCACGAGCTTTCGCGTCGCTAACATCGGAAAAGCGGCACCGTACGGACGCGCCGATCACTCTAACGGAGCAGGCGGGGTTGCCTTGTCGACGGTCGACGCAGAACGAGGCGCGTTCCGGCGGAGATGCAGGCAGATTCGGTACCCGCGGCGAGGCAGCCGAGCTGGCGTTGGCTCCGGTGGTCTTGTGCGGCGCGGCATCGGGCGAGGGAGTGCTCGCACCCCGCACAGGCTCAGTGCCCGGTGGATCCGGCGTTGGGCGTAGAGCTCACTGGTCTCGGTTTCCGAGGTGTCGTGTCGGTGGAGGCGAATCAGGGCGACGGCGGGGCGGGCCGACTCGAGTTGAAGCGAGGACCGCGAAGCGGCTGTGTCGGCAAGCCTGACGGCGTGCCGGTGCTCCCCCCTGACAGGACCGCCGTGGCTCACTCAGTACCGGTCCGAGTGCTGGTGAGCAGGCACCGGCCCCGGTGGCTAGCGGTTTGCCCGGAGCGGCCGGCTTTACTGCCTCGCGCCGTGGCCGGCTGCCGTCGACGAGGGCATGCCGGCGTTGTTCGCCTCCGGCGGCGACTGAGCCGCGGACCCGGCTAGAGTGAGCGGGTGCCCGAGTTCCTGGCCCGGTATTTCCGACCGAAGCCGATCGACGTCGATGTCGTGCGCGGTGGCCTGTGGACAGCGGTCGACGCCACGGCTTACGCCGGTGAGAAGGCCGCCTACCAGGCCGCGCTCCTCGACCAGTACAAGATATACGTCGAAATGGCCGATCGGATCAGCGCTCGCCGAGCGGTGGCGAACGGGTTCTTCCTGAGCCTGAACACAGCGACGTTGACCGCGGCGGGTGCGTTGTGGGGCTCGGCGTTCCTGCGGTCGTGGTTGCTGTTCGTGCCGCTGTGCCTGCTGTTGGCGCAGACCGCGGCCTGGTTCTGGATCGTCCGCTCGTACCGGCAGCTCAACTCGGCCAAGTACATCGTGATCGGGATGATCGAAGAACAGCTCCCCGCATCGCCGTACTGGCGGGCCGAGTGGCAGGCGCTGGGCGAGGGCAAGGACAAGGCGCTGTACTGGCCGCTCACCCACCTGGAGCAGTGGCTGCCGGTGATTCTCGCGGTAGTTTACGTCCTCGGCTTCGTCGTCGCGGTGGCCCTGCCGCGCTGATCTGCTGGACGCAGTAACGGTTTCTCGCAGCACAATGAGCTCCTCCCCGACGCGTGCGCCGAGCGGGAACGTCTTGATACAAGACGGTGCACGAAGGGGGGTCTGCCTGTCGTGAACCAGGCCGTAGCCGCAGGCTCGGACCAGGCCGAAGGCGGACGCGCATCAGGCGCTGGCGAACGGGATCCGTGCGGATGACGGCGTTCTGGCCGGGAAACGCCCGGGGCCTCGGGCCGCCGCGCGACTATGGCGACCCGGGTGCCATGCCGGAATGCGCCGCTGATCCGGTTCGGCATCGCGTAGTTCGGCCAGCCAGCTGGGGCATCCAGCGCGGACCCGGGTGCTGGAGCTGCTGGGCGCAGCGGGAGCACGCGGTGGCCGAGGTCGGCATCGAGCCGGCGAATCTCTCGCAGCAGCTGGCGGTCCAGATGCACGGTCGCCTCGACCGACCTGGCGACTGCCTAGTCGACCGCGCGGGCGGAGCTGGAGATGGTCGGCAGAAGCAGGTCCGGGTGCTGCCGGGTCATCTCGGACATCGGGGCTGCCCCGTCCTCGAATACGGTGGCCAGGGCGGCCGGGGACTTGCCTGTGGGCCATTTCTGAGGCAGCTGAGCCACGCCGCCGTTCGGGTCGCACACCGGCCGCCATCAGCCGTGCGAAGTAACCCGCGACGTCCAGGACCTCGGGAACGCCCCGGGCGCGAGCATGTCGCGGTGGAGCTGGGGTTGCCGACGATGGAAGCAGGCGTGCATTACGCGCGTCCGGAGCAGGACCGGCACGCGTGAGCGGTCGCGGCGGTGCTGGGCGCGGCGGTCGGTGAAGGAGCTGGAGGGGTGGCCGCCGGCGGACAGGACCGCGTTTCTGCGCTCGGGGGAGAAGCGGGGTAGAGGGCTCGGGTTGGCAGTAGTGAGTGTGGTTACGGAGCATGGCGTGGAGGACGTCGCAGCGGCGGCGGGCTGGGGGAAGGCGGTGTTCTCGTTGAAGTGCTGGTGTGTGGACAGGCAGTGGTGGAGGCAGCCGGGCATGCGGTTGAAGAGGTTGCGTTGGGCGGCTGCGTGGCGGTCACCGGTTTGGCGCCGGCTTACCGGGTTGATCTTTGGGTCCCGGAACTGGGCGGGAAGTTCGACGCCCGGAATCCGTCGCACAAGATGCTGATGAGCGCCCTCGGTGGGATGAGTGAGTCGGAACCTCAGCATGTGCAGGCGCGGGTCCGGTCGGCGATGGACGCGCAGGTGATCAACGAAGGACGGCATCAGGGCGGCCGGGCACCGTACGGGTACCGGGTGGTGGACGGAGGTCCGCATCCGAATCCGCGGAAGGCGGCGGAGGGGTTCCGGCTGCGGGTGCTGGAAATCGATGAGCCTGCGGCGGACGTGGTGCGTCGGATGTTCGCCGAGTACTTGGCAGGCGTGGGCGACCGGGTGATCGCGCGTGGGCTGAACCAGGACGGCATCCCGTGTCCGTCGAAGGCGCGGCCGGAGCAGAACCGGCACCGTCCGGAGGACGGCTGGCAGGGCTCGACTGTGCGCGCCATTCTGGAGAATCCCAGGTACACGGGCTATGCGGTCTTCGGGCGGTGGACGAAGCACGAGCGTCTGCTGAATCCGGACGATGTGAGCGCGGGTTACGTTGTCCGGTTCCGGCGGTCGGATCCGGGCACCGTGGAACTGGTGTCGGTCGAGACCTTCGCGCAGGCACAGCTGCTGCGGCGGTCGCGTGGTGCTGGCGGGATGCGCGGTATCGCGAAGCTGGAGCGGGACCGCCCCACGTCGAAGAACGTCTACCTGCTGAAAGGTCTGATTCGCTGCGAGATCTGCGGACGGAAGATGCAGGGTGCACCGATCCGGAAGGCGGTCTACTACCGCTGCATAGCCCGGACGCTGGCACCCGGATCACCTGCGCTGGCAAGCCACCCGAAGACGGTCNAGACGGTCAACCTGCGGGAAGACGTCGTGATGCCCGCGTTGAACGGCTGGTTGTGTCAGGTGTTCGACCCGGCGAACCGGGACGACACGGTCGCCGCACTGGTGGCTTCGCAGGGCGGGACGCACTCGACCGGCAGAGAGGCGGCTGAGAAGCGGCTGGCTGATGCGGAGTCGCGGTTGCGCCGACATCAGGCGGCGATCGAGGCAGGCGTGGATCCGGCTGCGGTGGTCGAGGCGATCAACACGGCGCAGGCGGAGCGGGAGGCGGCGCGCGCCGAGTTGCAGCACTTGCCCAAGGCGACCGTGATCGAGGCGGCGGAGGTCTACGCACGGCTCGATTCGATGGACGACGTGGCCCGAGCGCCGAACTCCCGGACGCCCGAGCGGATCACGGGGGTCTACCAGGACCTCGGCGTGCAACTCCGCTATGACAACAAAAAAGAGACGGTCGTAGTGACCGCCTCTCCCCGTGTGTCTAACGTGTGTGTCCGAGGGGCGAGTTGCTCACTAACCACAACGCTCGAACTCGGCCAATGAACGCATACAGGATCTCGCCCCTTGTTCCGTAGATGGCTTCACGCCTCACTAGCGTTCGAGTTGTCTTCGTCCACACGACGATCCGTGGTGTGGAGGCCGGTTTCCCGTTGACTCCTTCGGCGGCAACTTGGGAAAGGGGTCCGCGCACGCTCGCTGCAAGCAGGCGACCTAAGATGACCGGATGCTTGGCCGAGGGCAACAATATGATCTTGCCGTGTCGTTCGCCGGGGCGCAACGGGCCTTGGCGAGGCAATTCGCCCGTGAATGCGAGTCGCTGGGACTTGTCGTCTTCTTCGACGAGAACGTCACCGAAGAGATGTGGGGTCGCGACTTCATCACGGAGTTTCGCCGTGTGTACGGCGGTAAACTGGCCCGGTACGTCGTGCCATTCCTGTCCGTGGAGTACTTCGACAGCGGCTATCCGATGGACGAGTTCTACGCCGCGATCGCGTATGCCATCAAGCGCGGGGATGACCCTTACGTGCTGCCGATCACGGTAGGTGACGTCGAGATACCGGAGGAATTGCTGCGGTCCTCGATCGGCTACCTCCGCTCGGAGAACTACTCGGTGGAGCAACTCGCGCAAATCGCTGCTAAGCGCGTGAGCGGTTCCGGTGATGCCATGCCAACACCTGCGCCGACGCCGATCGCAGCGGTCCAGTTGCCGAAAGTGGCGCCGACCGACTTCAGTCAGTTCGGTACTTTGGAGTCGGGTCTAGCCACTCTGAGCGAGCACTTCCGTCGGGCCGAGTCGTCGCTCGCGCCGTTCGGTTACTCGTGCCACGTGAGCACGGGCGGCAGCTCTCTCGAAGTCCGAGTCGAGTCGCACGGCCGCCAGGTGTACGGGCTGAAAGTCCAGCTGCAGGACTGGCTCGGTAGTGACCGGCTGACGATGTCCCACGGGTGGCCCAGGCCATCAGGCGGCGCAATCAACGCGTGGGCGACCGCAGAGTGGGACGCGGAAGCCGGCGAAGGCCGGTTCAGGTTCAGCCACTTCAGCCGCACGACCCCGGACAGGCTGTTGTCAGCCGATGAGCTCTTCGACGTTCTGTGGCAGAACGTCATCGACTTCATCGAGCAGACGCAGGGTCGCAGGGCTTAGGCCCGCGACCGTCTGCGTCGGCACAGGGGAAGTTCAGTCGACAGGCGGCGGAAAGTCGAACGGCTCGTCCGCGTCGTCGGGCTTGTCCGCTTTCTCGGCCGCGGCGAGCAGCGCTGTGACGAGATCTGGGTCGTCGACATGAGCAAGCAGGTCGCGTTCGTGCGCGTCGAGGATCGCCCTGGCGGTGTCGAAACCGTCCCGCGCGAGGTCGAGGCAGGCTTCCCGGTCGAGACGCCGGTGCAGATGACGCAGGACGGGCACCAAGCCAGCCGGGACGCCGAGCTCGAGTTGTGCGGGAAGGATCTCGGGTAAGGCGCCTAGGTCGGCACCCCGGTGCACGACCAACGCGATGTCAATCACGGCTTCGATGACGTCACTCGTCCGCCGAGCGGCCTGCTCGACCGGTCCGGTGCTCGTCACCTCAACGAATTGGTGCTGGACGAGCTCGCGCTCGATCATCGGAAGCACCACGCCGCGGCTCCAGCGCAGGCACGCGAGACTTCTCCTGGCACGTACCGCTCCGAGGCTCTGCGGTTCATAGTCACCCAGGAGCCGATCCAGCAGGGGTTCGGCGATCTTCTGCAAACGCAGACTCTGCTGAAGGGTCTGCCACTCCTTGCGCCAGTGGCCGGTCGGCAACGAGAAGCGCATGTCCTGGAGCTCTTCGGTGAGGTGTGCGGCCGCGATAAGGGTCGTCCTGTTCAGCTGGGTGGCCTCGACCGCGCGGAGCGCCTCGGCGATGACGATGACCGAGTCGACGCTGAGGCCGCTGCGAAGGGCGACCTTGCCCAGCGCGGTGAGCACGTAGCCGCCGTCGACCTTCTCGATCAGCCCTTCACCCACGAGCCCGGCCATAGCGCTGGAGATTCGGCCGGGTGAGAAGGAGCGGACAGAGAGCCCGACATCGTTCAGGTACGCCGCGAACGTCCACGTCAGGAATGCGTTCACGTGCGCTTCCGACACCGTGTTCAGGTCCGAAACTGGCCCCGCGAAGGAGAAGAGGATCAACGAACGCAGGTCATGCCCGGTCAGCGGAGACCGCACCGGCTCCGGTACCGCGGTGACATAGTTACTCCACTTCTGTTCCGCGTCAACGGGTCCGTGGGCGATCACGATGGACCGACCCCTCGGTGCGATACCCGTACGACCTGCGCGCCCGGCCATGTTCCGGTACTCCGCCACCGTGTACGGGCGCTCGGGTTCGCCGGGGTGGCGGAGGCGGTGGATCACGACGGCGTCTGCGGCGAGGTTCAGTCCCTGTGACAGCGTGGTGGTCGCGACGATGACGCGGATTTCGCTGTCATGGAAGCGAAATGCCCGCTCGACAGCAAGCCTGGCGTCTTCGCCGAGATCCGAGATGTGGAAGGCGACTCCACCTTTCAGGCATCGCAGGAGTTCCTCGACAAGCCGGCCATGGCCTCGTCCGCTGAGCGCTGCGATAGTGGCCGCTGCAGGGCGGCCGAGTTCACTCGCGAGCTCACTGGCGAACCGGACGGCCTCACGACGCGTGGCCATGAACACGATCACCTGTTCACCCGTGTCGGCGAGTGTGCGCACGACACGCGACAGCAGAGTGTCCTCCTCACCTGCGGGAGCGAGGGGAACGACCTGTTCTTGCCGATTCTCGTCGAGGTGGCGGTACGTGCCGTCTTCGGTGACACGCCCTCAAGCAATGGGACATCGCCGTGGGTGGTGGCCACCAGCTCCGCACCGAGCCATTCGGCGAGTTCCCGGGCCTTGCCGAGCACGGCGGACAGTCCAACGATCTGAGGGACCGGTCCGGTGAGGCGCCGGAGCCTGATCCACGTGAGCAGGAGCTCCAAGCCTGGGCCCCGGTCGGGCGACGCCAGTGTCTGGATCTCGTCGATCACGAGCACGCTCGTCCTCGTGAGCAGCTCCAGGCAACCCGACAGCAGGGCGCTGTACTTCTCGTAGGTCAGGATCGCGACGTCGAAGTCACCGATGACCAACGCCCTGGTCTGGTCCCGCAGTTCGCCGGTGACCCGGATTACACGGACACCGATTGCTGAGTAGGTCCCCTGAAAACGGTCGTACTGCTCGTTCACCAGGGCGCGAGTGGAAAGTAGGAAGACGGCGCGACCGCCGTCCGCAACGGCACGAAGCGCCGCGAGTTCGCCGACTAGCGTCTTGCCCGCCGAGGTCGGCGCGCTGACCAGGACGTTGCCGCCGCGGAGAATCTGTCCGTCGTTGATCGCAAGGAGCTGAAGCTGGTTCAGGCGTGAATACCGTTGTTCCCACACGACGATCGCCAGGTCTGGCACACCCATTCCGGAGAGCGAGGAAAAGGCCGGGGTGGCGTGCCGGGGAGCAGTGTCCTCACCAATCGTCCGGAAGTTCGCTCCAGGGACGAGGACCGGCAGCGAGACGTGCCTTGTCCGGCGCGTGCCCACCGGGGTCTGCTGCACCGTACCGGGCTCGGGCGGATGCGGACGGAGCTTGCTCGAGACATGGCCAGCCAATTTCAGCAGAGAGACGCGGTCACCGTCGCAGACCGCCGGATGACCGCGTAAGCCCTCCAACAGGTAGTGGGTAAGCAGACCGTGCCGGAACTCTCCGCTCTCCCGAACCTCCTGGTCGGCTTCGGCCGCGGCGATGACGAAGATCTCCTCGCCGGCTACCGACTCCAGTGCTGTGAGTGGACCGCGGATTGCGTCCCTGTGCTCGGGCTCGCGCAGCACCTTGGCCGCCGCCCGACCGGAGAAACTGCAGTCCAACACGAGCACAATCGCTTCTGCCCTGATTCCGCCCACCAATTCGAACAGCTGATCGAGGCCTAGGGCTGTCTCCGTGAGGCGATCCGGCTCGGCGTCCCTGGTGGCCAGGAAGCCGTCGTGCGTGCCGTGCCCGGAGTAGGTGAACACCACGATGTCCTGCTCCGTGCTCGACGCACGTATGTGTCCGATTTCTGTCGTCAATCTGTCCTTGGTCGCCGCCGCGTCGAGCATTAAGGTGGCCTTCTCGCCAAAGGTGTCCAGGAAGAGGGCGTGCAGTGCGATTGCGTCATTCTTCGCGTACTTCAGCTGACCAAACTCCGGAGACTCGTAGTTGTCGACACCGATGAAGAGGCCATGAAATTTCTGCTCGTATTCCATGGAACGACACGATAGTTCAGCCGACGCGGCAGAGAAATAACGTTGTCCCAGCTCTCCCAGATCAAGGAACTTCGTAAATGGTTGCGTGGAAAGCCCCGGCCGGAGTGACCGGTGATGGACTACTTTGGCGAGTTCGTCCTTACGACGTGCGGCAGACCGGGCAGACGTGTCCTCAGCGCCGTGCGATGGGGATGAGACCCGCATTGCGCGTGGAGTCCGTGGCACCTGCCGCACGGAACGCCGGGGCGACCACGTCGTTGGGGAGGGTGCTCGATTACGTCGAGCATGACGGCTTCACCGTGGAGGAGGCGCTGGAGCGGTGGCGGCGGTACACCGACCGGACACCGCCGATGTTGGTGGGCTGGCTCGCCAAGGCGGTACAGCACTACCTCACCGCGTCCGCGGAGATTGCCTGCCAACGGACGCTACCGGATGCGACGGTGCCGACACCCATCTCGCGCAATTGGGGTCGCCGCCGCCGGTTCGTTGACGCTGATGGCGCGGAAGTGGTGCACGAGGAGGTCGTGTCGGGCCGTCGCTTCGAGGGAAATGGTGTCCGAGAGTTGCGGCTGCTGCGCACCGGATCGGTACGGGACCGGGAACGTGACGAGGCGGAGACCGCTCTGGCGGCCGGCGTGGTGGCGAGCGCCGATCTCGTGCTGAGCGGGACGTGGGAGAAGAGGCCCCTCACTTTGCGGCCCGCGCCCCGGCCGCAGCGGGTGCGAATCGTGGAGATCGGATGCTCCGACGGCACCAGCAACGTCCTCTTCGACGGCACCGCCCAGGAGGCTCACGAGAAGTATGCGCAGGATGCGGAAGCCGCGGTGGTCGCGGCCGCCGAGGAAACGGGCTACCTGCCTGGCACCGGCTGCGGCGATTGCGACCTGATCGGGCTGTGCCCGGCGGTTCCCGTTCGCCCAGGGCTGCTCGGAGTGGACGGCAACGGGCCGCCACGGCGTTCTTGGTCGCTGTCAACGGGACGGTCCTTCGACGACTGCCCTGCCCGACTGGTGGCAGAACGGCTGTTTCTCCCGCGAGAACGCGTGGCGGAGAACAGCGACTACACACGGCGCGGGCAGGCCGTTCACGCATGGCTCGAAAACCTGCACCGGAGAGTGCCGGCTCGCGTCTGTTCACCAGAGGAGGGTCCGCCCACTCCGGACGATTGGTCAGCGGGCCGGTGGACTGTCACTGGCTCACAGGCGAGGCTAGGCGCACAGATGATCGTGGATCACACGCTCACCTGCGCGCTGGGCGGTCCGGCCGGTCAGGTCGAGGCACACCCGGAGCAGCCCATCGTGGTGTTCGACCAGCAGGCGAACGTCGTGGTCGTGGCGAAGGCCGACCTGCTGTATCGGGTCGGCGATGCCTGGGCGGTCCGCGAGACGAAAACGGCCTCGGTGCTGGACGAGAGCGACCTCTTGACCCAGTTCCCCCAACTGGCTCTGGCCGTCGTCCTCGCCGCAGAGGACGGGCTACGAGCGGGAGAACACGTGCGCGTCGAGCTGGAGCGGCTGAGCGCAACAGGCCCAGTCGTGGCGGAGCTGGACGTCGACGACCCCGAGCTTGTCGCGGCGGCGAGGGCGGTGGTCAGGGCTCGGGTCGAGGGCTGGCACTCCGCACCGGCGCTCACGGCGAAGCCCGGCAAGGTCTGCAAGACGTGTCCTTTTGGCCAGTGGTGCCCGGCGAGGAAGTCATGAGCGAGAGCTCCCTGGGAGCGCACCACACTGATGAACCCTGGCAGCGACTGGTCGCCGCCGCTCTGCGGGCCGCCTACGCCTGGTCGGTTCGCGGAGTGCACCGGAACGCGGCCATGCGGGAGATTGCCAGGATGACGGGCGTCGTGATGGAGGTGTACGGGCCAGGCAGAGGCCCGGTGACGCCCGCAGTATTGGTTGAACGCCTCCGAGCGCCGCTCGGTGGCCTGCTCGTGGATGCACGGCAAGAGGTAGCTGAACTCGCCGATGTCGTTCTCCTCGACGAAGAAGGCAACCTGACTGAGAAGGCCTACGACCTCGTGTGCGAGCACGTGGTGCCGCTGAAGGAGGCCGCTGGTGCACAGCGATGGCTGCCGACGTGGGTAACGATGCATTCCGACCAGATCCGGCATCGGGTATTCACGGCGATGATCGCCACCACGAAGCAGGACGAGTACGTCGCCTCGCGGAAGTTTCTGGTCCAACACCCGGCGGGCGGCGAGCGGGATCTGGTCGAGAAGCGCGACCGGACCGACGGAGTCCGGCTGGCCGGCGGCAGCTACCAGGACATCCCGGAGGAGCAGACCTACCGAGGTCCCGATGGCCGAGGCTGGTGGTGGCGGTGCCCGGACTGCAAGTGGCCGATGGCGGTGTCCTCAGCTGGCAAGGTGCGGTGCCGGTACCGGCCCCACAGCGCCGTCTACGATCTCCTGCCCGGTACCCGGCCGAAGCTTCGGCGACGAGATGACGGACCGGGCGCACCACTGCCGGTCGCCCAGGCCGCGGAGGGTGCGAAGTGCGTCGACGCGGGCGTATGGCGTTTTGTGGTCGTGCCCGGAGTGAGCGAGCTGCGAATCGCGGCGGCCGCGGAGCGCACCAAGGCCGAGGTGCAGCTCTGGCCGCTTCTCGACCGCTACGACCTGCTGGTGGAGACCGGCGGCGAGAAGTTCGCGGTCGACGTCAAGGAATGCCTGTCGCTTAACTCTCTCATCGACCGCCTGCGGACAAGACCGCCGAGTGCTCGCATCTTGCTGCCGAAGCCGTTCAGATGGCAGCTGGAGCCGTTGACGGATGCGTTGCCCGGACTTGCCGTCACTACCGAGACGAAGTTCCTGAGTCAGGTCCGCGCCGCTGTGAGGAAGGCCCAATGACGAAGAAGGGCAAAGTGCTGCCCCGCATCATCACCGCCGCGATCGGATTGACCGCTCGGCACTTTCCGGAAGACGTCGACGGAGCCGACGTGACGATCACGCGAGACCACGTGCTGTACGTGCTGGACGGGCACGTCGCCGACTGGGACCGGTGGCGGATGCGGCTTTCCGAAGCGGACACTATGAGATTCGCCGGATTGTTGCGCAGGCGTACCAACCAGCTCGCCAACGCCGACATGGCAAAGAGGGTGCTCGACGAACTTCTGCTGAACGGTGAGATCCCTGGCTGTGTGCCGGCGGATGACTACGACGTCATGAAGAATCCGCGCATCGTCGTCAGTCCCGGCATGCCGCTGACGGCCTTCATCGACCAGGCACTGGCTGAGCTCGACGAGCTGTACGTGGCGAACCGGAAGCCACTCCGGCCTGCCACGATGGGCAACTACACGACGAGCACGCGAATCGTCGGTGTTGACGGCACCGACCAGACCTATGTCGATTTCCGCTACCGCATCGAAGCCCATCACGAGGAACCCGTCCGGCCCCTGCCGGTGATCGCCGACGCGCCCTCTCGCGCGGAAGTAATTGTGCCGTTCGACGAGCTCGAGTGCATTGCCGTCCGCCTCGGCAAGGAGCTGGACGACGTCGACTCCGATGGTTACCGCGCCACCTCGGTCCGGCGGTTCAAGCAAGAGGTATGTGACCGCGCGGGAGGCAAGATCAAGGAGCTCGACCTGGCTGCGGGTGAGCTGAACGAGCTGCTCGCCTACACCGGGTTCGGCAAGTCCGTCGTGCTGATCGAGAGCTTCGCGTGCTGGGCGGCGGAGAACAACGTCCCTGTTGCGTTCGTGCTGCCGACCAACGCGGACGTCGTCAAAGCCACTTACCAGATCGGAGAGGCGATCAAGGCGCTCGGCAACGCGACGGCCGCGGTCGTGCCGTTGGTCTCACCGCGGTCGTTGATCAAGGTGGCGGAGACCGCGGCGGCACGCGCGTCGGACGGTGGCCCGTCGGCCGACTGGATCTGGGAACGGTTCGGCTACGGCTGTGCACTCGCGGCGGTCGCTTCCAGCGAAAAGTCCGTCGACGGCTGGGTTCCGGGCCGCGAACCGTGTGCGACGTTGCGCCAACCTGTGCCGAACCGCAAGGACAAGACGGTGTCGTGCCCTTGGCGAACGACCTGCGGGCGTTATCGCGCGGCGCGGGAAGCCTGCACCGCCGACGTGATCGTGACCTCGCACGCAAACCTCCAGCTCGGCATGCTGCAGGCCCCGGTAGACGACGGCTTCGGGCGCAATGACAGGGTCACCGTCGAGGAGTTGCTGCTTCGACGGTGCCAAGTGGTGGTCATCGACGAGATCGACGCGTTCCAGCGGTCGATGATCGAGCAGTCCGGCCGTGGCCTCGTGCTCGACCGAGGCGGGCGGATCAACACACCATTGCGCAGGCTGGATCAGGACTTCGGCGCAGCGTTTGGCTCGCTCAGCGACGAGGTCGACGCGAGTGTCCGTGACGCGTACTTCGTGTTGCGTTACCTCGCGGAGACCTACGTCAGCCACCTGCGGTACGAGCGGTTGGGTGCCGCAGGCAGGAGCAAGAAGCGCAAAGCGCGTCCGCGTGGTCCTGGCAGGGACTGGATTCTTCCCCAACGTTGGGACAACGAGCTGGCCAACCAGTTGTTCGGGCAGTCGATCGACGCTGACCCCACCGACGAGCAGATGCGCTTGTACAGGTCGGTGTTCCCCGACCAGCCAGGGCCGGAGCCGGAAGATCCGCCCAAGTACCGGGAGATGCACGAACTGCTGCGGGAGGTCGTGACCAACGGCCTCGGCGGGCAGGCCTTCGCTGTCGCGCGGGCGAAGCTGGCCGAGTTCTTCGACCTGGTCGCCGACAAGGATCAGGCGCTCGTTGCGAACCGGGTCCTGCGCAGGACGATTCTCGAGCGCATCCGATTGTCGCTGCACAGCCTGATGGCCAACAACGCGCAACTGGTCGACATCGGTGTGGAGTCGGCTCAGGACATTGCCGACGCCCTCGGGACCTACGGCAGGTGGCGGGTCATGCCGACGGGGCCGCTGGGGCGCCTCGTGTTCGCTTTCACCGAGTACTACGACGACAGCGGTAATGAACCGGCTCAGCTCTCCACCGCCGCGTTCGGCGGTGACCCGCACCTCTACGCGATCAGCCTCGGCGACATCACGGCTTTAGCACACGCCAAGACCAGGCGAATCGTACTGGGCATGTCCGCCACGTCGTACTTCCCCCACGCCCCCCACAGCCATCTGCACGTTCCGCCCAAATGGTGGGTAGCCGACGCTGACGACGACAAGAGCGACGATCATGACAGGAAGGTGAAGGTCGTCGCGGAAAACGTGATTGACAAGGCCGGACGCCTGCTCAAGGTGTCCGGCCTGGACGGTAAGGACCGGGCCGACGCGCTGGAGCAGATGGCCACACTGTTGTGGCCAAAGCTGGACGACGAGCTGCGGACCCTGGCCGAGAAGGCTGAAGACCGCGCCAGGGTTCTGCTAGCCACCACGTCCTACGACGGAGCCAGGCAGGTCGCGCAGGGGTTGGCCGACGCGGGGGTGCCCGCCTCCCGCATCTGCCTGGCTGTTCGTCCGCGCGGGTATGAGGACACCGGCTCGGCCGTCCTGAAAGGTCAGTGGTGGGAGCTGCCCGCCGACCGGTTGGAGGGCTTCCCTGGCATCGAGGGGGCCGACATCCTGATCGCACCGCTTGCACGTGTGCAGCGTGGCGTGAACATCATCGGCACAGGCGACCGGTCCGCCCTCGGGTCAGTATGGTTGCTTGTCCGACCCATCCCGCTCATCGACGAACCCGCCGAGCTGCTCGCGCACATCCAGGGCAGAGCGCTCACCTGCCATCCGGGCCCGGCCGGGGATCCACTTGGCCTTCTGGAGGAACGGCGCAAGACCGCGGGCACCTACTTCGAGAAGATCGTGCGCAGGCCGCCCTACTTCCGTTGCCAGCCAAAGGAAGTGAAGCTCGGCGTCTCCGCCGAAATCGTTGCCGGCGCCATTCAGCTCATCGGGCGGGCACGACGGGGCGGCACGTCCGCTGTGCTGCACCTGGTCGACGGCGCGTTCACCGACGGCTCGTCGGGTACGAGCTTCGCATCGCTGATCAGCACGGTGCGCGACGAGTGGAGAGCCAGCGGCGAACTCGGCGCGATGAAGCAGTACTACGGCAGAACCCTGCGAGCCTTTCTGGAGTTCGCAGACCGGCCGGCGACTGGAGACGTGTCTTGCTGATCAGCCTTGCTTATCGCGTCCCCCCGGCGCGCCTGAACGAGGTCTTCGGTTCGGTGACGGCCTATCCGCTCACCGAGGAATTCCTCGAAGCTTGGGAAGCAATCCCGCGCACCGACGGCGCGTGGGGACCTCGATACGCGAGCCTCACCCGCGGCCTCACGTCCGCTACAGGCAGGCCGGTGACGCTGTTCGGTGCGTACGACCTCGACGAAACAGAGCGTGCCAAAGGGAACCGCATGCTGCTGCTCACCGACGATGGCGAGATGGACTACCGGCTGCGGATCGCGACGAACGCCTGGGAGCGGCACGTCCGGGGCGGCGTGGACGTGTCGACCCTCGCGCCGCTGCTGCCCCAACCTGAACTCGCGCGCCCGTTCTCGGAGTTCATCAGGCTTCGAGAACGCGAGGTTCCGGAAGCGCCCAACTGGGTGTTCCGCACCGGGATGTGGCGAATTATGCGGACTCTTTCCGAGTGCCCTCTCGAAATCGACGGGCGTACGCCGCTCCCACTGCGAATGGACACCAGCGGTGCGTTGGTGGCGTGGAATGACGAGGATCTCATCGTCACCAGCAAGGGAACTGCGTTCAGCATGCTGCGGATCAGCGGCCGCCTGGTCACCAGGGCGGGCGTCGAAGATCTCGTGCTCTGCTTCGACGCGCACCTGACCAGGATCTCACCGAAGGGCGCCTGGTCGAACAACGTGTGGATCGAGCCGGCCGACGCCCGGCTGCCGATCCTTCACGTTCCCATGAAGTACTGGATAGACGAGGAGACGAACGTCAGGAGGGTGGCTCTTCACCCTGCGACCGCGACGATCTACGAGGCGTGTGGGCTCGACGCGCTTGAGATCCCTGCGGAGTTGCCCGACCGGCCCGGCACGATCCGGCCGCAGCTCTGGCGCAGTCGCTTCCACACCCTGGGCAGCGGTCCTGGCCCACGTCTCCTGATGAGGCTGCACGAGCACATCACAGCCAGGCTGCCGCAGTTGGTGCCGCTGCGGTATCCGACCGACAAGTCGATCACCCTCGCGAAGAGGATTTTGAAGTACCCGAAGGGCGGTCTGCCGGTCGCCGGGGTAGGGCCGAGCGGATACAAACGCGTCACGATCGCCTGCGTTTACCGGACTACGGACGCACGGCAACGGATGCTCGCCGAACTCAAGGAGCTTACCGGCGTCTCCGTTACACCTCAGCACGGTGAACCTCCGTTCGCCGTGAACGAGCGGCTGGACGTTGCCGCGTGCCACTGCCCGGAGCTGCTGGATCACAACACGGTGCGCCGTGCCGCTCTGCTCGAAGACCTGCCTCGCAGTGAGGGTGATGACCATCTCGTCGTAGGGTGGCTGGAGACTGAGTATCACCCGGAGGTGGAGCTCGATCGCGATGCGAAGCCGCACCTGCGCAGGCTTTTGGGCCATCTAGGAATTCCCAGCCAGTTCCTGGCGACGGATCCGCTGAACCTGCCCGACCACGTCGAGCCGCGCACCACCGAGCAGCGCAAGCACGCTGCACGGGCGGCCCTGCGCGATCTACTCAGGTCCGCGGGGGTCCTCGACGGACGGCTGCTCGGGGCGATCGCGGATCCGGGGCTGTCCAGCCCGGTCGACCGCCCTGTTCTTCTGGTCGGCATACACGTCCGAGCACAGCAAGTGGAACGCGGCAGTGGCCCACTCGTGGTGACGATGAGCGCACTCCACGTCGACCCCGGTGACCTCGAAGCTTGCCGCGTCCTCATGTACAGCGACAAGAACGGATCCTGGTGCCGGACGGGCGAAGCGATCGCGGACTTCCACTCCGGTTCGATCGGAACCGCGTGGCTCGGTCGGTCGAAGGAGAAGGCGGAGAGGACACGTGCGGAGATAGAGCAGCGGTTGCGCCAATTGATTACCGGCGAGCTCGCCAACATGCCGATCGTGCTGTTCGTTGATGGAGCGGCCGCGCGCAAGATCTGGCCCGGGCTGCCGAACACGAGGCTTGGCAAGGGACCGTTGCCAGGGGACGTATTGCGGGATTGCGCAAAGGACGTCGCCGTTGTGCGTGTGAGCACCTCTGTGGCGGAGGTCGGCAGACCGGTGACGCGGGAGGAAAAGGCCAACATGCCGCGCGACCGCAAGCAGCCGGCGGCGCCGGATCGGAAGGTGTACCGGCTGGCGGACAGTCACCTGTCATCCTGGCTCTTCGCGGGCAGGTCGACCCTGCTCGCGTCGAAGGGCGGAGACGCAGGGGCGAGGTACACCAGGTGGACGTTGCCCCACGAAGCAAGGTCGGAGCTGCGCAAGCCCTGGCACTCCTACACGGCCAAAGAGATCGTCATCGTGCACGAGGGGTCGTGGACGGCCACCGGTCTGGCCGCGCTGACGGCCAGGCTCTGCGATCAGCCGATCGGGTGGGACGGCCGGACGTTGCTGCCCGGCCCGCTGCACTTCGCGACCAGGGTCGACCGTGACCACCCCGATCATCGGGTCTCGGGTGGGGACGGGGATTGATCAAACCGTCCTCACACAGTGGTCGCGAGCTGACGAGGACACTCTTCTTCGTCTTGAGCACGATCGACCAGCTGCCGTCGGGCTCAACGCCTGTGGTGCGTCGTGGTCATCAAGTCGCCGACTGCGTCCTCGGTTCAAGTCCCTAGAGACTTGAACCCACACGTGTCCGAGGACGATCTTGCTCGTCAGCCACAATGTTCAAGCTGGGTTGATCGGCGTGCGCCGATGCGTCGCCGCCGACTATCCACGGGCGGCTTGTCGCACGCATGCGGCTCGCGTAGCCACCTGCATAAAACAGGAACCCCACGTCCTGTCACAAATCTTTCGGGACAAGGCGATGAGGTTTCCCCCGGGGATCGGACACCGGGTTTTATGCCGCGTGTGCGTGGTGGTGACGATAGCTGAGACGGGTTTCGTGGGGTGTTCGGTGGTCGAGGGTGGAGTGCAGGCGGTGGTGGTTGTAGTAGGCGAGGTAAGCGAAAACGGCCTCGCGTGCGTGCTGGCGGGTAGGCCAGGAGCGGGTGCCGATTTCGGTTTTGAGGGTGGCGAAGAAGGATTCGGCGGCGGCGTTGTCGTAGCAGGACCCGGTCCTGCCTATCGACGGGCGTATGCTGTGCGCGGCCAGGGAGGCGCGGAACTCCGCCGAGGCGTATTGGGTGGATTCAACTGGTCGTCGCAACACCCCGATTCTGGAGGTGTTGATGGGCAGGCCAGCGGGGTGGATGAAAGCGTTGACGGGCAGGTCGGCGACGAAGTCGCCAGGGGCTTCGTCTCTTCGGCGGGACGTTGAGCGGTTGTTCTGGCACGAGGTCGGCAGAGGTCTCACGAGCGAGGATGCCGCAGTCGCGGTCGGCGTGTCACAGGCGGCCGGTTGCCGGTGGTTCCGGGAGCGTGGCAGCATGCTCGCTCCGCCCTCGGGGCGGTATCTGTCCTTTGAGGAGAAGGAAGAGATCGCTCAGCTCAACGCCCAGGGCGCGGGAGTAAGAGAGGTCGCCCGCCGGCTGGACCGTGATCCCTCGACGATTTCCCGGGAGTCGCGGCGCAACGCGACCACTCGGGCAGGCAGGCCGGAGTACCGGGCTTCGGTCCCGCAGCGGAAGGCGGAGTTGCCGGCGCGGCGGCCCAAAACAGCGAAACCGGCCGCCAGCACGCGGTTGCGCGAGTACGTGCGGGAACGGCTTGCGGGCCAGGTCCGCCGACCGGACTGGACACCGGTGCCGAGGCCGGCCGCGGCACCGTGGGAGGGCCGGAACAAGCCACGGCGCCAGGACCGGCGATGGGCCAGCGCACGGAGCCCGGAGCAGATCTCCTGCCGGCTGAAGACGGACTTCCCGGATGACGACACGATGCGCATCTCGCACGAGGCGATCTACCAGGCCCTCTACGTCCAGAGCCGCGGCGCGCTCGACCGCGAACTGGTTACCTGCCTGCGCACCGGCCCGGCCCTGCGCGTTCCCCGTTCGCGCGCCCGGAAACGTCCCGACGGGATGGTCACGCCCGAGGTGATGATCAGCCAGCGTCCTGCCGAGGCCGCGGGCCGCGCGGTTCCCGGGCAGTGGGAGGGAGATCTGATCATCGGTGTGGGCAGCTCCGCGATCGGCACGCTGGCTGACCGGAGCACCAGGTTCACGATGCTGCTGCACCTGCCTCGCATGGACGGTCACGGCGTCGAACCGCGAGTGCACAACGGTCCTGCCCTGGCCGGCCGCGGTGCCGAGGCCGTCCGGGCCGCTGTCGCCTCGGCCATCGCCACGCTGCCCGAACAACTGCGGCGATCGTTGACCTGGGATCGTGGCAAGGAGATGGCCCAGCACGCCCAATTGCGCACCGACACCGGCATCGAGGTCTACTTCGCCGACCCGCACAGTCCCTGGCAGCGCGGCACCAACGAGAACACGAACGGCTTGCTGCGCCAGTACTTTCCCAAAGGCACCGATCTCTCCCGCTGGAGCCGCGACGACCTCGACGCCGTTGCTGCCGCCCTCAATAGAAGGCCTCGCAAGACACTTGGCTGGAAGACGCCCGTCGAAGCCCTCAACGATCAGCTACAGTCGCTGCAACAAGCCGGTGTTGCGACGACCGATTGACCTCAAGTTGGGTGCCGCGGTCGGAGTGGAACACCGCGCCCGGGCCGGTCAGGCCTTGCCGGGCGGCGAGGGCGATGGCGTCGCAGACGAGGTCGGCGCGCATGTGCGGGGCGAGGGCGTGGCCGGCGATCTCGCGGGTGTGCAGGTCGAGCACGGTCGCCAGATACAGCCAGCCCTCGTCGGTGGGCAGGTAGGTGATGTCCCCGACCAGCCGCTGGCCCGGCGCGTGGGCGGTGAAGTCGCGGCCGATCAGGTCCGGCGCGGCCGCGGTCTTGTCCTGTCTGGTCAGCGACCGGGGCCGGCGGCGGGTGATCCCCGTGATGCCGCGCTCGCGCATGATCCGTTCGACCCGTTTGTGGTTGACCGCTTCGCCGCGGCGGCGCAGCTCGGCGGTGACCCGCGGGCTGCCGTAAGCACCCTGGTGGGCGGCGTGGATCCCGGCGATCTCCCCGGCCAGCCGCTCCTCCGCCCCGGCCCGCTGTTGCCGGGCCGCCGCGGCGGCGAGCCATTCGTAGAACCCCGGGCGGCGCACCCCGAGGACACGGCACAGCCGGGCGACGCCATAGGCGGCGCGGTGGGCGGAGATGAACCGGTAGCTGCGGGTCAACGATCCATCTCCTGCGCGAAATAGGCGGCCGCTTTCCGCAGGATCTCCTTCTCTTTCTCCAGTTCCGCGACCCGTTTGCGCAACGCGCGCAGCTCCCGCTCGGCCGCGTCCCCGCCCGACGCGGCCGCTTGATCGGCGCGGTCGGCCGCCCGCACCCACGTCCGCAGGGTCTCGTGGTTCACCCCCAGCTCACGAGCCACCTGCGCCAACGGACGCGACGCCGACCNGCCGACCGCGCCAACGCGACCGCGTCCCGCCGGAACTCCTCCGGATACTTCGACGAACCAGACACAAACACATCCTTCCCCAGGCCAAAGCCAAGGATCAGAGTGTCCGGCCCACCGGGGGAACCTCAGNGGTGCTTGTCAAGGCGGGAAAGATGCCTTGACAAGCACCCCCGCGCCGTGTTTTTGGCTTCGTATCGGGGGGCGGGGGAGTGTGGCTGCCTGGGTGGGTGGGTGCGCTGGCTGCGGTGGGGGGCGGCGTGGTTGCGTGGGGTTCGCGGGCGGCGGTTTAGCGCCCCACTGTGGCATTGGGTGCGCGCGCGGCGCGCGGGACCGTACAAAGGGGGGAAGACTACGGCAGAACCAGTCCGTAGGCGCTCAGCGCGGCGGGAACCGGCTGGAAGAAGGTTGCGGTGGCTCCGTCGAACAGCGAGCCGCCGCTGTCGCCGGGTTCTGCGCGGACTGTGGTGTCGATCAGGCTGCTCACGCTGCCTTCCTGGTAGTTGAGCGCGGTGACCTGGCCGTCGTGCACGCTGGTGGTCGAGCCGCTGCGGGTGACGGTCGCGTCGCCCGCTGCGGTGATTTGCTGGCCGGTGTTCACGGTGCCGGGGGCGTCGACGCCGGCGTCGTAGGAGTAGTCGGTGCCCGGGAAGTTCGCGGCGGACGTGCTGGCGATGTGCTGCGAGTTGCCCTGGTCGGCACACCAGTCGTTGGTGGTCACGCCGCAGTGCCCGGCGGTCAGGATCGCGGGCTGGCCGCTTGAGGTGTGCACGTTGAAGCCTGGCGAGCAGCGCAGGCCCTGGCCCCGGATCGCGTCTCCGCCGCTGATCAGCGGGCGCAGTGTGCCTTTCGTCTGCGCGAAACGGGCCTTGCCGCCGAAGCGGTGCACAGCGCTGGTCACCTGGGAGAGGTTGGCTCCGGTGACGGTCGAATCGGCGGTGACGAGCACCTGTCCGGGCCGCGGGTCGACCCGTCACGCGGTGCCGGGGACGCGCGCCGTGCGGGCCAGTTCCGCGGTGACGGCTTTCAACTGGGACGCGCGGTATTTCACGAACTTCGGCGTCGCTCCTGCCGCGCGGACCTGGTCGGTGACGGTGACTGTCAGCCGCGAACCTGCCTGGTCGTAGAACGAGCCGGCGGCGCGGTCGCCGAGCGAGTTCGCGATGCTGGCGGACCTGGCGGTCGCGACGCCCGCGGCGGCGAGAACTGATCCAGCGGCCAGAACCGCCGCGGCGAAGGCGATAACGCCCTGTCCGCCGTGTCGTTGACTGAGTGCTGGGATCATGCGCATCTCCGGTTCTTGCGAATAGGACGATGGCACACTGCGGTCAGCGAATGCGTGCGCAATTCGCAGTTTAGGGACGCTTGACGATCTCTTATACCCACGAAAGTCGCGAATCCCGTTCGGCGTTGCTGTTCAGTGGCTCCCGCCATCCGCTCAACGTCGCCGCATCCGAGCCATTAGCGGCTCGTTGAACAGCGCGGACGCCGAACCGGACCACGTTATTGCGCGTTCGGTTCATCCCGGTAATCGAGGTTCGTGCCGCCGCGCACGGTTCGGCATCCGGCCGTATCCCTCCTTTCGACGGTGTTCGGACTCCGGCGGCCCTGGGACTCTGTGGTTTCCGTCGCGGGCCCGGCGCCCACGATGTCGTCCCCGGCCGTATCCCGGCCGAACTCCACTCCCGCGATTGGCGGGATTGGCTGCTATGGAAGGGAAAGCGATGCGGAAAACAATGCTGACGGTGATGGGCGCGGCCGCCCTGTTGTTCGGGGTCGCCGCACCGGCGGTCGCGGCGCAGCCGGCCATCATCGGAGGCAGCGACGCCACCGAAACATACTCGTTCATGGTGTCCCTGGACAACGGCTGCGGCGGGAGCCTCGTCGCGCCCCAGTGGATCATCACCGCGCACCACTGCGGCCAGGCTTCGCAGGCGCGGATCGGGTCCACCGACATCAACTCCGGCGAAGTCGGCCAGATCGACAACGTGACCACCAATCCGGGCACCGATCTCACCATGATGCACCTGAGCCAGCCCGCCCAGTCCGCGCCGGTCGCGATGGCGCAGAGCAACCCGTCGCCGGGAACGGGTGCGCGGCTGCTCGGCTGGGGCTGCACGAGCTGGCCCAACTGCCAGACGCCGCAAACCCTGCAGCAGATCGACCTTCAGGTCCTCGACAGCAACGCCTGCGCGGAGGGCGGCGGCGGTTCGGGCGACGTCTGCATCTCCGGCGACTACTCGCATTCGGCCTGCCACGGCGACTCGGGCGGTCCCGCGATCGTCGGCACCACCGGGAACTGGACGCTGGTCGGCGAAACCCACGGCCCCGGCGACAACGGCGGCGAATGCGCCACCAGCACCCTCTACACCGGAATCGCCCAGTACGCGTCGTGGATCCAGCAGCAGATCGGAAGCTGAACCCTGACCAGGAAACCCTCCGTCGGAGAGGAAAAACCATGACCCTGCAACGCTTTGGCCGACTGGCCGCAGGCGCGGCCGCCGCGTTAGTACTGCCGCTGACCGGAGCCGGCACGGCGTCGGCGGCGCCGCTGGACGCGGTCGAGCTGTACTACGACGCGAGCGGTCTGCCCGACTACCAGGCCGAGGCCACCCAGGCCGCGGCGAACTGGAACAACTCCGTGCACAACGTGCACCTCAACAGCGGCGGCGCCGCGACCATCATCATGCACGAAACCACCGGCGGCGGTTCCTACACCCAGACCGACGGGCACGGCAACGGCGACATCTACATCGACACCCAGCAGGTCGCCGAGGGCAACGACCCGACCAGGATCATCGCCCACGAGATCGGCCACAACCTCGGCCTGCCCGACCACTACGAGGGCCCCTGCTCGGAACTGATGTCCGGGCACGGGCCGGGGATCACGTGCAAGAACGCGATGCCCGACGCCCAGGAGTCGGCTCAGGTGGAGGCGAACTTCGCGAACGGGTTCGCGACGGTTCGCTTGCCGAAGCACGTCTACCGCTGATCCGCCGATGCTCGCCGGGAGCGCGTTGCTTCCGGCGAGCATCGCCGGGTCCCGGGCGTGTCCGGTGCTCGCGGCGGTGTGGTGTGCGCTGGGCAGGTTTTGGTCCGGTTCGCTTGCCCGGCAAGCACATCTGCTGATCCGCCGATGCTCGCCGGAAGCGCGTCGCTTCCGGCGAGCAGCCACATGCCTCAGGCGCGAGCCACCTCGACGTCGTCCAGGATCCCCAGCGCGTCCGGCACGAGAACCGCGACGGAGTGGTAAGCACTGACCACATAGGACGAGACAGCGCGGTCGCTGATGCCCATGAATCGCACATTCAGGCCCGGCCGGTATTCGTCGGCGAGGTTTTCCGGCCGCAATCCGATGACGCCCGCGTCGTCTTCCCCGGTGCGCATGGCGAGCACCGAGGTGGTTCCTGCCTCGGTGACCGGGATTTTGTCGCACGGCAGGATCGGGACCCCGCGCCACGCGGTGACGCGTTTCCCGTCCACCACGACCGGCTCCGGGTAAATGCCCGCCCTCGTGCATTCGCGCCCGATTGCCGCGATCGCCCGCGGATGCGCGAGGAACAAGCGCGTTTTGCGGCGCCGGCAGAGCAGTTCGTCCAGATCGCCCGGCGTCGGCGGGCCGGTGCGCGTGGTGATGCGGGATGTGAGGTCTGCATTGTGCAGCAGGCCGAAATCCGGGTTGTTGACCAGTTCGTGTTCCTGCCGTTCCCGCAGCGCCTCCACGGTGAGCCGCAATTGCTGCTCGAACTGGTTCATCGGGTCGTTGTACAGATCAGTGACGCGGTTGTGCACCCGCAGGACCGTTTGCGCCACCGCGAGGTCGTACTCGCGCGGCGAGGGCTCGTAGTCGACGTACGTTCCGGCGAGGATCGGTTCGCCGTCGTGGCCCGAGGACAGGGCGATGTTCGCCTCGCCCTTGCGGTTGCGCGGTCTCCGCGGCTGAGACGCGGCCTGTGCGACGTGCGCGCGCAGCGAGTCGAGCCTGCCGTTGAGCCGGGCGTACGGGCCGGCGGGCAGCACCAATGCGACCACCCTGGTGGCGGCCCGGGCGGTGAAACCCCAGGCGGCGTCGTCGCCGGAGAGGAGTTCGCCGCCGAAATGATCGCCGTCGGTCGCGGTGCCGAGGTGGGTTTCCGCGCCGTACTGCCCCTCGCCGTGCCGGGTGACCTTGCCGTGCACGACGAGGACGAGCTGGTCCAGCGGTTGCCCGGCGGTGACGAGCGTGCTGCCCGCCTCGTATTCGCGCTGTTCGAAGGCGTCGGCCAGCGCGCCGAGCGCGGTTTCGTCGGCGAAGCCGCGCAGCAGGTCGATTTCGGTCAGCTCAAGCGGGACGACCTGCACCCGCGCTCCGGTCTGGAAGAAGCTGACCTTGCCGTCGCCGACGGTGTAGGCGAGCCGACGGTTGACCCGGTAGCTGCCGCCGGGCACCTCGACCCACGGCAGCTGCGACAACAGCCACCGCGTGGTGATCGAGCGCATCTGCGGCAGCGACTTGGCGGTCGTGGCGAGGGTGCGGGCCGCCTTGACGCCGAGGGAGAGCTGCTCCTGTTGTTCCGTGCCGGGCACCGGGCTCAGCC
The DNA here is from genome assembly GCF_001651785.1 of Amycolatopsis sp. M39. Classification (NCBI taxonomy): domain Bacteria; kingdom Bacillati; phylum Actinomycetota; class Actinomycetes; order Pseudonocardiales; family Pseudonocardiaceae; genus Amycolatopsis; species Amycolatopsis sp. M39. Next base: position 26,976 of record NZ_LWSF01000028.1, read on the forward strand.
CTCCCGGCCGATTTCGGCGGCTTCCAGCACGGCGAGCGCGTCGGGCACGAGGACGGCGGCGGAATAGTAGGCCGAGACCAGGTAAGACAGGATGGCCTGCTCGCTGATGCCCATGAACCGCACGTTGAGGCCCGGCTGGTATTCGTCGGGCAGCCCGGTCTGGTGCAGCCCGACTACGCCTTGGGCCGGTTCGCCGGTCCGCATCAGCAGCACCGAGCTGGTGCGGGTCTCGGTGACCGGGATCTTGTTGCACGGCAGGATCGGCACCCCGCGCCACGCGGGCACCTGGTGGCCGCCGAGGTCGGCCGAGCCGGGGTAGATCCCGGCCTTGCTGCATTCCCGCCCGAACGCGGCGATCGTCTTCGGGTGCGCGAGGAAGAACCCGGGGTCCTTCCACACCAGCGAGAGCAGTTCGTCGAAATCGTCCGGTGCCGGCGGGCCGGTGCGGGTGGGCACGCGCTGGTCGAAGTCGACGTTGTTCAGCAGGCCGAAATCGGCGTTGTTGACGAGCTCGTGCTCTTGCCGCTCCCGCAGCGCCTCGACGGTCAGCCGCAACTGCTGCTCGGTCTGGTTCATCGGTTCGCTGTAGAGGTCGGCGACCCGGCTGTGGACCCGCAGCACGGTCTGCGCGACGCTCAGCTCGTACTCGCGCGGAGAGGTGTCGTAGTCGACGAAGGTGCCCGGCAGCCGCGGTTCGCCGTCGTGGCCCGCGGCGAGGGCGATCTCGGCCTCGCCGTGTTCGTTGCGGGCCGTGTCTCCGCCCGCGATGAAGGCGTCAAGGTGCGCGCGCAGCGTTTCCGAGCGGTTCAGCACGCCTTCGAATTCCTGGCGCGACAACGTCAGCACGGTCGCGGCGGTGACCGCTTTCGCGGTGTACTCCCAGATCCCGTCCGAGGTGGTGAGGACGCTCTCGCCGAAGTAGTCGCCGTTCAGGAGCGTGCCCAGCACGGTCTGGTCGCCGTAGGCGCCGACCCCGGCCTTCGTGATCTTGCCGTGCGCGATGAGGAACACCTGGTCGGCGCGGCTGCCGAATTCGGCCAGCACGTCGCCCGGCTGGTATTCGCGCTGCTCGAACCGGCTGGCGAGCTCGGCCAGCGCCGCCTCGTCGTCGAATCCGCGCAGCGGCGCGAGCTCGCCGAGCTCGGGCGGGATGACCCGGATCTCGGATCCGCTGGTCACGAACGTGACCCGGCCGTCGCCGACGGTGTAGGACAGCCGCCGGTTGACGCGGTACGTGCCCGCGGACACCTCGACCCACGGCAGTGCCTTCAGCAGCCACCGTGTGCTGATGCCCTGCATCTGCGGCACGGACTTCGTGGTCGTGGCCAGCTGCCGCGCCGCCGCGCGGCCTAGGCTCAAGGGTTCCTGGTCTTCCACGTCCGCGGAGTCGACCGGGTCGGTGACAGTCACAGCGAAACCACCTTGTCTGGGTTTGCGAAGCCTGGGATCAGGGGTGTGGGATCAGGATCGGTAGCGAGGGTTCGTGGCGTGCCATTCGAAGCCGCCGCCCATCCAGTCGCGGAGGCCGGCGAGGAAGCGCCGCAGTTCCGGCGACGGGATCGCGAGCAGGGCGCGGTGCCCCTCCTCGAACTCGCGCACGATCCGGTTGTGCAGCGCGACCGTGGCCTCGACCGCCTCGGAGACCGGGCAGTTCCGGTCGGCGGCGATCTGGAGCGCCATGTTGCAGACCGGGTTCTCGTCGGCCGCTTCCTTGGCCACCGAATGGAGGTCGTTGACCAGGACCGTCGCGGTGCCCGCGCGCATCATCGCCTCCCGCACGCGCGGGTCGTAGTAGAACGGCGCGGGCAGTTCGTACCCGCCGACCGGGTCGATGAGGGTCATCGACGTGGAGAAACTGTCGTGCTGGCGGGCCGCCAGGTATTCCCAGGCCGGGGGACAGCGGCCGGTGTGGCGCCACGCGGCGTAGGCGTCCCAGCTGACGAACATCGCGAAGGTCGAATAGCAGACCCGCTGGACCAGCACCGGCGAACCGTGCCTGCCGAGATGGCCGACCGCGGAGCGGAACCCGACCCGGATCGGATCGGCCCGCAGCGCTTCTTCCCGCGGCGCGGAGAACTCGCCCGCCGGCGCGACCGGGTCCATCGCGGCCATGACGAGCGCCAGCCGAGGCGGGAGCTCGGTCGGCGAGGCGCCGAGGGAGCTGTCGTCGGCGTAGTAGTCGTCGGCCGCCCACCACACCGCGTTGAGCTGCGCGGCGACCAGCAGCCGGTCGGGGTCGGAGGTGTCCGGGTGGGCGAGCATCACCAGCCTGCCGAAGCCGGCGTGCGCGATCTGGTCCAGCCCCGCGCTCTCGAACCCGCAGTCGCGCGCCCACGCGACGAGCCGCCGGTCCACCTCCTCGGCGAGCGGGTCGTCCACCCGCCGCACGACCGGGCAGTACAGCGGCGACGCGCTGCCCTCGCCCCATTCCCGCTCCGCGTAGGCCGGATCCGTGCCGTGCGGCGGCGCGAACTGCGCCGCGATCCGCGCCGCCGAGGTCCCCAGCCCGAGCGGGCCCGCCCACAGCGGGGACGGGCAGGCGAGGCCGGGCCGGGTCGCTGCGATTCCGGACATGTCGGCCCGCTCAGACGCGGTCGGCGGCGATGAGCAGGTAGTGGAAGCTGCCCTCGCGGCAGGCGGTCAGGAACGGCCCCTCGATGCCGGTCGCCACGGACGACTGCTCGCGCAGCTCCCAGTACGGGATGGTCGCCTCGGTCAGGTCCACGACGGTGATCGGGACGAATCCGTTGGCGGCCAGCGCGGTGAAATAATCGCCGCGCGAATGGATAGTGCAGATGTAATGCTGGTCGATCTGGCTCACCGCGTGCGAACGCCCGCCGGTCAGGTCGTTGTAGCACCCGGTGATGGTCACGAATCGCCCGCCCGGGGCGAGCTGTCGCGCGTGTTCGGCGAAGAGCTCGTGCAGATCGACGTACCTCGTGCTTTCGTTGTTCCAGATTCCGGCGAAATCGCCGCTTTCGAATCCGGTGTCGAGCATGTTCCGGAGATGGAATCGGACCGAACCGTCGATTTCGCGCAGCCGGGCCTGTGCATTGGCGAAATCGACCTGCTGCTCGGAAATGGAGATGCCCTCCACCCGGCAGCCGAACCGCTGGTGCGCCTGCACGCTCGTGCCGCCCCGGCCGCATCCGGCGTCGAGCAGCCGGGCGGCCGGGTCGATGTCTCCGAGGTGCTGCAACAGGAATTGCGACTGCGCGGTCTCCAGCCGGTGCATCTCGGCGATGATCGCCTTGTCCCGCCTTTCCCCGCGTCCGTCCAGGACGGACGCATCGTAGTCGCCGATGCCGTAGTGGTGGTGGTAAAACCCGTCGACGTCGCCGAGGCGCAGATTGACCGGATCCTTTTCGGCGTTCCAGTAGTCGGCGACCGACTGCTGATACGCNTTGCGACCCGAAAAGGGAGTACATGATGACGTCATCATGTACTCCCTTTTCGGGTCGCAATTTCCGGTCGGCACGCGGTGAACTGTGCCGGCGCGCACCGGCTCGGTGCGAGGCGCTCGGCTTTTCTCCCTCTGCGTCCGAGGCTAGCGAGGATTCTTTTCCCCGGACAAGACGATTCGCGGGAATTCACTCGCGGGCTGGCGGGAGCGCTCCGGCGTGCCTCTTCTGGCCTAGGAGGCCACTGCTGCGAGGTGTTCGCGGGCCGGTCGCCGGGCCACGTTCGATGCCGCCGCGGACACGGGCGGATGACGGCAGGCGACAGCCCGTGGACGATCCTGGCAGACGGGTGACGCCCGATGGGCCGAAGCGGTTCCGGGCCGCGGAACTCCGGGGACCGGCCCGGCCGTCACGCCGTCCGGGAGGTCAGCTGGAGCGGGTCGCCCCCGCCGGCGATCAGCGCGAGCGCGGGGATTCGCGGCACGCTGACCGGTTCGCGGAGCCAGGCGATGCCGACGACCGCGGTGCCTGACGCGCCGATCCCGACGAACATCGTCCCGGCCGGGACGGTGTTCAGGCCGATATCGAGCACGAGCACCCCGCAGGCGGGTCGGGATGTCCGTGCGGGTGATGGCTGAGGGAATCAGATCTCAGGGTTCCCCTCACGGACCGCTGAGGGTGATGGCTGAGGCGACACAGCTCGCGGTGGTGGTCGTCGTGGCCGCACATCGCCCGGACGAGCTGGATCCGGATGCGCCGCCGGTCGACTTGCCGCTGCTGGCCGGGTTGTTCGGGCGGAGCGCGTGGCTCGGGGTCCGGCGGCCGCTGGAACGCTGACTCCGCGGGCATGTCTGCGCGTTCGTCTCTGGCCCGCGCGCGGGGTCCTGGTCATGCTCCAGTCGGAACCGTTCGACGCGGGAGGACGCCTTCATGACCATGCAGCCTGAACGCGGCGCGGACGTGCCGCTGCCCGACCTGTGCGTGCACGAGCTGTTCGCCCGGCACGCCGCGGCGGCACCCGAGGCCGCGGCCGTGTGGTATGGCGAAGAGCGGCTCGGCTACGGCGAGCTGGACCAGCGCGCGAACCGGTTCGCGCACTTGCTGCGGGCGCGGGGAATCGGGCCGGAGACGCCGGTCGTGCTGTGCCTGGAGCGCGGCACGACGCTGCTGGTCGCGATGCTCGGCATCCTCAAGGCGGGCGGCTATTACGTCCCGCTCGACCCGGGTTATCCGCCCGAGCGGCTCGCGTTCATGCTCGGCGACTCGGGCGCGGCGGTCGCGGTGACCGAACGGGCGCTGGCGGACCGGGTCCAGGCCGCGCCGACGGTCGTTCTCGCCGACGAGGCCGACCTCGGCGGCTGGCCGGACACCCCGCCGGACGCGGACGTGGTGCCGGACAACCTGATCTACCAGATGTACACCTCCGGATCCACTGGCCTGCCGAAGGGCGTGCAGGTGACCCACCGCGGGGTCGTCCGGCTCGTGCACGGTTCCGGCTTCGCCGATTTCGGTGCGGGAGAAGTGTTCCTGCTGCTGACGTCGTTGTGCTTCGACGTCTCGACGTTCGAGTTGTGGGGCGCGCTCGCCACCGGCGCGGCGCTGGCGGTGCTGCCGCCGGGCGTGCCGGCCGCGGCGTCGATCGAGGCGGCGGTGCGCCGGTTCGGGGTCACCACGGTGTGGCTCAGCTCCGGGCTGTTCGGGCACGTGGTGGACGACCGGGTCACCGCGCTCGCCGGGGTGCGGCACGTCATCGCGGGCGGCGACGTCGTGCCGCCGGTGCAGGCGCGGCGGGTGATCGAAGAACTCGGGGCCGAGATGAGCAACGGATACGGCCCGACCGAGTGCACCACTTTCGCTTGCGTGCACCGGGGGATGACCGTCGCGGACACCGCCGGGCCGATTCCCATCGGCAAGCCGATCGCGAACACGCACGCGTTCGTCACCGGCGCCGACGGCGTGCCGGTCGAGCCCGGTGAGCGTGGCGAATTGCTGCTCGGCGGGCCCGGTCTCGCACGCGGCTACTTCCGTCGTCCCGCGCTGACGGCGGAACGGTTCGTTCCCGATCCGGCTGGCGGCGGCGGACGGCTTTACCGCACCGGCGACGAGGTCGCCCTCCGGCCGGACGGGACATTCGCCTTCTTCGGACGGCTGGACCAGCAGGTCAAGATCCGGGGTTTCCGGGTGGAACCGGGCGAGGTGGAAGCGGCGCTGACGGCGCATCCGCTCGTGCGGTCGGCAGTGGTGGTGCCCTGCGAACGCGACGGCGGCGACCGGGTGCTGGCGGCGCACGTGGTGGCTTCGCGGCCCGCGGCGGCCGAGCTGCGGGAATTCCTGCTCGCCCGGTTGCCCGCGCATCTGGTGCCCTCGTTGTGGTCCTGGCCCGACGAGTTGCCGATCACGCCCAACGGCAAGGTGGACCGCGCGGCGTTGCCGGAGCCGGAGGAGGCCCGGCCGGCGGGGGAATTCGTGGTGCCGCGCACGCCGGCCGAGGAAGCTGTCGCCGAGGTGTGGCGGGAATTGCTCGACCTCGAACGCGTCGGCGTGCACGACGATTTCTTCGCCGATCTTGGCGGGCATTCGCTGCTGGCGACCCGGGTGGTCGCGTTGCTGGGGGAGCGGTTCCCGGTGGAATTGCCGGTGAGCACTGTGTTCGAGGCGTCGACGGTGGAGCTGCTGGCGGCCGAGGTGCACCGGGCGGTGACGGAGTACGTGGCGGCGCTGTCCGATGTGGACGTCCAGCGCGCGCTCAGCTGAGCGCCGTCAGGGCTCCATCGCGATGAGGACCGGGCTGATGCTCGTGATTTCCTCAAGGAGGTGTGTCGCGCCGCGTCGCGATCGCGGGAGTCGATGCCCAAGACCTCGCTGATCGCCGGGTAGATCCAGCCGGCGTGGTCCGGATGCGAGCGCCGTGGCCACCAAGCGGAGGCCGACGGTGTCGAATCTCCGGAGCAGGGCTTCCGCGGTCGCGCGGGTGACGGCGGTGTCCTTGTTGCCCAGCACGAGGCTCACCAGTGCCGGTTGTGCCTCCGCGACCTCGGCGAAGCGGGCCAGGCCCCATCCTGGTAGGCCGGGCTGCTCGCCAACGCCAGCAGCGAAGCCACGCACGCCTGCCTCGTTCCCGTCGTCACGAGTACAGCTTCCGCCGGCGGCCGCCGCGGAGCAACGGATTTCAGGCTCGTTCGATGACCGTGGCCAGTTCGGCGACCGTCCGGGCGGCGAAGAGATCCCGCAACGAGACGCGGACGCCGAGCTTCTTCCTGATCCGCGCGAGCACCCGGGTGGCCAGCAGGGAATGCCCGCCGATGCGGAAGAAATCGTCGTGGACGCTGATGTCCTCCACCCGCAGTACCTCCCGCCAGATGTCGGCCAGCGCGTGCTCGACCGCGGACGTCGGCTCGGCGACGGGTTCGGCGCGGACCGCGTTGTCGGCCGAGGGGTCCGGCAGCGCGGCGCGGTCCACCTTCTTGCTCGGTGTCAGCGGCAGCGCGGGCATCGCTACCCACTGCGCCGGGACGAGATAGTCCGGCAGCTGCGACCGCAGACTTGCCCGCAGCGCGGCGAAATCCGGCTCTCCGGCAGCCGCGACGACATAGGCGACCAACGTCCGCTCCGGCAGGTCCTTCACTACGACAGCCGCCGCGCGCACCGCGGGATGGGCGTCGAGGACGGCTTCGATCTCGCCGAGTTCGATCCGGAAGCCGCGGATCTTCACCTGGCGGTCGAGCCTGCCGAGGAACTCGATGGTCCCGTCCGAGCGGAAGCGGGCGCGGTCGCCGGTGCGGTACAGCCGGGCACCGGTCGAGTACGGGTCCGGCACGAACTTGTCCGCGGTCAGCGCGGGACGGCGGAGGTAGCCGCGCGCCACGCGCAGGCCGCCGAGGTGCAGTTCGCCGGGCACGCCGACCGGAGCAGGCGCTCCGGCGGGGTCGAGCACGTACGCGCTGGTCGCGGCGACCGGACGGCCGATCGGCAGGCTCGGAAGGTCGAGATCGGCGTCGTCGGCCCAGTGCAGCACGCTGGAGATCGTCGCCTCGGTCGGGCCGTAGCAGGCCAGGAAGCGGCCGGGCAAGCGCAGTTCGCGCCAGCGCCGGGCGTCTTCGGCGGTGACGACGTCCGCGCCGACGTTCACCATGTTCAGGCACGCGACCCGCGGATCGCGCGGCGTGAGCACGCCGAGCAGTTCGCGGTAGTAGGCCGGGGTCAGGTTGACGCTCGTGATCCGGTGCCGGCCGAGCCGGCCGGCGAGTTCCTCCGGTTCCCAGAACAGCGGATCGCTCAGCACCACCGACGCGCCGGCCAGCAGCGGGCCGCCGATCTGCTCCAGCGAACCGTCGAAGGCCAGCGAGGCGAGCGAGAGCACCCGGTCGGCCGCGGTGATCCCGTATTCGCGGGCGATGATCTGGGCGTGTTCGGCGTAGGATCCGTGCTGGATCTGGACGCCTTTCGGCCGTCCGGTCGAGCCGGAAGTGTAGATGACGTAAGCGAGATGATCCGGTTCGACGGTCCAATCCGGACTGTCCGAAGAGGAATCCGCGGTCTGTTCGAGGGAGATGACGGGGCAGCCGGTGCCGGCGAAGAGCCCGGCGTAACGTTCCTCGGTGACAACAGCGGCGGCGCGGGCGTCCTCCACGAGATAGGCGAGCCGGCCGGGCGGGTTGGCCGGGTCGAACGGGACGTACGCCGCGCCGGATTTCAGCACGCCGACCAGCGCGACCACGGCGCCGACGCTCCGTTCGAGGCAGACTCCGACGGTTGATTCCGGGCCGAGCCCGCTCGCGCGCAGGTACCGGGCGAGCCGGTTGGCTGCCGCGTCGAGCTGGGCGTAGGTGAGTTCCTGGCCGCCGCAGTGGATGGCGGGGCGGTCCGGGGTTTCGGCTGCTCGCTGGGCGAAGAGGCCGGGGAAACAGCCCGGGGTCACTTCGTAGCCCGGGGTCCGGGCCCAGCCGGTCAGCAGCGCGAGTTCCGCGTCCGGGGTCAGCGCCAGTTCGCTCAGACGCTGCGCCGGATGGTCGGCGATGCTCTCCAGCAGGCACTGGAAGCGGGCGGCCAGCCGGTGTGCGGCGGCGGGCTCGAACAGGGCGGTCGGATAGGTGAGAGTGCCGGTCAGCGAGCCGTCCGGACGGTGTTCGAACTGCAGCCCGAGGTCGAACGACGCGGCCGTCCAGTCCACATCGGACTCCTCGACGTCCAGTCCGGGCAGCCGGAACCGGTGCCCGGGCACCTCGTGCAGGCCGAAGAACGCCTGGACCAGGGGGTTGCGGGACAGATCGCGGTCCGGTTCGAACTCGCCGACGAGCCAGTCGAAGGGGACGTCCTGGTTGTCGAAGGCTTCCAAGGCGGTCCCGGCCACCTGGTCGAGGAACGTCGTGAACGCGGGGTCGCCGCCGAGGTCGGCCCGCAGCACGAGGGTGTTGACGAAGAATCCGGCCAGCCCCTCGACCTCGGCCGGGGCGCGCCCGGCGACCGGGCAGCCGACGGCGATGTCCGTGCCGCCGGTGTGCCGGGCGAGAAAGACCTGGTAGGCGGCCAGCAGGACCATGAACGGCGTCGCCCGGCGGGACCGGCCGAGCGCGGTGAGCCGGTCCGCGAGCGCGGCGGGGACCTCGACCCGGACCGCCGCGCCGGCCGGATCCCACACCGGTCCGCGCGGACGGTCAGCCGGGAGCTCCAGCGGCGACAGCCCGGCGAGCCGTTCGCGCCAGTAAGCGAGCTGGCCCGCGAGCCGAGTGTCGGCGTCTTCCCGCTGCCAGAGCGCGAAATCGGCGTACTGGACGGGCAAGGCGGGCAGCTCGGGCAGGGTGCCGGCGTGGAACGCGCGGTACAGCTCGGCGAGTTCGGCGGCGAGGACGTCCCAGGACGCGCCGTCGAAGGCGATGTGGTGCACGACGATCAGCAGCACGTGCTCGCGCGCGCCGAGACGGAACAGCCGGGCCCGCAGCGGCAGGTCGGCCGCGAGGTCGAAGGGCACGGTCAGCTCGGCCGCGACGACGGTGTCCAGTTCGCTTTCCGCGACACCCTCGATCGGCAGCGGCACCGGTTGCGGCTTCCCGACCACCTGGACCGGCACGCCCTCGCGGCTGCGGTACCGCGTCCGCAACACTTCGTGGCGGGCGACGAACGCGTCGAGCGAACAGCTCAGCGCGGCGACGTCCAGCTTGCCGCGGACCCGCAGCGTCAGCGGGAGGAGGTATTCGGTCCCGCCGGGCCGCAACGCGTCGAGGAACCACAGTCGTTCCTGCGAGAAGGACAGCGGCAGGTCGCCGGGCATGGTCATGGCGCCAGGGTGGCCGTTCTCTCCCGGCGGGCCCAGAGCCGGGACGGTGCGCTCGTTGCTGCGCGTTCTTCTCTGTCGCGCCGCCGCCCGCGCGGGAAGGCTCGGCTCGCGACGGGACGGGTGTGCCCGGCGCGAGGACGAGGAGGACCCGGATGAGCGAGGACGAACGCACCTACGGCGTCGTGCTCAACGACGAGGAGCAGTACTCGATCTGGCTGGTCGGCCGCGAACTGCCGGCGGGCTGGCGGTACGAGGGGAAGCGCGGGCCCAAGCAGGAATGCCTCGACCACATCGACGAGGTGTGGACGGACATGCGGCCGAAGAGCCTGCGGGAGCGGATGCGGGCGGACGCTCCGGCCTAGCGTTCGTCCGCCCGGTTCGTGAGGGGAACTCTGAGGGAATCAGATTCCCTCAGAGGGTGTTGTGGAACCCGGTGGCGTGGTCGGGCGTTGACTGTGATGTCGGCGTGGCGCGCCGTTCGCTGGGCGGTTGTGTGCAAGCTTCCGCCTAACACACGGATTCAGCGACTGACCACGCGGGTTTCGAAACACCCTCTCAGGGTTCCCCTCACGAACCGCACACCGGGCTTGCCTCGCCAGCCCCGCGATCAGCCCGGACATACGTCGAACGCGGCCGCGGCGCCTCAAGTCCCATCAGAGTCGGTGAGGGCCCCTTCACGGCATGCCCGCCGATCGACCCGCAGGGGGAGCGATGACCACCGAACAGTCCCGGCGCGACGAGCTGCTGGAGCGCTACCTGTCCGCAGCTCCGGCCCCGGCCGCTCCGGCATCCGCGATCCGGGCCGACCGCAGCCGTCCGCTGCCGCTTTCTCCGGCACAGCAACGGGTCTGGGTGCTGGACCGGCTCCGTCCCGGCGGAACCGAGTACGTGGTGACCGCGGCGTGGCGGCTGCGCGGCCCGCTCGACGTCGAGCGGCTGCGGACGTGCTGGCAGACGATCGTGGAGCGGCACGAAATCCTGCGTACCACCTACGTCGAACGCGCCGGCGTGCCGGAACAACTCGTCGGGGAACCCGGGGTCGATCTGGCCGTCCAGGACGTCCCGGCGGAGGACGTCGAGGCGGAGACCCGGGAAGCGGCGTCGGCGCCGTTCGACCTGGCGCGGGACCGGCCGTTGCGGGTTCGGGTGCTGCGGCAGTCCGCGACCGAGCACGTTCTTTTGCTCGTCGTGCACCACATCGCGTACGACGGATGGTCGACGTCCGTCGTGGCACGGGAACTGGAGGCGCTCTACGCCGGGGAGGCCTTGCCCCGGCTGCCGGTCCAGTATGCCGATTTCGCCTCCTGGCAAAGGAAGCACGCGGCCAGTGAGCGAGTGACAGAGCAAGTCGAGTTCTGGCGTCGGCGCCTCGACGGGGTCGTGCCGCTGACTCTCCCGACGGACCGTCCCCGTCCGCCGGTGCACGACCCGCGCGGGGACATCCTGCGATTCACCGTGGACGCCGGACTCGGCACTGCGGTCGCCGCGCTCGGCCGGACGCATCGGGCGAGCACTTTTATGGTGCTGCTGGCCGCGTATCAGATTCTGCTGAGCCGGTATTCGGGGCAGGAAGACGTCGCCGTCGGCACTCCGGTCGCTGGACGCACGCGTGCCGAGGCGCAGGATTTGGTCGGGCTGTTCCTGAATACCCTGGTACTGCGGGCCAGGGTGGACGGTTCGGTGCCGTTCGCGGATTTCCTCGACGTCGTCCGCCGGGACACCCTCGACGCGTATTCCCGTCAGGACGCGCCGTTCGAACGGCTGGCCGACGAGCTGGTGCCGGACCGCGATCTGTCCCGCAATCCGCTCTTCCAAGCCATGCTCGTGCTGCAGAACACCGCTGACGCCGGGTTCGAGGCGGCCGGACTGCGCGGCGAGCAAGTCCATTCTCCCTGGCACAGTGCGAAATTCGACCTGACACTGGAAGTGACCGAGCGGCCGGACGGTGCCTTGGACGGCGTGCTGGAGTATCCGGTCGCGCTGTTCGACCGGTCCACTGTGGAGCGGATGGGCGGGCATTTCACCGAGCTCCTGCGCGGTATCGTCGCGAATCCCGGTGCACCGCTGGCGGATCTTCCTTGGTTGAACGCTGCTGAAAAGGCCGAGCTGGCCGGGTGGAACGAAACTGACGTTCCTTTCGAGGCCGGGACGTTGCTGTCGCTCATCGCCGAGGGGGTCGCTGCTGGTGAGGCAGCGGTGGTCGCTGGTGGTTGTGAAGTGTCTTATGCGGAGCTGGACGAGTTGTCGAATCAGGTGGCGCGTTGGCTTCGGGCGCGTGGGGTGGGGCTGGAGTCGGTGGTGGGGGTTCGGCTGGAGCGCGGGGTGGAGATGGTGGTCGCGTTGGTCGGGATTCTCAAGGCGGGTGCGGCGTATCTGCCGCTGGATCCGGATCATCCCGAGGACCGGTTGCGGTTCATGGTCGAGGATTCCGGCGCTGAGGTGGTGATTGAGCCAGGCGATCTCACGGCTCTCGATCAACCACGGTGCCCGGTGGATATCGTTGTGCGGCCGGAGAACGCGGCGTACGTGATCTATACCTCGGGGTCCACCGGCAAACCCAAGGGCGTGGTGGTCGAGCATCGCGGGATCGTGAACCGCTTGCGGTGGATGCAGGATGAATACGGTCTGACGCCGCGGGATCGGGTGCTGCAGAAGACTCCCTTTGGCTTCGACGT
>NZ_LWSF01000028.1:39368-43745 GCF_001651785.1 Amycolatopsis sp. M39
TTTCGTGCCGTCGATGCTGCGGGCGTTCCTGTCCGGACCGGTGCCGAGGCTGCCGGTGCGGCGAGTGTTGTGCAGCGGTGAGGCGTTGCCGGACGAGCTGGCGGAGCGGTTCCACCGGCTGGTCGGCGCTGAGCTGCATAATCTCTACGGGCCGACCGAGGCGTCAGTGGACGTGACGGCGACCCGGTGCCTGCCGGGGGAGACCGTCACGATCGGCCGCGCGATCGCGAACACGCGGGTGTACGTGGTGGACGCCGAGCTGCGCGAGGTGCCGGTCGGCGTACCTGGCGAGCTGGTCATCGCCGGGGTGCAGCTGGCCCGCGGCTATCTGAACCGGCCGTCGCTGACCGCCGGGAAGTTCGTTCCGGACCCGTTCGCGCGGCAGCCGGGCGGACGGCTGTACTGCACCGGCGACCTCGCCCGGCGGCTGCCCGGTGGCCGGATCGAGTATCGGGGGCGGCTCGACCACCAGGTCAAGATCCACGGCAACCGGATCGAACTCGGCGAGGTCGAGGCGACTCTGCTGACCCATCCCGACCTGTGCGCGGCGGCGGCCGCGGTGCACGACGACCGGCTGGTCGGCTACTTCGTCGCCGAGCCGGGCTGTACCCCGGACCCGGCCGGGTTGCGCGCATACCTGGCGCGCACGCTGCCGGAACCGATGCTGCCGTCGGTGTGGCTGGCGCTCGACGCAGTGCCCTTGACCGCCAGCGGCAAAATCGATCGCAATGCCTTGCCCGCGCCGGACGGTGCGCGCACGAGCCACGGTTACGTCCCGCCGCGTACTCCGGCGGAGGCAGCGGTGGCCCGCGCGTTCGCGGCGGCGACCGGTGCCGACCGGGTCGGGGCGGAGGACAGCTTTTTCGCGCTGGGCGGTGATTCTCTGCGGGCGATCCGCGCTGTGGGGCTGCTGAACGCGGAGGGAATCGAGGCGAGCNAGGCGAGCGTCGCGGACCTCTTCCGGCGACAGCGAGTGGCCGACTTCGCCGCCGGGCTCGGCGGTCCGGCGGCCGCGATCGAGGCGGTCGAGCCGTTCGCGCAGCTCGCCGCCGGTCAGCGGGAGGCATTGCCGGACGACGTGACCGACGCGTACCCGCTGTCGCTCGCGCAGGCGGGCATGGTGCACGAGATGCTCGCGGGAGCGGACCGCGGCCTCTACCTGAACCATCTCGGGTACCCGGTGCACGAAGAGTTGCGTCTGGACGCCTTGCGGCAAGCAGCGAACCGGCTGGTCGCGCGGCACGAGATCCTGCGTACTTCCGTCGACTTCGCCGCGGTTCCGCCGCTGCAGCGGGTGCACGAGACCGCCGTCCTGGAAGTGACCTGCGACGATCTGCGCGCGTTGCCCGCCGAGGAGCAGGCCGCGCGGATACAGGAGTACCCGGCGGAGGATCGGGCGCGCGGGTTCGATCTGCTCAGTCCTTCGCTGCTGCGTCTGCACGTCCACTGGCTCGCCGAGCGCGAATGGCGGCTGTCGTTCGGCTACGTGCACGCGATTCTCGACGGCTGGAGCCAGAATTCGCTCGTCGCCGAGCTGATCGAGGACTACCGGGCCGGTGCGGCGGATCCGGTCGGACCGCCGCCGGTCCGGTTCGCGGACACGGTCGCCCGGGAACGGGAGTCGCTGGAGTCCACTGTGGACCGCGACTTCTGGGCGGGCCGGGTGCGCGCGGCCGAGCGGTTCGCCGTGCCGTCGGGTTGGGCGGGCGAGGACGACGGGGTTTATCGCACGGTGCGGGTGCCGTTCGACGACCTGACGCCCCGGTTGCGTGCGGTGGCTTCGTCGGCCGGGGTTCCGCTGAAGAGCTTGCTGCTGGCCGCGCATCTCACCGTGCTGCGAACGATTGCCGGCCACGACCGGCCATTCCATACCGGTGTGGTGACCACCAGCAGGCTTGAGCGCGTGGGCGGCGATCAGGTTCGCGGGATGTTCCTGAACACTGTGCCGTTCGCGGTGCCGGCGGACGCGCGCGACTGGCCGGAACTGGCTCGCGCGGTGTTCGCGGAGGAGACCGCGATGTGGCCGCACCGGCATTTCCCGCTGCCGGCGATGCAGGCCGCGTGGGGCGGGCAGGTGCCGCTCGTCGACGTTTTCTTCAACCACACGGACATGCACGTCCTCACCGAAGCGCTGGTCGACCTGGCCGAGGTCGCCGACAGCACGCCCAACGAGTTCGGCCTCTCCGTCTCGACCGTGCCCGGTGCGTTCGTGCTGGAGGCGTTCACTCACCGGGTCGCCGTCGCGCATCTGGAGTTCCTTGCCCGGCTTTATCGGCATGTGCTGGAACGGATCGTGGCCGCGCCGGCTTCCGATCCGCGCCGGTGCGGACTGCCCGCGCCGGATCGGGCTGTGCTGCTGCGGAATCCTTCGCGGACCGAGCGGGCCCGCCGGATGCTGCCGGAGTTGTTCGAGGCCACCGCGGCGGCGCACCCGGACGCGCCGGCGATGCGGTGCGGCGAGGTGACGCTCGCTTACCGGGAATTGTCGGTGCGGGTCGCTAGGCTGGCGCGGTATCTGAAGGACCGAGGAGTGCGGCGCGGGGCGCTGGTCGGGGTGCTGCTCGACCGGGGTCCGGACCTGCTCGTCGCGTTGCTCGCCGTGCACCGGGCGGGAGCCGCGTACCTGCCGGTCGATCCGCGCTATCCGGCGAAGCGGGTCGGTTACGTGCTGGCCGATTCAGGAGTGGAGGTGGTGCTCAGCGAAGAGCCGCTGGCAGGGTTGCTGGAGGGAACCGGCTGTTCGGCGGTGCTGCTGGACCGCGACGCGGCGGCGATCGCGGCGCGCCCGGCGGATGGTCCCGCGCCCCGGCCCGACGCCGGCGAACTCGCCTACGTCATCTATACGTCCGGCTCCACCGGGCGGCCCAAGGGCGTCCAGATCGGCCACGGCGCGCTGGCGAACTTCCTGCTGTCGATGCGGGAACGGCCTGGTCTCGCGCCGGGAGCCGCGGTGCTCGCGTTGACCACGGTCTCGTTCGACATCTCGGCGCTGGAGCTGTACTTGCCGCTGCTGGCGGGCGGTCAGGTGATCGTCGCGACCGCCGAGGAGTGCGTCGATCCGCAGCGGCAGGCCGCGTTGATCGAGCGGACCGCGCCGTCGGTCGTCCAGGCGACGCCGTCGGGCTTGCGGCTGCTGGTCGATTCGGGCTGGACTCCGCCTGCTGAGCTGACCGTGTTCGCCGGCGGCGAGAAGCTGCCGGACGAGCTGGCGCGGCGGCTCACCGCGGGCGGGGCGCGGCTGTGGGATCTCTACGGCCCGACCGAAACGACCGTCTGGTCGACCGTCGCCGAACTCGACGGCGACCAGGTCAGGGCCTGGGAACCCGTCGCGAACACCGACGTCTACCTGCTCGGCGACGACCTCGAACCGGTGCCGCTCGGGGTGGCCGGCGAAGTGTGGATCGGCGGCGACGGCCTGGCCCGCGGCTACGCCGGTCGGCCGGGCCTGACCGCGGAACGGTTCGCGCCGGACCCGCACGGACTCCGGCCGGGCGGACGGCTCTACCGCACCGGCGACCTGGCGCGGCGGCGGCCGGACGGGTCGGTGGAGATCCTCGGCCGAGCCGACGACCAGGTGAAGGTGCGGGGCCACCGGGTCGAACCGGGCGAGGTCGAGGCCGCGCTGCGGGCGGACCCGCGGATCAGGGACGCCGTCGTCCAGCCGACCCCTTCCGCGGACGGCCTGGAGCTGACTGCCTACGTCGTCGCCGAGGGCGAACTGTCCATTGCGGACGTCCGGAAAGGACTGTCCGGGGTCCTGCCGGATTACCTGGTGCCCAGCGGTTTCGTGCTGCTGCCGGAACTGCCGCGCACTCCGGCCGGGAAACTGGACCGCGCCGCGTTGCCCGCGCCGGAGCCGGTGGCGCGGGAACGTCCGCACGTCGCGCCGCGCGGGCCGGTGGAGGACCTGGTCGCCGGGGTGTGGGCGGAGGTGCTCGGCACGGACCGGATCGGCGTGCAAGACGATTTCTTCGACCTGGGCGGGCATTCCGTGGCCGCCACCCGGATTTCGGTCCGGCTGCGCGCGGCACTGGACGTTGACGTCCCGGTGCGGGCTCTCTTCGACCATCCGACCGTCGAGTCCCTCGCGGCCGCGGTGGCCGGTTATCCGCGGCTGGCGCAGCAACCGGCTGCGCGATCGGTGATCCGTCGGCGTGCGGTGGTGGGTGAGGATGCGTGAGGGGGAGGTTGCGGGTTTTGGTGGGCGGCGGTTGTTGTGGGGTGGTTGGTTGTCGGGGGCTGGCGCGGCGACTGGCTGCGCGGGCGGTGATCCGTCGGCGTGCGGTGATGAGTGAGGACGCATGAGCGAGACATTGCTGGATCTGGTGGCCGAGGGGGTCGCTGCTGGTGAGGCAGCGGTGGTCGCTGGTGGTTGTG
>NZ_LWSF01000028.1:43801-44447 GCF_001651785.1 Amycolatopsis sp. M39
GGGTGCGGCGTATCTGCCGCTGGATCCGGATCATCCCGAGGACCGGCTGCGGTTCATGGTCGAGGATTCGGGTGCCGAGGTCGTAGTCGGGCCGGGTGATCTGGCCGGGCTCGGCGGATCCCGGGAACCGGTGGAGGTCGTGGTCCGGCCGGAGAACGCGGCGTACGTGATTTACACCTCGGGGTCGACTGGGCGGCCCAAAGGCGTCGTGATCGAGCATCGCGGGATTGTGAATCGGCTCCGGTGGATGCAGGACGAGTACGGCTTGACGCCGCGGGATCGGGTGCTGCAGAAGACTCCCTTTGGCTTCGACGTGTCGGTGTGGGAGTTCTTCTGGACGCTGTCCGTCGGCGCGACGCTCGTGATGGCCCGGCCGGGCGGGCACCGCGATCCCGAATATCTCGCCGAAGCCATGGCCGACGGGATCACGACCGCCCACTTCGTGCCGTCGATGCTGCGGGCGTTCCTGTCCGGACCGGTGCCGAGGCNCTGGACGCTGTCCGTCGGCGCGACGCTCGTGATGGCCCGGCCGGGCGGCCATCGCGATCCCGAATATCTCGCGGAAGTTCTCGTGGCGGAAGGGATCACGACGGCGCATTTCGTGCCGTCGATGCTGCGGGCGTTCCTGTCCGGACCGGTGCCGAGG
>NZ_LWSF01000028.1:44479-57733 GCF_001651785.1 Amycolatopsis sp. M39
CGCTGAGCTGCATAATCTCTACGGGCCGACCGAGGCGTCAGTGGACGTCACGGCGACCCGGTGCCTGCCGGGGGAGACGGTCACCATCGGTCACCCGATCGCGCACACTCGCATCCACCTTCTGGACGGCGAGTTGACCATCGCGGGGGTGCAACTGGCGCGCGGCTACCTGAACCGTCCGGCGTTGACGGCTGAGAAGTTCGTGCCCAATCCGTTCGCGGAGACGCCGGGGGAGCGGCTGTACCGCACCGGCGACCGCGCGCGGCGCCGGGCGGACGGGGCGTTCGAGTATCTCGGCCGGTTCGACCACCAGGTCAAGATCCACGGCAACCGGATCGAACTCGGCGAGGTCGAGGCCGCGCTGCATTCGCATCCGATGATCGCCGCGGCGGCTGCCGCGGTGCACGACGACCGGCTTGTCGCCTACTGCGTTTACCGTGCCGGAGCCGCGCCGTTGACGTCCGAGTTGCGGGCCCGTCTCGCTCGTACTCTGCCGGAGTCGATGCTTCCTGCGGTGTGGACGTCGCTGGCCGCGCTGCCGCTCACGCCGAGTGGCAAGATCGACCGCAACGCGCTGCCCGCGCCGGACGGCACCCGTCCGGCGCTGGCGGCCGGCTATGTCGAGCCCCGGAATGCGGCCGAGGCGGCGATCGCCGAGATTTGGGCGGACGTGCTCGGGATCGGCCCGGTCGGCGTCCATGACCCGTTTCTGGAGCTTGGCGGCCGTTCGCTGGCTGCTGCCCGGATCTGTGCCCGGGTCTCCCGCGGCACGGGGCGGCGGTTGTCCGTGGCGGATCTGTTCACCGCGCCGACGGTCGCGGAGCTGGCCGAAGTGGTCGCGGCGGCGCCGCCTATCCCAGAAGTCCATAGTGGACATAGCGCGGTTTCCGCGGCACAGCACCGGATGTGGTTTCTCGACCAGTTGTCGGGACCGTCCGCGACGTACACGATGTACGAGGCCTACCGATGCACGGGAGAGCTGGACGTCGAGGCGTTGCGGCGCGCGTTGGCCGAGGTGGTCCGGCGACACGGGACCTTGCGGACGACGTTCCGGAGCCGTCGCGGCGAACCGGAGCTGGTGGTGTCCGCCGAGGGTGAGATTCCGGTGACGGTGGCGGACGGGCCGGCGGAGGAGATCGTCGACGCGGAGCTTCGCCGGCCGTTCGATCTGGCTCGCGGGCCGTTGCTGCGGTGCACGGTGATCCGCGGCGAGCCCGGGCGGTTCACACTGCTCGCGGTGATCCACCACAGCATCGCCGACGACACCTCGATGGAGATCTTCTGGCGCGACCTCGCCGAATGCTACGCGGGGCGGGCGTCCGCGCTGCCGGAGCTGGCGGCGTTGTATGCCACGCCGGGCCAGGGCGGTCTCGAGTACTGGAAGTCGGCGTTGGCAGGTGCGCCGCCGGCGCTCGAACTTCCGGACAGCCTTCCGCGACCGGCCCGTCAAGCGCAGCTGGAAGGCACCGTCGAGTTTTCCGTGCCGCAGCACGTCATTAGTGCGCTCGAAGCCGTGGCGGCCGAGGCGGGCGCGACGGGGTTCATGGCTTTGCTCGCCGCGTTCGTCCTCGACTTGCGCCGGACGACGGGGCGAGACGATCTCGTCGTCGGCACCTTCGCAGGCAACCGGCCGTCGGTCGAGGCGGAAGACTTGATCGGGCTCTTCGTGAACACGCTCGCGTTGCGGGTGCGCGTACCTGGCGATCCGGCGTATCCGGAGGTGCTCGCCGCGGTGCGGGAGGCGGTCGTCGGCGGGTTCCGGCATCAGGACGTCCCGTTCGACCAGGTCGTGGCAGCGCTGCGGCCGCCGCGCGACCTGAGCCGGAATCCGGTGGCGCAGGTGGCGTTCCAGTCGCTCGGCTCGCTCTCCGGCCGGCTCCGGCTCGACGGCATCCGCGCCGAGCCGTGGCGGGCCGGGCAGGGCGGGAATCCGTTCGACGTGCTGGTGACAGTGCGCGAGCATCCCGACGGGCTGGCCGGGACGCTGCATTACGACCGGGCGCTGTTCACCGAAGCCGCGGCGAAGACGATGGCCGACCGGTTCGTCCAGGTCGTGCGGACGGTCGCGGCGGCCCCGGGCACGCGCGGCTCGGAGCTGCCTGGATGAGCGGATCTCCTACACTGGACGGGTGGACGGCGAGGCGGCGTACCGGCCGCAGCTCGGCGAACGCGAGCTGCGGGTGCTCCGGCTCGTCGCCGAGGGGTACAGCAACAGCGAGATCGCGGCCGAACTCGGCTGGTCGGAGCACACCGTGAAGAACGCGCTGTACGACCTGATGGCCCGGCTGGGAGTGCGGAACCGGGCGCACGCGGCGGCTTACGCGGTGCGGAACGGGCTGATCTAGGGCAGCGCTGTGGACCCGGCGGCCGGGCGGATTTTCCTGGCAGGGGACGAGGGGATTGGCTCGTCCGTGCTGCTGTGCTGCTGTGCTGCTGTGCTGCTGTGCTGCTGTGCTGCTGTGCTGCTGTGCTGCTGTGCTGCGGTGCCGCGGTGCCGCCGTGCCGCCCGGTGCGGACAGCGGACAGCGGAAATCACGCGACGATGCCGACTCCGGCGCAGCCCCTAAATCAGCCCTTGCCGCACCGCGAACGCCACCGCGTGCGCCCGGTTCCGCAACCGCAGCCGGTGTGTGATGTCGTGCACGATCGTCGTCACCGTCCGGGCCGAATAGGCCAGCGCGGAAGCGATCTCGGCGGTCTCATGCCCGTCCGCGACCATCCGCAGGACGTCGCGTTCACGCGCGTCCAAGGTCGGCGCGGCAGGGGCCGCCTGCCGGGCGTCGAACAGGTCGCTCAGCAGATCCGGCGGCATCGTGCCGTGGCCGGTCGCGGCCGCGCGGACAGCGGAGACCAGCGTTTGTTCGCACGCCTGCTCCCGCCGCAACACCCCGCAAGCGCCCGCCTCGATCGCGCGTGCCGCGCGGGGTGCGTCGACTTTGCCGGTCACCACCAGCACGGTGGCGTTGCGTTCCTTGGCCGTCCGGATCGCCTCGACGGCCGCGTCGTCGACCTCGTCGACCGCCAGCACCGCGACTCCGCCGTCGGCGCCGGCGAATTCGCCGCGGCCGTAGAGCGCGCTTTCCAGTCCGGCGCGCAGGAACGGGTCGGCGGCGAGCACGCGCACCGGGACGGTTCGTTCGAGGGTGGTCATTTTCCCTTTTCCTCTCGGCTCGCCGCCACCGCGACGGGTTCTTCGAGCAGGTCCGGCAGGTCTTCCGCGCGCCGCAGCGAGGGGCGGGCGGCCAGGCAGCCCAGCACGACCAGCAACAGTCCGGCGAGCAGGAACATCAGGGCCATGCCCCGGCCGGGGCCGGTGCCGATCAGCCGCCCGACCGAACCGGCCAGTGCTCCGTCCGGGCGCATGAGCGGTTCGAACACGCCGTCGGCGAGCGGGCCGGCGACGAGGTACGCGACCGGGCTCGCGGCCTGCGACACGGCCCGCGAGGTCGCCATGACCTTGCCGAGGTTCGCCGGGTCGACCTTGCTCTGCAGCACGGTCTGCGCGGTTCCGGTGATCACCGGCAGGGTGAACAGGAAGAACGGCCCGATCGCGATCACCAGCGCCAGCGACGGCGCCAGCGCGTGGACGGCCAGCGCGATCCCGCCGAACGCCATGAACGCGGCGATCCCGCGCATCCGCTTCCTGGGCCCGCCCCAGACGCCCATCACGAGGCTTCCGGCGAACAGTCCGCAGCCGCCCGCGAACACCTGGAAGCCGAGTCCGGCGGGGCTGGCGAAGGACAGCACCAGCGGCCGCACGAGCGTCCCGGCGATGCCGAAGCAGAAGTAGAACCCGGCCAGGACGCCGAGCAGGCCGGTCAGCCCGGGGCGGCGGCGCAGTTCCGCCCAGCCCGCCGGAACCTGCCGCCAGATCGACGGGCCGCCCGGTTCGGGGGCGGCGGTGCGCACGGCGGCGCCGGGGAGCGGGACCAGCGCGACGACCAGCAGCGACGCGGCGAACGTCACGAGGTCGATCAGCACCACCCCGCGCAGGCCGGTGAGCGCCAGCAGCGTCCCGGCGACGACCGGTGCGGCGATCTGCGCGCTGAACACCACCTGGGACAGCCCGTTCGCCCGGCTGAGGTGCTGTTTCGGCACCAGCAGGGGAATCATCGCGCTGAAGGTGACCTGCTGGAGGGTTCCGCACATCGCGGTCAAGGCAGTCACGACGTAGACGTGCCAGGTCCGCAGCTGGTCCGCGTCGATCAGCAACGCCAGTGCGCCGAGCGAAGCGAGCGCGACGCAGTCCGCGGCGACGAGGATCCGGCGGCGGTGCCACCGGTCGGCCAGCGCGCCCGCGAACGGCGCGATCAGCAGCGCCGGGATCGCGCCGGACAGCATGATCAGCGCGAACTGGGTGGCCGAACCGGACCGCTCGTAGGTCCAGACGCCGAGCACGAACCCGGTCAGCGCGGAGCCGACGATCGAGACCAGCTGGGCCGACCAGAGGAGGACGAATCCCCGCGTTCCCATCGTGGTCAACGGTGCTCCTTCCGGGGGGCGGCGGGAAGGTGCCCGATGCGGACGTAATGCGCCAGATACCGTTGCAGCAGCACGCGATCCGCGGGCGGGCACACCAGCCCGCCCGCCGCGACCACCACCTCGGTGTGCGAACAGTCGAAGACCGTCCGCCGGGGCGGCGACGTCCGTTCGATCATCGCCGTGATCGCGCTCATCGCCGGGTCCGCCGTCTCGGCGGCAGCCGAGGCCAGCGCGGAGTGCCAAGCCTCGAACGGAATCGCCTCGATCGGGTAGCCGAACTCGCGCAATCCGGCGACGACCTCGCCGAACCGCATCGTGCGCTGGTTGTGGAAGTGGAAATCGCAGCCGTATCCGGCGCGCCGCCGCGAAAGATGGCCGATGGCGGCGGCGACGTGGTCGACCGGAGCCATGTCCTCCTCGACGGCGAAGTCCTCCGCCGGCGCGGAGCCGAGCAGCACCAGGCAGCGCAGCAGGTTCGCGAACCGGTCGCCGAGCGGGCCGATGCCGGTCCGGCTGTGCCCGGTCACCCGGGCGGGGCGATGGACGGTCACCGGCAGGCCGCGTTCGCGCGCGGCCCTGGCCAGCCGGTCGGCGGCCCATTTGCTTTGCTCGTAGCCGCGGTCCAGCCCGGCGGGGTCGTCGGGCGGGATGTCTTCGGTGATCACCGCGTCGCGCTCCAGCGGGTAGACGCCCAGCGACGACACCAGATGCACTGGGGTGCCGCCTCGGCTGGCGAGCCGCAGCAACTCGGTGGTGCCGAGGACGTTGCCAGGTCGCAGCTGCGCGTATGGGCGCAGGAAGTTCGCTTCGCCGCCGCAATGGAAGATGACGTCGAGGTCCGCGGCGACCGCATCCAGTTCGGCCGCGGGCAAACCCAGCCGCGGGGCGCCGAGGTCGCCGGGGACGGCGATGATCCGGCGGCGGAAGCGCTCGTCCCACAGCAGGTGGTCCCGCAGCACCTGCTCGATCCGGGCGGCGCCTTCGGCGGCGCCGGCGGCCCGGACCAGGCAGCGCACCACGACGTCGCTGTGCCGCAGCAGATCGGCGAGCAGGTGCGGCCCCAGGAACCCGGACGCCCCGGTGAGCAGGGCGATCCGCGGGGCCATCGCGCGCTGGATCGCGACCTCGGCCTGCGCGGGAGTGCACCGCGTGTCGATGTCGGCGGGCAGCACGGCGTCGGCGAGCACCTCGGCGAGGCGGTCGTCCTCGCGGTAGCCGGGCGCGCGGACGGCCTCGGCGAAGGCGGCGAGAGTGCTGGCTTCGAAGAGAGTCCGCACGGGAACCTCGACGTCCAGTTCCGCGCGGACCTTCGCCATCAGCGTCCCGGCCAGCAGGGAATGCCCGCCGCGCAGGAAGAAGTCGTCGTCGCGGCCGATGCGGTCCACGTCCAGCACCGCGGCCCAGATCGCGGCCAGCCGCTGTTCCAGTTCGCCTTCGGGTTCGGCGAACGCGGACGTCGTGGTGCCGGCGGGTTCGGGCAGCGCGCGGTGGTCGACCTTGCCGTGGGCGTTCAGCGGCAACTCCGGGAGCACCGCGAAAGCGTCCGGGACCAGGTAGCCGGGCAGCGCGGCGCGGAGCGCGGAACGGACGGACAGCGGATCGACGTCGCCGGCGAGGTAGGCGACCAGCCGGTCCGCGCGGGCGGTGACCAGGACGTCCCGGACCCCGGGGTGGCGCCGGCAGGCCGCTTCGACCTCGGCCGGTTCGATGCGGTGGCCGCGGACCTTCAGCTGCCGGTCGACGCGGCCGAGGAACTCCAGCCGTCCTTCGCCGTCGAGGCGGGCGAGGTCGCCGGTGCGGTACATCCGCGCGCCGGGGGCCGGGGAGAACGGGTCCGGGACGAATTTCTCCGCGGTCGCGCCGGGCCGGTCCCGGTAGCCGCGGGCCGGGGCGTCGCCGCCGAGGCAGAGTTCGCCGGGGACACCGGGCAGCACCGCACGCAGCAGGTCGTCGACGACGTAGGCGCGGACGTGGGGGAGCGGATCGCCGATCGGCAGCTGCACCCGGCCGTCGAGTTCGTCGGCGTCGAAGGTGAGATAGCTGGTCGCGCAAACGGTTGCTTCGGTCGGGCCGTAGTGATTGTGCAGTTCGACGCGGCCGCCGGTGAGTGCTGCCCACGTCTGCGCAACGGTCGTCGGGACTGCTTCGCCGCCGACCATCATCGTCCGCAGCGGACAGTCGAACGGGGTGTCTTCCACGGCCAGTTCGGCCACCCACTTCTGCCACAGCGCGGAAGCGGTGTCCACCATGGTGATCCCGTGGTCGCGGCAGAGCCGGACGAGGCCCGGGCCGGTGAGCGACGCCGGGTCGCGCCAGGGCAGGACGGTCGCGCCGGAGACCAGCGCGGGGAAGATGTCGCCCGCAGCGGCGTCGAAGGTCAGCGGCGGGATCATCAGCACCCGTTCGCCGGGGCCGAATCCGTGCAGCTTCCGGAAGGATTCGGCCAGTTCGGCGAGCGCGCCATGGCATACGGCGACGGGTTTCGCGGCGCCGGTCGAGCCGGAGGTGTAGATGACGTAGGCCAGGTCGTCCGGTCCCAGCGGGAGTTCCGGCGCGGGACTGGCTTCCGGGAGGCGGTCGGGGTGCAGCACCGGGCCGTCGAACGGGAGGTCGTGGTCAGTGATCAGGGCGGCTGGAGCGGCGTCGGCCAGGAGCCCGGCCAGCCGCGCGGGCGGATGCCCGGGGTCGAGCGGAAGGTACGCGGCACCGGCCAGCAGGACGCCGAGCAAGCCGGTGATCGCGCCCGTTGACAGGCCGAGTGCGACGAGGTCTCCGCGTCGGACGCCGGAAGCGTGCAAGGCAGCGGCGATGCGGCGGGCTTGGGAAACCAGTTCGGCATAGGTGAGGCGGCCGTCGTCCTCGACGGCGATGGCGTCCGGAGTCCGCGCGGCCTGGCCGGTGATGAGCGTGGTGACCAGAGTGCCGTCGGAGACCACCGGCGGGGCCGGATGGCCGCCGTTGCGCAGCCGGGTCCGCTCCTCGGCGGACAGTGCGTCCACTGTGGACACGGGAGCGTCCGGGGCGGCGAGCATGGCCCGCAGCAGGTGTTCGTACTGGCCGGCGAACCGGGCGACGGTGGCGGCGTCGAACAGGTCGGTCGCGTAGTCGAGCCGTCCTTCGATGCCGTCGGGAGCGGTCGCCAGCGCGAGGGTCAGGTCGAAGCGCGCGGTGGTCACCGGGAGGTCGAGCCAGTCCGCGCGGATGCCGGGCAGTTCGAGCCCGGCTCCGGCCGAGTTGAGCACGAACATCGCCTGGAACACCGGGTTGTGGCTGAGATCGCGGGCAGGCCGCAGGTCTCGCGCCACTCGTTCCCAGGGATAGCTCTGGTGCTCCAGCGCGCCGAGGCAGGCGTCCTGCACCCGCGCGAGCACTTCGGCGACGGTCGGATCGCCGGTCAGCCGGGTCCGGACGGCGACGGTGTTGGCGAACATCCCGACGCACTGTTCGATCCCCGGCACGGTCTCGTCGCGCATCGGCATGCCGACCACCACGTCGTCCTGACCGGCATGGCGGGCCAGCAGGAGCACGTAGGCGGTCAGCAGCACGGTGTTGGCGGTGACGCCGTGCCGGTGGCAGAAGGCGGCGAGGTCGGCGGACAGGTGGAAGGAATGACCGTTGCCGCGAAAGGATTCGGCGGGCGGACGCGGTCGGTCGGCCGGCAGTTCCAGCAACGCCGGGGCGTCGTGGAGTTGTTCGCGCCAGTACCGCTCGCCCGCTTCCAGCGGTTTGGTCGCCTGCCAGGCCGCGTAATCGCCGTACCGCACGGGCGGTTCGGGCAGGGCCGGAGCGTTCGCCGGGTAGAGCGCGGACAGTTCGCGCAGCAGGACGCCGACAGACGCGGCGTCGGCGACGATGTGGTGCAGCGTCAGCACGAACAGGTGCACGTCGTCGGCAAGGGCGACCAGCAGGCCGCGCACGAGCGGGGGCCTGGCCAGGTCGAACGGGCGGGCTCGTTCATCGGCGAGCACCTGGTCCGCGGACTCCGGCGCTCCGCGGAGGTCGGCATAGGACAGTTCCGGTGCGGTTCCGGGCAGGGCCGGAATCTGTACCGGCTCGCCGCCGGATTCGGCGAACCCGGCTCGCAGCGCCTCGTGCCGCTCGACGACCGTCGCCAGCGCCCGGCGCAGCGCCTCGACGTCGAGTGGGCCGGCAAGCCGCCACGACTGGGAGATCGTGTACACGCCGTCGCGCGCGCCGAGCCGGTCCAGGAACCACAACTGCCGTTGAGCGGGCAGCAGCGGGACGGGGGCGTCGCCGGTCCGGCGGGGGATCGGGCCGGTCGCGGCGCCGAGGCCGTCGCGCGCGGCGAGCAGCCGGAACAGCTGCTCTCGCTCGGGGTGCGTCATCGATGCGCTCCTGGCGGGGAATCGGTTTGGAGCAGGGCGAGAACCTCGTCGTCGGGCAGCGCGGCGATCCGTTCCCGCAGGAGCGCGATCTCGTCGGTGACCCCGGGGCCGGACTCGGCGGCCCGCAGCGCCGCGGCGAAGGCGGCGATCGTGCGGGCGGCGAACAGCGTCCGCAGGCCGACGCCGGACTGGAAGTGCTCGCGCACCTTCGCCAGCAGCCGCGCGGCGAGCAGCGAATGGCCGCCGAGATGGAAGAAATCGTCGTGCACTCCGAGGTCTTCGACCGCCAGCACCTCCCGCCACAGCCCGGCCAGTTCCCGTTCGACGGCGTCGCGCGGGGCGACCCGGCCGGTTTCGCGGGACTCCCAGACGGGTTCCGGCAGCGCGGTCCGGTCGGTCTTGCCGTTCTTGGTCAGCGGCAACGCGGGGAGGAACACTGCGGTCTGCGGGACCAGGTACGCGGGCAGCTGGCCGGAGAGCCGGTCGCGCAGCGGTGCCCATTCGGTGTTCTCGGACACGACATAGGCGACCAGCCGCACGTCGTCCGGACCGGCCGAACGGGCCAGCACGACGGCGTCGGAGACCTGCGGATCGGTGCGCAACCGGGCTTCGATCTCGCCGGGTTCGATGCGCAGGCCGCGGATCTTCACCTGGTGGTCGCTCCGGCCGAGGAACTCCAGACTTCCGTCGGCGCGCCGTCGCGCGAGGTCGCCGGTGGCGTAGAGGCGGCTTCCGCCGGCGGCGAACGGATCCGGCACGAACCGTTCCGCGGTCAGGCCGGGACGGCCGCGGTAGCCGCGGCTGATCCCCGCGCCGCCGACGAAGATCTCGCCCGCTACGCCGGGCGGGACCGGGTTCAGCCCGGCGTCCAGCACGTGCAGCCGGGTGTTCGGCAGCGGCGGGCCGAGCGGCACCACGGGTTCCCGCGAGCTGACGGCGCCCGCGGAAACGATCATCGTCACTTCCGTGGGACCGTAAAGGTTCCAGACCCGGCCGCCGGACAGCGCGTCGACGAGTTCCCGGTCGAGCGCCTCCCCGCCGCACAGCCGTTCGCGCACGTTCGCGGGCACCCCGCCGGAGGCGAGCAGCATCCGCCAGCGCGTCGGCGTGGCCTGGAGGATCGTCGCGCCGCAGTCCGCCAGCCGCCGCGCGAGCGCGACCGGTTCGGCGCAGTCTTCGGCGCTGATCACCGCGACCGTGCCGCCGCGGATCAGCGGGATCAGCAGTTCCCGCACCGACATGTCGAATGCCAGCGTGGTGACGGACGCCCAGACGTCGTTCTCGGTCACGCCGAGCCGGTCCGCGAAACCGGTGAGCAGGTTGACCACGCCGCGGTGCGGCACGGCGACGCCCTTGGGCCGGCCGGTCGAGCCGGAGGTATAGATGAGGTAGGCGAGGTCGGCCGGGTCGTGCGCCACGTCGGGCGCGGTGTCCGGCTCGGCGTAGTCCAGGTCGACGTCCAGCACAGTCTCGAACCGGGGCAGCCGTCCGGCGTTTTCGCGGTCGACGACGGCGATCCGGACACCGGCCTCCTCGACGACATAAGCGTGCCGTTCCAGCGGCCATTCCGGATCGAGCGGGACGTACGCGCCGCCGGCCTTCCAGACCGCCAGCAGCGCCACCACCATCTCGGCGGAGCGGCGGACGCAGAGCCCCACCGGGACGTCCGGGCCGACGCCGCGGCGGCGCAGGGCGTGCGCGAGCCGGTTCGCCCGGGCGTCCAGTTCGCGGTAGGTCAGTGAACCGGCGATCGCCGTCGCTGAGCCGCGGTCCCGGACGTGCGGCGCGATCAGTTCCAGCGCGGTGGCCGCAGCGGGCAGCGGACGTGTGATGCCGTTGTCGAGGGCCGTGCGGCGTTGTGTGCTGTCGAGCAGGGAGACCGCGCCGATCTGCTGGGCCGGGTCGGCGGTGACGGAGGTCAGGAACGTGCACAGGTGCTCGGCGAAGCGGACGATGGTGGCTTCGTCGAACAGGTCGGTGCGGTACTCGACGTATCCGTGCAGGCAGTCGCCTTCGTCGCGGACGCCGAGCATCAGGTCGAGTTTCGCGGTGCCGGTGTGCGGGCCGGCGAAGTCGGTGACGGCCAGACCGGTCAGCTGCGGCAGCGCGCCGTCGCCGTGCCCGTTGAAGCCGACTTGGTAGATCGGCGAATGCCCGAGGCTGCGTTCGGGACGGACGGCCTCGACCACGCGCTCGAACGGGATCTCGGCCCCGCCGAGCGCGTCGACCAGCGCGTCGCAAACGTCGAGGAGCAGCTCCGCGAAGGACGGGTCGCCGGCGGTCGAGATCCGGACCGGGACGGTGTTGACGAAGAAGCCGATCAGCCGCTCGGTGTCGACCTGCGAGCGTTGCCCGACGACAGTGCCGACCACGACGTCGTCCTGACCGCTGTACCGGGCGAGCAGCGCGTGGTAGGCGGCGAGCACAGTCATGAAAACTGTGGCTCCGGAGGTCTCCGCGAGCGCGCGGACGGCCTCGGTCAGCGCGGGCGGGAACCGGAACTCGTGGACGGTGCCTTCGGAGGTCGCGGTCGCGGGCCGCGGGCGGTCCGTCGGCAGCGTGATCAGCTCCGGCGCGCCGCGCAGCCGGTCCGCCCATTCCTGAAGCAGCTCGGCGCCTTCCGGACCGTCGAGGTGTTCTCGTTGCCACCGCACGAAATCCGGGTACTGCATCGGGAGCGGCGGCAGGTCCGGTTCGGCGCCGGACAGCTCGGCGCGGTAGCTCTCGGCCAGTTCGTCCAGCAGCAGCGCGACCGACCAGCCGTCGGCGATCGCGTGGTGCAGCGTGACGACCAGGACGTGCTGGTCCTCGGCCCGGCGCAGGAGCAGGACCCGGGCGAGCGGCCCGGCGGTCAGGTCGAACGGGGCGCGGATCTCCGCCGCGGCCTCCTGCGCGACCGAGTCTTCGCCGGCCGAGCGGACGGCGAAGGAGAAGCCGTTCTCGGTGACGACCTGCTCCGGAACGCCGTCGCTCTCCCGGAAAACCGTGCGCAGCGCGGCATGCCGCGCCGCGATCGCGGCGAAGGCGCGGCGCAGCGCCTCGACGTCGAGCGGCCCGGAAAGCCGCAGCACCGTGGGCACGTGGTAGACTGGCGAGCCGGGGTCGAGCCGGTCGAGGAACCACAGCCGTTCCTGGCCGGGCGAGCACGGGAAGACGTTCACGGCGCCCCGATTCCGGCCTGGTCAGCCTCGGTTTCGACCAGCTCGCGGGACAGCCGGTCGTGTTCCACCAGTTCGCGCAGCTGGACCGGCACCTGGTCGCCGAACAGCCGCAGGTAGGCGCGGGCCTGGTCCGGATCGGCGCGCAGGAACGGGTAGTCGGTCGGCACCATGTGCCGCACCACCAGCATCGGCACCGGGCTGCGCAGCGGGCGGAACGCGGGATTCCACAGCCCGCCCTTGTCCGGCGGGCCGTTGTGGAACTCGCCGAGCATCAGGCCGTC
Organism: Amycolatopsis sp. M39; assembly: GCF_001651785.1. Taxonomy (NCBI): domain Bacteria; kingdom Bacillati; phylum Actinomycetota; class Actinomycetes; order Pseudonocardiales; family Pseudonocardiaceae; genus Amycolatopsis; species Amycolatopsis sp. M39. Next base: position 56,750 of record NZ_LWSF01000028.1, read on the forward strand.
GGCGACGTACTCCGACTTCAGCGCGTGCTGCACGGTGTCGACCACGTCGCAGCGGTCGTCCGGCGGCGCGTCCGGGAACAGCAGCAGGATCGTGGTCAGCTGCGCGCTCGGATGCCCGCGCGGTGCGAGTTCGAGGAACCAGTCCCGGTAGCAGCGCAGGGTTTCGGCGAGCCGCGGGCCGGCGGCCGGGATGCCCGGTTCGACGGCGAGGTAGAACCGGCCGCGCTCGAGCGACGGCTGCGCGAACGGGCAGACGTTGCCGCCGCGGCCGAGGTCGGGATGCGGGCCGGACAGGTAGCCGCGGCCCCAGTCGAAGATCGCCCGCAGGTGGATCTCGTACCGCAGCAGGCGTTCGGGCAGCGCGAGCGGGTCGAGGTCGTGCCGCTCCACCAGGACGCGGCCGGGATCGGTCGGATGGATGAGCATCAGCTTCGGTCTCCAGGCGAGTGCGGTCCGGCGGCCCGCCCGCGGGCGAGCGCGCCGCCGGTCAAGGCGAGGGCGAGCGCCGCGGCACCGCCGCCCCAGGCCAGCGCGGCGTGCTGGCGCCGGGCGCGGCGCAAGGCGTCCGCGTACGGGATCGTGGTGTGCGAAACCATGGTGTAGAGCGGCATCCAGCGCTTCGGGAAGACGCGGCTGAGCACCAGATCCGCCTTCTTGCGGGCCAGGAACAGCGGCGAGGCCACCCGGGTGCGCAGCTCGTCGAAGTTCTCCTCGGAAAGGTCCGCGAGGACGTCGGTGTGCGGTTTGCGTCGCTGTTCGAAGGTGCGAAGCGCTTCGGCCCAGTCGTCGTCGGCGAGGCATTCGCGCAGTACCGCGCAGTCCTCCAGCGCCGAGTTCATGCCCTGGCCGTAGAAGGGATAGACGGCGTGCGCTGCGTCGCCGATCAGCACCACGCGGCCCTCGTGCTGCCACGGCGAACTCCGGACGGTCACCAGATGCCCGGTCGGATGCGAGAGGAACTGCTCGACGATGTCCGGGACCAGC
>NZ_LWSF01000028.1:57746-61528 GCF_001651785.1 Amycolatopsis sp. M39
TCGAACCGATTTCTCGGTGGTGAGGGTGGCGAAGCTCCGCTCGCCGGCCAGCGGGAGGAACACGGTCGCGGTGAGGGAACCGTTGACATGGGGATGGGCGACGATCAGCCCGTCGTCTCCCGGCCAGACGTGCAGTGCGTCCGGGCTGCTGCGTACCTCGCCGGACGGGCCCGCGGCGATCGCGAACTCCTTGTAGCCCCAGGGCAGGACGCGCTGCCGGAAGTCGGCGGGCAGGCCGCGCAGCAGCCGGGTGCGCACGGCCGAGAACGCGCCGTCCGCGCCGACCACGAGGTCCGCGGAGGCTTGGTATGGACCACTGTCGCCGGCGAAAGCGCAGACGGGTCCGGCGCTCGCCGATCCGCGGTCGAGATCGGTGAGCGTGACGCCGAAGCGGGCGCTGACGTTCGGGTACTCCAAGGCTTCGGCGAGCAGGATCCGGTTGAGGTCGTCGCGCAGCACCGAGCGCAGGATCTGGTCCTCGTGGCAGCCGTAGGGCTGGAAATCCAGCTCGCCGTCGCGCTGGTGGATCACCCGCCCGCGCATCGGAGCGGCCGCGGCCAGCACCGGGCCGAGCAGCCCGACCTGGTCCAGCGCCCGGATTCCGCGCTGGGAGAGGCCGAGGTTGATCGACCGGCCCGCGCCCGCGCCGGTCCCGCGCGGATCCGGACGGCGCTCGTGGATCTCCACCTGGTGCCCGAGCTGCGCGAAGTGGATCGCGGCGAGCGAACCGGCCAGCCCGGCCCCGGCCACCAGAACCCGTTTGGCGTTCATTCCGGCCGCCGCCGATCCGCGTGAGGGCAATTGTGCCGTCGCCGTTCGGAGCGCTTTTCCGTTGAGCGGCAATTGGCGGACGGACGCGCAATTCGGCCGATCGGAGCAGCATTGCACGCACTTCCCTGGGGCTGCTCACCAGTGGTGATCCGGAAGAACTCCGGAGTAATCGCGGGCGAGGCGTATCCGTTCGGCTGCGGAAAGTGTTCGGACCATTCCGGTAACGTTTCCCCCGGGTGATCCGATCGATCGTCCGGCCTTCGTCCCGGTCGCGGTAAACGCCCAGGTCCGCTGCTGCTCACCGATCCTCCTGCGAGATTCGTGGCCTGCCCGGCACGCGGCCGAGGTTCTCCCTGTTGGCCGATAGCCCGGGGCGGGGTGCGGGCACTAGCCTGTTCCCGCTTGCCCGGCTGTTTTACCGGGTGTGTCCCGGGCATCTAATAAACCGGAAGATATCGGGTGCCAGCATCCGTAGAATTACCGCAATTCGCTGGTCGGGCGAAGGGGGAGAAGCATGGTCGAGAAGGAGTTTGTCGGAAGGTCGGCGGAACTGGCCGCGTGCCTGGACCGCCGCGCCGCGGTGACCGTGGTGGAGGGACGGCCGGGGATCGGGAAAACCCGGCTGCTGGCCGAAGTCGCCCGGCGGGCGCCGGAGCCGGTGTGCGCGGTGCCCGGGGGCGCGCCGGAGTTCTCCCGCCGCCTGGCGCACGCGCTCGGCCCGGAATCGCTGGTGGTCGTGGACGACGCGCAATGGGCCGACGAAGCGTCCCTGCGGCTGTTGACGGCGCTGGTGTCGGGACCGGGGAACGACCGGCGGCTGGTGCTGTCGGTCCGCGACGGGCAGCGGCAGCCCGCACTGACCCGGCTGCTGCACTCCGAGCGCGTCCCGGCCCGGTACGTGACGCTGCCCGCGTTCACTGACGACGAGGTCGCCCGGCTGTTGCCGGGGCACGACGACGCCGAGCGGGCGCGGATCGCCGCCGCGGCCGAGCGCATCCCGCTGTACCTGTTGCTGCTGGCCGATTTGCCGCCGCACGAATGGCCGGGCCGCGGCGAGGGCCCGGCGGCCGAAGACCGGCCGATGCTGCCGGCGGAACGGGTGCTGTTCGCTGAAGTGTCGGCGCTGCCGGAGCCCGAGCGGCTGGTCGTACAGGCCGCGGCGTGCGGCGGCGCGAACCTCGACGCGGATCTGGTCCAGGCGATGACTGTGCTGCCCCGGGACGAGGTCGGCCACGCGATCGAACGGCTGCTGTGCCGGGGCGTGCTGACGGGCGGAGCCGCGGGGCTCCGGTTCCGGCACCCGCTGGTCCGTGCCGCCGCCGCGCGGCTGTCCGGACGCGGCTGGGCGGCGGGCGCGCACCATCGGGCGGCGGCCTACCTGCGCGAACTCGACGCGCCGCTCACCTTGCGCGCGGATCACCTCGAGAAGTCTTCCTACCGCCACGATCTGGTCGCGGTCGGCGAACTGGCGTCGGCGGCAGAGGAAGTGCTCGGCACCGATCCCGCGGCGTGCGCCCGCTGGCTCGGCGCGGCGGTGGCGAACCTGCCGGAACGGATGCGCGGCGGGCACGAGCACTGCCGGCTGTCCGTGCTGCGGGCCGAAGCGCTGCTGGCGTCGGGGAAACCGGCAGCGGCGCGTACGCTGCTCGTGACGCTGCCGGAGTCGCCCCGGGTGCTGGCGTTGCTTTCCCGGTGCGAGCACACGCTCGGCCGCACCCGGCGCGCGCGGTCGATCGCCGAGGCCGCGATCGCCGCTTCGGGCAAGGCTGACGCGCGGGCGCAACTTGAACTGGCACATCTGGAATTGCTGGACGGCGACACCGTCGGAGCGCAGGAGCGGCTGCGCCGGACCGCGGCCGACCCGAGCGCGGGGCCCGCTGTCCAGTCCGCGATCGCCGCGCTCGCCGCCATCGGGCTGGCCTGTGCCGGGCGGACCGCCGAGGCCCGGCACGCCCAGCAGGCCGCGGCCGACGGATTCGACCTGCTCGACGACAGCGAACTGCGTTCGGTCCTCTACACCGTGCCCGCGCTGTGCTGGGCCTCGTGCTTCCTCGACGACGACCGGCGCGCGCTCGCCCTGCTGGACCGCGCGTCGCACCTCAGTGCGCCCGGGCTGCGGCAGATTGTGCCGTTCCTGTACTCGGCGCGCGGGTATGTGCTGTGGAAGCTGGGGCACCTCGCCGAGGCCGCGGAGGCCGCCGCGGAAGCGGAAACCGCGGCGGCCCGCTTCGGCCACCACGACGTCGTGCCGATGGCCGCCGCGATCCGGCTGCGGGTGCTGCTCGCGACCGGAGACCGGTCGGCGGCCGAGCAACAGTGGCGCGCGGTCGAGAAACTGCCGCGGCCTGCTGTCGAATGGTGGCGGCGAACGGTGGAGCACATCCTCGCCGAGGCCGGTCTCGAACTCGGCATGTTCCCCGGCGCGGTCGAGCAGCCGGCGGAGCGGACGGCGAATCCGTTGCTGGTAGCCAGATTGGCGCAGGACTGCCGGGCCGCCCTCGCCGAGGGAGCGGCTGCGGAGGCGCGCCGGTGGGCGGCGGATGCGATGGAACGGGCCGCGGCCACCGGGTTGAAGAGCGACCTCGGCCTCGCGTTGCTGGCGCGCGCGACGGTGTCAGCGGCTGGCAACGACCTCGTTGCCGCGTTGACCGACGCTTCCGCGGCGGCCGTCGCGTTCGGCCGGGCGGCGATGGTGCTGCATCGCGGGCGTGCGGTGCTGCTGGTCGCGGAAGTGCTGGGAAGGCAGGGAAACTTCGACGCCGCGACCCAGCGGATCGGCGAGGCGCGGGAGGTGTTCCAGAGCGCGGGGGCCGGCGCGTTGCTGAGGGAGACGACGAAGGTGCAGCGGCGATTGGCCGGGCGGCGGAAGCTGGAGTCGCCGCCGGGCGCGCGGGCGCTTTCGCGCCGGGAACGGCAAGTGGCGGAAATGGTGGTGCGCGGGTTGACGACGAAGGAAATCGCGGCCGAGTTGTTCCTGAGCCCGCGGACAGTGGACGCGCACGTGGCTCGGG
>NZ_LWSF01000028.1:61534-92235 GCF_001651785.1 Amycolatopsis sp. M39
ATCGGCTGACCCGGCTTTCCCCTCGTCGCCGGACCGGGGCAGCGGTGTCCCGGGACATGGAACAAGCTGCTCTGCCCGGACGCGCGCCGCTGTACCGTCAGCCCGGACAATCGGTGGAAGTGCGCACGGAAGGGCTGTTTTCGTGGCTGCGAAGAATCGGTGCGGCAGGGACCCCGCGGCTAAGTACGCCATTCTGGACTTGGCCGGGACGCTGCTTCCCGGGCACACTTCGCGGCATTATCTGCAGGCCCTCGTCGACGACGGCTCCTGCGACCGGCGGGCGGGGCTGTCCTGCCTGGAAGCGATCGGGCAGTTCGCGGCCGCGGAAAAAGCGCCTCCCGGGCTGCTGGACGAGATCTACCGGCGGTACGCGCTCGCGATGAAAGGCGCGACGGTCGCGCAGGCCCGGTTCGCGGCGGAGAAGACCTGGCGGGCGAACCGCGGGAAACTGTTTTCCTTTGTCCCGGAACTGCTTTCGCTGCTGCGGGCGAGCGGGCACCGGATCCATCTGCTGTCCGGCGATCCCGATTTCCCGGTGCAGGAGGCGGCGATCGACCTCGGCCTGTCCGGCGGGCACGGCACCGTGGCAGAGGTGGCCGACGGCCGGTTCACCGGACGTCTGCTGTCCGCTCCCGGCGCGGCCGGGGGCAAACTCGCCTTCGTGCGCTGCCTGGCCGAAGCGGCCGGATTCGACGCGGAGAACTCCCTCGCGATCGGGAATTCCGCCTCGGACGCGGAGATTTTCGCTTCGGTAGGCAAGGCGGTGGCCTTCGAACCGGACGCGGAGCTTCGGCGGCTCGCCGCTGGCCGGCCCTGGCACGTCGTCGACCGGCGCACGATCCTGCGGGTGTGCGCGCGGCTGACCGCCCGCGCTGCAGCAGCCTGACCGGCGCTTCACTGCCGCTGCTCGCTGGGCGCTGCGCTACCGCCGCTGCCCGCTGGACGCTTCACTGCCGCCGCCCACTGAGCGCTGCACTACTGCCGCCGCTGCCCACCGGACGCTGCACTACCGCCGCTGCCCGCTGGGCGTTTCACCACCGCCGCTGCTCGCTGGGCGCTGCGCTACCACCGCCGCCCACCGGACGCTTCACCACCGCCGCCGCCCACCGGGCGCGGCGTTGTGGCTGTCCCCGCACGGACTTCTCGGTCGTGCGGGGAAGTCTCGTCGTGCGTCAAGGCCTCGTTCCGCGCGCTGGAACATTGCTCTGCGTCCACGTTTGGTCGCTCGCCGTCTACCGAGTGCTGGTATCGTCTTCCGGCGGAGGAGCGGCATCCGCTGCTTTTCCCGCGGCCGGCACGGACGGCACCAACCCGTCGTCGTGGCCGGCCCGGTCGATCGTCGCTTCGGAACCGGCGGCGCCCGCCGATCGCGGGGCGCCGGGACCGCGGCGACGGCGGCGCTGCCCGGAGTCCGCCGACGCGCTCCGGCGGAAACGCGGGATCGCCGGGAATATTCTCGGGCCTGGCCGATGATGTGCTGGATTTCCGCGCAGGTTCTCCGACGGACGAAAAGCGGTGGGGAAGCAATTGTCACGGCGTGCGACCACGACGGCGCGGGAACGCGGGACGGCGACGCAGAGTGACCGTCCGCGACCGTTTCCGGGCAAGGACCCGTCGCGCGACGAGGCGGGCAGGCCGCCACGCTGCGCCACTGGGGCGATCTGTTTCAGTGAACGGGTGCGACCGGTTGTGCCGGACGCGTCACTGGGCAAACATGAAGGCGCGAGAGCAGGACTGTCTCGGGAAAGACGCGGGTGGCGAACGAATCGGGCGGCAGCGAGGCGCGGCGCCGCCCGCGAGCGGCGGGGGCGCCGGGACCGCGCGGGGCAGCGGTCGCCGGGCCGCTCCGGGGCACGCGGGGCGGAGGTTCCCGCCGGCGCTTGCACGAGAGGGACGTTGCGGATTCGGTGGAGGTTGCGGTCGTGACTATGAGCGACGACAACGGACGGTGGGCTTGCACGAGCGTGGTGCCGCGCAGGCCGATTCCCCGGGCGCTGTCGATCCTGAGCGCTATTCGCGATTCGGGCGGGATCGAAACGCTGAGCGAGATATCGCGATCGACGCGGCTGCCGAAAAGCACGGTGCACCGGCTTCTCGCCGAGATGCAGGGATACGGAATGGTCGTGCGGGCGGGGTACCATTACCGGCACGGGGAAGCAGTGTGCCGGCTCGCCAAACCCGGTTCGACGCAGGAACTGCAACGGCTGCGAAGAGGCATTCTCCCGTCCCTGATGGACATCCACTGGCGGACCGGCTACCTGGTCGGCCTCGGCGTGGCCAGCGGGAATGTCGTCGATTTCGTGCATTTGATCTACAGCAGCGGCTACTGCTCGCTGGCCGAGCGCATAGAAAACGATTCGCAGCTCGCCGGAAGCGCGGCGGGGCGGGTGCTGATGGCGTTCGACCCGGGTCTCGCCGCGCGCTTCGCGGTTTTCGCAGGTTACCGCGGCGAGGACGAGAACGGAGGCGGCCTTCCGGCCTGGCTGAGTGCGGAACTGCGCGAGATCAGGCAGCGCGAGGTGTCGTTCAACCCGCGCGTCCCCGGCGCACTGCTCGCCGCGGCGGTCCCGGTGTTCAACGTGACCGGCACGGCGGTGGCCGCGCTGAGCGTGGCGGCCCCGCGGCGGGTGTTCAATTCGCGGGAAGCGCATTCGTCGCTGCAGGCGACCCGGATGACCGCGCAGCGCATCCTCCGCGAAACGGTGGCGGCTGATTGGCGGAGCGCGAAATCCGGCCGTCCGGTGGAATAGCCGGAGTACCCGGGGGCGGCCGGAAGGCGGAACGTTTCCCGGGGAATGGCGCAATTTCGCTGGGGTGCGCTGAGCGGCGGGGCAGGTTCGCCGACCGGCCAGCGCGTCGGGACCAGGTGTGGCTGCTGCGGGGTAGCCGGACCGCGCCCATCGGCCTCCGGCCGGGTCAGCGGAACTGGCGAGTTCTGCCGCTCCCGGAAGGCTTTCGCTGGCTGCGGCAACTCAGGGCACCGCGCCTTGTCTGCTGCCCGAGAAGGCGGACCGCTGTGCCACGCGAATTTCCGCTCCGCTGATCGGGGCAGGCCGTGCCGTCGCGCGGGGCCTTCGCCTGCCTGTCGAGCGGCGGCGGGCGGGGTGCGATTGCGGAACCGGTTGCACGACGCGATCGCGGAGCTGACCGACGACGCGCCGTTGCATCCGGCGGTCAGCATGGCCGGTCCGCTGGACGCGGTGCCCGCCCAGCTGGCCGAGCAGGTGGAAGCGGTGGTGCGGGAGGCGGTCAGCAACGCGGTCCGGCACGCGGGGGCGTCGGCGCTGTCGGTTTCGGTCGCGGTCCGGGACGAGGTGGTGCGGATTTCGGTGACCTACGACGGGACCGGGCTGCCCGAGGACGTTTCGCCGAGCGGGCTGGGGAATCTGCGGGAACGAGCGGAGTCGAGCGCTGCGGCGAGCAGATCGCGCCCGGGAAGCTGCAGACCGCGCTCGTCTCCGATTCCTCGCGCGTCGGTCGCGCCGGCCACGGCCAGCGGCTCGTCCACGCGTGCGGCGACGAGCACATGGCCCAGCTGGTCGAGAAGGCCCGGCGCGACGCGGCGATCGAGCGGAACCACGACCGCGAGCACCCGCTGCGGTGCTTGCCGGGCGGGCAATCCTGCTGACCGCGGGCCGCTTCGGGCGAGGGCTGCGTGCTGCCCGGAGAACCGCGCGGTCCGGCTGATCAGCAGCACCACGATCAGGAAACCGGCCGAGGCGGCGGTCCGCAGCTCGGGTTCGCGGAAAGGCCTTCCCGGACGGATCACGCACACTACGACCGCGCTGGCCGAGAGCGCCAGCACCAAACCGAACAGCCGCGCGGGGAGCGCGCACAGCAGGAACACGCAGCTGCGGAGCAGACGCCATTCGACGCGAGCGGATACGGCACATTTCGGTGTGCCGGGTTTTGCCTTCGAGGCGCAGACCACGGTAGGCGCGCCCCGTTCCCGTCGGGCAGGGCCGGAGGAGACTGGAGGCCCGAATCGGACGGAACACCGGCAGGGCCCGCGTTTTTCCGCGGATTCCGTCCCCGCTGCCGCGAAGAATTCACCGCATTCGCCGAGCGGGTCGCCCGCCGGGCCGCCGCGGCCGGTCCGGCGGGCGAATCCGGATCCCTGACAAAGACCATTCTGCCCGGGAATTTGACAGTTTCGGCGCGACCGAACGGAGGTTGTGTCTTTTCCCGCCGAGCCCAGACTGGAGTCAGGCGGGAACGAGCGGTCCGTGCCGTTCTCGTGGCGGTGGCCGGGAAACGGCCATCGGTGATGTCGAGCCCATGCCGGCAGGCCGCCTGTTCGGTGCGCGGATGCCGCTCGTCGTGTCCCGCGCCTTTCCGTCCGGCTCTCCCGGCGAGGCGGGAGCGAAGGAGGACGGATGAGACTTGACGGGAAGGCAGGCGTCGCGGTGGCGGCGGTCGCGCTGGCGGCGTCGCTGGCCGGTTCGGCGGCCGCGGCAGGCGACCGGGCCGAGGCCGCGCCGCCGCCGGCGTGCTCGCCGGACACGACGGTGATCACCGACGACGGCCCGGTGTGCGGGATCGCCGGTCCGGACGTCCGGTCGTGGGAGGGAATCCGGTTCGGCGCGCCGCCGGTCGGCGACCTGCGCTGGGCCCCGCCGCGGCGGCCGGCGAAGCGGACCGAGCCGTTCGCCGCGACCGCGCCCGGCAACGCGTGCCCGCAGCTGCCCGGCCTCGGCCCGGGATCGGAGACGGAGGACTGCCTGAACCTGAACGTCCGCGTGCCCGCCAACGCCGGGCACAAGAAGCTTCCGGTCATGGTGCAGCTGCACGGCGGCGGATTCCTGGTACTGCAGGCGCAGGACGCGAGCCGGCTCGTGACCGAAGGGCACGTGATCAGCGTCGAGGTCAACTACCGGCTCGGGATTTTCGGCTTCCTGGCGCACGCGGCGTACGGCGAGCACGCGGGCGATTACGGGTTGCAGGACCAGCAGGCCGCGCTGCGCTGGGTGCAGCGCAACATCGCGAGGTTCGGCGGAGACCCGCACAACGTCACGATCTACGGCGCGTCCGCGGGCGGGTCGAGCGTCTGCGACCACACCGTTTCGCCGACCGCGGCGGGGTTGTTCCAGCGCGGCATCTCCCAGAACGGCGAGTACAACTCGTTGCTGGGCAACGACATCCAGTGGCAGGCGCAGGACTGCAAGGCGGATCTGCCCGGCGAGGAGCAGGCTCAGCAGGCCGGCGCGCGATTCGCCAAAGCGCTGGGATGCGAGTCGAACGCCGGGGCGTGCTTGCGCGAGGCGCCCGTGGCGGCCCTGCTGAAGCAGGCGGGCAACGGGATGAAACCGGACAGCGGCACGATCGCGCCGATCGTGAACGGGACCACGCTGCCGATGTCGCCGGGGGAGGCGTTCGCCAAGGGGCGGGTCAACAAGGTCGCGTTGATGCACGGCGTGGCCCGCGACGAGGTCCAGTTGCCGTCCGCTTCGACCCCGGAGGACTACCGCGCAATGGTGGCGCAGCAGTACGGCGAACACGCGAAGGAAGTCAGCGAAAGCTATCCGCTGAAGCGATTCCCGAACCCGGCGCCGTTCCTCGCCTACCGGACCGTCGTGGCCGACTCCAATTCGGTCTGCCCCGCGCTGCTGNTGCTGAACGACGAGCGGCTGTCTCGGCATCTTCCGGTTTACGCCTACGAAATGGACGACACTGACGTGCCGCCCGCGTTCTTCCTCGATCCCGCCAAACCGAACGGCGCGTACCACGTCGCCGAGGGGATGCTGCTGACGCCGCCGCCGGGAGTTCCGCTCGACCCCAACCAGAAGGTGCTCTCCGACCAGCTGGTGGCGCAGTGGACCGGCTTCGCTCGCACCGGGAACCCCACCGTGGACGGCACTCCGCAGTGGGATCGCTTCACCGAGCGCAATCCGGTCGTCCTGTCCCTCAACGCGGCCGGGGACAGCCAGCTCACCACTGAGATCCCGCGGCAGCACCGGTGCGACGGGCTTTGGAACCCGTTGGCTCCGTTCGCGCGGCATCGGTGAGGTGCCGGTGCCGACAGGGTTTCGCCTGCCGGCACCGGTTTCCCGGGGTTCAGGGGCGGCCGCCTTCGAGGTGGATGGTTTCGCCGGTGAGGAAACCGGCGTTCAGCATCCACAGCACGGTGCCGGTGATGTCGGCGACGGTGCCGGTGCGGCCGGCGAGGGTTCGCTTCGCGGCGTTCGCGAGGACATCCGGTTTGCTGTCCCAGACGCCGGAGTCGACGATGCCCGGCGACAGCGCGTTGACTCGGACCGGTGCGAGTTCGGCGGCGAGGTGTTGCGCGGCGAAGGCGGCGGCCCCGTTGGTCACGCCCGTCACGACGCTTCCGGGGGCCGGACGCCAGCCGACCTGACCGGAGAACAGCAGCAGCGACCGCCGGATCGTGAAGTGTTTCGCGAGCAGCAAGGGCCCGATGACCTTGGCCGCGAAGGCGTCGACGGTCTTGTCCCGGTCGAGTTCGCCGACCCGCGCCGCGTGCGGTGCCGCCGCCGTGTTGACGAGGTGATCGACCGGTCCGTGTTCGGCGGCCGCGGCCGCGATGGTCGCCTCGTCGCGCAGGTCGATGTGCAGCCCGCCGGGCCGATGGGACGCGACGCGCACCTTCGCACCCTCATCGGTCGCGGCCTCGGCGATCGCCGCGCCCAGATGCCGTCCGCCCAGCACCAGCACTGTTTGTCCGGCCAGCCGGTTGCTCATGGTCCTTCTCCGTTCTGTCGGTTCGCCGTGGCCGAAGTAGGCTATGGAAAAGTAACCAGGTACTTCAACGTAACCGGAACCGGAGGAATCGCCGTGGACTACGACGTCATGTCCGCCCGCTGCCCGTCCCGGGTGGTGCTGCACCGGATCGGGGCTCGGTGGACGGTCTTCGTGGTCAACGCGCTGGAGCACGGGCCGATGCGGTTCACCGCGCTGGTGGACCGGATCCAGGGCGTCACCCCGAAGGTCCTGACCGAAACGCTGCGCGCGATGGAGGAGGACGGCCTGCTCGCCCGCGTCGAGTACACCGAACAGCCGCCGCGCGTGGAGTACGGGCTGACCGACCTCGGCCAGTCGCTGCTGGTGCCGCTGCGCGCCGTCCGCGAATGGGCCGAAAGCCACGTCCCCGAAATCCTCGAAGCCCGCGAACGCGCCCAGGCCGCCCGGCAGCACTGAGTTTCGTCCGGTGCCGGCCGGTGCGGCCACGAGGAGTTCCGGGGGAGAAATTCGGTCACCGTCCGCGTCCCGGCGCGCACAACCTCCGGCGCGTGATCGACAGCGGACCGTATCGGCGAGCCGGAAAGGCTGCGGATCGTGACACTGCGGGAAAAGGTCGAGAGCCACCTCGCCGGAGAGCTCGCGCCGGGGGAGCGCGTGCTGGTCGCGTTCCGCGCCAGCGGCGTGCGGAAGACGATGGTCGCCGCGCGGCAGGCACCGCCGCGCTCGCGGGTGCGGCCGGCATAGCGCTCGCCGCGGGTTGACCGAAGCCCCTCAAGTGCCGATCTCGACGGCGGGCCGGTTCGTCTTCTCGTTCATCTTGCACCGCGTCGCGCTGTCCGCCGCCCGGGTCGCACCCGGGAAGCCGCTGCGGTCGCCCGGCCAGCTCGCCTGGGTCTCGGAACCCGAACTGAACTCCGGTGTGGCGCAAGCGCTCCGGGGCCAGATCGGCGTCGCCGACGAAGGCGTCCTCGGCTGCGAATTCGCCCCCTCCAGGCCGGCGCGGGTCCATGATCACGCGACTGGCCCGCGCCGTGACGGAACTCGAAGCCTGGCCAGTTCACCGCCCGCGTTCCCGCACCCGGGCCAGCTCGCCCGGCACGAGTCCAAGATGGACGATCCCCGCCCGCCGGGTCGCGCGCGTCATCGCGATGCGGCGGTCGTCGCGCCTCGCGGAGCTTCGGGAATCCGGGCCGGACCGGACTCCAGCTCCTTGGCCTCGGCGGGCGGGAGCACCACCGTCGCGCCGCCCGCCCGCAATGACGTGAGTCGCCTGGTGGAGCGGTGACCGCACCGTCGTGCCGCCCGCAATGACGTGAGCCGCCCGGTGGAGCGGTGACCGCACCGTCGTGCCGCCCGCAATGACGCGAGCCGCCCGGCGGGGCGGTGACCGCGAACTGCCCGCCACGGTGCTCCTCGGCAATCCCGCCGACGACCCGCCTCCGCACCCGCCACGGCGATTCCCCCCGCCGCCCGCACCGATCCGGCCCTCGGATGCGTGGCTGCCGCCCCGGCCGGGCAGCCGCGCGATCCGGGGGTCACCCGATCGGCAGCCCCGCGGCGGCCGCCCGGTTTGCGTCGCAGTCCGGTTTTGTCGGTGGGGCCGGGTAGCGTTCCGGTCCGTGGACGTTCGGGAACGTATTCAGGAGCTGGCCGATCAGGTCGTAGTGCTGCGCGACGCGTACTACCGGGGTTCGCCGGCGGTGGCGGACGCGGAGTACGACGCGATCGAGGACGAGCTGCGCGGGCTGATCGAGGCGAGCCCGGAGCTGGCCCCGGACCCGAACCCGCTGGACCAGGTGGGCGGGCCCGCGGTGCTGCACGCGCCGATCCGGCATTCGCGGCCGATGCTGTCGCTGGAGAAGGCGACGAAGCCGGAGCAGGTCGAGGCGTTCTTCGACCGGTTCCCCGGCCAGCCCGTGGTCGTGATGCCCAAGCTCGACGGCCTGTCGCTGGCCCTGGTGTACGAGGACGGCCGCCTCGCGCGAGCGGTGACCCGCGGCGACGGAACCACCGGCGACGACGTGACCATGCTGGTGCGCGCACTGACCGACGGCATTCCGCACCAGGTCAGCGCGCCTGGCCGGGTCGAGGTGCGCGGCGAGGCGGTGATGCTGCGCTCGACGTTCGCCGCCTACAACACCGCGCACCCGGACAAACCGCTGATCAACCCCCGCAACGCCGCGGCAGGCACGCTGCGCGCGAAGGACCCGGCCGCGGTCGCCGAGCGCCGGCTGCGCTTCTTCGCTTTCGACCTGGACACCGAACCCGGCAGCGCGGAAACCGACCTGGACAACGGCCTGCTGGCGCTCGGTTTCACCGCGGCGGACATGCGCCGCTGCGCCGGCGCGGCCTCCGCACAGGCCGTGATCACCACGATCGAGCAGCAGCGCAACGACCTGGACTACGACATCGACGGCGCCGTCCTGCGGCTCGCCGACCGCCCCGCGTACGCCGCCGCGGGCACCCGTTCGAGTTCGCCGCGCGGTGCGCTGGCCTACAAGTTCGCCGCCGAGGAGAAGACGACCGTACTGTCCGATGTGGTCTGGGACGTCGGCAAAACCGGCAAGATCGCCCCGGTCGCGTGGCTGGAGCCGGTCTTCGTGGGCGGGACCACGGTCACCCGCGCGACGCTGGCCAACCAGGAGGTCATCCGCGCCCGCGGCATCAAGATCGGCGACACCGTGCTGGTCCGCCGGGCGGGCGACGTCATCCCGTTCGTCGCCGGCGTGCTCGACGAGTCGCAACGCACCGGAGCGGAGCGGGAGATCGTGCCCCCGTCGACGTGCCCGTCGTGCGAGCTGCCGCTCACCGAACAGGGCAACAGCCGGGAACTGTTCTGCACCAACGTTTCCTGCCCCGCCCAGACCGTGCGGCGGCTGATCCACTGGGCGTCCCGCGCGGCCGCGGACATCGACGCGATCGGCGGCGTGTGGATCGAACGGCTGGCCGAGGCCGGAATCCTGGAGCACCCGTCGGATTTCTACCGCCTGACCAAGGACCGCCTGCTGGAATTCGACCGCATCGGCGAGGTCTCGGCGACGCGGATGATCGAGTCGATCGACGCCAGCCGCCAGGTCGGCCTGCGCCGGGCGCTGATCGGGCTCGCGATCCCGATGGCCTCGGAAGGCACCGCCGCCCGGCTGTGCCGCGCCGGATTCGCTTCCCTGGAAGCGGTGCTCGACGCCGGCGCCGACGGACTCGTGGCAGTGGAAGACATCGGACCGAAGGTGGCCGCCTCACTGGTGGAACACCTCAGCCGGCTGCGCCCCGAACTGGAGCGCCTGCGAGAACGCGGCGTCTCCCTGGACGTCCTGGAGGAAGACCTCCCGCCCGCGGTCGTCGCGGGCGCGCCGCTGGAAGGCAAGACCGTGGTGGTCACCGGCGCGATCAGCGACCCGCGATCCGGGGAGAAGGTGCCGCGCCCCACCTTCCAGCGCCTGTGCGAGACGGCAGGCGCGACCACCGCGTCCTCGGTCTCGGCAAGCACCGACCTGCTGATCACCGGTGCCGACGTCGGCGCGAGCAAGCTCACGAAGGCCGAAAAACTCGGCGTCGAGGTCGTGGACCAGGGGGTGATCTGGGAACAGCTCATCGCGGCCGGAGTGGTCTGAGCCCGCCTCGCCGGAACGGGCGCCCGCCCGGTGTCCGGGGAAAGGCGGGACAGGTCGGCGGATCGTGGCGACGGCTCGTGCCGGCGCACGCTGAAACGGCCGGGAATCCTTTGCGCGGCATCGGATTCGCCTGAGTCTTCCGGCGGCCGGACACCAGGTGCCGGGAACGTTCGGCGGCGGCCCGGCAGTGCGCTCGCGGCGCGGCGCGGCAAAAGCCGGACCGCGTGGCGAGTGTGCGGTGTGGTTGTGGGGGGTGGTCCGGCCGCGTGGCGAGTGTGCGGTGTGGTTGTGGGGAGTGATCCGGCCGCGTGGCGAGTGTGCGGCGTGGTCGTGGCGAGTGACCCGGTCCGCGCGAATGGCTGGTGTCCGGGGCAGCGGACCATCGGGCTCGCGCGAACCGCCGGGACCTGGCGCGGCGATCAGCCGAGGCTCCCGCCGGCGTCCGGCGCCCGATCCTGCCGGGGCGGCTTCTCGCCACGCCTCGCCCGCCAAGCGATCCGCGGGCACCGGCAGAAAACCCCCGAGGCTCACTCCGTCCTTTCCAGACCGAAGTACGGTTCCGCCGCCTCCAGCCGCGGCACGGGGACGCCCAGCCGCCGGGCCTCGGCCAGTACGTCGCGGCAGATTTCGCGCGGCTCGCGGGCGTCGGGATCGGAGTGCGCCTCAAGATTCACGCGCGCCGGGGGGAAATGGGCCAGCACCCATCCGAGCACCGGGACCGTCAGCCAGGTCGGTGCCCGGAACAGCAGCAGCGCGCCCCGATGCCGCCGCACGTCGATACCCCGGGCTTCGAGAAGCGGCACAAGCTCGCGACCGGCCAGCAACGCCTCGCGCAGATCGTCCCGGGACCTTGCCAGCGAACCCAACGAGCCCACCCGCACGCCCTGCGAGTGCAGACCCGCGTCCGAGACGAAGTGAACCCACGACCAGCCGCGGAAGTCAGGCCGCTCCCGGACCCGGAACCCCGCGTCGCGAAACACCTGGCGCACGATCCGCTCGCGTTCGGTCGGAGGCTCGCCGAGGGTTCCGAACACGGCGAGCGGCAGCAGCATCCCGCGAAGCACGCCGTCCTCGCCGAAACCGCCGCCGCCCTGGGGAAAGCCCCACGCGATCTGCTCGACGGGAAGATCGCCGATCGCGGCCAGCGGTTCGGACCAGATGTTCCCGAAAACCAGCACCGTCGCCTTCCCGACGCGTGGCGCCAGAAAGGCCGCTGCCTCCGCGAGCCGATAGTGCTGGACACTCAGCACGATCAGCTCGAACCCGTGGTCCGCCTCCAACTCCTCGCGGTAACGCACCGGCCAGGTCCCGCCGCCCCGCCGCCGCCGCGCCCGCAGGTCGCGAACATCGAGGTCGATCGACTCCCCGTAGTCCGCCGCGCGGCCCGGACGGACATAGAACTCGACGTCGTGCCCCGCCCGTTCCAAGGCCCAGCCGTACATCGCGGCGATCACGCCGCGTCCGAACATCAGGATCTTCACTGCCGCACCTCACCGGACACATTGGAAATGGAGACAATCTCCACTTGTCAAGATATGGAGACGATCTCCAGTTGTCAACGTGCGGCGTCTTCCTGGCCGAGGCCGTGGGCAGCGGCACCGCGCTTCCCCGTCCGGGAGGCGACGGCCGCCTTCCTCCGCGGGGCGATCGGCACCACCGGGGGCAGCGGGCACGGGAAGGAGCGGTCTCCGCCGTGGCACTGGCCAACGTGATCAGCGGAGAGGAGCAAGCCGTCATCGAGCCGATCCGGGAATTCCCGCATAATCCCGCGGCGACCGCCGCGGCACAGTACGATTCCGCCCAGCATCGAGCATCTCCGGGGGGACATCATGAAACGCATCGCCGTCAGTCTCGCCGTGTCCGCGGTCGCCGTTCTCGGCGGAACGGGGGTCGCGAGCGCGGCGGGCCACCCGACGTCGAACTTCGGCGACCACATCAGCGGCGGGGCCGTCGGAGGCACGCTGACCTGGTACAACCGCTCGGTCGGCGTCAGCGGTTACGTCCGCGACGACGCCGGGTCCGGAAGCACCACGGTGACCTTCGAGTTCCGGCAGGCGGGCACGCTTTTCGACGTCCAGACGCGGACGGCGGCGAACGACTACAAGACCTTCGGCTGGACCGAACCCGGGCCGTCCGGCGGGTTCAGCAGGGTGGACATCTACCTCGGCCACGGCACCGGCAAGATCCTCGTCGCCTCGGTGCCGCGCAAGGTCTGAGCCGGGGCGTTCACCGGCACCGGAAGCTCCGGAATCCTTGCTGCGCAGGGCTTCCGGAAGGAGCACGGCACCGCCGGAAGGCTGGTCGGCCAGCATCAGGTCCGGCCGGCCGGGAGCGGCCGCGAGCCCGGAAAGGCGACGTGGCCGCTGACGGGGCGGGTGAACCCGACCGGCAGTGCCCCGATCGTCGCGGCCGCGGTGATCGCCGGCCGGGCACCTGCGTCGCGGAGCGACCCGCCCGCCGACGGAGCACCGGCGGCAACTGCACGGCTTGCCGCTCCGGCCCTTCACCGGTGTCGGTCTCTGCCGTTCAGCTGGCTTCGAGGCGTGATCGCTCCGGCAGCCAAGCCCGCATCATCTCGGCATACCGCGGCGACGCGGCGAGAAGTTCCTCGTGCCTGCCCAGCAGCGTCTCCTGTCCGTCCATCAGGAGCACGCGGTGCGCCCGGACCGCGGACGACAGGCGGTGCGCGATCACGATCAGGGTGCCTCCCCGGGCGGCGAAGGCGCGTTCCGCATGGACCTCCGCTGCTGGGTCCAAAGTGGACGTCGCTTCGTCCAGTACGACGACTCCGGCCGGCGAGGCATAGGCCCTTGCCAGCGCGAGGAGCTGGGCTTCCCCGGCGGAAACGCCTTCCGCGCCAGGGCCGAGTTCGGCGTCGAGACCGCCGAGGCGGGCCAGCAGCGGGGCGGCGCCCACGGCTTCCGCGGCTGCGGCGAGGCGGCGGTCGGCGGCTTCGGGGTGGAACAGGGACAGGTTTTCGCGCAGGGTTCCGGCGAAGAGGTAGGCCTGTTGCGGGACCAGCACCAGATGCCGGGGGCGGTCGGCCAGTTCGCCGGCTCGGACGCCGCCCAGCCGGACTTCGCCGTGGTGCGGTGCCAGCAGACCGGTGAGCAGACCGGCGAGCGTCGATTTTCCGATGCCGCTCGGGCCGACGACCGCCAGGTGTTCGCCGGGGCGCAGGTCGAGGTTCAGGCCGCGGACGACCGGTTCCGGCGCCGCGCCCCAGCGGAAGGTCAGCTCGCGCACGGCGAGGCCGAGTCCGGCGGGGCTTTCGGTCGCCGGACGGCCTTCGGGCGGGGCGGTGGTCTCGGCGAGCCGGCGCAGTGCGACGAGCAACCGGAGGACGACCGTGGACGCGGTGGCGGCGAGCCCGCGCAGCGCGGGTTGCAAGGTGGTCGCCAGGTAGACGAGCGCGCCCAGCGCGGCTCCCGCGGTCAGTTCGCCGCGGGCGACCATCGACGGCGCGAGCGCGAGCGCGAGCACCAGCGGGGCGAACCCGCCGAGCGCGACGATCGTCGACCGCAGCGCCGCCGACCTTGCTGCCCGCACCGCGGCCGCGGCCTGCCGGTCCACCGCGCGGTCGGCGGCCAGCGCGGCGACCGGCTCGGCTCCGCAGGCGACGACGTCGCGCATCCCGGCGAAGATCGAGCCGGTGGCGGCCGCGGTGCCTTCGTCGGCCAGCGTGAGCGCGCGTTGCCGCCGGGCGAGGGAGGGCAGCAGCGCGCCGAATCCGGCCAGCGCGAGCACCACCGGGACCACGACCGGCAACGCCAGCGACCCCGCGACGGTCACCAGCCCGGCGATCGCCGCCGCGGTGGTGACGATCATGCCGCGGGCCTGGACGAGGAGCCCGCCGGTGGCGTCGCGCACGACCTCGACGTGCTGGGTGATCCGCGCGACGCCGCGAGCGTCCGGCCCGCTCCGCGGCGGCGCGGGATCGTGCAGCACCCCGCGCACGACGGCGGTCACCAGCGCGTCGCGCAACGGCTCGACGACCTTGCCCAGTTGCCGCCACACCAGCCGCGAACCGACCGCGCCCGCGAGCGCGGCGAGGCCGAACACGCCGAGCCAGCCGAGGCCGGCGCCGGGCTTGCCTGCCGCGAACCCGCTGTTGACCGCCAGTTCGACGAGTCGTCCGGAGAAGAACGCGGGCAGTCCTTCGAGGACCGAGCAGGCCAGGAGAACCAGCCCGCCGCGCCATTGCCCGGCGAGGGCGTTCCAGTAGAGGCGGCCGACGCTCATGGCCGCTCCGTGCGGTCGCGGAGGCGGGATAGCTGCGCCGCGAGGCCGGTGTGTCGTCGCGCGGCGTTCGTTTCGTCAGTGCGGCGCGGCAATCTGGGTGCGGTAGGTGGTGCGGACGTGGGTGGTGCGGGGGGATCGGTGCGCTGTGGTGCGCCGTTCGTGGTTGCTTCGTGAGCGTGGAGCGTGCGGGCTGGCTGCGCCGCGAGGTGACGGCACGAACCCGCCTCGCCCCGGTGTCCGGCGAAGGCCCACCGCACCCTGCTCACGTTTCTTCCGTGAACACCGCGCGATACCCGGGCATCTGCCACAACCGCGCATGCGGCCCGACCGCCCGGATCTGCCCCGCCGCGAGCCACACCACCACATCCGCCCGCGCGGCCATCGCGGCCCGGTGCGTCACGACGACCCGGGTCCGGCGGCCCAGTTCCGCCGTCACGGCGCGTTCGGTGATCGTGTCCAGGCTGGCGGTGGCGTCGTCGAGCAGGAGCACCCGCGGGTTCCGCGCGAGCGCCCGGGCGAGGCCCACCCGGGCGCTTTCCCCGCCGGACAACGGAGTTTCGGCAAGAAGAGTGTCGTAACCGTGCGGCAACCGCGCGAGGATGTCGTGAATGCGCGCGGTCCGGCAAGCCTTGTCGATCGCCGGGACGCTGGCCCAGGAACCGTAAGCGACAGCGTCGGCGACAGTGGCGCCGAGCAGCGCGGGTTCGGCGGAGGCGTACCCGACGACGGCCCGAAGCTCGTCCGGACGCACCACGGCGAGGTCGCGGCCGTCGAGCAGCACCTGTCCGGCGTCGGGGCGGCGAAGACCGGCCAGCAGAGAGACCACAGTGGACTTTCCCGAGCCGGAACTCCCTACCACCGCGGCGAAACAACCGCCGGGGATGGTGAGGTCGACGTCGGCGAGTGCCCCGTGCACGGTGGCGCCGCGGAGTTCCAGGGCGCCGTTTCCGGGCAGCAGTCCGAGGGTGCCGCGAGGAGGGGGTTCGGCGTCGAGGACTTCGGTGATCCGGAGCGCGGCCGAGCGGATCCGGGAAAGGGTGGTGAGCAACGGGATCTGCGTGGCCAGGCCGAGTCCGAGCGCGACGTAACCGAGGGCGGCGAGGACGTCCCCGGCGCTCAAGCGTCCGTCCAGGACGCCGAAACCTGCGGCGGCGAGGGCGAGGATTTCCACGGTGGGGAGCAAGAGGCCGGCTCGCCACACCATCCTCGCCTGGGTGCGCCACATGCCTTGGCCCGCCAGGTTCAGCCGAGGCAGCGGACGCAGCACCCGGGCGGCTTCGGCGTCGGCGGTGCCGGACGCGGCGATCGTCCGCAGCCCGGCGACGGCGTCGAGCAGCCGGGCGGACAGTTCCCCGGAAACCCGTTGGTAGGCAAGCACGTCCTTGGCCGTGCCGCGCAGGTGCGACCGCGCCAGCAGCAAAGCGAAGGGAAGGCTGCCGAGGAAGACCAGCGCGAGCCGCCAGTCCAAGAGCGCGAGCAGGACCACCGCGCCGGAGGACATGAGCCCGGTCGCGGCTAGCCGCACCACGACCGCGGCGACACCGCCGGCGGCCGCGCAGTCGCCGCTCACCCGGCTGACCGCGTCACCCGGGGCGAATGGGGAGCCGGTGCCCAAGGCGAGCAGGCGGTCGGTCACCTTGCGGCGCAGCCAGGCGCTCGCGTTGCCGGTCAGGCGGGCGGGCAGGACCACGATGACGGCGTCCGCGGCGATCTCCGCGACGCCTATGGCGAGCAGCCGCACCACCGCGCCGGTGCTGCTTCGGCCGCTGAGCACCGCGTCGGTGGCGGTGGCGAGGGCACCGGGCAGCAACAGTCCGGCGCCTGCCGAGACCAGCGACGCGACGATCAGCGCGACGAGCCGGGGACGGTCCAGGAGGGCGGCCGAGATCAGGAGGCGATCGGCGGGTCCGGCCATGTCGCTCCCTTCGCGTGGCGGTCCTGGCTGAGAGATCGGCGAGGCGCCGATGGTCGCGGCGGGCCGGAGAGGCGGTCGAGACGAGGTCAGGTACCTGACGAGGACCGAGGCGGGTCCGGCGAAGGCCCCGATCGGGCTCTGCCGGGTCCGCGACGTCGACCTCGCCTCGCCGGTCGACTCCCGGCATCCAGCCTCGCCGCGACCGCCGCGAGCGGGCGGGGCAGAATGAACGGGGCGGGAACGGCGCACTTGTCCTGCGCCGTTCCCGCCCTGCCCGCGCGGTCAGGCGCAGAGAAGCAAGCTGAGCGTGCTCTCGCCGCATTCTGTGCTGCAGTGGCTGTGGCCGTGGTGGTCCAGTCCCTGGCTTTCGGGGGCCTCCAACGCCTGCAGCTCCAAGACGTGTTCCATGGGTGTTCCCTTTCTCTCGGGGTCCGCCGGCGCTCATCGGCCGGAGGTGTGCGGGGACGGTGCGGAGCCCAGGAAGGGCAGCAGTTCCGCGCCGTCCAGTAGTGCGGCGAGCGTGCGGAGGACCCCCGCGCTGCCGGTGCTGACGTCGGTCGACAGGCGAAGCAGCTGGTTGCCGGGGAAGGCCAGCCCGCCGCGGTACGGCACGCCGTGCCAGGACAGCCGCGCCAGGTGCAGGTCGAGGGCTTCCCGATCGGGCTCGTCGGCGAAGGACAGCGCGGCGGCGAGCCCGCACCGGCCGTAGAGCAGGCCCGGGTGGATCACGAACTCCCCGCGGCAGGCGGCCCGCAGCCCGGGCAGGCTCCGGGCGGCCGCGGAGTCCGGCAGCCGCCGGGCGACCTGCTCGGCCACCAGCAGGATCCCGGCGCTGCCGATCGCGGCGTAGGGGAGCAGGCGCAGGGTGCCGTCGCGCACCTGCAGCGACCCGTCCGGCGCGGGAGCGCATTCCTCCAGGTCGCGGGCCAGCACCCGGTCGGCCAGGGTGAGCCAGGACGGCTCGCCGGTGTGCTCGTGCAGGCGCAGGAACAGCAACGCGGGCCCGGACCAGCCGCTGAGCAGTCCGGCCCTGGCGAAGCGGCCGGGCGGGTCGGCGGTCTCGAACGCGGTCGCGAGCTTGAGGGCGACGTCCAGCGCTTGGCGGCCGAACTCGTTGTCGCCGCGGGTCGTCGCGAAGTGCAGGCGGGTGAGACCGATCCCGGCGAGCCCGCTTTCCAGGCCGTGGTCGGTGGTCTGGTCGACCAGCGGCTGCGACGCGGCGAGCAGTTCGCCGGCTTCTGCCGCGTAGCCGAATTCTTCGAGGACGTACGCGATGCCGTGGCTGCCGTCGAAGAACCCGGGCCGCGAGGGCGGTTGCCGCCGGACGGCCGCCAGCAGCCACTGCTCGTACTCCGGATAGCGGCCGGCTCCGGCGACGTGCAGCGAGTGCAGCACGCCCGCGGCGCCGACACCGAAACCCGCGCCGCCGGAGCGGAACTGCTCGATGTCGCCGGGGAACAGCCGGTCGGTCCGGTCTGGAGTGGCAGTGGCGAGGATGGCTTCCGCGATCTGCTTGCGGACCAGCGACCAGTCCGGCCGCGGCTCGTCGAGCGCGGTGTGCGTCGCGGGCGGCGCGGTGCGCGGGGCGAGCACGGAGACCACGCGGTCGGCGTACCCGTCCGGCAGGCCGAACCGCTGCTGCGCGAAGTCCGCGAGCCCGCGCAGCTTGCCCGGCGCGAGTTCCAGCAGCATCACCAGCGGCAGGAAGAGCCACAGCCGCAGCGCCGCGAGGGCGTGCTCGTCGATCTCGAAACCATTGCGGTCGGCGGGTGCGCGGAAGCCGGGGGCTCCCAGCCCCGGGCGGTCGCCGGAATCGGCGTCGACGGCCAGTTCGAAGTCGATCAGCGACACCCGGTCCTGCTCGTCGACCAGGATGTTCTTCCCGTGCAGGTCGCCGAACACGATCCCGTGCCGGTGGATGTCCGCGACGATGCGCTCGACCTGGGCGAGCACGGCCAGAGCGCGTTCGCGGAAGGCCGCGAGCCCGCTTTCGGCCCGGGTGCCGCTGGTGAGCGGGTAGTGCCGGGCGAGCCAGCTGCTCAGCGCGATGCCGGGCAGGTGCTCCATCGCCAGGTAGTGGTGCTCCCACACGGTGAACTGCTCGTACACGCGCGGGATGCCCGGAACGTCCGCCAGCCGTTCGAGTACCTCCCGCTCGTGGTTCAGCCGGGCGACCGCGTCGGCGCCCTCCCGGTCCAGTCCGGCATGCGGCCGGGCCTCCTTCAGCACCACGGTCTTCCCCTCGGCCCCTCGTTCGGCCAGATAGACGCCGCCGCCATTGGAAAAGTGCAGGGAACCGGTCACCCGGTACGGGAATCGGGCTCCGTTCTTGCGCGCGGCCAGGCTCTCGGACAAACAGGACGGAATCGGCACCCAATCCGGCACGGAAAAGGACGGTTCCCGCCGGTCGGGCACGAGCGTGCCATCCGGACGGCGGATTGCCAGCACCCGGGTTCCGGCGTGTTCGGTCCACTGTTCGGCGAATCCGCCGTACCGGAGGTAAAGCGGGCCTTCGCGGTAGCGGAGATCGCTCAGAATATACGCGCCGTGCTCGCCTTCCAGTTCGGCGGAAAGGTCGGCCAGTATCGTGGCGAGCGCCTCTTCGGAGTGCGGGTAAATCGTGACGAGCTTGCCGCTTCCCGCGCGGGGCGCGTATTTCGAATTGCGGCTCACCAGGGTCGCCCGGGAACGCAGATGCTTGTACGCGATCCGCCGCTCCACGCAGTACTGATGCACGCGGGACAGGACGTCCGCCGCGTTGTCCAGGCCCGCGGAGACGTGGATTTTCCAGCCCTGGGCGGGAAGTTTCCGCCCCGGCGGGCGCAGCGACCGCCAGATCCCGCGCGCCTCGTCCGTCCACCCGGGTCCCGGCCGGGGCAGCCCCGCGGCCAGGTCGCCTGCCGCGCCCGGGGTTTCCCGCGGTTCGTCGAAGAACAGCGGATCGGCGAAGCAGAAAGCCTCGTACCGGACGTCCATGAAAACGAGCCCTTCCCTTTTTCCTGAGGAAAACCGGGCGACTTCGATGTCGGACGGTGACACCATTGCCGCACGAGGGGGGTGTCCCGGCCAATCCGCCAACCCGGGGGTTCGCGGCTCCTCGTGAGGGTGACGGACGCGGGTTTGGGTCGCAAAAATGGGGACTGCGCGTGAGTCATCCCTACCCGATCGGGGTGTAACGAAGATGTTTCCCGGCCGCTCGACCCAGGTCGGCGCGGAAAGAGCCGGAGAAATTGGCGGAAGGTCATCAACCCGTTCCGGTGACCTGGCTTCCGTCCGTCGTGCGGCGCGAACCCGGTGCGGATTGGTCCATTCGGGGTGGCGGCGGCGCATTCGCGGCGGGAATGTGCCGCATTCGTTACCGGAGAATCGGGGTGCTGCCCGATTCTCGCCTCCGGCTGCCGCGGCCGTGAAGGACTCCTTGAGGGAATCCGATTCCCTCAAGGAGCCCTTCACGGCGTTCCGGCGCCACCCCGGCCCGAGTGCCTCACCCGGCCAGCGTCTTCCCCGAACGCACCAGGCCTTCCAGCAGCTCCACCGCACGCCGGGCGGCGGGATGCGCCGCGATCGGCTTCTTCACCGCCAGGCTGAGATGCCGGACCGGGGCGGGGGCGGCCAGCGCCACGGTGGTGAGGCCCTCCGGCAGTTCGCCGATGCCGAGTTCCGGCACCACCGTCAGCCCGATTCCCGTTGCCACGAAAGACATCGCGGTCCGGTAGTCGTGCGTCTCGACGACGAAACCCGGCGAGAATCCGGCCTGCGTGCAGGCGTTGAGCAGCACCTGACGGCACGGGCCTTCGCGCAGGTCGTTGTCGACCCAATGCCGTTCGGCGAGTGCGGCCAGCGGAACTTCCGCCAGTCCGGCGAGCGGGTCGTCGAGGCGGACGACTGCCAGGTACGGGTCCTCGGCCAGCCGGTGCACGACGACCGACCCGGGGTGCTCGGCCCCGGTTTCCTCCACGAAGATGTCGATGTCCGGGTCGCCCGGCGTGAACTCGGTCAGCATCAGGTCCAGCCGCAGGCCGGGGAACTCGGTGCGGAGCGCGGCGACGGTCGGCGCCAGCCACGTGGAGCCTGCCGAGCCGAAGTAGCCGATCGACAGGCGGCCGACGCGTCCGGCGCGCAGTTCGCTCACCACCTGCTCGACCCGGCTGAACGCCTCGAACAAGGCCTCGGCCTCGGCGGCGAGGGTGCGCCCGGCCTCGGTGGGCTCGATGCCGCGGCCGGACCGTTCGAACAGCTGCAGCCCGGTCTCCCGGTGCAGCGTGGTGATTTGCTGGCTCACCGCGGACGGCGTGTAGCCGAGCGCGGCGGCGCTCGCGCGGATCGACCCTGACGCGACGACCGCGCGCAGCACGCGGAGCCGGGGAATGTCCAGCATGCGGCGAATGTACAGCACTCCTTAACGGAGGTACAGAACTCATCGCTTGTGCTGTACAGCTGGCTGAGGCGACGATGGCTGAGTGACCGATCTCGTGGAAACCGTCCCGCCCGCCGGCAAGTCCGACTTCGGCAAGATCGCGGCCGCCGCTGGGCTCGCCGTCGTGCTGTGGGCCTCGTCGTTCGTCGCTATCCGCAGCGTCGGGCACGCCCTGTCTCCGGCACCGCTGGCACTGCTGCGGCTCGCCGTCGCGGCCGTCACGCTCACCGTGTTCGCCGTGGCCAAGGGCGCGGTTCGCATCCGGCTGTCGCGCAAGGCGTTCCTGCTGGTCGCGGCCTACGCCGTGCTGTGGCTGGCCGCGTACACCGTCGTCCTCAACGCGGGGGAGCGGCAGGTCGACGCCGGGACCGCGGCGCTGCTGGTGAACCTCGCGCCGCTGATGGTCGCCGTCGCGGCCGGGAAGTTCCTCGGCGAAGGCTTCTCGCGCTCGCTCGTCATCGGCTCGCTCGTCGCGCTGGGCGGGGCCGCGCTGATCGCGACCGGCGCCACCGGGAGCAACGACTGGGCCGGCGTGCTGCTGTGCTTGCTGGCCGCCGTGCTCTACGCCGCCGGAGTCATGGTCCAGAAGGTGACGTTGCGCCACGTCGACGGGCTGACCGCGATCTGGCTCGGCTGCGTCGTCGGCACCGTGGTCCTGCTGCCCTGGACACCGCAGCTGGTCAGCGAACTGCGGGTGGCTCCGGCGGGCGCGGTGCTCGGCAGCGTCTACTTGGGAGTGTTCCCCACCGCGGTCGGCTTCACCGCGTGGGCGTACGCGCTCCGCCGCACGGACGCGGGCCGGCTGACGATGGTGTCCTACGCCGTGCCCGCGGCGGCCGTGCTGCTGTCCTGGCTGCTGCTCGCCGAAACCCCGACCGCGTACGGCCTCGTCGGCGGCGTGCTGTGCCTGGCTGGCGTAGCCATCTCCCGCCGTCGTTGACCGCGTCCCCACCCCGGCACGGGGGGTAGGACGACACGGTGAACCGCGGATTGGCGAGCACCCGGCGGATCTGCTCCGGCGGCACGCCGTCCGCGGCCGGCTTTTCGGCCAGTTCCACCGAATTCGCGGCCGGCAACCGGATTTCCGGCCCGCCGCGCCACCGGGTCGCGACCCGCGCGCTGCCGACCGCGCGCAATCCAGCGCCTGCCCGGCCCCTGCGACGTCGCCGTCCGCTCGTTCGAGCAGGTGCAGGATCCGGCCTCGCACGGAACGGAAAACCGCCGCGCTCGCCTCGCCGGGCGCGGCGAGCGGGGTTTGCCCGCGCGGCTTGAGTTTCGCGCGATTGCGGGAGAAATCCGACCAGGGAGCGACTGCAGCTGGTGACTCCGGCGATGGTGAGTACGGCCCCGCCTCGGAAGGTGCGAAGACGTCCTGGCGACGGGGCTCGCGGGCACATCCGCTTTCCCGGCTGGGTTTAGCGGATCACCGCGCCGCGCGGTCAAGAAGAGACGTCGTGAGTGGCTATTCCGGTTAGAACCGGGATAGCCGCTCCCGCGCTGCCGCCGGGCGCACCACGAGTTCGGCAGTGCTCAGGTAGGTGCGGTTGAGCGCGGCCAGCTGCGGCGGAAGCGCGTCGACCCGCGTGGGGCGGATGCCGGCGGCAAGGACGGGGTACACGCGCCCGATGCCCGCACCGACCCGGCCGAAGCGGCGGACTTCGTGACCGCGACCGGAGCGGACGCCCTGGCGGTGGCCGCGGGGACGTCCCGCGCGATGGTGGGGCGGACGGCCCAGGCGGGCCGTGCGCTGGTGGCCCGGCTGCGAGACGCGGTACTGGTCCCGTTGGTATTGCACGGTTCGTCAGGACTGCCGGACGAGGAACTGCGCGGGGCCGTGGTGAGCGGGACGGCGAAGGTCACTATCTCGACGCATCTCAATGGCCTGTTCACGCGGTCGGTTCGGCAGTTCCTGGAGGAGCAGCCGGACGCGGCGGATCCGCGGAATTACCTCCGGTTGGGGATGGCTTCGGAGACTGCCCGGCTTCTGCGTTCGCTGGCTGAGTTCCGGCGACGCGCGTGGAGGGAAGTCAACGAGTCCGGTATCGACCATCTCGTCGACGGCCGTGCGCGGGAGACGTAGGGCGCTCCGCACTCGAACACGAAGGCGCGATGGCCGTGCGAGAGACAGGAGACAGCGGCGGGGTCGAATTGGCCGGCCGCGATGAGGACAACCTGCGAGTATTCCACCGCGACTGTCCGTTCGCCGGATTCGGCGACGCGAATCCGCCGCTGTCCGCCGTCGAACGCGGCCGTCTGCGGCACGGGGCCGGTCAGCGCACCGGCGGGAGAGGCTGGCCCGATCCGGATCCAGCCGGTATCGCTCGGCTGTCGGCGTCTCCCGGTGGCTGTCCCGGCCGAACCGGCCCGGGGTAGGCTTGGTATACCAAAGCGCTCCCGTTGAGAAAGGTGCTCTCCGTGTTGATCCGTGACGTCCGTCCCTGGGGCGGTCAGCGCAGCGACGTCGAGGTGGCCGGCGGCCGGATCGCCGCGGTTCGCCCGCATGATCCGGCGGCGTCCGGAGGGGAGGCGGTCGAGGGGCGCGGGCGGCTGCTGTTCCCGTCGTTCAGCGACGTGCACGTGCACCTCGACTCGACGCGGGTCGGCCTGCCGTTCCGGCCGCACACCGGGGCGCCGGGCGTCTGGGCGATGATGCTGAACGACCGCGAGAACTGGCGGAACGCCGAGGTGCCGCTGCCGGAACGCGTCGCGGGCACGCTGGAGCGGATGATCGCGAACGGAACCACGCGCGTGCGCACCTACGCGCAGGTCGACGTGGACTGCCGGCTCGAAAAGCTCGACGCCGTGCTCGCGGCCAAGCAGCGCTTCGCCGCGCACGCGGACGTCGAGGTGATGGCATTTCCGCAGGCAGGGATCCTGCGCGAGCCCGGCACCGCCGACGTGCTGGAGGCCGCGCTGCGTTCGGGCGCGTCGGTGGTCGGCGGGATCGATCCGTGTTCGCTCGACAAGGATCCCAAGGGGCACCTGGACGTCGTGTTCGGGCTGGCCGAGAAGTACGGCGTCGAGGTGGACATCCATCTGCACGAACCGGGGCATCTGGGCGTGTTTTCGACGGACCTGGTGATCGAGCGGGTCCGCGCGCTGGACATGCGCGGCAAGGTGACCATGTCGCACGCGTACGAGCTGGGCTCGGTTTCGGAAGCGGTGAGCCGCCGGCTGATCGACACGTTCGCGGAGCTGGACATCGCGATGGCCACGGTCGCGCCGTCGGTCGACCGGCAGTTGTCACTGGCGGAGCTGACGACCGCGGGCGTGCGCGTCGGGCTGGGGGAGGACGGGCAGCGGGACTACTGGAGCCCGTACGGCAACTGCGATCTTCTCGACCGCACGTGGCAGCTGGCCTTCACGCACGGGTTCCGGCGCGACGAGCTGATCGAGATGGCGCTGGCGGTCGCGACGATCGGCGGCGCGTCGATCCTGAGCCACGACGTGCCCCGGCTGGCGGGGATCGCCGACCGGCCCGGCGTGGCGGCCGGCGATCGGGCGGATCTGGTGCTGGTGGACGGCGAGACGCCGACCAGCGCGGTGATGGACCGCGGCAAGGACCGGACGGTGCTGCACGACGGCGTCGTCGTGGCGGACGGGCTGGNCGGGCTGGCGGTCGCCGACCTCTGACGGGCGAAGTCCGGCGGGGCCGGGAGAGGCCGCCGGGCCGACGCCGACGCCTCGGCCGCGATGGGGTTTCTGATCGACGGGCGCGGTCTCGCCGGCGCGAGCGTCCATGAGCGGAACCCTGAAGGAATCAGATTCCCGCAGGGTTCCCCTCACGGACGTCAGCGGGAGCGGGGAGCCGCACCGGCGTTCGGCTCCCGGCGCCCAGCCTGGCTGGGGAAGCTCCGCGCTCACGGGCGCGGCTCAACCGGTCGAGGCTTCCCCCGGCGGATGCCGCCGCGCCGCCTCGCTGGTGCCCGTCGCGAGATGGGCCAGCACCAGCCGTTCCACCCGCTCGACGTCGCGGTCCACGATCGCCTCGTACAAGAGCTCGTGCTCCGCCGCCATCGCTTCCAGGTCGTCGTGCTGGCCGAGCAGCCACCGCATCCGGCTGCGCAACGTCCGCTCCAGTTCGCCGAGCAGTTCGTTCGCCGACAGCGATGTCACGACCTCGTGGAAGTCCGCGGCCGCCCGGCGGGCGGAGACCGCGTCGCCGGCGCGGGCGGCGCGCAGTTCCGTGTCCAGCACCTCCCGCAGCCGCGCCAGGCCCTCGCGGGTGCGGCGCTGCGCGGCGAGCCGGAAAGTGAGGCCCTCGAACGCGGTGCGCACCTCGTTGAGGTCCGCGACATCCGACGCGGTGAACTCCCGCACCACCGACCACGACCGCGGCCGCGGCGTCACCAGGCCCTCGTTTCCCAGCGCGCGCAGGGCGTCCCGCACCGGCACCCGGCTCACGCCCGTCTCCGCGGCCAGATCCCGTTCGACCAGCTTGCTGCCGGGAGCCCGCGTGCCGTCGAGGATCTCGTTCCGCAGCCGTTCGGCGACGCGGCTGGACTCCGAGGCGAAACCCGGCTCCATCCGACCCCCTCCCGCCGCTGTCACCGACAGGATCGGCGAATCTCCTCCCAGGTTCCCGGAAAGACCCGCACCCGGCAAGGTCTGGCCGCCAGGTTCCGCCGTTTGGTATACCGCAACGCACCGAGCGGAAGGACCCCGATGCGCGCTCGCTGGCGTGCCCGCCATGTGCCGGCCCATCAGAACGGGCGGCACGCCCTGCTGGAGAACGGCGAGGTCGCCGGGGAGGACGACGTCGCCGCCCACGTCGGCCCGCGGTACGCCGGAACGACCGGCCTGGGCGTCGGCCTCGGCGAATCGCTCGTCCTCCCGGGCCTGATCGACCTGGACGCGCTGCCCGATGCAGACCGTCTCGTCCTCGATTCCTGGGCCGCGGCGGACCGTGCGGCCGGTCTGCAATGGCCGGAGGACTACTTCGCGCACCGCCGCCGCGACGTCTTCACGCCGGAAGAACGGCAGANACGGCAGACCGTTCGCGAGTACGCGCTCGTTCAGCTGGCGCCGCACGGAGTCACGACCTTCATGCCGATCGCGTCGGAGATCCATTCGTCGTGGGCCGAACCGTACGACGAACTCGTCGCGATGGCGGACTTCTCGCGGAACCTCGGGCTGCGCGGATATCTGGGCCCGGCTTACCGTTCCGGCGTCAACGTGGCCACTGTGGACGGTACCCTTCGCCGAACCCCGCGGCGACCAGGGGCTAGCCGACGCGCTGCGGTTCCTCGACCACGCGAAGGAACTCGACGATCCGCTCGTCAACGGTGTTCTGTTGCCGTGTCGCATCGAGACCCTCACCGAAGACCTCATGCGCGCCTCCGCCGACGCGGCGCGCGAGCGCGACGTCCTGGGTGCGGCTTCACTGCCCGCAAGGCGTGCTGGAGCGCGAACTGATCCTGGACCGATACGGCGTAACGCCGCTGGAAATGCTCAAGCGCACCGGCCTGCTCGGCGAACGGCTGCTGATCCCGCACGGCCACGTCCTCGACCGCCATCCCGGCGTCCACGGCGACGTCGCGACCTTGGCCGCGGCCGGCGCGTGGGTGATCCACTGCCCGCTCACGTCCTTCCGCTACGGCCACGCCCCGCGCTCGTTCCGCGAATGCCGCGAAGCAGGGCGGAACCTGTGTCTGGGCACGGATTCCTTCCCGCCGGACCTGGTGCGCGGCATGGATGTCGGCGTGCATCTGGCGAAGGTGACGGACGACCGCGCCGACGCGGCCCCGGCGGAGTGGTACGTCGAGGCGGCGACCCTCGGCGGCGCCCGTGCGCTCCGCCGCGGCGATCTCGGCAAGCTGGCTCCGGGTGCGGAGGCGGACCTCGTCGCATTCCACGCCGGCGACCTCCGCGACGGCGTGCGGGACGATCCGATCCGCACTTTCCGGCTCTCCGGAACCGCCCGCCAGGCAACGCATTCCGTCGTCGCGGGCCAGCCGGTGCTGGTGGACGGGGATGCGGGAGGCCAGACTCGGGGCGCGCTTTGGTAGACCGGATCGCAGTGGCGGGACGAGGCAAAACCGGTCGCCGGCCGACGGCTAGCTTGTGCCGTCGAAAGGGGGACGCGATGGACAACCCGGCGACGGAGCTGTGGCGCCCGGCCGGTCCGGCGGAGCTGGGGCTGGTCCGCGTGGTCGCCGGAGCAGCCGATCTTCTACCCGGTGCTGAACGAGGGCTACGCGGTGAAGGTCGAGCGAGACTGGAACGTCCGGTACGACGGCGCCGGCTACGTGACCCGCTTCCGCGTCGAGACGCGTTCCTCGCCCGTTATCCGGTGCGGCAGGCGGGCGGCGAGACGATCCTGGAGCTGTGGGTTCCCGCCGAGGAGCCGCCGGAGTTCAACGCGCCACCTGGCCGGGGAGATCGAGGCCGTGCACGAGTTCCGCTGACCGGCCGGCTCGTGCCCGCCGGTCCCGGTTCTAACCGTGATCGGCACTCGCGAGCCCGCCCGACAACCCGCGGAAACACCGAACCGCCAACTCCACCGGCGCCGCTTTCTCCTCGGTCCCAGCCCACAGCTCCAGCGAGATCCGAATGGCATCCGTCGCCGCGGCCGCGACCAGATGCACCGTCACCTCGTCCGCCTCCGGGGCCAGTCGCGCCAGCACGGGACGCAGCCGGGTCTCGGATTCGCCGTTCACCCGGTGCCACACGGCCGCCAACGCCGGGTCGTCCCCGCTCGCGGCTCGCAGCAAGCCGCGTGTCCAGCTGAATTCCGGGGCGGCGTCGGCGGCGGAGATCGTCTTGCGGATCGCGTCCTCGACCGCCTTCAGCAGCGGCGTTCCTTCGGGCGTCGACGCGAGGTGGTCCCGCCACGAGTCGGCGCCGACGACCAGCAGCGGGGCGACTGCGTCCTCTTTGGTGCGGAAGTAGCGGTAGAAGGTGCGCGGAGCGACACCCGCCGCGGCGGCGATCGCTTCCGCTGTCGTTCCCTGTGCGCCATGCTCGGTGAACAGGCGAGCGGCGGCCCGGGCGATGTCGAGTTGCGTCGCCGCTTTGCGCCGTTCGGTCAGGGTCGGGGTCTTTCCGCTCACCATCGCCACGCTACCCGATCACTGTCAAGCATGCAGGCCTAGTCAAAGTGGCACAATCTGCCATATAGGCGTAACATGACGGTAGATGAAAGGAGCGGACCATGAACCGTTACGAAGGACGCCGTGTGCTGGTCACGGGAGCGGGCTCGGGCATCGGGCAGGCGACAGTGCTGCGGATGCTGGCCGAGGGCGGACGTGTCGTCGCCGCGGACGTGAGCGAAGCGGGCCTGGCGGACACCGTCGAGAAGGCGGGCGCCGCGGCGGACCGGCTGAGCACCGTGGTCGTGAACGTCGCCGACGAAGCGTCGGTGAAGGCCGGGGTCGCGTCGGCGGTCGAGCAGCTCGGCGGGCTGGACGCGCTCGTCAACGCCGCGGGCATCCTGCGGTCGGCGCATACCCACGAGATGCCGCTCGGGGAGTTCGAGCAGGTCCTGCGCGTCAATCTGGTCGGCACGTTCCTGATGATCCGCGAGTCGATCCCGGCGCTGCGCGAAGGCAGCGGCCCGGCGGTGGTGAACTTCAGCTCGACGTCGGCGATGTTCGCGCACCCGTACATGGCGGCGTACGCGGCGAGCAAGGGCGGCATCCAGTCGATGACGCACGCGCTGGCGTCCGAATACGCGAAGGACGGCATCCGGTTCACCGCCGTGCAGCCCGGTTCGATCTCTTCGGGGATGACCGACGGCAGCGGCAAGAGCAAGCAGAGCGTCGGTCCCGGCTTCCCCGAGGACGCCGACTTCACCCTGCTCGGCAAGCTGCTTCCCGCGCTGCGTCAGGGTTTCGCCGGTCCGGAGACGGTCGCGTCGGTCGTCGCGATGCTCGCCAGCGAGGACGCCGCGTTCATCACCGGCACCGAGGTCCGCATCGACGGCGGCACGCACTTCTGATGCGCGATGTGGTCAAGAACCGGCAGGCGGGCGGGCCGTAGCTTCGCCGCATGACAGAGTTCTCCACCGCCCGATGCGGGGTGCGGCGATGATCCTCGTGACCGGCGGCCTCGGCATGATCGGCGCGCACACCGCCCGGGCGCTGGCCGATCTGGGGCGGGAGGTTCTGGTCACCGGGCACCGGCGGACGGACGTCCCGTCGTTCCTGGCGGGCCGGGCCGCCCTGGAAACGCTCGACGCGACCGACCGGGACGCCTTTCTCGCACTCGGCGGCCGGTACGACATCACCGAGGTCGTCCACCTGGCGGGCAGCGTCCCCGGCGACGACCCGGTCGCGTTCTTCCGGACGAACCTGACCGGCCTGGCCAACGCGCTCGACGCGGCCCGCACGTGGCGGGTGCGGCGGTTCGCGGTCGCGAGCAGCCTCGGCGTGTGCATCGGCTGCGACGAGCCGAGCTGGCGCGAGGACCTGTCGCTGCCGCCCGCGGATCTGCCGCATCTGATCGTGGCGTTCAAGAAGGCCGTCGAACCGCTCACGACGCACAGCCTGCGGGGGAGCGGCGTCGAACCCGTGGTGCTGCGGATCGGGACGGTGTGGGGTCCCCTGGTGGACCCGGAATCGCCGTTCTTCCCGATCCCGTCCTACCTCAACGCCGGACTGCGCGGTGACCCGCCGCGTCCGCTGGTTGCCGACGAGGGGTTCGACTGCTGCTACGCACCCGACGCCGGCCGCGCGATCGCGTTGCTGACCACGGTGCCGTCGTTGAAGCACGACACGTACAACGTGTCGCGCGGGCAGCCGGTGACGAACCGGGAATTCGCCGAGGCGCTCGCGGAGATCGCGCCGGGCCTGCCGGATCAGCTGCGGCCCGGCGGGGCGACCGGGCCGTATCTGGATATTTCGCGGCTCCGGGAGGAAACGGGTTTTCGCGCCGGAGTTCGGCGTGCGGGCGGCGGTGGCGGATTACGCGGGGTGGCGGAAGACGAATCCGCGCTGAGAAGGAACTGGCCACAGTGGACGGTCCGGGCGGTGGTGCGAGAATGGCCGGATGGCAGCGGAACAGGGCGTCGAATCCGAGACGGACCGGGTCGTGCGGCGGCTCCGGGACGAGATTCTGGACGGGGCGCGCAAACCGGGAAGCAAGCTCGTCGAACGGGATCTCGCCGCGGACCTCGGCGTGAGCCGGGTACCGGTGCGGGACGCGCTGAAAACGCTGGTCGCCGAAGGCCTGGTCACGCCGCGCCCGCGGACGTGGGCAGTGGTGCGCGAGTTCACCGCGAGCGACGTCGCCGACTTGCAGGAAGTGCGTGCGGCGCTGGAAGTCCTGACGTTCAAGCTCGCGGCGACCCGCCATTCGCGTGCCGGTCGGGATCAGCTGCGTGCCGCGTTGGACGCGGAAACGGCCGCGGCCGCTGCCGGTGACGCGGTAGCGGCCCATCGCGCGGCGGCGGATTTCCACGAGGCCGTCACGGCGATGGCGGGGAACGAGCTGCTCAACGAGCTGGAACTCACGCTGCGCAGCCGGATGCGGTGGCTGCTCGGCCAGCACGAGGATCTGGAGCGGGTGGCGGGGGAGCACCGGGCGCTGTACGACGCGATCGCGCGGCGGGACGCGGATGCCGTGGAAGCGCTGCTGATGGAGCACATGGAGAGCGGGCGGCATCTGCGCGGGCTGGGGCGCGGCGGCGGTTGACGGGCGAGGGGCAGGTTCGCCGGGGATTCGGCGGTCGCCGCCCCGCACCGGGCGGGCATGCCCGTCCCTTGGCGCGGGGCGACCGGCCCGGTCGAACTCAGCACCGGCATCGGCACCGGCCCGGTCGCACCCCGCTCCGGCATCGGCTCCGGCCCGGTCGCACCCCGCTCCGGCATCGGCTCCG
>NZ_LWSF01000028.1:92274-155262 GCF_001651785.1 Amycolatopsis sp. M39
CTCCGGCATCGGCTCCGGCATCGGCACCGGCACCGGTGGGCGGAGGCGGTGCCTTCGGCCGGCTGCCAGCGCGAATTCCGGTGAGCGTGCCTGGCCCCGGCCGGAAAGGCCCGGCTTCTTGCCGGGTGCTCCGCCGGGTGAAAAGCGGTTACCCCGGCTTTTCCGGCCGGGGTAACCGCTTTTCCCTCAGTTCGTGTGCGAGATTTCGATGTAATGCTTGCCGTTCATGGGAATGCACTCGGCACCGTCGACCGTGGGGTCCGGCGGCAGGGCGCGCAGTGCGTGGACGCAGTCGTCCGGGGTTTCGTAAGGCCCTTTGTATTCGAGGTGGCTGGCGAACGCGGTGCCGCTCAGCAGCAGCGCGCCGCCGGTGGCAGCGAGGCAAACGGCAGCTGTGGCCACGAATTTCCGCATGTGCGATCCCTCCGGTTCCGGCGGTCGCGCCGACCGCCTCTGCACCATCGCTACCCTCGCCGGGGCGCGGCGAACCGGTTCCTGCCTGTTCGGCTACAAGGAATTGATCGAACGGGCATCGGACGCAACCCCTTGCCGGAACGGCAAGTTTCCGTGCCAGCGCCGGTCCCGGCCGGTGAAACTGACCGCATGATCACCGCATCCCGGCTGGTGTCCCGCTCTGTCGCGGCACTTGCCCTGTCCCTCTTGCTCACGATCGGCAGCGTGGCCTGCGCCGCCCCTCCTGCCGAGCCTTACGCCGCCGCCACCCAGAACGATCCCGCGTTCCAGAGCGCCTTCCGGCACGAATTCGCCGACGTCGACGGCGTCCGCATGCACTACGTCACCGGCGGCAGCGGCAGCCCCGTCGTCCTGATCCACGGCTGGCCGCAAACCTGGTACGGCTGGTGGCCGGTCATGCCGGAGCTCGCGAAACAGCACACTGTGTACGCGATCGACCTTCCCGGCTTGGGGGACAGCACCGGTTCGCCCAGCGGCTACGACAAAGCCACCTTGGCGCGCTATGTGCACACCTTAATGGCTTCGCGGCTCAACGTCCGGAACGCTGCCGTCGTGGGCCACGATTTCGGTGCTGCCGTGGCATTCCAGTACGCGAGCCAGTTTCCTGGCGATACCGCGCGTCTCGGCTATTTCGATCTGCCGCTTCCCGGGCCCGCGATCAATGCCGCTGCTTATCGGACGTTGAGCTGGCACATCGCCTTCCACTCCCAGCGCCGCGTTCCCGAAGCGGTGGTCGGCGACGATGTGCGGGAATACCTCGCGCTGTTCTATCCCCAGGTTTCCTTCGGCGGGACTGCTTTCGGCGGGACCTCGGAGCGGTCGCCGTTCACCGATGCGGAGGTCAATGAGTACGCCCGGACCTACAGCCGTCCCACAGTCTTGTCCGGGGGTTTCGAGCTTTATCGGGCGCTGGACAAGGATGTCCGCGACACCGTGGCGGCGGCGCCGGTGAAGGTGCCGACGTTGCTGCTGACTGCTCAGGGCCAGCTCGACGCCATTCGGGCCACGGTGGCTCCGCGGGTGACTGACATCGTCCAGGCGGCGGACGTGCCGCATGCGGGGCATTGGCTGGCGGAGGAGAATCCGCAGTTCGTGGTGGGACAGCTGGCGCGCTTCCTGAACGGCTGACCGCGGCCGGGCGTCGGTTGTGTCCACAATGGATACCGAGCCGCCGGATGAACCCTGGTGACCACAGCGGGGGCGGGCATCTGCGTCGTCTGGCCAGGGTTCTTCCGCAACCCGGTGCACGCGGCTCGGCCAGGAGCCCAGGACGACGATCGCGAACGCCGTGCGGAGAAAATTCCTGTCCATATGAGGTAGCACTCCTGGTCGCCGACGAGCGAATCCCCGGCGGACGGTCACGACGTCGCGCGCACGATCGGCACGGTCCTGCCCGGTGAGCCATCAGATCACTCGGCCTCCGCCGCGCCCTCGGCCAAGCCACGAGCGCGAGGCTTGGAACAGCGCTGATCCAAGCCTCGGCGCTCGGGTGAAAGCGGGACCTCCTCCGCCGATCAGGTCTAGACATCCGATGGATGCTCGACTTACGCTCCCCGCCGTCACCGTTCGGTCACGGATCCGACAGGAGGACCGCCGTGTCGATTCCCGCGAGCCTGGCGCTTGCCGCGGTACTGGCGGCCGGGGGACCGGCCGCTCCCGCCGTCGCGCGAACCACCGCCTGCCATGGACCGATCCGTCCGGCGGCGATCCAGGCCGTGCGGTCGTGCGACGGCATGGACCGGATCCTCGCCAAAGCCGCCGCGACCGTGCCGCGGTCCGGGCAGATTGCCTGGCAG
Organism: Amycolatopsis sp. M39; assembly: GCF_001651785.1. Lineage (NCBI taxonomy): Bacteria > Bacillati > Actinomycetota > Actinomycetes > Pseudonocardiales > Pseudonocardiaceae > Amycolatopsis > Amycolatopsis sp. M39. The sequence continues at coordinate 94,545 of NZ_LWSF01000028.1, forward strand.
CAGCGGCCGGTCACCGCGTTCACGCACTTCGGCATGAACACCTTCACCGACCGGGAATGGGGTTCCGGCGCGGAAAAGGAGTCGACGTTCGCGCCCACCGCCGTCGACACCGACCAGTGGATGCGGTCGATGAAGGCGGCCGGCGCGACGCAGGTGATGCTGACCGCGAAGCACCACGACGGGTTCGTCCTCTATCCGACGCGCTACACGAATCACTCCGTCGTCGCGAGTCCGTGGTGGGTCACGCCTGGGTGTGCCGACGACGCGGTGACCAAAGCCCGTGCGGCGGCGCAGAACGGGAGGGTGCGGGATCCGTCCGCATACTGGCAGGTCCGCGCCGCCGGGTGCGCCAATCCGCGCGGCGATCTCCTGCGCGGCTACGTCGATTCCGCGCGGAAGGCCGGGCTGAAAGTCGGCGTGTACCTGTCGCCCGCGGACGGCGCTGAGCTGCCGAAGCAGTTCTTCGCGCAGCAGGTGAAACGGGTCGAGGCGAAGGTCGCCGCCGGACAGCCGTTGAGCATCGAGGAGCAGGCGACTTACGACGACCGTGCCAACACGCCTGCTGGCCAGGGACGGTACGGCACGGGCAGCGCGGCGAAGGTCCGCACCATCCCGTCGCTGGTCCCGAACGACGACCGTGCCGCGGCGCTCGCCGCCGGGAAGCTGCCGAAATTCACCGTCACCGAGGACGATTACAACATCTACTACCTGAACCAGGTCTACGAGCTGTTCACCCAGTACGGCCCCATCGACGAGCTGTGGCTGGACGGCGCGAACCCCTGGCGCGGCAACGGAATCAGCGAAACCTACGACTTCGCGACCTGGTTCCGGATGATCCACGCGCTGTCGCCGGACACGGTCACGTTCGCCGGACCGGCAGGCGTCCGCTGGGTCGGCAACGAGAAGGGCCAAGCTCGCGAGAGCGAGTGGAGCGCCCTGCCGGCCACGGGATATCCGAACACCGCGCACAACGAGGAGTTGTTCGTCGGCGGCGCGGAGGGTGGCGACCTCGGGTCGCGGCAGGTGCTCGCCGACCCGTCCGTGCGATACCTGGAATGGGCGCCGGCCGAAGCTGACGTGTCGATCCGGCCGGGTTGGTTCTACCACCCGGACGAACAGCCGAAGACGCCCGCCCAGCTCGTGGACCTCTACCGCGCCTCGGTCGGACGCAACGCTTCGCTGTTGCTGAACGTTCCGCCCGGCCCGGACGGTCGCGTCGCTCCGGCGGATGCCGCCGCGTTGGCGTCCTTCGGGCAGGCCATCGCCAGGACGCAGGCCGAGAACCTCGCCGCCGGCGCGCGCGGACTGGATGCGGTCACGGATTCCTCGCTCACCACCTCGTGGTCNNNNGTCGCCTTCGACCAGATCCGGCTGGGAGAGGACATCACCCGCGGTCAGCACGTCGAAGGCGCGACCGTGCAGGCCGAAGTGGACGGTTCCTGGCGCACGATCGCGACCGTCACCACTGTCGGAGCCAACCGCCTCGTCACCCTCCCGTCCCCGGTCACCGCCCGCCACCTGCGCGTGGTCGTCACGCAGTCGAGAGCGACGCCGTACCTGGCTGCCTTCGCGTTGTACCGCACTGTCCCCGCCGCCTGAGAGGAAGTCATGACTCTACGCCGCAGAGCCTGGCTCGCCGCTGTCGTCGCGACGAGTGCCCTCGCCGTCGTCCAACCGGCTGCTGCCAAGCCGGGTCCGGTACCGGTGGTTTCCCCGACACCGCAACAGATCAACCGCGACGCCGCCGACGTGACGCTGCCGTCCTCGGTGGTACTGGTCACGGACGGCACCACGGACGGCCCGGCCAAAGAACTGCTGATCTCCCTGGTGAAACAGCACGGAGTCAAGAAGATCAGCACGGGTCCGCAGCGCGGGTTCGTCATCCGGCTCAGCAACGGCGGGGACGCGCCAACGCAGGCGGAGGGCTATTCGCTCGCTGTGCGGCGCGACGGCGTGACAATCAACGGCCGCGACGGTGCCGGGCAATACTACGGCGTGCAGACGTTGCGGCAGCTGTTTGCCCGAAATGGACACGGCTGGGCATTGCGCGGTGTCGCGGTACGAGACTGGCCCAACATGGCGCTGCGCGGGTCGATCGAAGGCTTCTACGGTCCACCGTGGACGAACGACGACCGGGTGCGGCAGATCAAGTTTCTCGGCGAGACCAAGGCGAACACTTACATCTACAGCGCGAAAGACGACGCGTATCTGCGTGCGCAGTGGCGAGATCCGTATCCGCAGCTGGAGCTGGACGCGCTCGGCCAGCTTGTGCGCACGGCGAACGCGAACCACGTCGACTTCACCTACGCCCTGTCTCCCGGCGTCTCGATCTGTTTCTCGTCGCCGCGGGATGTCGCCGCGGTGAAAGCGAAATTCCAGGCGGTGTACGACCTCGGCGTGCGTTCGTTCTCGCTGCCGTTCGACGACATCTCGTACACCAAGTGGAATTGCGCAGGCGACCAGGCGGCGTTCGGCGCACCGGGCCAGGCTGCCGCGGGCAAGGCCCAGGTTTCGTTGCTGAACGAGATCACCGAGAACTTCGTGCGGACGCACGACGGCGTCCGTCCATTGCAGACGGTTCCGACGGAGTACAGCGATCTCAAGGATTCGCCGTACAAGACGCAGCTGCGGGAGAACCTCGACCCGTCCGTAGTCGTGCAGTGGACCGGCACCGCGGTGGTGCCGCCGAGCGTGACGAACGACGAAGCGCAGCAGGTCTCCACTGTGTACGGGCGGAAAGTGTTCCTCTGGGACAACTATCCGGTCAACGATTACGAGCAGTCCGCCGGACGGCTGCTGCTCGCGCCTTACGCACATCGCGAAGCGGGGCTGGCCCAGTACCTCAACGGGATTGTCTCCAACCCGATGAACCAGGAAGCGGCCAGCGAGGTCGCCGAGTTCGGTGTGGCCGACTTCTCCTGGAACGACGCGGGCTACTCGCCGGAGCGCTCATGGCCGCAGGCGCTGGCGCGGCTCGCGGGCGGCGACCGACGCGCGACCGCGGCGCTGAAGGTGTTCGCGGACCTCGAACACTTGGCACCCGTCTTCGGACCCGCACCGTGGCAGCCTCAGGCACCGGTGCTCGCGGCAACGGTCGCCGATTTCTGGCGGCACTGGAACGCCGGTGACCACCGTGCTCTGGGCAGACTGCGCTCATACGCCGAACAGATCCGCAATGCTCCGACCGTGATCCGGGGCGGGCAGGTGCAGAACGCGTTCGTCAGCGAGGCCGGTCCGTGGCTGGACGCGACCGCGCTCTGGGGCGAGGCGACACTGACCCGCCTGGACGCATTGGCCGCAGCCGCCCGCGGTGACGACGCGAAGGCCCAACGCCTGACCGCAGCCGCGGACGCGCTGGTCAAGCGGGCGGAAGCGGTGAAGACGGGCAACAGCAACCGGTGGGGCGTGCGGCAGGCACTCGTCGGCGACGGCGTGCTCGACGCATTCCTCGTCCAGGTCCGCGCGGCGACGGCCGGCTGAGCGGGGGAGGGATGGACGTGAGCAGGAGGAGCTTCCTCGGCGGCGCGGCCGCGGTCGCCGCGAGCACGGTGTTCGCCGGACCGGCGGGCGCGGCGGGCCGCCGCGGGCTGAGCGTGTCCGGCGACCAGTTCTTGCTGGAGGGCAAGCCATTCCAGATCGTTTCCGGCGCGATCCACTACTTCCGGCTGCGCCCGGAGCAGTGGCACGACCGGCTGTCGCGGCTCAAAGCGCTGGGCCTCAACACTGTCGAAACCTATGTGGCCTGGAATTTCCACCAGCCGAAACCCGGCCGGGCCGATTTCCGCGGCGATCGCGACCTCGCGGCCTTCATCCGGCTGGCCGGGGAACTCGGTTTCCAGGTCATCGTCCGGCCGAGTCCCTACATCTGCGCGGAATGGGAATTCGGCGGTCTGCCCGCGTGGCTGCTCGCCGACCGGAACATGGAGCTGCGCTGCGCCGATCCGGCTTACCTCAAGGCGGTCGACGCGTGGTACGACCAGCTGATCCCGCAGCTCGCCCCGCTGGAAGCGCGACACGGCGGGCCGATCGTGGCCGCGCAGATCGAAAACGAATACGGCAGCTACGGCAACGACACGAGCTATCTCGCGCATTTGCGGGACAGCCTGCGTTCACGCGGAATGACAAGTCTCCTCTTCGTCGCCGACGGTGCTTCCGAATTCTTCATGCGCTTCGGTGAACTGCCCGCAACATTGGAGGCCGGGACCGGCGACGGCGATCCGGCGCCGAGCATCGCCGCGCTGAAAGCCTTCCGTCCCGGAGCGCCGGTCATGATGGCCGAGTACTGGGACGGCTGGTTCGACCACTGGGGCGAGCCGCACCACACGACGGATCCCCGGCACACGGCCGCCCACGTCGATCAGCTGCTGGCGACAGGTGCGTCGGTAAACCTGTACCTGGCCTGCGGCGGCACCAACTACGGATTCACCGCCGGAGCCAACACCTCCGGTCCGCACTACCAGCCGACGGTGACCAGCTACGACTACGATTCGCCGGTCGGCGAGGCAGGCGACGTCGGCGCGAAGTTCACCGCGTTGCAGTCGGTGATCACCAAGTACACCAAGCAACCGCTCGTCCCTCCGCCCGCCCGCTCGCCGCGCCTGCCCGCCCAGTCGGTCGCTCCGTCCGGCTCAGTGTCCCTTGTGGACTCTCTGCCAGCACTGTCCACAGTGGTCCGCTCGGCGCAACCGGTCGCCATGGAACGGGTGGGCCAGCCGACCGGACTGATCCACTACCGCACGACCGTGCAGGGCCCGCATTCCGGCCCGCTGAGCATCCACGGCCTGGCGGACCGCGCGCTGGTGTTCGCCGACGGGGTGCAGCTGGGGATCCTGGACCGCAACCGCCCGGACGCGACGCTGGAGCTGAAACTGGAGAAACCGAGGACACGCCTGGACGTCCTGGTCGACACCATGGGCCGGGTGAACTACGGCCCGCACCTGGCCGATCGCAAGGGCATCGACGGCTGGGTCGCGCTGAACACCCAGCAGAAACTGTTCGGCTGGGAGATCCGCCCGCTGCCCCTGGACGACCTGTCCCGGCTGCGGTTCTCCTCCGTCCAGCCTGGAGCCGGCCCGGCTTTCCACCGCGCGACCGCCCTGGTCGCCGAGCCGGCGGACGGTTTCGTCGCCCTGCCCGGCTGGGAAAAGGGCGTGGTGTGGCTGAACGGTTTCAACCTCGGCCGGTACTGGAAGATCGGGCCGCAGCAGACGCTGTACGCACCGAAGTCGTTGTGGCGGAAGGGGAAGAACGAACTGGTCGTGCTGGAGATGCACCATCCGGGGACGGCGATCGAAATCCGTCCGGAGGCAGACCTGGGCTGAGCGCGAGCCGTTGCGGCCGATAGCCGGGGATGGCCGCTTGACAACCGGACGAGGCTGGGCGAGGGCGGGGACCTGACCGGGGGCGCTGCTCCGCGGACAGCTCGGTCGTGCTGCGGGCGGGACCCCGCGCAGGCTTCGGCCGGTCGCGGAACAGCTTGGCGCCACGCGGACCACGGCGGATTCGGTGCGGGAACCGCTGGACGTGCTCGTGCCCGCCGCGACGGGCGGATTGCGGCACGGCGCTGATCGTGGGACCGGCGAAGAAGCAGAGCGCGGCCGAGGAGGTCGCGACGGTGTTGCGGGACCGGGAAATCGCAGGGATTCCGGACGCCGTCGCGAGGAACCCGGAATGGCGGAAGCGGTGTCGAACGCGAAGATCGATGCTGTCGGCGACCCGGCGAATTCGGTTCTGTGACTCGCTCGCGAACGGGGGCGGGCGGCGCTTGCCCGGACAAAGCGCACGCCAAGGCTCCCAGAGCCTTGGCGTGCGCTTCCGTAGCCGCGGGGTCAGAACCAATGCGCGCGGCCGCCGATGCGGCGTCCGGTCCCGCCGAGCACTGCCAGGATCGCGCCGATCACCACCAGGGCGATCCCGATGCTCCACAAAATCTGGATCGAGGTGATGAACCCGATCACGAGCAGAATGACGCCGAGAACAATCACGGGGAGAACCTCGTCTTTCTTCTCTCGGTGGGGAACGTGGCGTGCTCACTCCCGGATACCCTCACTCGGTCGAGTGAAACCTCGACTCGGGGGAGAATTCCGGAGCGGTGAATGTGTCACCGCGTTGAGCGGTTCGCAGGCAGGAACTAAGGCAAATGGCGCAAGGAAGCGCGCCGCCGCACCCGGACGGGCATCATGGGGTGGTGGCCGGGCCGTCTGCCCGGCAGGAGAGACCGAAGACGGGACCGTGCCGATGGACGAGCCGACCGACCCCAGCGCCGACCCGGCGCGCGAGTTCCGCGTCGAGCGGGAGGACCGGCCGCCGGTCGCGGTGCTCACGGTGCACGGCGAGGTCGACCTGGTCACCGCGCCGCTGCTGACCGCCGCGGTCGACGAGGCGCTCGACGGGGCTCCGCCAGTGCTGGTGCTGGACCTCGCCGCGGTGGAATTCCTGGCTTCCGCCGGGCTGACCGCGCTGGTGACGCTGACCGAGCACCGCGCCCGCGGAGCCAGCCTGCGGATCGTCGCGTCCGGCCGGGCGACGATGCGGCCCATCCAGCTCACCGGGCTGGAGCAGACCTTGCCGCTGTACCCGACGGTCGAGGCGGCGCTGGCCGGGTCCTGACCCGGAGGGACAGCACGGGTGAACCCGGCCCCGCCCGGGTACCCGGGCGGGAGAAGAGGTTCCGGGGCGGCCGCAGCGCTGGCGCCGCGAGCAGAACAGCCCGTCGAACGAGGAGACCATGCGCATCGGCTATACCTTGATGACCGAACAGACCGGGCCGCGCGAGCTGGTCGGCTGCGCGATCGCCGCCGAACAGGCCGGATTCGACTTCGCGGCCTGCAGCGACCACTATTCGCCGTGGCTGGCCGAACAGGGGCACGCGCCGTACGCGTGGAGCGTGCTCGGCGCGGTGGCCCAGGCGACCGGACAGCTCGAACTCATGACGCTCGTAACCTGCCCGACGATGCGGTATCACCCGGTGGTGGTCGCGCAGAAGGCCGCGACGGTGCAGTTGCTGTCCGAGGGCCGGTTCACTCTCGGGCTCGGCGCGGGGGAGAACCTGAACGAACGCGTCGTCGGCATGGGCTGGCCGTCGGTGTCGGTGCGGCACGACCGGCTCGCCGAGGCCGTCCAGATCATCGGCGGCCTGTTCGACGGCGGCACGTTCACCTACACCGGACGGCATTACCGGGCCGACGGGGCGAAGCTGTGGGACCTGTCGCCGACGCGGGTGCCGATCGCGATCGCGGTGTCCGGCCCGAAATCGGTGAAGCGGTTCGCGCCGGTGGCCGACGCGATGGTCGCGGTCGAACCGAAAGCGGAGCTGTGCGCTGAATGGGATCACGAGCGGGTCGGGCCGCCGACGCGCAAGATCGGGCAGCTGCCGGTCAGCTGGGACGCCGACCGCGGGGCGGCGGTCCGGCGGGCGCACGAGCAGTTCCGGTGGTTCGGCTCGGGCTGGCCGGTGAACGCCGAACTGCCGGGGCCGCAGGCGTTCGACGCCGCGACGCAGTACGTGCGCGAGGAGGACGTCGCGGCGGGGATTCCGTGCGGCCCGGACGCCGGGCCCATTGTGGACGCGGCGAAGCAGTTCGCGCGGGCCGGGTTCACGGATCTGGCGCTGGTGCAGATCGGCGGGCCGGAGCGGCAGCCGGAGTTCATGAAGTTCGCGCGGCAGGAGTTGCTGCCCGCGTTGCGCTAGCAGTCCGCGAAGGACACCGGGCCCGGACGCCGCGAGGGCGTCCGGGCCCGGCCGCGCGTCAGGGATGCCGCAGCAGCGCCCCGAATCCGTCGGTCAGGTCGAGCCGTTCGTCCATCACCACGACGTCCGCGCCGACCGCCACCGCCGCGTACGGCAGGGCTTCGTCCGCCCGCCGCCGGGCCGGGTCGGCCACGCCGAGCGCGTCCAACCGGGACTGGGCCACGCCGACCTGAGCCGGTTCGGAACCGGTGTACACACTGGCCTCGCCGGACTCGCCGACCAGCAGCGTCGCCACATTCGCCTCCGCCAGCGCGGCGGTGACGGCCGGCAATCCGCTGACCGCCAGCGCCGATTCGCGAGCGGCGTCCGCGCGGAAGCGGTCGGCCAGGTCGTCCAGCTCGCGCAACCGTTGCCCAGTCAGCAATTCGTGCACCGCGCGGTCCAGCTCGGCCCGGCCGGCGCCGGACGCGCGGCTGCCCGCGTCGACCTCCGCGGCGAGCGAGCGGGCCGGTTCGGGAAGGCGCTCGTGCAGGTCAGTGCGGGCCTGGATTTCGCCGGCCAGAACGATCGCCCGCGGCCGCACGCGTTCGGCGGTCTTCGCGATGTGGCCGGCGACTTCCGACAGGTTGTCGCGCGCGGTCTGCTCGGCGTGCGACTGGATGTCGCGGTGCGCCGGACCGCCGCCGCGGACCTTGTGCACCGGGTGTTCCCGTCCGCGCACGGTCTCGGTTTCCACACTGCCGTCCGGCCGGTGCACCTCGATGTCCGCACCGGTCCGGTCGACGAGCACCACCAGATGCGCGGGGGCTTCTTCGAGATGGCTCACGGCCGGCAGGAAGTAGGGCAGTCCGGAGAAACGCGCCTCCTGTGCCGGCGGCGGAGCCGCGAGCCGCCGGTCGAGCAGGACGCTGCCGTGCGCGGCGACGACGGTGCGCCCGGCCCGGCCGACCGGCGGAGGGCTTTCCTCCACCGCGCGCAGGACCGCCTCGACGCTCGGCCGGTCCGCGCCCTGGTCCGCGAGCGCGGCCTCGATCTCCTTGAGCCGCAGCCGCAATTGCTTGGCCGCGTCCTCGGTGTCGTGCGATTCGTCGAAGTGCACCGAGACGAACGGTCCGTCGGTCAGCAGCGCGCGCAGTTCGTGTGTGTCCATTTCGGATTCTTTCCTCCCAGCGTTCGGGGCGGCCTCACCGGGTCCGCGGCAGCTCGGGCGAGGCGGTGTCCAGCGGCACCTCGCCGGAACGGACGAGTCCCAGCTGGACAGTCTGCCGCCGGCCCGTCTTTTCCCACGCCCAGTCGGCGGCTGTGCGCAGGCGGTTCCCCGGCAGCGACAGCAGGTGGTAGCCGCGAGTCACCAGGCGCGCGGGAAGGCCCGCCAGCGGGACGTGCAGCGGATTGGCCGCGCCCTGGCCGGACCCGAGGTCGACCGCGAAGCCGAGGTCGTGGTGCCGGTACTTGCGCGCGCGGCCGGCGCCGAGCGACGCGGCGACGTTGTTCCCGGCCAGTTTCCCTTGCCGCTGAGCGTGTTGTGCGGTCATCGGGGTGGTTTCGCCGGGACGGGTCAGGTCGGGCACCGCTGCCGCGTCACCGCAGGCGAACACGTCGTCGCGCCCCGGCACGTTCAGCTCCGGCGTGACGACCAGCCGGCCCTTCACGGTTTCCAGGCCCAGGTCGGAGACCAGCGGATCGGGGCGGACGCCCACGCACCACACGAGCGTGTGCGCCGGGACGGCGTCGCCATTGGTCAGCGTGACGCCTTCGAGGTCCGCATGGTCGATCGAGGTCTTCATCCGGACCTCGACGCCCCGCTCGCGCAGCACCCGATCGGCGGTGGCGCCGAGCCGGGGGTCCAGTTCGGGCAGTACGCGTTCGGCGATGTCCAGCAGCAGCCAGCGAATCGGCTGGCCTTCGAGTTCGGGGTGGCGGCGCGCGAGAGCGGCGGTGAAGTCCGGGCCCTGCGCGGCGACCTCCGTGCCGGTGTATCCCGCGCCGACGACGACGAACGTGCACCGGGCGTCGCGCTCGGCCTGGTCGTCGGTCGCGGCAGCCAGTTCGATCTGCCGGGTGACGTGGTCGCGCAGGTACAACGCTTCGGGCAGACCGCGGAAACCGTGCGCGCACTCGGCGACGCCGGGGATCGGCAGCAGCTTGTTGACGCTGCCCGCGGCGAGGATCAGCCGGTCGTAGCCCAGCTTTCGCTCGCGGTCTTCGGGGTCGGTGTAGGTCACGATGCGGGCGTCGAGGTCGGCCGATTCGGCGGTGCCCAGCGCCAGCCGCACGCCGCGCAGAGTGTCTGGAATGGACACCGCGATGTGCCGGGGGTCGACGATTCCGCTGGCCACCTCCGGCAGCAACGGCAGGTACAGGAAATAGTCGGTCGGGTTCAGCACGACGATCTCGGCGCGGTCCCCGAGGGTGCGCAGCAGCTTCTTCGCGGCGTGGTATCCGGCGAACCCGCCGCCGACGATCACAACTCGCATGGGCGGCCTCCTTCCGCTCGACGGGTACCCGGAGCGCGGCCGGGCAATCGCGCCGGTTTCGCCTCGCCGCGTCCCGGGCATCCGGGTCCGGTACCCGCTCGCGAGGAGGAGCGCATGCGCTGCGCGATCACCGAAATCGTGGACGCCGACGTCCCGGTGCCGACCGCGTACGACCAGCGGACGCGGTTCGAACCGTTCCCCGGGCTCACCCGTTTCGGCGAGCAGCATCCCGACGAGCGGATCGCGTGGCACTCGGGCTCCGGACCGGACCACGCCCGGGTGATCGCCTTCCACCGGGCGGGCGACCCGGTCGAACAGCGCGGATGCGAAACGGGCTCGTGGCGCGGCGACGTCGAACGCCCGAGCTGACCTGGGAGCGAAGCCCCTTCAGACCCGTTCAGAGAGGAGAACAGCATGGCCCGCGTGGCAGTGCTCGTGGACGAAATGACCGAGGACGACGAATTCCTGGTGCCGTGCGAGCGGTTGCGCTCCGCCGGGCACGAGCCGGTGGTGGTCGGCTTGGCGAAGGGCAAGAAGCTCACCGCGTTGCACGGCACCGAAATCACGACCGACCAGGCCGTGGACGACGTGGCCGCGGCGGACTTCGACGCGGTCGTGGTCCCCGGCGGGTATTCGCCGGACAAGATCCGCACCAGCGAGCCGATGGTCGCGCTGGTCCGGGAAACGGCGGCCGCGGGCAAACCGGTCGCGGCCGTGTGCCACGGCCCTTGGCTGCTCGCCGAGTCCGGGTTGGCGCGCGGCCGGACGGTGACGTCGTGGCCGTCGCTGCGGACCGATCTGCGCAACGCCGGTGCGGAGTGGGTCGATCGCGAGGTGGTGACGGACGACGGCGTGATCACCTCGCGGAATCCGGACGACCTGCCGGCGTTCTGCGACGCGTTGCTGGAACACCTGAAGTAAGCCGCGCGGTTCGGCGAAACAAACCTCAGGACAGCGTGAGGTGGTTGAGCGTCGCGGGGAGCCGCCCCGGCTGGAGATCGCCGGCGGTGCCGCGCGGCGCGAAACCCGCTTGCTGCAACAGGGCAGCGAGCAGCGTCGCCGCGGTGACGGCACGACGTCGCCGCGGCGCTGAACGGCACGAACGCCGGGGTGGCTTTGGCGCGGCCGTCCAGCCAGATGCCCGGAACGAAGGAATCTGCGTACGGCGATGGTTCCGGATCGCGGCGGAAGAACGGCGGGTAGATCAGGAACGACGTTCCCGCCGGGCCTCAAGCGGTGTCCTCGGTGCTTTCGCGCAGCAGTGCGGGCGCGGGGTCCGGATCGTCCACAGTGCCTCCGGCGTGAGCTGGGCTCGGGCTGGTCGCGGGCACTGCGCTGCGGTACGGTCGGCACAGGAGCGGTTCAGCCCACGTGCCGTCGCCTGACCCAAGCGGCCCGCTCGATCCGGGCCCAGGGCCGGGCCGCGCTGAGCCGGCCCGGTCTCGCATTAGGCGAGGAGGGCTCGATGCACGAAAAATTCGCTTGCCTGCCGGGAGCACCGGCGAGGACCCTGATCACCGCCACCGCGGGCGAAACCGTCGTCGCGGTGTCCGCGGAACTGGACCGGCGCTCCACCGACCGGCTGCGCGAGGTGCTGGCCGAGGAGACCGCGCTGGGCCCGCCCGCCTTGATCGTCGACGCCTCCGGCCTGACGTTCTGCTCGGTCAGCGGCCTGGAAGTGCTCATCGACGCCGCGCGGGCGGCTGCCCTGGCGGGTGTCGCGTTCTTCGTGGTGGCCGCACAGCGCGCCGTCCTCCGGCCGTTGCGCGTTCTCGAACTCGACCGGGAGCTGCGGGTGGTCGAACGCCTCGCCGACGCCCTCGAAGCGAGTGCCGCCGCGCCGACGCTGGCGGCCGAGGTCGGTTAACCCCGTTCGCCACGCCCGGCCTTCCCTGCAGGGCCGGGCCTGAATTGTGCGCGTGAGCTGGGCGGGGACACTGCCCGGGGCCAGGATCGGAGTACGTTGGCAGGCGCTGGGGCAGCCCGGGCCGGCAGGGAGGGAACTGTGGAAGGCGGAAGCGGCGGGAAGGTCGACTGCTCGGCCGTGGTGCGGCTGAGCGGCGATCCGGCCGGGCTGCGCGGCGAAGTGGGCGAGGCGCTGGCGGCGGAGCCGCGGACAGTGGTCTTCGATCTGAGCGAGCTGACCTCGTTCTCCAGCGAAGACCTCGCGGCACTGCGCGAGACCGCCCAGCCGAGCGAAGCGGTATTCGCCTGCCGGGAGGGCGGGGTGGCCCGCCAGGTGCTCGAAGAGGAGGGTGTCCTGTTCTCCGATTCGGCGGCCGAGGCGCTGGCGTTCGAGGACGAGCCGCCGCGGCCGTCCGGCGAGCGGTTCCGGTCGCTCACCGAGATGCTTCTGGCCGCCCGGAGCGTCGGCGATGTCCTGCAGCTGATCGTGGACGCGACCGCTTCGCTGGCGCCTTCCGCCGACCTGGTGTCGATCACGCTGCGCGCGCCCGACGGCAACTTCCACACCGCCGCCTACACCGACCCGAAAGCCGCCGACCTGGACCTATTGCAGTACAAACTGGGCGAGGGCCCGTGCCACGACGCGGCGGTGCCGGGCCGTCCGGAATTCCTCGAATCCGCCGACCTGGACAGCGACGCGCAGTGGCCGCGCTGGTCCCCGGAGGCGGCCGGGCTGGGCTGGCGCGCGGTACTGGCGACCGCGCTGGTCGACGACGCCGTGTCGCGGTTCTCCGGCGCGCTCAACCTCTACTCCCGCACACCCGGCGGCCTGGCTGACGTGGACCGCGACGTCGTGCTGCTCCTGGCCAGCCACGCGACCCTCGCGGTGGCCGAAACGGACGCGGTGACCCGCAACGAGCTGAACCAGGCCCAGCTGCGGCGCGCGCTGGACAGCCGGGACGTGATCGGCCAGGCGAAAGGCATCATCATGGCGCGCCGGGGGCTGGACGCGCAGGAGGCGTTCGACCTGCTGCGCCGGACCTCGCAGCAGCTGAACGTGAAGCTGGTGCACCTGGCGGGCACGCTCGTGGCCCGGCACGAGGAGCTGGACGGGCCGGTCGCGGAAATGGGGGAGCCGGATCCGGTGTGAGGGCCGGGGCGAGTCCCCGGCGCCGCGGTCCGGGTCGCGCGTCGTCGCGGGTTTTGCCCGCTGAACAGCGCCAGCGGGCCTGACCGCGGGATCCGGCGTGTCCGGAGCCGGTCCGCCGGGTAGCCGGGTACGGAGGATTCGAACCGGCTGAGGAAGGAACCCGTCATGGTGCACCCCGTGCCGCCCGGACCGGAGCCCGTCCCGTCGCCGCCGGAGCCGGCGCCGCCGTTCCCGCCGGAGCCCGCGCCGCCGCCGCGTCCGGGACCGGGTCCGCTGCCGCCGCCGGAGCCGCCCGTCCCGCCCGATCCGCGCTGACGGCGTCGCGGGGGCCGGTTGCCGGGCGAGGCGACCGGGTACCTCCCGGAAAAGCGCCGCACGGGAACGGAGGCAGGCGATGGACGAAGCGGATCGGGCCGAACCGGGAGTCGTGGTCGGGGACGACGGCTCCGACGGTGCCCGCCTGGCCCTCGACTGGGCCGCCGCCGAGGCGGAGGCGCTCGGGACGTGCCTGGTCGTCGTCCGGACGATGACGCCGCCGATGCCGAACGTGGACTTCGTGCCCGGCGTGATCACCCCGGTCGCGGGCGAGATCGTGGCCGATCAGTCCGTGGTGGACTACGCGGAGAAGGAATTGGCCGCGGTCGCCGCCGCGGTCGCCCGGTCGCGGCCGGAGCTGCCGGTGCGCACCCGGGTGCGGTTCGGGCGGGCGAGCTGGGAGCTGGCGGACATCGGACGGCGGGCGGAGCTGATCGTGGTCGGCGCGTCCGGGCGCGGCGGGCTGCCCCGGCTGCTGCTCGGGTCGACCGCCTCGCAGGTGGTGCACACGAGCGCGCGTCCGGTCGTCGTGGTCCGCCCTTCGGCGGAGAACGCCCGGCGCGTCGTGGTCGGCGTGGACGGATCGCCGGCGAGCATCGCGGCGGTGCGGTACGCGTACGACTTCGCCGACCGGCACGGCTGCGCGCTGCACGCGGTGCACGTGTGGTCGGAACCGCCGGAGGACGTGTTCGGCCCGGCCCGCTCCGGCGGCGAGGGGCAGCAGAGCCCGCAGGACGAGGGCGAACGGCTGCTCGCGGAATCGCTCACCGGCCTCGGCGAGCGGCATCCGGACGTCGTGGTGCGGCGGGAGGTCGCGCTCGGAAGCGTGGCCGAGGTGCTGCTGGACCACGCGGAAGCGGCGACGCTGCTGGTGGTCGGCGGGCACGGTCGCGGTGCGTTGCGGGGCGCGTTCCTCGGTTCGGTGAGTCACGCGATGGCCTATCACGCACCGTGTCCGGTCGCGATCGTGCGGGAGGGCGTCGAGGAACACCCGGGCTAGCGCTGCAAGCTCCGCCGCACCAGCGCTGCCGCCAGCCGGGCCGAATCGTCTCCGGGCACCAGTTCCGCCAGGCGTTTCGGGTCGGTGGGCAACCCGGCCTTTTTCGCGCCGGCCAAGGCTTTGCGGTCGAAGCACGGACGCAGCCACGGCCAGACCGCCTGTGCTTCGCGGCAAAAGATCCGCGCGCCGGTCGGGCCGATCCGGGGGAACTCGGTGAGGAGCTTCTCCAGCCGCCGCGGGTCGCCGCCGGCGGCGTCGGCCATGCGGCGCAGGTCGTCGCGGTACTGGTCGCGGATGAACTCGGCGCCTTCGCCGAGGTGGTGCGAAGTGCTTTCGTCGTACCGGACGTAGTGGGCGCGGCCCAGTGCGTCAACGCGCTGCTGCCACGTGGAATCGCGCATCGCGGCCGGGGAGCGCCAGCCCGAACGCGAGAGTTCGCGTGCGGCGGCGACCGCGATGCCGGCGCTGATCCGCGTCGACAGCAGCGTGGCGAGGACCAGCAACCGGTACAGCGGTTGCGGTTTGTCGGCCAGCTTGATCCCGGCTTCCTCGGCGAACGTCGTGCCGTGTTCGGCGAGGAGTTCCTCCACTCGGCGCATGCGTGCCGGATTCCCGTTCGGGCGGACGCAAAACTCAGCGTTGCCCGGGGAACGGCTTCATGGCGAATTCGACGCACAGCCGCCAGCCGTCCGTGCCGGGCGCGGGTTCGGTCCAGGCGTCGAGCGCGTCGGTCAGCGCGCGCAGGATGTGCCAGCCCACCTCGTCCGGCCCCGGCGGGAACGCCCACGACGAGGTGGTGGCGACAGTGACCGTCATCCGTCCGGCGCAGCGGAACGCGCATTCCAGGACCGCGCCGTCGTCCGCCCGGCGTGCCTGCGCCGCGACCGCCTCGTCCACGGCCAGCCGGAGATCGGCGACCTCGTCGAGGGCGAACTCCGCCGAGGAGGCGATGTCCTCGGCCACCAGCCGGGCCAGGAAGAGCAGTTCTCCGTTCGCCGGAAGGCGCAGCTCGACTGCGGGAGCGGCCGCGGCCGGCCCGCCCGTTCCGTCCGCATCGCGCTGAATCATGCGGTTCGGGTTACCCGCCCGGCCGCCCGTCAACCATCGCCGCCCGGCGGCACCCGAACGGCCCGTTTCCGGCGCGGCACGGCGGGTAACCGCAGCAGGGGAGCACGGCAGGGAAAGGAGTACCCGGCATGAGCACCAACGCATACCTCTCGTTCCTCGCGATCGGGATCGCGCTGGTCCTGGTGGACGGCCAGATCATCTACCGCAGCGGCCGCCGTTACCTCGCGAACGCCTACGGGGACCCCGGAGCCGGCGCGTCGATGACCCGCCTGGTGACCGTGTTGTTCCACCTCGTGACATTGGGCGTTCTCGCCCTGGTCTCGCTCGTCGACCTCGGCGGCAGCGATCTGCCGGGCGTGGTCGGCCGGGTGGGCGCGCTGCTGCTGATCCTGGCCTTGGCGCACGCGGCGACGCTGGGCGCGCTGGCGCGGATTCGCGGGGAGCAGGACGTGGCCGACGCGATCGCGCATCGGGACGAGCGGGCAGCGCGGCGGTCGGAGACGGATCTGCAGGCTCCGACGGTGACGCCGGTGCCCGGCCAGGAGGGTCGGCATCCGGACGTGAGCCCGACGTTGGAGCAGCGGTCGCCGTATACGGCTTGAGCGGTTGCCCGGTGACCGGTGCGGTGCCGCGAACACTGCGGGACCGCACCGGTCACCGTGCGCCGCCTGACCGTCTACAAGCGAGGGTCGACCGGCTCGGATTCCAGTGCCAGGACGGCGAAAACGCACTCGTGCACGCGCCACATCGGCTCGTCGCGGGCGAGGCGGTCCAGCGCTTCCAGGCCGAGGCCGTACTCCCGCAGCGCCAGCGACCGCTTGTGGCCGAGACCTCGTTGCCGCAGCCGGGTCAGGTGGCGTTCCTCGGTGTAGTCGGGGCCGTAGACGATTCGCAGATACTCGCGTCCGCGGACCTTCAGCCCCGGCTGCACCAGCCCGCGCGAGCCTCGGACCAGGTTCGCGGCCGGTTTGACCACCATGCCTTCGCCGCCGTTCGCGGTGAGTTCGCTCCACCAGCCGAGGGCCGCCGCGACCGAGGCGGGATCGGTGGTGTCGACCGGCAGACGTCCGGTGGGGGCGAGGAAACCGTCGCTGCTTTCGACGAGCCGGTCCGCCAGCGCGAGGTGCCAATCGTGGGGCCGCTGGTGATGAGCCTGGCCCGCCGACGCCAGCACCTGGAAGGGCGCGAAGCGCACGCCGTCGAGGCCGTCGGCCGGCCAGCAGTAGCGTCGGTACGACTGGGCGAACGCCTCCGCGTTGGTGGCACGGGAACGCGTGCGCTGCACCAAGGCGGACACGTCGAGGCCGGAGGCATCAGCGGCGGCCAGCGCACTCACGGCGGCGGGAAGCGCCGAGCGGGCAGCAGCGCCGACCGCCGCGTACTGATCGCGCAGCAACTGCTCGGCCTTCACGCTCCACGGCAGCAGTTCGCCGTCGAGCAGCAGCCAGTCTGAGCCGAGTTCGTCGAACAGGCCGGCCTTCTCCGCGGCCGCGCGGATCCGGTCGACGGCTTCGGCCGTCAGCGTTTCGGCGAAGAAGTGCCGTCCGGTCCGCGTCCACACCGCGCCGAGAGCGTCGCCGGGTGCGCCGAAGCGGGCGCGGGCCGCGTCGAGCGAGCGGCACACGAGCGCGACCGCGCGCGAACCCATGTGCTTTTCCTCGCACACGACGGAATCCACGCCCTCTGCCCGGAAATAGTCGAACGCTTGCTCCGGGTGTTCCAGCAGCCCGTCGGCCGTCGCGGTGGCGACCGGCGACATGGTCGGCGGCAGGTAGACCAGCCAGCGGGGGTCGATCGCGAACCGCGACATCACCTCCAAAGCCGCCGCGGCGTTCTCCTCGCGGACGCCGACCCGTTTCTGGTAGGCGGTCTCGATCACGCGGCGGCCCAGGACGTCGGTGACGTCGAGAACGCCCGGATCGCGACGTGCGACCGGCTCCGCGGCCGCCGGGTTGGCGGGGAACGGCCTGGCGGGCTCGTAATAGACCTCGGCCGCCGGGACCGAGACGATCTCCTTCTCCGGATAGCGCAAGGCAGTGAGCGTCCCGCCGAACACGCAACCGGTGTCCAGGCACAGGGTGTTGTTCACCCATTGCGCGGCGGGCACCGGGGTGTGGCCGTAGACGACTGTCGCGCGGCCGCGGTACTCGTCCGCCCACGGATAGCGCACCGGCAGGCCGAATTCGTCGGTCTCGCCGGTGCTCTGCCCGTACATGCAGAAGCTCCGCACGCGCCCGGACGCGCGGCCCTGGAAGCGTTCGGTGATCCCCGCGTGCGCGACGACCAGCTTGCCGTCGTCCAGGACGTAGTGGCTGATCAGGCCGTCCATGAACTCCTGTGCCTCAGCCCGGAATTCGGCCGTCTCCGCCTGGAGCTGCGCAAGCGACTCCGCGAGTCCGTGCGTGACCTGCACGTTCCGGCCGCGCAGCGCACGCAGCAGTTTGTGCTCGTGGTTTCCGGTGACACAGAAGGCATTTCCCGCGCGCACCATGCCCATGACAAGCCGCAGCACGCCCGGCGTGTCCGGGCCGCGGTCGACGAGATCGCCGACGAACACCGCCCGTCGCTCCGGATGCCGCGCCCCGGCGGCCCGGCCCTCGTCATCGCGCTCGACGGCGTAGCCGAGCTCGGCGAGCAGCGCTTCGAGTTCGACGCGGCAGCCGTGGATGTCGCCGACGATGTCGAACGGCCCGGTTTCGTGCCGCAAGTCGTTGTACAGCGGGACGCGCGTGATCGTCGCTTCGGCGATCTCCTCCGGCGTGCGCAGGACATGCACCGTCCGGAAGCCTTCTTTCTGCAGACTCCGCAACCCCCGGCGCAGCTGGTCTCGCTGCCGCCGGATCACCTGCGCGCCGAAGTTCCGGTCCGGCCGGTCGGCGTTGCGCGCGACGCACAGCGATTCCGGCGGGTCCAGCACGATCGCCACCGGCAGCACGTCGTGCTCCTTCGCCAGCGCGACCAGCGATGCGCGCGAGTCAGGCTGCACGTTCGTGGCGTCCACCACGGTCAGGCGTCCGGCGGCGAGCCGTTTGCCGACGATGTAGTTCAGGACGTCGAAGGCGTCCTTGGTCGCCGACTGGTCGTTCTCGTCGTCGGACACCAGCCCGCGGCAGAAGTCCGAGGAGATCACCTCGGTCGGCTTGAACTGCGTGCGGCCGAACGTCGATTTGCCGGACCCGCTCGCGCCGATCAGCACGACGAGGCACAGGCCGGGGATCTCAAGCGTGCTCACGGCGCACCTCCTTAGTGAACAGGGCCAGCTGCGTAGCCGGACCGACCTCGGGATCGTCGGAACCGACCGGCAGCATCCGCACGCCGTAGCCGTAACTGCTCGCGACCCGGTCCGCCCACGCGCGGAACTCGGCGCGCGTCCATTCGAAACGATGGTCGCGATGGCGCAGCTTGCCCGCGGGCAGCGACTCGAAACGCACGTTGTACTCGCGGTTGGGCGTGGTCACGATGACCGCCCGCGGCGCGGCGAACTCGAACACCGTGCGCTCCAGCGCTTCGAGCCGCGGCGGGTCGACGTGCTCGACGACCTCCATCAGCACCGCCGCGTCGAGCCCGGCGAGCCGGTCGTCGCGGTAGGTCAGCGAGGACTGCAGCAGCTCCAGCCTCGATCGCTCCCGTTCGGGCCTGCGTTCCAGCCGCAGCTTCCGCGCGGCGACCTGGAGCGCGCGGGCCGAGACGTCCGCGGCCACGATCCGCTCCACCGACTTTTCGGCCAGCAGATCGCGCACCAGCGCCCCCTCGCCGCAACCGAAGTCGCCGACCGAACGCGCGTGCAGCGACCGCAGCACCGCCATGATCGTGCCGCGCCGTTGCTCGGCCAACGGCACCGGCCGGTCCGGCGCTTCGAGGACGGCGGGGCCGGCGAGCGCGTTGTCGATCTCCTCGGGCTCCGAATCGTCCACTTCGGCCAGCCGGGTCAACGCGGCGGCCGTCAGTGCCCGGCGGTGTGCGAGGTAGCGGCGGGTGATCAGCTCCTTCTCGGGATGTCCGGCGAGCCAGTCGCCGCCGGCGCGCAGAAGCTTGCCGATCTCGGCTTCGCCGACCCAGTAGTGCTTCGCGTTGTCCAGGACCGGCAGCAGCACGTAGACGTGGTTGAGCGCGTCGGCCAGCCGGAGTTCGCCGGTGAGCCGGAGGTCGGCATAGCGCGAATCGCCCCACTGCGGGAACTGCGGATCCAGCGGGAGCACCGTCGCCTCGACCGTCCAGCCGAGCGGTTCGAACATCCGGCGCACCAGGTCGGCTCCGCCCGGACAGGCGGGCACCCGGATGTCGAGCGGGATCGCGCTGGCCGCCAGCTCCGGACGCGACTCGCACCGGCCGGCGAGCGCGGTGCGGAACACTTCCTTGAGCGCCACGGAAAGCAGGCTGGAGGCCGCGTAGGGGCGGTCGTTCACGTACTGGCCCAGCGTGAACCCGTCGCCGGAGCCCGCCTTGCCGCGCACCAGCGACACCGGGTCGACCTCGAGCATCAGCGCGGCGGTGCACCGCTCTTCGGACGTCTCGGGGTAGAAGACGTGCGCTTGCCCGGCGGAAAGCTCGAACGACTGCACCCGGCCCGGGTGCTTGTGCAGCAGGAACCCCAGGTCGGAGGCGGGCTGGTGGGTGGTGGTGACGGTCAGGAACACCAGGGGGAGTATTCCGGATGGCTTCGCTGGTGTCGCCGGAGTTTCGGCCGTGCGGGCGGACGAAGCGGTACCGGAGCATCGCTCCGCTCCGCGCACAGCCAATCACCGGGAATAAACTTCCCATTAACTGGGAAAAGCCGCTAGGAACCCGCCCGCCCGCGACGTAGCGTGCCCGCCATGACAAGCGCGGATGCCAACCGGAGAGCCGGGACCAGAGCGGCGCGGATCCTGGCGGTGTTCGCCGAGCGGGAGAGCGCCACGGCGGAGGAGATCTCCGTCGGCACGGGGATTCCGTCCAGTGCCGTGTACCGCTACCTGACGACGTTCGTCGAGATCGGGCTCGTGCACCAAGCGCGCACTCGCGGCCGGTACTGCGCGGGTTCGCTCACCGTCCAGATGGCCGAGAACTACCGGCGCGAGGCGCTCGGCCAGGGCGGCGTCAAGCGGCGGCTCCGGCAGCTCGCCGCGGAGACCGACGAGCTCGCCGCGTTCCTCATCGCCCGCGACAACGACGTGCTCTGCGTCGAAGCGGCCGAGGGGACCCGCGTGATCCGATGCAGTTTCTCGCCGGGGCTGAGCAAACCGCTCGTCTTCGGCGCGAGTGCGCAGGCATTGCTGGCGCATCTGCCGGAGGACCGGGTCGCGGCGACCGCCGAAGCGCACGGGCTGAGCGGGGAGCAGGTCGCGAAGCTCGAAACAGAGCTGCGACGGGTCCGGGACCAGGGCTTCGCGGAGAGCGTCGGCCAGGTCGACCCGGGGGTGTGGGGCGTGAGCGTGCCGGTGCTGGACCGGCACCGCGACCTCGTCGGCACGGTGAGCACGATGGCCCCCGACTTTCGCGTGCGCCCGCGCCGCGATTCCCTCGTCACGCTCACCCACGCCGCCGCGCAGGACATCAGCCGATCGCAGGAGCACGTGTGAGCACCAGGAAATGGACCGGACGCGAGGACGGCAGCGGTCCGGAACACCGCCGATGGCATCACGCCGTCAACGAATTCTCCAGCGGCACCGGCGTTTCGCTGATCGGGTTCGCCAGCGACGCCGGAGTCCGGCGCAACGGCGGACGGCCGGGAGCGCGAGGCGGGCCGGACGCGATCCGGCAAGCGCTGGCGTCGTTCGCGATCCGGCCGGAGTTCGCGGTGAGCGACGCGGGGGACGTCGTCGTCGAAGGCGACGAGCTGGAAGCGGGGCAGGAAAACCTCGGCGAGCTGGTCGCGAAGCAGCTCAGCGACGGAAACCTCCCGCTGGTGCTCGGCGGCGGCCACGAAACGGCGTACGGCTCCTACCTCGGCCTCGCCCGCAGCGGGCTGCTGGACGGGCGGCGCCTCGGCATCCTCAACCTCGACGCGCATTTCGACCTGCGGACGGCAGACCGCCCGTCCTCGGGCACTCCGTTCCGGCAGATCGCGGCCAGGGAAGCCGAACGCGGCGCGGAATTCGCCTACGCCGTGGCCGGAATCAGCGAACCCGGCAACACCGCCGCGCTGTTCGAGACGGCCGCCGGGCTGAACGTCCGCCACCTCCTGGACGTCGACTGCCAGGAACGTCGTCTCGAACCAGTTCTCGACTTCGTCCGGGGCTTCGTCGCGGACGTCGACGCGCTGTATCTGTCGATCGATCTCGACGTGCTCCCCGCCGCGCAGGCGCCCGGGGTCAGCGCTCCCGCGACCCTCGGCGTACCCGCCGCGGTCGTCCTCGAGGTGTGCCGGCTGGTCGCGAGCGACCCGAAGCTCGCCCTCGCCGACATCACCGAACTGAACCCCGTCTACGACGCCGACCACCGCACAGCCCGGATCGCGGCCCGCCTCGCGCACACGCTCGTGACGAGCCGTCCGGTCCCGGAAGGACACTGAACATGCCCCCTCAGCGAATCTGGCCGCGGCTCGGCGCCGTGCTGCTGGCCTGCCTGCTCGCGTTCCTGCCCGTGAGCGCGGCGAGCGCGGCCGAACCGCAGGGCGGGAAGCTCGCCGCGCTGCGGTCCGGGCAGACCGCGCTGCGGGTCGGCACCGACGCCACGTTCCCGCCGTTCGAGTTCACCGACGCCAAGGGCGGCCAGCTCGGCTTCGACATCGACCTGGTCCGGGCGCTCGCGCAGCGGGCGGGCATCCAGAAGGTCGACTTCGTCCAGATGCCGTTCGGGAACATCGTCCCGGCGCTGCAGGCGAACCAGATCGACGTCGGCGCGTCGGCGATCTACAGCAGCCCCGCGCGGCAGAAGGCCGTCGACTTCTCGGACATCTACTATCCGGGCGGGCTCGCGGTTTTTGTGTCCGACCAGGACAATTCCGTCACCTCGCTGAAGGATCTCGCCGGCAAGCGGGTCGCGGTCCAGGTGGGCACGAAGTCGGTCGACTGGCTCACCCAGCACCAGCCGGCCGCGCGGCTGATCACGGCGCAGACCAACGAGCAGATGTTCTCGTCGGTGAAGCTGGGCCAGGCGGACGCGGTCGTCACCGGGGCTCCGGCCGGAAAGTACTTCATCGCGCAGCAAGGCGGCCTCAAGCAGGTCGGCGACCGGCTGACCGAGGAGAACTACGGCTACGCCTTCCAGAAGGCCGACACCGAGCTGCGGACCGCGTTCAACACCGCGCTCAAGCAGATGCGCGACGACGGTTCCTACCAGCAGTCCACCGAAAAGTGGTTCGGCGCGGAGAGCACCGCCGCGAAGCCGGGCGGGCACTCGCTGTTCAACTTCGCCACCATCGTCGACTCCTCGGGACAGCTCTGGCAGGGCCTGCTGGTCAGCCTCCAGGTCATCCTGCTCGCGCTGGCGCTGAGCCTGCTGCTCGGCACGCTCGGCGGGTTCGCCAAGCTCAGCAAGATCGCGCCGGTCCGGTGGATCGGCAACGTCTACGTGTCGGTGATCCGCGGGACGCCGTTCGTGGTGCAGCTGTTCTTCATCTACTTCGGACTGCCGCAGCTCGGCGTGCAGCTTCCGCCGATGACCGCGGGCATCATCTCGCTCGGGCTCTACAGCGGCTCGTACGTGACCGAGATCTTCCGCGGGGCCGTGCAGTCCATCGACCGCGGACAGCTGGAAGCGGCGCGGTCGTGCGGAATGTCGCAGGTGTCGGCGATGCGGCACGTGATCATCCCGCAGGCGTTCCTGCGGATGCTTCCGCCGCTGGGCAACGAATTCGTGTCGCTGACGAAGAACTCCGCGCTGGTGTCCTTCGTGACCATTCACGAGCTGTTCCTGGTGGGGCAGACGATCATCTCCCGCACCTTCGACGCGCTGACCGTGTACCTGTTCATCGGCCTGCTGTACTACCTGCTCACCAACCTGATCAGCTTCACGACGCGCACCCTGGAGAAGAAGATGGCGGTGTACATCTGATGGCACTGTTGGAAGTCCGCGGTCTCACCAAGTCCTACGGGGACACCGATGTGCTCGGCGGGATCGACTTCGCGATCGAACCCGGCCAGGTGGTCGCGGTGATCGGCCCCAGCGGCGGCGGGAAGTCCACCTTCCTGCGCTGCCTCAACCTCCTGGAGACCCCGACCTCGGGCAGCGTCTCGTTCGACGGCGAGGAACTGACCGGGCGCGGCGTCGACCTCGACCGGCTGCGGTCCCGGATGGGCATGGTGTTCCAGCACTTCAACCTGTTCCCGAACATGACGGCGCTGCGCAATGTCGTGCTGCCGCAGATGAACGTGCTCAAGCGGAGCAAGGAAGAAGCCGAGGCGAAGGCACGTGCCCTGCTGGAGCGCGTCGGCATGCTCGAACGCGCCGGCGCGTACCCGAACCGGCTGTCCGGCGGGCAGAAACAGCGCGTCGCGATCGTCCGCGCCGCCGCGATGGACCCGAAGCTGATGCTGTTCGACGAGCCGACCTCGGCGCTGGACCCNCGGCATGACGATGCTCGTGGTCACCCACGAGATGGGGTTCGCCCGCAAGGTCGCCGACCGCGTGGTCTTCGTCGACGGCGGGAAGATCGCCGCCGACCTGCCGCCGTCGGAGTTCTTCTCCGCGCGCAACGCGAATCCGCGCGCGCAAGCCTTCCTGGAGAAGGTGCTGTAGGGGGTCGCGAGTGGCGATGCCGGTTAACCGTGCTGTGCCGGGATCGCTGACAGCCAGCGCAGAAAGCCGGCGTTCCGTGAGTTCGCCCACGGCCGCACTGCCGCGATCGATCGCGAATGGTTCGGCGGTCACCGGGGTGATCAACACGGTGCCGAAGCTGCCGCGCAAGGCGAACCTGCTGTGGTACGTGGTCCTGGGCGGACTGTTCTTCGACCGCCGGGCTCGGCGCGGTGCTCACCGCGACCGGCGGCGGCTTCGGGGCGGGCTGGTCGGCGTCGCCTGCGGCATCGACTTCGCGGTCGCGATAGCGCTGCTGACCGGTGACGTCGCGGTGATCGGCGGCCGGGTGGATCACGCGGTCCACACGACCGGCGTGGTCGCTGCGCTGAGCCAGGCTCACGAGGCGACCTGGCCCGCCGGACCGACCCTGCCCGCGCAAAGCCTGGTAGCCGAGGAGAAAACCCCGCCTGGGAGTTACCTCGGTTCGTGCGTGCCGCGGCGGGAGGTGCCCCGGTTCATCGCGCCGTACCAGGCGGGGTCGCTTCCGGTGAGGCGTGCGAGCACGCTGGACGAGATCAACGCGGGTTTCGCCCGGCTGCGGGACGGAGGCGCGGTCCGCCAGGTGATCGCCTTCTGAACCGTGCCCCCGGTTCCGCTACGAGCTGCCGCGCAGCGAAGCGGTCGCGATGGTCGCCGCGTCGATCGCGGCCTCGGCGGCCTGGGTGGACGAGGCGGAGCCGAGTTCGGTGAGTGATTCCTTGTTCAGTGCGTGCACGGCCCACTCGTAGGTGTGGTTCGTCGTGCACGGGCCCTGGTATCCGAAGAAGTTCGCGCTGCCGCGGTAGTAGGCCTGCCGAGACCCGGCGGGCACCGTCGGCTGGTAGGCGTGGTCGATGTTCTGCGGCAGTCCGGCGATGTTCGCCGGGATGTCGTAGACGACCCAGTGGATGATGCCGTTGTCGAGGTCGTGCAGGACGATCGCGTAGCTCTTGGCCTGCTCCGGCGCGCCGGACCAGGCCAGCGGCGGCGACTCGTTCTTCTTTCCGGGGTCGCCGTCGCCGCTGCTGGCGCAGTCGTGGACCTTGGGGATCATCCCGCCGTCGGCGAAGGCGGCGCTGGAGAGGGCGAAGGCGGCGCGTCCCGGATTCGCCGACGCGGCGGCGGGGCCGAAACTCGCGGCGCAGAGGACGAGCAGGGCGAAGAGAGCGATTCTGGTGCGTCTCACTGGAGGCTCCCGAGGCTGCTGGTGGTCTCTTGTCCTTTCGTGGGAAGAGTGTGCGCCGGAATCGGCGAGGACCGGCGCGCCAGCGGCAGTGAGTACCACGTTTCCCGTCAAGAGTGACATGCGGCGCGGCAGGCTGACGACGGGGCGGCCACGCACCGAATCGAGGCCGCGATGTTCTTCGACGTCGAAGGGGACCACGTTTTCCTGGAATCTCGTTTCGGCGAAAATCGCCGCGGTGCGCGCTTGGCTGACGGCGCAGACATTATTGTGGCGCCCCACAAACCGGCCTGGTACTGCCGTTGGCGCAGATACCGTAGGAAGACCGGCTGATCCCGGTGCGGTCCCGTCAGACGATCAAGCGGAGGACAGGTGCCGGTGGCGACCTCGGCCGCAGCCGCGCGTTCGTTCGACGGCGGCGAATGGTGGCACGCGGGCCGGGTCGCGGCCGGGCTGCTGATTCCCGGGCTGGCGCTGCTCGCGGGGGGCCGTCCGGACTTGATCATTTTCGCCGCGTTCGGTTCCTTCGCCGGGATGTACGGCCGGGCCGAGTCGCGCGTACTCCGTTTCCGGCACCAGATCCAGGCGGGTGCGGTGCTGCTGAGCGGCGTCTCGCTGGGGGTGCTGCTGTCGGCCGGGAACGCGCCGTCTTGGCTGCTGGTGGTCACCGAGGCCACGTTCTCGTTCGGCTGCGCACTCGTGACGAATCGCTTGGATTTGAGCCCGCGTGGACCGTTCTTCGGCATCTTCGCACTCGGCGCGATCGCTCTCGTGCCCGCCGGGCGGGTCGAACCGTGGGCCGGAATCGCCTTGTGCGCGGGCACGATCGCCGGGTGTGTCCTCATTGGACTGACCGGTCCGGAACGCCCGGCCCCTCCCGGGAAGCCGGCCTGCGCACCGGAATGCGGCACCGCCTGCGCCGTCGTGCACGCCGCCCGGTACGCGTCGGCGATCGCCGCCGCGGGCGCGGTCGGCCTGCTGCTCGGCGTGGACCACGCGAACTGGGCGATGGCCTCGGCGGCGGTCCCGCTGGCGGCGGCTGATCCGCGCAGCCGGGTGCATCCGGGCCTGCGCAGCGTGCTGGACCGCAGCGCGCACCGGGTCCTCGGCACGCTCGCCGGACTGGTCGTCACGGCTTTGCTGCTCTTGCCGGGATTCGGAGCCGCGCCGCTGGCGTTGGCGGTGATTGTGCTGTTGTTCCCGACGGAGTTGTTCATGTCCCGGCACTACGGGATCGCGCTGGGGTTCTTCACTCCGCTGATCCTGGTGATGACGGAACTGGCCGCGCCCGCCGCCCCCGCGACGCTGCTCACCGCGCGGGTGGCGGACACGCTGGTCGGTGTGGCGGCCGGGATCGGGGCGGCAGTGCTGGTTCGCGCCCCGTGCCGGACCGCCGCGCTCAAGCGGAGCGCTCGACCGTGACCTTCAAATGCTTCATCAACGGCTGGTCGCTCTGCGTGCTGTAATCGCCGATGGCGCACAACACGTTCATCTCCGGCATATACCCCGCCGCACACCCGCGCGGGATGTCGTACGGGATCGCCCGGTAACGCCGCACCGAACGCTCCGTTCCGTCCTTCGCGGTGGCCGTGATGTCGACCTCGTCGAACTCGCTCAGCCCGCGGTCCCGCATGTCCTCGGTGTTCAGGAACACCAGCGTGCGGAGGTTCTTGATGCCGCGATACCGGTCGTCGTCGGAATAGATCGTCGTGTTCCACTGGTCGTGCGAGCGCATCGTGCCCAGCGCCAGCGTGCCTGCGGCGGGGACGACGTCCGGCAGGTCCGCGGTCGAGAACTCGGCGCGCTCGGACGGCGTGCGGAAGACCCGTTCGCGCGCGGCCTGGCGGATGCGGAAGCCCAGGGGTTCGCGGACGCGGGTGTTGAAGTCCTCGAATCCGTCCAGCACCCGCGCCATGGTGTCGCGGATGCGGTCGTAGTCGCCGACGTAGTCCGCCCACGGCGTCGGGCTCTCCGGCAGTGTGGCGCTCGCCATCCCGGCGATGATCGCGGGCTCGGACAGCAGGTGCGGCGAGGCCGGCTTCTTCATGCCGGTGGACAGATGGACCATGCTCATCGCGTCCTCGACGGACGTCGACTGCGGCCCGGCCGCCTGGAAGTCTTTTTCGGTCCGGCCGAGGCAGGGCAGGATCAGCGCCTGTGTGCCGTGTTCGAGGTGGCTGCGGTTGAGTTTGGTGCTGACCTGCACGGTCAGCTCGCACTTGCGCAGCCCGGCCGCGGTGTAGGGGGTGTCGGGCGCGGCGAGGGCGAAGTTGCCGCCCATGCCGACGAACACGCGCACGTCGCCGCGATGCATCGCCTCGATCGCGCCGACGGTGTCGAGCCCGTGGTGGCGCGGCGGGTCGATGCCGCAGACCTCGGCGAGCTGGTCGAGGAATTCCGGCGCCGGGCGGTGGTCGATGCCGCAGGTGCGGTTGCCCTGCACGTTGCTGTGC
Organism: Amycolatopsis sp. M39; assembly: GCF_001651785.1. NCBI lineage: Bacteria > Bacillati > Actinomycetota > Actinomycetes > Pseudonocardiales > Pseudonocardiaceae > Amycolatopsis > Amycolatopsis sp. M39. Next base: position 122,483 of record NZ_LWSF01000028.1, read on the forward strand.
CCGCGCACCGGCGACGGCCCGGTGCCGGGGCGGCCGATGTTTCCGCGCAGCAGCACCAGGTTCACGATCTCGCGGACGGTGTCGACGCCGTGCTCGTGCTGGGTCACGCCGAGGCACCAGCTGATGATCGACCGGTCGGCGTCGCGGTAGATCTTCGCCGCCGCGCGGATCTCGCCCTCGGTCAGCCCGGACTGCCGTTCCAGCTCGGCCCAGGACGTGGTTTCGCAGACGACCTGGTACTTCTCGACGCCGCTGGTGCAGGTCTCCAGGAACTCCGAGTCGATCGCCCCGGGATCGGTTTCCGCCATCTCGAACAGGGCTTTCGCCATGCCGCGGAGGAACGCCAGGTCGCCGCCGATGCGCGGCTGGAGGTTGAGGGTGGACGTCGGGGTCGCCCGGAACGTCGCCATCCGGACGAAGTCGTGCGGGATGATCGTGCGCGTGGCCCCGGCCTCGACCAGCGGGTTGATGTGCACGACCTGCGCGCCGCGCCGGTGCGCTTCGGCGAGCGCGGTGAGCATCCGGGGTGCGTTCGACGCCGCGTTGACGCCCATGATGAACAGCGCGTCGGCGGCTTCCCAGTCGTGGATGTCCGCGGTGCCCTTGCCGGTGCCGAGGGCGGCCTGCAACGCGCGGCCGCTCGCTTCGTGGCACATGTTCGAGCAGTCCGGCAGGTTGTTGGTGCCGAACTCCCGTGCCCACAGCTGGTACAGGAACGTCGCCTCGTTGCCGAGCCGCCCGGACGTGTAGAACGCCGCCTGGTCGGGAGAGCCGAGACCGCGCAGCGTGACGCCGACCAGCTCGAACGCCTTGTCCCACGAGATCGGCACGTACCGGTCGGTTTTCTCGTCGTAGCGCAGCGGCTCGGTGAGCCTGCCCTGCGCCTCCAGCGCGGTGTCGCTCCAGCCGTCCAGTTCGGACACGGTGTGCGCGGCGAAGAATTCCGCGCCGACGCGTTTGCGCGTCATCTCCCAGGTGACGTGCTTGATCCCGTTTTCGCAAATGTCGAGATGCAGGCCTTTGGTGTCGTCCGGCCACGCGCAGCCCGGGCAGTCGAACCCGCCGTTCTCGTGATTCATCTTCACGATCGCGCGCGGGCCGGCGACGAGTTCCCGTTCCCGGACGAGGAACTGCGTCACGCTTTTCGCCGCGCCCCAGCCCGCGGCCGGATGGTGGTAAGGCTTGAACTCCGGCCGGCCCTCGCGCTGCTCGTCCACCGTAACCCTCTCGCCGGAACTGTGCTTCCCTGTCGATTCAAGCACGACGGCCCGCGCCGGGCATCCGGCCGGGGAATGCGAACGGGGTTGTTGTGGAGCGCGACAAACAATTCTGTTCCGGCTCACAAAATGCGCGATAAATCGGAGAGCGCTTTCCCGGGAGGGAAATCCGCGGGGGCGGCCGCTCGGGGGCGCGGGTACGATCCCGGACGTGGCCGACCGGGACGAAAGCGCTGTGCGGACCGCCGCCCTGACCGAACTCGTCGCCTGGGCAGGCGTTCGGCTGCCCCGGCTGATCGACGACGTCTGCGCGGCGAGCTGCGAGCGGATCGGGATGTACCGGGACGAGAAGATCGTCCCGCGCGCCGACCTGCGCCGCTCGATCGCGGTGAACCTCCGGTTCATGGTCGACGCGCTCCGCGGCGGCGAGACGCCGGACCAGCGCGCGCCGAAGGAGACCGGCCGCCGCCGGGCGCACCAGGGCGCGCCGCTGCCCGAGGTGCTGCAGGTGTACCGGATCGCCTGCGCGATGCTGTGGGACCTGCTGGTGGGCCGCGCTCGCGAGACCGGAAGCACCGACGTGCTGATCGATGTCGCGAGCCTGCTGTGGCGGGTCACCGACGAGCACGCGGTCCGCGTCACCGAGGCGTACCGGGCGGCGAGCGCGGAACTGCTGGTCGCCCAGCAGCGGCGGCGGTCCGCGCTGGCCGAGGTGCTGCTGACCGGCGCGCGCGGGTCCGATTCCGGGCCGTGGGAGGCGGGACGGCTGCTCGGCCTGTCGCTGGACGGCAAGCTGACCGTGGTCGCCGCCGAGACGCGCGGGCTGGCCGAAGAAAGCCTGGTCGGCGTCGAGCGGCGGCTCGGCAAGCTCGGCATCGTGTCGGCGTGGCATCTGTCGCCGACGCTGCAGGCCGGCGTGGTGTCGCTGCGCGAGGAGCAGTACGACGCGATGCTCGGCTTGCTGCGCGAACTGGCGCTGGCCCGCACCGGCGTCAGCCCGCTGTTCCGCTCGCTGACCGAAACCCCGCGCGCGGTCCACCTGGCGCGGACCGCGCTGTCGGGCATCCCGCCCGAACGGGGCGAGGTCCGCGCGTTCGACCCGAGCCCGCTGGCCGCCTTCGTCGCCTACGACCCGGACGAGGGCCGCAGGCTGGGGGAGCAGGTCTTCGGTGCGGTGCTGGAACTGCCCGCCGAGGAACGCGACGTGCTGCTGGAGACGCTGGACGCGTACTTCGCGCACGGCGGCTCCTCCGACCGCGCGGGGCAGGTGCTGCACTGCCATGCCAACACGGTCCGGTACCGGCTGCGCCGGATCCGGGAACTCACCGACCGGACGCTGACCGATCCGCGGGACCTGGCCGAACTGGTCACCGCTATGCAGGCGCTGCGGGTCGATTCGGCGCGCTCGATCGATTCGCGGGGGAGCTGACGATGTCTGAAGAGTGGTACTGCAACACGCGCACGAACGAGGTCGAGCGCGGCCGCCGAGCGCGCGGCGTCGACCGGCTCGGCCCGTACCCGGACGAGGCCGCCGCACAGCGGGCCCTGGAGCTGGCGGGCGAACGCACGAAGGCGGAGGACCAGGCTGACGCGGAGTGGGACAACCCGCAGTGACGGCACCGGATTTCCGCGGCGCGTCGACCGTCGGCGAGGTGATGCTCCGGGTGCCGAAGGTGCTCGACGCCTCGGCGACGGCCGGCGAGGTGCGCGCGCTCTTCGAGGACGATCACGTGCATGCCGCGCTGGTCGTTTCCGGGGAAACGCTGCTGAGCGTCGTGGAGCGGCCGGATCTGGACGGGNTGGACGGGCTGCCGGACGCGCTTCCGGCTTGCCGGGCGGGCCGGGTGACCGGCCGGGTGGTGGGTCCGGAGGCGGACCTGTACGCGACGTGGCTGAGCATGTCCCGGCGCAGGCTGGCGGTAGTGGACGCGAGCGGGCGATTGCTGGGCTTGCTGTGTTTGAAGCGCAGCGGCCGCGGATTCTGCTCGGACGCCGACGTGGCGGCCCGGGCGCAGGATCGGGAGAGCGGGTGCCGGGGAGGCCCGTCGCGGACCGCCCCGGCCTGCTTCAGCGCCAGTCCACTTTGAACACCCAAGCGTGCTTTCCCGCCGCACGCGCCGCCGCGGGAACGTCGATGACGAGCCGGCCCTCGCTCTGACTCCAGTGCAGCGGCCCGCCGTAGCCGAGCATGCTCACGCGGTCGCCGCGGCGGATCGGGACCGGAGCGTCGACCACGAGCCGCGAGCCCGGCGCGACGAGCGACATGACGTAGAACGCCGAACCGGGCCGCACGGTGAACCGCAGGTCGCCGAGCTGGGCCATTCGCGACCAGTACGTGGTGCCGTAGATCGCTTCTCCGTTGGTGCGCAGCCAAACCCCGGTCTCGCGCAGCCGCTGCCGCATCACCGCCGGGATCGTGCCGTCGAAATCGGGGCCGATGTCCAGCAGGAAGTTCCCGTTCTTCGACACGACGTCGACCAGCGTGTGCACCACGTCGGCGGTGGTCATGTACTTGCCCTCCGGCGTCGCGCGGTTGTAGCCGTAGGAGAACGGGTCCAGGCCCCGGCTCGACTCCCACTTCGCGACGACCGTGTTGGGGTACGTCGTGTACTCCGGCGTGGTGAAGTCGTGGTCCGGGATGCCGCCGCGGTCGTTGTACGTGACGTCCTTGGGCCGTCGCCGGTTCTTGGCCCGGTTGAAGTATTCGGTGAGCACTTCGCGACTGTCGTTCACGCCGCCGATGTCGAACCACAGCACGTCCGGGTCGAAGCCGGAGATCAGCTCCAGCACCTGCGGCGCCTGAAGATCCTTCACGAAATCGCGTCCGGCGGTGTAGCCGGTGTAGGGCAGCGGCGCGCCGGTGTACGGATTGCGCGGTGCGTGGCCCATCCACGGGTTGTCCGGGTTGAACCATTCGGGCAGCGAGAAATACAGGCCGTTGCGCAGGCCCGGCGTGTACTTGCGCGAGGCGGCGAACAGGTCGGCGACGAGGTCGCGGCGCGGGCCGAGCTTCTTGGCGTTGCGGCCGCTGACTTTCGTGTCCCACAAGGCGAAACCGTCGTGGTGCTTGGACGTGAGCACGTAGTACTGCGCGCCCGCGTCCTCGATCAGCCGCACCCACGAACGCGGATCGAACCGGGCGGCGGTGAACCTCGGGATGAAGTCGTCGTAGACGAACGACTCGCCGTATGTCTTGGCGTGGTGGGCGTAAGTGGGGCCGTCGGGGTCTTGCTGGTTGTTCCAGTACCACTCGGCGTACTGCTGTCCGACCGGAGCCCACGTGGGCACCGAGTACACGCCCCAGTGGATGAAGATCCCGAATTTGGCGTCGCGGAACCAATACGGCGCGCGGTGCGTGGACAGCGACGCGTCGGCCGGCCGGAAATCCGGAATGCCGAGCGGCACCGGCAAGGTCCGGGCGGCGATCGTCGACCGGTCGGCGAGCACCCGGATCCGGCCGGTCGCCGGGGTCCCGGCGGGCAGGCCGCGGTCGGCGGCGAGGCCGAGCCGCACGGTGGTCTGTTCGCCCGGCGCGAGGCGGGGAATCGGCGCTGGCGTGCGCACCCGGCCCCCCGGCACGTCGAGCGTGACGGTGATCCGGTCGCGCGTTTCCAGCCAGACGGTGCCGGTGTTGACGATCGTCGCCTCGACTGCCTGCGGACCGCCGTCCTGCAGCAGGTTCGCGGTCGCCCGGGCGTCGAGGACGGTGGCCGAACGGCCTTGCGCGACCGGCTGCAGCGTCAAGGCGAACACGTGCAGGCTCGCCGCATTCGCCGCCGGTAGGGCGGTCTTGGGCAGAGTCAGCGCGACCGCCTCGCGTGCCGGATCGATCCACACCTGCGCGGTGCCGATCGACACCGGGTTCTGGTCGGCGACGCCGCCCGGGCCGTAGCGGAAAGTCGAGGCGACGGCGCCGCCGGAGCCGTACCAGTCGGAGCCGGACAGGGCGGCGGTGCTGGTGCTGCCGTCGGCGTAGTGGACGGTCGCGTCGCCTCCGGTGCTGCCGTAACTGCACGCGACGAGGAACGCGGCGCCGTAGTACCGGCCTTTCGGCAGGTCGACGCGCTGGCCGAGCGCGACGACGTTGTTCTTGGCCCCGGCGGCCGCCGAGCCGAGCAGATACGGCACGCCGCCCGCGGTGACCGTGCTGCCCGCCGGGATCTGCTCCGCCGGGAAGGTGTAGCCGGAGCCGTCGAAGTTCCCGTCGTGCGCGTTCGCGGAGTCGATGCCGTCGTTGTCGAACCACGCGTCGAGCGGGACCGGCACCGGCGGAGGCGGCGGCACGACCGGCGCGCCCGCCCCGTCCGTGACCACCGGCCGCGCCGGCCCGCCCGCGGCCGCCGCGGTGCCCGGCAGCCCGAGCAGCACCGCGCCGCCGAGTGCCATGCCGAGTGCGTGCCGGCGAGGATAGGTCGTCATGGAGCCTCCACAGTGAAGTCCAGTGGTCCGATGCCTGGCGGGATTTTCTCGATCATCAGGGAAATCGGGGCGAGGATGCGGCCGATACATCTGATGAATCATCGTCGGTGTGCACGGGAGTGCTGTCAAGGAGATCCCGCTGAGCGGAGCAGGAGGAATCAGGATGCCGGAGCACGGCACCCGGAACTCGCGGGTGGAGAACTCGTGCGTTCCGCCGATTCGCTCGCGGTCCGGGCGAACCGGGAGGTGAAGGATCCGGCCGTGGACATCGCGCACGACAACGTATTCCGCGAACTACCCGGGCATCATGCCGGCGACCGGCCACGACCTGCTGCCGGTCTTCGGGCAGCCGCTGAGCGCGGACAACGCCCCGCACCACTGCGGCGGCGCTTTCTGGGGCGGACAGCGGAAATTCGGCGCGATCAGTTCTTCGCCCAGTGCAAGGACAACCCCGGCATCGTGCTGCGGGACACGGAATCCACGACTCGGCCTCTGGCGGAATCCACTTCACAACCGGCGGACCGGCGGCAGGCCGGTACCGTGTCGAAATCCCGCGACCAGGTTCGTACCTCGGGGTGAACGTTCCGCCGACCCGAAGGAGAACCCGATGACGACCGGCGAACTCGACGAGGAATTCACCGCGACCTTGCGCACAAGCCCGGCCAAAGGCGGCCACACCTACCTGATCTGGCCCGGCTCCGCGGAGTTCTTCGGCACCCGCGGCCTGGTGAAGGTCCGCGGCACCGTCGACGGCGAGCCGTTCCGCAGTTCCTTCATGGCGCTCGGCGACGGCACTCACAAACTCCCGGTCAACGCCTCGCTCCGGAAAGCGATCGGCAAGGAGGCCGGAGACACGGTGACCGTCGTCCTGCTGGAACGCCTCGCCCGCTGAGCCGTTGCGCTGATCGGGTGGTCGTGGTGCCGCCGGGTAAACGACCTGCGGCCGCCCGAGCGTGAGCCCCATCAGAAGTGTGCGAAGGGGACGCACACCGAACTCCTGGGGGAGACATGGGGACCATCAGCGGCCGTCCGGCATTGCCGATCGCCGAAGCAGCACAGGCACCTCCGGAAGAAGCACTGGAAACCGGAGCGTTCGATCCGCACCAGCGGTGGAGCAGGCTCGTCGGCGGAGGCGACGGGATCGTCTACGCCGTGCAGTCGGACGGTGCCCTGTACTGGTACCGGCACCGGGGCTGGCCCGCCGCCGCGTTCGACTGGGCCAACCAGGGCGGCGGGCTGCTGATCGGATCCGGCTGGCAGGACTTCGACACGGTGCTCGGCGATCTGAACGGCGTCCTCTACGGAGTGCGCGGGGACGGGACGGTGCTGTGCTACCAGCGGCTCGTCGCCGACCTGGACACCGGCGCGGGGACGTGGGCCAACAACGGCACCGGCGTCGTCGTGGGGACCGGATTCAACGCCTTCCCGCGCATTTTCGGCGGCCCGGGCGGCGTCATCTGGTGCGTGGACGCCGACGGAGTCCTGTACCGCTCACGGCGAGTCAACGGCACTTTCGAAACGCCTCAACCGCTCGGCGACGGATTCAACGCCGCGCGCTATCTGTTCTCCGACACCGCGAATGTCCTTTACGCGGTCAGCGGCACCGGAGCGCTCACCTGGTTCCGCTACCGCGACGGCATCGGATGGGCGAACGGCGGGCAGCCCGTCGCGATCGGCGACAACGACTGGTTCGAGCTGTTCCGCCGGGACTTGTTCGCCGGAGGCGGCAACGGCGCGGTTTATCTCATCCGGATCGATCATTCGACGGTGCCGGGCGACGACGGCGATCTCGTCGAACTGCGCCTCGCCAACCATGAGACGGTCGACACCGACGGCGGGCCGCGCTGGATCGACAACGGGACCGGTGTCGTCGTCGGGAAGGGTTTCACCGTCGAGCGCGGCGCCGGGCTGCAAGGGTATCCGCGGCAGTAGAGCGTGCCCGCCGGCGGCCGCGTTTCCATCGCGCTGTCGACGGCGTTCAGCTCGGTCACCGCGCAGCTCGTGCGCGTCGCCCCCGGCGGGGACACGCCGGAGGCGGTCACCGGGACGACCACCGTCGCAGGCGGTCTGCAGACGGTGGCCGCGAACTACCGGTCCGCCGGATGCGGCTGGGCCGAGCGCTACGCCGCCGACATCCCCGCGACCTGGCCGTCCGGGGTGTACGCCGCGCGGCTGACCGGCCGGTTCGGCCGTGTGCAGCACATCCCGTTCGTGGTGCGGCCCGCGGCGCCGGCGCGGAAAATCGCCGTGGTCCTGCCGACCAACACCTACCACGCGTACAACGGCTGGAGCGGGCACGACCAGTATTCCGAGGGCCAGGAAGGCGTCCGGCGCCCGATCTCGTTCCTGCGGCCCAGCTACACCTGGCTGATCGCGCCGAAGGGCCAATACGACCTGGAGCTGTACAGCGACCTGGAGCTGCTGCGCTGGCTGAGCGCGGAGCAGATCGGGTTCGACTGCTACATCGACCACGATCTGCACGTCGGCGGCTGGCTCCCGGCGTACAGCGCGGTCGTGCTCGGTTCGCATCCGGAGTACTTCTCGATGGCCATGCGCACCAATCTGGCGAACTACCTCGCCTCCGGGGGCAGCGTGATCGCCACCGGAGGCAACCAGATCTACGAGCGCGCGGAGTTCGACGCCGACGGCACCACACTGACGTTCCGTGCCGCCGACGGCAGCCGCGATCTGTTCCTCGACCACTACAACCTGCCCGAATCGCAGCTGCTCGGGGTGAATTTCGAATACGAGGGCTGGATGACCTTCGCGCCGTACCGCGTGCTGCGCGACCACCCGTTCCTGGCCGGGACCGGCCTGACGCCCGGCAGCGAGTTCGGCGCGCACGGCCGCAACGGCGCCGCGAGCGCCTGGGAGTTCGACACCCTCCAGGGCCTCGACGGAGAGGCGCCGCCGAGCGGGGTCATCGCGCAGGGGACGAACCCGACCGACCGCGCGGGCGCGGCGATGGTGTGCAAGGAGCTGCCCGGCGGCGGGTTCGTGTTCAGCGCGTCGTCGATGACGTTCAACGGCGCCATCCGGGTGGACCCGGTGGTGCGGCGGCTGCTGCGGAACGTGTTCGACCGGGCACTCAGCCGTCCCGCGCCGGCGCTCTCCTGACTCTCCGCTGCGCAGCGCCCGAGGTTCGTGAGGGGAAATCAGAGTCCCTCAGGGTTCCCCTCACGAACCTCGGCGGCACCGCGCGGAGGAGGCGGCGGACGCCCGGGAATGAGCCACGGTAGTTGAACGTTTGACGATGCGTGAAGAACATTGGCTTCCTCTCGTTCGGCCACTGGTCGCCGAGCCCGCACTCCGAGACCCGGTCGGCCGCCGACTTCCTGCACCAGTCGATCGACCTCGCGGTCGCGGCCGAGGAACTGGGCGTCGACGGCGCGTACTTCCGCGTGCACCACTTCGCGCGGCAGGCGGGCAGCCCGTTCCCGCTGCTCGCGGCCATCGGCGCGCGGACGTCGAAGATCGAGATCGGCACCGGCGTGATCGACATGCGCTACGAGAACCCGCTGTACATGGTCGAGGACGCCGGCGCCGCCGACCTCATCTCGCGGGGCAGGCTCCAGCTCGGCGTCAGCCGGGGGTCTCCCGAGCAGGTGATCGACGGCTGGCGGTACTTCGGCTACGCCCCGGCGGAGGGCGAGACCGAGGCGGACATGGCCCGTGACCGGGTCGAGGTCTTCCTGAAGCTCCTCGAAGGCGAGGGCTTCGCGAAGCCGAACCCGCGGCCGATGTTCGCCAACCCGCCGGGCCTGCTCCGGCTCGAACCGCACTCCGAAGGCCTGCGCGACCGCATCTGGTGGGGCTCGAGCTCGAACGCGACGGCCGTCTGGGCGGCGAAACTCGGCATGAACCTGCAGAGTTCCACGCTCAAAGACGACGAAACGGGCGAACCGCTGCACGTCCAGCAGCGCAAGCAGATCGAGGCCTACCGCGAGGCGTGGAAGGAAGCGGGCCACGAGCGCGAGCCGAGGGTGTCGGTCAGCCGCAGCATCTTCGCGCTGACCAACGACCTGGACCGCGCCTACTTCGGCAGCGACCGCAATTCGCGCGACCAGATCGGCATGATCGACGAGAACACCCGGGCGATCTTCGGCCGCTCGTACGCCGCCGAACCGGACGAACTGGTGCGGGAGCTGAAGGAGGACGAAGCGGTCCAAGCCGCGGACACGTTGCTGCTGACCGTGCCGAACCAGCTGGGCGTCGACTACAACGCCCACGTGCTGGAGAGCATCCTGACCCACGTCGCCCCGGAGCTGGGCTGGCGCTGAGCGCACCCGCGCGTGGAGACGGCCGAAGAGGTGCGCGACCGGGTTCTGCGCGCAGCCCGCCACGTTCCGGTGGAGCAGACGGCGACTTGCGACGCTTTTCCCGCTCGCGGACGACCAATCGACCTCGCGGCAGATCGCGTTCGGCAAGCTTCGCGCGCGGTGGGAAGGCATTGCGCTCGTGGCGGATCAGCTCGGCGTCGATCGGCCGGGCATCGATCGGCCGGGCGGTGGCTGGCCGGGCGGTGGCTGGCCGGGAAAGGCGGTGCGGGGAACCCCGAGGCAATCGGATTCCTCAGGGTTCCCCGCACCGACCGGAGACGGCGGCGACTGCCGAATCGAGCACCGGCACGCCGTGCGCGGAGGCGAAGGCCGCTGCTTCGCCCGGCGTGGCCATCCGCCTCGGATCTTCGGGACTGACCAGCTCGGCGAACGCGGCCGCCGCGGGCAGCCGGGCCAGCATGCACAGGCCGACAGCCGCTTCAGGGAGTGCGAGCCTGCCGAGGATCCCTCGCGGGTGGACGGCGTAAGGCAGCACGTGTCCCGGTCGATGGAGGTCCCCGGGCCGGGCGCCGCGATCCGCGAGACGCCGGATCGTCTCCGCCCGGTCCGCCGCGGAAATCCCGGTGGTGACGCCAGTCGCGGCGTCGACCGCGACGCACCAGCCGCGCTCGCCGTCGTGGCGGAAGCTCGGTCGCATGGGTGGCAGGTCGAGCGCGTCGCACCGGTCGCCGGGCAAAGCGACGCCGACCAGTCCGGACGAGTGCCGGATGACGAACGCCAGCGCGATGGTGGACGCCTCCGCCGCGGGCAGGACGAGGGCCGCGGCGCCGGGGGTGGTGAGCACGATCGGCTGGCCGTGCGCGAGCGCGTCGAGTGCGGCGTCGAGCGGGCGTGCGTCGAGCGAGATGGTCATGCGACCGTCCGGATCTCCGCCGTCGCGAACCGGGCCACCTGCTCGGCGACGGTCGCGAGCTGGGCGGCGAGTTTCCGGTCGGCGACGCGGCCGTCGGCGGCGAAGGGCTGAGCGGTCGAGTCGACCACGACGCCGAGCGGGGTCGGCCAGCCGCGCAGGGCGTGCACAGTCGAGCGCAGCGACGTCAACGTCGTGACCCCGGCTTGCGGCCCGTACGCGCTGACGATGCAGCCGACGGCGCGTCCGTGCAGGTAGGGGCGGTCGTCGCCGGCGAGGTCCTGGAGGTAGTCCAAGGCGTTCTTGAGCAGGCCGGACAGTCCGCCGTGGTATCCGGGCGTCGAGATCAGCACGCCGTCGGCGCGGCGGACGGCGTCGAGGAACGCGGTCGCGGACGGGCAGCGGTGCGCGAGATCCGGTTCGTACATGGCGAAACCGAGGTCTCGTGCGGTGAACAGTTCGGTGCGGGCCCCGTGCGCCCGCACGTTTTCGAGCACCGCGCGGAGGGCTCGTTCGGAGGAGGAATCGGGGCGGACGGTGCCGCCGACGCCCACGATCGTGGGTTCCTGGACGGTATGCATGGCGAACCGGCTTCCTGCGGTGGGTTATCGCGATCGGGCGGAATCGGGGAAGTCGAAGCGGGCGACCTCCGCGAGCTGGTCGCCCAAGGCGGCGACCATCGACGTGAACCCGCTCGCGCCCGCTTCGGCGCTGGCCAGGGTCGGGTCGCCGAGGTAGCCCTCGGGGCCGAAATCGTCGGCCAGCCAGCCGAACGCGACGCTGCCGCCGAATCGGGCGTGGACGTTGTCGGCCAGCTGCGCGGGGATCCGCCGTCGCGCGGCGGAGAGGTCGACCAGGTCGGGACGCAGGTGCAGCATCAGGGACGTTTCCGCGGCCCCGCCGTGGATTCCGAGCCCGTTTTCGCTCGCGGCCCAGGCCGGGTCGTGCTCCTCGGCGAGGAACACGTTGATGCCGAACGTCAGCAGGCCGTAGGCCAAGCGCAGATCGCGCAGCGCGGTCTGGATCTCGGACACGTTCCCGCCGTGGCCGTTCACAAGGACGATCCGGCGGATGCCGGCGGCGGCGACCGAACGTCCGATGTCGTCGAGCACCGCCGCGAAGGTCGCGGTGGACAGGGACAGGGTGCCCGCCGCCCAGGTGTGCTCGACGGAGCGGCCGTAGCTGATCGTCGGCAGCAGCCAGAGGTCTTCGTCGTGGGTGGCGACGACTTCTTTCGACACTGCTTCGGCGACGAGCGCGTCGGTGGCCAGCGGGAGGTGCGGGCCGTGCTGTTCGACGGCGCCGACGGGCAGCACCGCGACCGAGGACGGTCCGCAGGCAGCCTCGACCTGCGACGCCCGAAGTTCAGCGAATATCCGTGCAGCCATAAGGAATCTCCTTCAAGCACCGAGATGGGCGACGGCCCGGATCTCCACCCGCATCTCGGGGGTGGCCAGCGGGGGATAGATCAGCAGCGACGCGTACGAACGCTCGGACAGCAGCTTGGGCGCGTGCTCGGCCAGCCAGCCGTCGCGCACCCGCATGTACTCCGCGCGGTCGGCGGGATCGGCGAGGAACTGGTCGAACTGCACGATGTCCTCGAACTCCGCGCCCGCGTCGGCGAGCAGCCGGCGCACGCGGTTGAGCGTGACGAGGGTTTGCGCGGCGACGCCGTGGGCGGGCTGGCCGTGCTCGTCGGTGACGCCGTCGATTCCGCTGAGGAAGACGAAGCCGCCTGCCGCGGCTCCTCTGCCCCAGGGCTGGACCGTGGCGCCGTACTTCAACGGGCCAAGTGCTTGTTTCGTCACGCGTCGGCCTTTCGGTAGCGTCGGATGAGGTAGTAGGCCAAGGCGGCGACCGCGCCCGCGACCCACGGGGTGAGGTCGCCGAACTGCGGGAAGCGCTCGGCGAACGCGCCGGTGTAGAGGCTTTGGTCCATGAACGGCACGGAGACCGCGATGGCGATCACGAACGCCGCCAGTCCCGGGCGGAACCGGCGGGCGCGGTCGAAATACCGCCGCGGGTCGATCTCCTCGCGGCCGAAGACCACGGCGTCCATGACGACGATCCCGAGCCAGGGGCCGATCCAGTAACCCATCAGGAACAGGAAATTCTGGAAGGTGCCGAAGACGGACCCGGCGTTGTGCCCGGCGACGAAACCGACCGCGGTCCCCAGCACGCCGATGATGATCGCGGAGATCCAGCGGCGAACCTTGGCGCCCACCATCAGCAGGCCGAGCGAAGCGGTGTAGATGTCCAGGACACTGCCGGAGATCGAAGCCGCGAGCAACGCCACCAGGATCACGGCGGCCAGGCCGGCCGGAATCAGCTTCGCCACCAGATCGGTCGGACTGTCCACCGTGATCACGGTGCCGATCGCCGCTCCGACGACCGCCATCCACAGCCCGGCCAGCGACGCGCCGGAGAACGCCGCGAGCAGCACACGCCGGCGGGAGGTGTCGCGCGGCAGGTAGCGCGTGTAGTCCGAACCGCCGATCGACCAGCCGAACGTCCTGGTCGAAGCGAGGGCGACGGTGGTCAGCATGCCTCCGGCGACCCCGCCCGCACCCCGGGCCACGACGTCGCCGGACGCGGCGAGATCGCCTTTCGCCAGGCCGTACCAGGTGAGGATTACGAACAGCGCGGACGCGACGATCGCGAGGAAGCGTTCGGCCTGGTGCACCAGATCGTGCCCGATGATCGCGATGACGATCTGCACCGCCGCCACCGCGACGAGCGAAACCAGGAAAGGCAGCCCGAACAGCTCGCGGACGATGTAGGCCCCGAGCACGGTGTTGACCGCGAAATAGCCGAGGCCGGTCAGGCACAGGAGCAGCACCGGCAGGAAATTGCCGTAGTAGCCGAACGGAATCCGCGACTGGATCATCTGCGGCACCCCGGCGCGGGGCCCCATCGACGCGGCGAAGCCCAGCAGCACGCTGCCGATCAGGATGCCGATGGCCAGCGAAAGGACGGCTTCGCCGAACCCGAGGCCGAGGAACGCGGTGGGAATGGCGCCGACCGCGAGCGCGGAATACTGCAGATTTCCCGCGAACCACAGGGAAAAGGCCGAACGCGGCGAACCGTGGCGCTGGTCGTCGGGAATCCTTTCGATGCCGTGGTGCTCGACGGACACGGCGGGTGGGCGGACTGCGTGGGCTTCGTTGACCATCTGTCCTCCAGCGGAGAGCCCCCTGCGGCGGCAGTGTTGATATAGGTAACACGGCTGCCCCAGCCTGCGCCGCGCCTTCCGCAGATGTCAAGAGGGTTCTTGGGCTTGACACTCCGCAGGTCGGACCGCACAGTGTTGATATTACTTACATTCTTGCGGACGACCCGGCCGAGCCCGGGCGGGATGGAGGCGCTGTGCGGCACGGAGTGTTTTTCTTCGGCTCGGTCGAGATGCCGGACGTGCTGGCCGGGAACCCGGTGCCCGCCGCGCGGCGGCGCGCCACCCGCGAGCAGGTGTGGCACGCGCACGAGCGGCTGCTCGGGATGGGCGAGCTGGCCGAGGAGCTGGGATACGACAGTTATTGGCTGGCAGAGCACCATTTCCAGCACGAGGGCTACGAGGTCGTGCCCAACGCGATGATGCTCGAAGCGCATCTCGCCGCGCGGACCTCGCGGATCCGGCTGGGCTCGATGTTCAGCATCGTCCCGCAGTGGAATCCGCTGCGGCTGGCCGAGGATTTCAGCAGCCTGCTCAACCTGTCGCGCGGACGAGCGGTGCTCGGCGTCGGCCGGGGCACGGTGTCTCGCGAACTGCGCAGCCTCACCGCGCACCAGGCGGACATCGGGGTGCTGACCTCCAGCGAGGAACGCAAGGTCATCGACGCGCACAACCGTGCGGTTTTCGCCGAGTACATGGACATCGTGCGCACGGCGTTGGGTCAGGAAACCTTTTCCTACCAAGGGAAGTTCTTCGAACTGCCGCCGCCGGACAACCGCGACCCCGAGCACGAGGCGGACACGCTGACGCTGGTGCCGGGTCCGTTGCATCCCGTCGAGATCTGGCAGGCGGTCACCAGTCCGCCCACTTTGGACTACGCGGCCGAGGTGGGCCACGGCTGTGTCTGGTGGAACCAGTACCACGGATACATCCGCGAACAGTGGGAGCGCTACGCCGAGCTGTACGAACAGCGGCACGGCATCCGGCTGGCCCCGGGGCAGAACCGCATTCTGGTGCTGCCGGTGCACCTCGCCGACACCCACGAAGAGGCCTGGCGCACCGGGCGGATCGGGCACGACGAGTTCTGGAATCTGCTCGCGCCGTTCGGCTGGAGCAGCGGCTACCGCGGCGACGACGGCAACCGGGCCCCGGCCGGGCTGGTGCCGACGCTGGAGCAGTCCACGCAGCAGAAGTGCTGGGCGGTCGGCACGCCGGAGGAGGTCGCGGAGATCGTGCAGCAGCACAAGGACACGCTCGGCCTCGAACAGCTCGTGGTGTTCCCGCATTTCCCCGGGCACACCTACGACATGGCCGCCGAGCAGATGCGGCGCTTCAGCGAGCAGGTCGTCCCGCTGCTGCGCTGAGCTTGTTTTCCGGACCGCGCGGCTCTCCCGGCCGCGCGGTCCGCTGTCATTCCCCGGCGTTGATCAGCAGGACCCGGACCGGTTCCTCGCCGAGCCTGCGCCAGCGATGCGGCCGCGATCCCGGGTAGGTCGCCACGTCGGCCTCGCCCAGCTGCTCGCGGCGCCCGTCGGCGAAATCCAGCTCGATCCGCCCGGCGACGACGTACAGCATCTCCTGCCCGACGTGCTCGAAATACTCGCCGAACTCCGCCGGGCCGCCGGTGTATTCGATGGGCTGCACCGGAAAACCCGCCCGGGACAGCGCCCGCGCCGTGGACCCGGTCGGGATTTCGGCTCCCGGCATCACCATTCCCTCGTCGGCGCGCAGCAATCCCACGCCCTGCTCCGCGGGACCCGCGAGAAGCGCCGACACCGTGGTGTCCAGCGCGACCGCGATCCGCTGCAACGTGCTGACGCTCGCGGCGGCCAGCCCGCGCTCGAACTGGCTGAGAAAAGCGTGCGAGAGACGGGAAACCTCGCCGACCTGCTTGAGCGTCAGCCCTCGGCCGCGCCGCAGTTCGCGCACCCGCGCCCCGAGTGTTTTCGCCGGATCCGGCGCTGCTCCGGAATCGGGGGCGGGAGGGGTTCGCATGGGCCCGACTATACCGGAGCGCGGGTGTTCCGAAGTGGACTCCGATGGGGAAACGCGGCGATGTGCAAGGGAAATTCTCGCCGGAGGAGCTGGCGCGCCCCGCTCGGGGACCGCGAACTCGCCAGCGGGCGCCGGAGCGGGTGCGTCCGCGTCGGCAGACGCGTTCGAAAGCCTTGATCGAGCTGCGGAAGCCGTCGAGAACGTCGGTATTGACGGCGTCTTCCACGGTCGCACCCTCCTGGAGCGCGGTCCGCGCGAGCTGTACGGCCCGGGCGGTGCCTTGCAGCTGGAACCAAGTGCGCACCTGGCCGGGCAACGACGAGACCTTCACGATCTCGGGACAGCCAGCCGGAAGCGGTGCGGAGGGCGCGGTTGTCGCCGGTGCTTCTGCGGTCGCGTCCGGCGGCGGCGGGCGACGGAGAGCCGGGGACGACGAGGACGCCGTGCCGGGGCCCGCGCATGCGGTGCAGGCGAATGCGCGGAGCGCGGTGACGATTACCCGCTTGCCAGGTCGTTTCCGCGGCCTCATCGCGGTTCGACCTCCACGGCCGTTCCGGCGCGGATCGGTCGTTCGCTGAGGGCCCGACCGGCCCAGCGGGTGTCCTTCGGGCCGGCGGTACCCGGCTGGCTGTTACTCGACCGGACCGGGCTGGTCGTCGAAAAGCGAGGGCAGTGCGAGCCAGTTGACACACTTAGTACACTAAGTTGCATGACCGGTCGACCCAGTCGTGCGCCGCTTTATCGCACGATTCAGAGCGAGATCCAGCGCGACATCCTGAGCGGCAGGCTGAAGCCGGGGGACTGGCTCCCGTCGGAGAGTCAGCTCCGGGCGCAGTACGGGGTGTCCCAGACGTCCGTCCGGCGCGCTTTTCAGGAGCTGCAGCGGCTCGGACTGGTGGAGCGGTTCCACGGCCGGGGCAGCATCGTCGCGTCGAACGAGATCCGCGCGATGAGCCCGATGCTCGGCCTGGGGCGCGAGCTCCGGCAGCGCGGCTTCGCGATCCGGCCCGAGCTGCTCGGCAATGCCGAGGAACCCGCCGCCACAGCAGTCGCCGAGGCGCTCGACCTCGAACCCGGCGACACCGTGAGCCACATCGAGCGGCGTTACTGGATCGGCGACGATCCGTTCGTCTTCCTCGACCACTATCTGGCCCCCCAGCCCGGGATCGACTTCGCCGAGTTCACCGGGGATTCGCTGTACGCGTTCCTCTCCGGCCGCGACGCGCAGCCCACGCACGCGCGGGAGCGGGTCAGCGCCGTCACCCTGTCCGCGGCGGAGGCCGACCGGCTCCAGGTCGCGCCCGGGGTCGCGGCGATGCTGCGCGAGCGCACGTCGTTCGGCGCCGATCAGCGGCCGGTGGAGTTCACCCGCTACATCCTGCGCGGCGATCGCTACCACCTCGACATCGACCTCAGAAGCGAGCGATGAGCGCCGCGGCGCGGCTCGTCGTCGTGGGGGACGCGAGCATCGACTACTTCGTCCAGGTCCCGCACATCGCGGGCAACGACAACAAGGCCATCGGCTCCCTGTCCGGCGTGTACGGCGGCGGGATGAGCGCCAACCTCGCCGCCGCGGCCGCGCAGCACGGCATCGCGGTCGACCTGATCACCAAGACCGGGGCGGGGCCGGACACCGATGCCGCGCTGGCCGAACTCCGCAGGCTCGGGGTGTCGATCGAGCATTCCCTGCGCGACCTCGAGCATCCGACCTGGATGTGTTTCGTCCAGCTCGACGCGAGCGGGGAGAAGGCGCTGACCGGCGCGGACACCGGGATCAAGATTCCGGCGATCGAGGAGATCGACGCGTCGGTCCTGGCGGGGGCGGACATCGTGGCGCCGCTGGCCGACGACCTCGAATGGGCGGCCGCCGTCGCCGAACTCGGCCGGGAGCGCGGAACGCGGGTCGCCGTCGATCTCGAACCGGACGCGTTCGAGCCGGATCAGCCGGAGTTCGCGCGGCTGCTCGGGCTGAGCGACATCGTCTTCCTCAACGCCGCCTCGGCGGCCAAACTCGCCACCACCCCGCGCGACGCGGCCCGGCAGCTGATCCGGCTCGGCGCGGAACTCGTCGTCCTCAGCGAAGGCGCGCACGGAGCGTCGGCGGTGGACCGTGACGGTGTCGTGCATCGCGCGCGGTCGACCGGCGAGGTGACTGCCGTCGACACGACCGGCGCCGGTGACGCGCTGGCCGGGGCGTTCCTGGGCGCGTTGCTGGCCGGGGCCGAAGTGCCCGAAAGCCTTCGCCGGGCGGTGGCCCAGGCGACCCGGTGCGTCACCGCCGTCGGCGGCCGCACCTATCTGTCCGGCTCGCAGCGCGGCGAGCGGCCAGACGACCTGATCACGATCACGACTGAGAGGCAACCGAGTTGAATTCTGTGCTGCGTTCCAAGATCCACGGCAGTCTCGCCGCGGCCTGCCTGGCCGACGCGCTCGGCGCGCCGACCGAGGAACTGAGCCGGGACCAGATCCGGGCCGCGTTCGGCGGCTATGTCACCGAGTTCCACGCCCCGCTCCCCGGCGCGCCCTACGCCAAGGGCCGCGCCGCCGCGCAGATCACCGACGACTCCAGCCAGATGATCCTGCTGGCCCGGCTGCTCGCCCGGACCGGAGCCGCGCTGAGCCCCGGCGACATGGCGCAGCTGCTGATCGAATGGTCCAAGAACGAGAACTACTTCCCGCACTTCGCCGGGCCGACCACCCGCGAGGCGATCGCCCGGCTGGAACGCGGCGAGGACCCCCGCGAGGTCGGCCGGACCGGGACCATCATGACCCAGGGCGCCAGCAACGGGGCCGCGATGCGGGTCGGGCCGGTCGGGCTGTTCCACCACGGCGACCCGGAGGCGGCCGTCCGGACGGCGTTCACCACCTGCGTGCCCAGCCACAACACGCCGCCCGGTGTCGCGGGCGCCGCGGCCGTCGCCGCCGCGGTCGCGCGGGCTTGCACTCCCGGCGCGGAGATCGTCGACATCGTCCGCGCGGCCGTCGACGGCGCGCGAGCGGGTGCCGAACTCGGCCGGACCGAGGGCCGTGACGTGCCGGGCGCGTCGGTCGAGCGGCGGATCGAGCGGGCGGTCGCGCTGGCCATCACGGCTCGCGACGACGAACACGCGATCGACCTGATCGCCGGGGAGATCGGCGTCGGCCTGCCTGCCGCGGAAGCGGTGCCCGCGGCGCTCGGGTTCTTCGTCGCCGCCGGCGGAGATCCGGTGCGCGTCGCGCGGCTGGCCGCCAACGCGGGCGGGGACAGCGACACCATCGGCTGCATGGCGGCCGCGATCGCCGGCGCGTACCGGGGCATCGAGGCGATCGACGCGGAGGCCGTCGCCGAGGTGGAGCGCGCGAACGATCTCGACCTTGGCGCGCTCGCCGACGAACTCCTCGCCGCCGCGCGGCACTGACCCCCTCTCCCCGCCCCGATCCGAAGGGACGCTCGACGATGAGCGCACGAAGCGAAGAATTCGCCACGGTGACCTGGAAGGAACGCCTCTCTTTCGGAGGCGGTGATCTGGCCACGAACATCGCCTGGGGTGCGCTGGCCACCTACGTGGTTTTCTTCTACACCAACGTGATCGGGGCGGCGGCGTCGGCGGTCGGCACGATCGTGCTCATCGCGCGGCTGTTCGACGGCGTGGTCGACGTCGGGATGGGCGCGATCGTCGACCGGACCTCGACCCGCTGGGGCAAGGCGCGCCCCTGGGTGCTGTGGGCCGCCGCGCCGTTCGCCCTCGCGCTGATCCTGGTGTTCACCGTGCCGGGCATGGAACCGGCGCCGACGCTGGTGTACATCGCGATCACCTACGCGCTGATGAACATCGCCCTGAGCGCGGCGGTGATCCCGTACGGAACGCTGAACACCCGGATGACGCGGGACTTCACCGAACGGTCCCGGCTCAACGTCACCCGGATGTTCGGCGCCACCCTCGGCTCGCTGGTCGTCACCGTCCTCACTCTGCCGCTGGTGAGCGCGCTCGGCGACGACCAGCGCGCGTGGATCATCACCTTCTGCCTGTTCGGCGCGGTCGCGGCGGTGCTGTTCTTCATCACCTTCCGCAACACGCGGGAACGTATCGTGGACACCGCGCCGCCGAAGGACCAGCCGGGGATCGCCGAATCGCTGAAGCTCGCGGGACGGAACCGTTACTGGCTGCTGCTCTTCGCGATCTTCATCGTGTTCAGCGTCGCGGAATCGCTCTACACCGGAGCGACGGCCTACTTCGCCCAGTACTTCCTGGGCAATGCCGGGTTCGCCGCGCTGATGTCGTTCCTGCTCTACATTCCGGCTTTGCTCGGAATGCTGTTCATGCAGCCGGTGTACCAGCGTTTCGGCAAGGTCGCGCCGATGATCGTCGGGGCCGCGATCTTCGTGGCGGGCTCGCTGGTCATCGCCATCGACCCGACGGACATGACCCTGGCCGTCACCGGCTCGATCCTTCGCGGCATCGGGCGGATCCCGATCTTCGGCGCGATCTGGGGCATGCTGCCCGACACCATCGAGTACGGCGAGTGGAAGAACGGCCGCCGGCTGGAAGGCGTGCTGTACAGCGCGGGCAGCATGGGCCAGAAGCTCGGCTACGGCCTGGGCGCGGCGGTGCTGGGCTGGGTCATGGGCGCGGCGGGCTACAACGGCTTGAACCGCACCCAGCCGGATTCGGCGCTGTCCGCGATCAACGCGTTGTTCGTTTATGTGCCGATGGCGTTGTTCGTGCTGTTGATCGTGCTGTTCTGGGCTTACCGGCTGGAGCGGATCTACCCGACAGTGGAGAAAGACCTGGCCGAACGGCGCGCGTCGGCCGGGGAACGCTCGCTTCCGCTCGGCGATTGAGGCGGGGTCGTCCCTGCCGCGCTCGGGCAGCCAGCGGTATCGCGTTCGGCCGGGTTGTTCGCGACGCTGTGGTTGCTTCCCGGCGCGTGGAGGGGGATCCAGTGACAGATTCTGGCGGGTGGCGGCGGTCGTCGCGGCCGCGTGCGCCGCTGGCGCGGCTGATCCTCCGGCCGCCGGACCGCGCCTGGTTCCGGCGAACGGCCGCGAGACGGCGTTTTCCGTGACTCCGGGCCGGTCGCGCGCCATTGCGCTCGGCGCGGGCGGCGGGACGGATTCTCCGGAATGGCGCGAGGTCGCCCCGGAACTCGCGGCCAGGACCGGATCCGAGGCAATCGCCTGCGACCGGACCGGGGAGGGCGAGAGCGACGAGGCGCCGGGTCCGTGGGGGGCGGACAATTCCGCCGCCGGGCTGACGCGGTCGGGCGTGGCGGGAAACGTCGTCCTCGTGTCGCATTCACTGGCGGGCGAAGTCGCTTTCGCCCGGAGCCGTCCGCAATGGGCTGCGGGTGCGGTGGACGCCGATCTGCCGCAGTTCTTCACTCCGGAGGAGACCGCCAAGCCGGTGGCGTTGAACGAGGAACAAGCCGAAGAGTTCCAGAAGGCGCCGTCCACCCGGCAGACCCGTCAGCCGGCGACCTGGCCGTCCGGCATTCCGGCGGCCGTGATCGTGTCCGCCGGGACGCCGGTTCCGGCTCCCGAGGACGCGCGCTCGTGGCGGCAGGCGCAGCAAGACTTCGCGCACGCCGCGCCGAACCGGACCCTGGACACCGCTGAGCACCGTTCCCGCGACGTCCCGCTGGATCGGCCGGACGCGGTCGTCGCGAACCTGCTGAAGCGCTGACCGCCGGAAAGCGAACGCGGGACCCCGCCGCGGTGCCGGGGTCCCGCGTTCTTCGCGCGAAAGTCAGTCTTTCTTCAGCGCGTTCTTGACTTTGCCCGCAGCGTCGCCGAGAGCGTCTTTCACGTTTTCGGCGGCTTCTTTGATCCCGGCCTTCGCCTGGTCGGCTTTGCCTTCGTTCTCCAGCTTCTCGTCGCCGGTCAGCGAACCGGCGGCCTCCTTGGCCTTGCCGCCGAAGTCGTCTGCCTTGGCACCGATCTTGTCACCCGTCGACATGGGTCTCCTCCTTCATTGGCGAACAACGAACGCGGAATGCGTCAGAGTGGACGACAACGCGGATCCCGAATCGTCATTCACCCGATGATGTGATTGTCGCCACTCGTTCGGGGAGTGAGCTTTGCGCGGCGGCCGGGTCGAACCGATGAACTGAACAACGGGAACCGACTGGAGGAGATTCGATGGCTTCGACGACTGACACGGCGGCCAAGTCCCAGGACGTGGAGAAGGTCAACGCCGGTCCGCTGACCAGTTCGCAGGGGACGACCACCGTCGCGGACGTGGTGGTGCAGAAGATCGCCGGGCTGGCGACGCGCGAGATCCCGGGCGTGCACGACCTCGGCGGCGGCGCGGCGCGGGCGTTTTCGGCGCTGCGCGAGCGGATCCCCGGCGCGACCGCGTCAGCCGGGCAGGGCGTCTCGGTCGAGGTAGGGGAGAAGCAGGCCGCGGTGGACCTGCAGATCGTGGTCGAGTACGGCGTCTCGATCGCGGACGTCGCGCGCTCGATCCGGCGGAACGTGATCAGCGCGGTGGAGGGGATGACCGGGCTGGAGGTGGTCGAGGTCAACATCAACGTGGGCGACCTGCACCTGCCGTCCGACGACGAGGAGGACGCGTCCGGCGACAGCGGCCGGGTGCAGTGAGCGCGGTCGCGGGGCCGGGCCGGATCGTCGCCGCGGTGCGGCTGCCGGTGACGGCGGGCGTGCGCGGCGGGCGGTCCGGCCCGGCCGCGGGGCTCGGTCCGGGCGACCGGGTGAGCGAGGCCGGTCGCGTCCGGCGGTGGCCGGGGGCGGCGAGTCCGCTCGCTGATCCCGCGAGTGTCGAGGCGGCCGGCGTGCGTGCCGGTCGCGTCCGGCCGTGCGCCGCGAGCCGGAGCACTGCCGCGGCGCGGAAGCTGGATGTGCGCGGCGGGGACCGTCCGGCGGCCGAGGCGATCGTGTCCCGCGAGGGCGGGCGGGTGCGATGAACCCCCTGGACGAAGCCCGCCGGATCGCCGCCGCGGTGCGGGAGCTGCCGGAGGTGGCGGACGTGCACAGCGGCGAGTTCGGCCGGGTCGCGACGCTCGGGCCGGGCGGCCGGGCCGGCGGAGTGCGGGTGACCGAAGAGGACGTCACCGTCGGCGTGACGGTCCGGGCCCCGTTCTCGGCCGGTGCCGTGGCGGCCGCGGTGCGCGCGGCCGTCGCGTCGCCCGGCCGTCCGGTGCACGTGCTGATCGCCGACGTCGAAGTGCCGGCCGCGGTGGAAACCGCGCCGGAGAACCGGAAGGAGACGGTGTCGTGAACGCAACGGGATTGGGGCTGATCACCGGCCTCGCACTGGGCCTCGCCGCCGCGATCGGCGGGTTCGGGGCGTTCCTGCTGGTCCTCGTGCTGGGCGCGGTGGGGCTGCTCGTCGGCCGCCTGCTCGACGGCAAGCTCGATCTGTCGCAGCTCACCGGCCGCGATCGGGGCTGAGCCGTGGCTGTCGCAGCGGAGGAACGGGGAAGCCTCACCATCAGCGAACACGCCGTCGAGCGGCTGGCCGCCCACGCGGCGAGCGAGCTCGACCGGGTGGGCGGGGCCGCCGGGCGGACGCTCGGGATCAGTCTCGGCGGAGAAGCGCTGGACCGGTCGGCGAAAACGTCCGCCCGGATCGGGGGCGGCGAGGTGGAGCTGGACGTGCGGATCTCGCTGGAGTACCCCGCCCCGGTCGGCGCGACCACCGAACGGGTTCGCGGCCACCTGCGCGGACGGGTCGAGGAATTGACCGGGATGCCGGTCCGCCGCGTCGGCATCACGGTGACGGCCTTGCACGCTGAGGCCGCCGGGCAGAGGAGGGTGGAGTGAAACGCCGAACCCGCCGGTCTTTTCCGGCGAGCTTGACCGCCGTCGTGCTGCTGGCCGTGTGCGTCCTGGCGGCCGTCGCGGCGATCCAGCGGCTGACCGGGCACCAGCCGTGGCTGGACTATCGGGCGGCCGCCACCGCCGTCCACAACGCGCGCTGGACGGACCTCGTCCCCGCGCTGGTCTCGGCCGCGGTAGCCCTCGTCGGGCTGGTGCTGCTGTGGGCGGCGCTCCTGCCGGGCAAGCGCCGGATCCTCCCGCTGACGGGCGACCCGGATTCCGGGGCCGACACCACGGGCTACCGGTCCGCGTTGCGCGCGGCCGCGGCGGACGTGGACGGCGTCGAGCAAGCCTGGCTCTCGACCGGTTCGCGCAAGGTCAAGGTACGGGTGAAAACCGCGCGCACGCGGACGGACGGCCTGTCCGCCGCGGTGCGCGCGGCCGTCGAGTCCCGGCTGGACCACATCGCACCGGCCCGGCGGCCCGCGGTGTCGGTGCGAGTCCGTGCCGAGAGGGAGGCTTCATGAACCGCCCGGCCACGCTCAACCGCTTCTTGCTCGCGGTGATCGGCCTGGTGCTGCTCGCCGCGGGCGGTTTCGGTCTGGCCACCCATTTCCGCGTGCTCAGGCTCCTCGATCCCGAGGCGCCGCTCGTACCGGGGACAGCGGAGCCGCCCAGCTGGGTGTTCTACGCGATCGCCGCGGCGGCGGTAGTGGTGGGACTGCTCGCGCTGCGCTGGCTGCTGGCCCAGCTCGCGCACCGGCCGCGCACGGGAGTGTGGCGGTTCGAAACCGATCCCGCCTACGGACGCACCGAGTTGCGCGCAGACGACGCGGTGGCCCCCTTCACCGAGGAACTGCGCGGGTATCCCGGAGTGCACAAGGCGAGCGCGTCGCTCGCCGGAACCCGGGAGACGCCGTCTCTGGCGCTGATCCTCACGTGCGAGCAGGACGCGGACCTGGGCGAGATCCGCGGCCGCGTCGCCGGGAAAAGCCTGCCGCGGCTTGAGGAAGCGCTGGAACTGGAGGACATTCCGGTCTCGATCGAGTTCCGGTTCACCAGCCGGGCGCCCTCGCGCGTGGGGTGACGGTCGGCGAGGTGCGGACCCCGTGCACGCAGTCAGCGCGGAGCAAGCACCACGACCGGAATCTCGCGCTCCGTCCAGTCCTGGTACTTCGCGAAATCCGCGTACAGTTCGACCAGGCGCGGCCAGAGTTCGCGCCGCTCCTCCGCGGGCGCGACCCTTGCCGTGACCGGAACACCGCGGCGGCCCTTGAGATGCACGCGGGTCTCCGGCTCCGCGCGCAGATTGAAGTACCACTGCGGATGCTTCGGCAGCCCGCCCTGGGAGGCGACGACGACCAGGTCGTCGCCGGAACGCAGGTACAGCAGCGGAGTGGTGAACAGCTGTCCGGACTTGCGGCCGCGGTGGTCGAGCAGCAGGGTCGGCACGGGCTTGCGGAAGCCCGCCCCGACCCGCCACGTGTGGCCGACCCGGCCGTTGGTCAGGGTGAAGACCTTGACCTGGACGCGGGCCACGCATTTCATGAGCGCCGCGGTCACCGGCGAGTCCAGGCCTTTCGGCGCCTGTGCGGGAAGGGAAAAGCGTCCCATCGTGGCCTCCTGGCGGGGCGGGCGCGTCAGCGGGCAGGCGATTGCGGGTACCGCGCGGCGGTCGATCCGGCGAGCGGCATCGGGTCGAGTCCGAGCTTGCGGTGGTCCCAGGACCGGACCCGCTCCACGTCGACGCGGATCGCGACCCGTTTGCGGAGCATGAATTCCACCATCGGCTTCGCCTCGTCGGTGTACTCGCCGTGGTATCGCCGCCAGACGTCGACCCCGACCGCCCAGAGCGCGTCCGGATCGTCGACGACCTCGGCGCGCCCTTCGAGCGAGACGCCGCGCAGGACGTCGTAGGTCAGGCCGTCCTCGATCAGCACGGTGACGCGCGGGTCGCGGCGGAGGTTGACTGCTTTCTGCGCCTTGGCTTTCGTTTCGAACCACAGCACGCCGTCGATGACCGCGTACCACATCGCGACCGCGTGCGGATGCCCGCCGGGGCCGAGCGACACCAGCGTCGCGGTGCGCTGCGCGTCGAGGTAAGCCGACACCTCCCCGGGGGTCATCTCGATCTGTGCTCGCTGGCTGGTTCCCATCGGTTCCTCACTTCCTGCGGCGGGCCCCGGGCGGGCCGGCGAGCATCGAGGTCACGACGTCGACGAGGTCGTCGACGATCTGGCCGTCGGTCCAGCCCGCCGCGTCCGCGCCGTGCAGGCGGCGGGTGCGGCCGACGTCGCCGAGGACGTTCAGCGTCACGGTCATCGCTTGGGACAGCCGGAAATCGAGCGTCCGGCGGGGGACGCCCGGGCTCAGCCGGTCCAGCTGATCGACGAACGCGGCGTTGCGCTCGAAGAACGATTCGGCGACCGCGTCCAGCCCGTCGCCGCCGGTCGCCAGCAACCGGCCGACCAGCCGGATCCAGCATTCGCCGCCCGATTCGAGCACCGCGACCACCGGCCGCACGAACGCGCGGGCCAAATCCCGTGCGGCGACGTCTTTTCCCGGGGATTCCCGCAGCACCGCGTTCCGTTCGCCGGTCACCTGGTCGAGCCGGCTGCGCAGGACCGCGTCGAGCAGTCCTTCCTTGGAACCGAAGTGATAGTGGATCGCCGCGACATTCGTCCGCGCCGCCTGCATCACGGTCCGCAGTGACACCGCGCCGACGCCGTGCTCGGCGAAAAGCCGTTCCGCGGCGGCGATCAGGCGCTGTTCGGTCGCCTCCCCGCGAGCGGGGATCCGCGCGGCTTCGGTGCCCATGGCGCGGACTCTATCAGCCGTTTCAATCAGGTGATAGAGGTTGCGGCGGCGGTCGTACAGCGCGGCCAGCCGGGCGAGCACCGCGCCCGCGGCGTCGATCGCCTGCTCGTCGAGGTCTTCGGCCAGCTCGCGCGGCCCGGCGGCGAGGACCTGCTCGCGCTTCTCGTGCCGTCGACAGCCCGCGCCGCTCGACATGCGGCGGTCTTCCGAGACGGCCCGTCCGCGGGTGAGGTAACCGGCGCTGGCCAGGCTGTTGACCAGCTGGGTGACCGCCGCTCCAGTCGTTTCCACGTGCCCGGCTTCGGCGCTGCGGGGCGCGCGGCCGAGCCGCGGCGATCGGTCGCGACACGGCGAAGTTCGGAGGGAGCGGCGTCCTCTAACGCGCATTGTCGTTGTTCATAGACTGGCGGCGTGGAAGACATCGAGGCGATCGCCGTCCTGCAGGATCCGGTCCGGCGGCGGCTGTATGACTACGTGGTTTCCCAGGACCACGACGTGAGCCGGAACGAGGCGGCCGAGGGGGCCGGGATCCAGCGCACGCTCGCCGCTTTCCACCTCGACAAACTCGTGGACGCCGGGCTGCTGGACACGGAAAGCAAACGGCTGAGCGGACGTTCGGGCCCGGGCGCCGGACGTCCGGCGAAGCTCTACCGCCGGTCCGGAGCCGAACGCCAGTTCTCCGTCCCGGCGCGCGACTACCGCACCGCCGCCGACCTGCTGGCCGAGGTCGCCGAGGTCGCGCGTCTCGACGCCGAACTGCAGGCCGCCGCCCGTCGCGAGGGCCGCGCTGCCGCCGGTTCGGTCGAAGACATCGCCGCCGCGAAAGAACTGCTGGCCGCGCGGGGGTACGAACCCCGCGAGGACGGCGGCCTCCTGCGCCTCGTCAACTGTCCGTTCCACGTTCTCTCGCAACGGCATCCGGGGCTGGTGTGCGGCATGAACCTGGCACTGCTGGAGGGACTGCTCGACGACGCCGAAGGCCTGCGCGCCCGGATGGATCCACGCCCCGGACTGTGCTGTGTCGTCGTCGGGCCTTCTAAAAATAATGAGAGTTGACATAGAAGGCCCGGCGATGGTGAGGTGAGGGAGTGACCGAACACCACCTCGCCCAGCTCAACGTGGGCATCACGAGATATCCCCTCGACGACCCCCGGATGCACGGCTTCACGTCGATGCTCGACACGCTGAACGAGGTCGCCGACAACGCGCCCGGTTTCGTCTGGCGCCTGATCGGGGACGGCGGCAACGACGCGACCGAGATCCGCACGCCCCTCGGCGACGACGTCATCGTCAACATGTCGGTCTGGGAAAGCCGCGACGCGCTCTGGGACTACGTCTACCGCAGCGGCCATCTGGACATGCTGCGCCGCCGGTCGGACTGGTTCGAGCTGCCGAAGGCGACGTTCCAGGTGCTGTGGTGGATTCCCGCCGGGCACATCCCGACCGTCGAGGAGGCCGTCGAGCGGCTGGAACTGCTGCGGGAAAAGGGGTCCTCGCCGAGCGCGTTCGGTTTCCGCGACAGCTATCTGCCCGAAGGCGCCGCCTCCGCGCCGTGACGGTTTCCGCGACACGTCCGGTGGGTCGCCGGGACCGGCCCGCGGGATGGCTAGGGTGTCCGGCGTGGCGAACATGTCCCGTTGGTCGGATGAGAATGGCGGCTTGGACTTCGGTCTGCTGGTGCTGCGGCTGATGCTGTCGGTCGCGATGGGGGCGCACGGGCTCACGCAGGTCTTCGGCCTGTTCGGCGGCGCGGGCATGGCGCACTTCGAGAACCTGCTGCGCGGCTACGGGTTCAGTCACAACATCGAGTTCCTGACCTGGCTGACCGGCGTCACCGAGGTCGCCGGCGCGGTCCTGCTGGCACTGGGCCTGCTGGCCCCGCTCGCCGCGGCCGGCCTGCTGGGCGTGGCCATCAGCGCGGTCCGGGTGAAGTGGTCGGGCGGCCTGTTCGGCGGCAGCGGCCCGGGGTTCGAACTGGAACTGACGCTCGCGGCGATGGCGCTGGCTCTGCTGCTGACCGGCCCGGGGTGGTACGCNGTGGTACGCCTTGGACCGGCATACGGCATGGCGGCAGAAACCGCTGGGCTTCGCGGTGGGCGGGCTGTTCCTGTCGGTGTGCGCGGCGATCGGGGTGGGTTCGCTGTTCTGATCGCTGGGTGGCCTCTGCCGGCCGGTCCGGCGCGCGATGCCGAAGTCCGTGAGGGCCACCCTGAGCGAATCCGATTCCCTCAGGGTGGCCCTCACGGACGTCTGCGGGCCGTCGCCGCACTTTCCGGTTCCCGGCGGCATGGCGCCTTTCCGCCGGGGAACTCAGGGTCTTGCCGGCCGTTCAATGAAGGCTGGCTGTTCGGAGGGCGGAAGACCGATCCCGTCCACCGCGTAGCGCTCCCGGCTCCCCGGTGCTATGTTCCTCCCAACCGCTTGCAAACCGCAATCACTTGGGAGGTCCGCCGTGCCGGACACCACCTGTCACATGTCGATGTCGCTGGACGGTTTCGTCGCCGGGCCGGCGCAGAGCCGGGAAGATCCGCTCGGCAAGCGGGGGCAGGAGCTGCACGGGTGGCACATCGGCGACCCCCGCGCCACCGACGCCGACAAGGCCGCGAATGAATGGCTGATGCGGCCGAGGGGCGCGTATGTGATGGGGCGGAACATGTTCGGCCCCGTTCGCGGCGACTGGGACGAGGACTGGTCGGGCTGGTGGGGCGCCGAACCGCCGTATCACGCGCCGGTTTTCGTGTTGACTCATCATGCTCACGAGCCGATCGAGATGGCGGGCGGGACGACGTTCTACTTCGTCACCGACGGTTTCGACGCCGCCTACGCGGCCGCGTGCGAGGCCGCGGGGGACAAGGGCGTCGACATCGCCGGCGGAGCGTCGACGGTCCGGCAGGCGCTGCTCGCCGGGGTGATCGACGAGTTCACGCTCGACATCGCGCCCGTTCTGCTCGGGTCGGGCGAGAGCATGTTCGACGGGGTGGAGTCCTTCGGTTTCGAGCCCGTCGAGGTGCTGCATTCGCCGCTCACCACCCACATCCGCTATCGCCGCGTCGGCGCGAGCTGATCAGGCACCGCCAGCGTTGCGGCGAGCAACGGACGCGAGCACCTCGCCTGCCGCGTACGGAATGTCTTCGTATCGGTGCCCGAGCAGGTGCTCGGTGACGAGCCGCGCACCGTCGAAGTCGTTGAACAGTACGCTGGGCGCGTCGTCCGGTGCTGCCCATTCGCAGGAACACGCCCGGCGTTTCGGCCGACAGCCGGGGCTTTCCACCGGTGGTGACGAAAATCCCGCGCGGACGCAGTTCGGAGAACGCCTCGCCGTATTCGTCGGCGAGGCCCGGGCGGCAAATCGGTATTGCCGAGCAGAATGAGCAGTCCCCGGCGGCGTTCCTCCGCATCGAGGCAGCGCGGACATCTCGCCGAAGAAGGCGTTCGCGGTGTCCGGCGCCTGCGAGCCGGCCACATTGGACCGTCCGCCGCTCAACGCGCCGGTGAGCGGGTTCCGCCGGCAGCCGAGCGCGGACTTTCTGCCGGCCGAAGGCGAGGCCGGTCAGCCGCCATGCCTCGGCTGCGCCTGGAGCGGTTCGAGCACGTCGTCGACGCTGGCCTGCGATCGCGTCCGCTGGAGCCGCTTCACGCCGGCCGGAGGCCGTCCCGCCCACAGCACCGCCTGCGGCGCGTGACCAAGCGTGACGCGGTCCGCGAGCGTTTCGCGCAACCGTCGGCTGGCCCGGCTCACCCAGCCGGACGAGAGTTCGTGCACGGTGGCGGTCAGCAGCACCGAACTCAGCGCCTCTCCCGCGCGCAGCCAGGCGAGGTGATCGTCGCCGGGCGTGCTGAGCACCATCAGCGAAGCGCCGTCGCTTCGCGGTTCAGCTTCGCCTCGGGGGAACCGGTTTCCCGCCGATCCCGCAGCGGCGCTGACGAGAACACCCTGCGCAGCGGCGAGGGATGTGCTTCGCACGTACGCCTCTTCGCGACGCATCTGGGCGGGAACCCTCGCGTCTTCGCCGATTGCGGTCATGAGGTATCTGCGGACTGCGCGGTCTTCCACTGGGTGCAATACCGCGCCTTCGCGGGCGGCTGCCTGCGAAAGCCGGTCAAGGCAGTCCGACGGCACAGGCCGTCCGCCGCACGGCCGCAAGTCCTCTCGGCGCCGGGCGATCGACGTCGCCAGGACAACCTCTCCGGGAAGCGGTTCGCCCGGCCGCGGTGTCACGACGGCCAGGTGGTCCGGCTCCGGCGGGCACGGCAGCCGGTCCACCGCGCAGGTCCAGCCGAGACCGGCGAAGGCGATCCGGAGGTGGTGCAGGGCCGCGCCGCTGGCGAGCGTCTGCCCTCGCCCGGCGGGGTCGTCGGCGGCTCGGCAGCGGGCCGGATCCGCGTACAGGTGGAGAGTGCGGTAGCCGATGCGCCAGTGCCAGAACGGGGCGTCTGAGGCTCCCGGCGCGAGGAGAGCCGCGGCGACCGCTGCCTCGACGGCGGCGGGGCTGGGAACCCGCGAATTCGGCCGTGAATTCGGCATTGTTGCTTCCCAATCGAGTTGGGGGAGTGCATTCGGTCGGTGCCAGCTTCCATGGTGCGCTCCCGCGATGGCCCGCGATAGGGGCCGAGGTTCATCAATTCGGAGCGATTCGCGGCGGCGATCGGCGAAGCTCGCGGTACGCGCATTCGGGACGTCACGGCGCTTATTCGTGATCGCGGCTGAATCTCTCTGTCTCACTGCGGCCGGGCCGATCAGCGCGCGAGACCCCGGTCCCCTGCGATGTGACACTCCATGCGAACACATGTTCGACTCGCGTCCCGGGGTGCCGGGAACTGCGGGCGGCCGGGGAAGCGAGCAGGTGAGCCTGAGGTGAGCGAGTGGCCGTCGACCGTGCGGAAAGTGGATCCGCCGATGCCGGTGTGGGCGGGCGTGCGCAAGCTGCTCGTGCTGGGCACGGAGATCCGCGCGACCGTGCCGGCTGCGGATCGAGACCGAGCACCCGGGGCTGCTGTTCGAATGTTCGAATGGGCGCGCCGCGAGGACGGCGGGCTGCTCGGCTGGGTGACCTACCAGCTCGTCACCGGCGACGAGCAATGGTCGCGGCCGGTCAGCCACTACGTGCCCGCGCATCTGCTCCGCCGCCGGGGGCCCGCGCGGCGCCACCAGTACGGCGGCTACCGGCCCCGGACCCGCGGAGGACCGCGCCCGGGTAGTAATTTCCCTTGCGAGCGAGGGGAGCGGACGACAGTGGCACGTCTTCATGTCGGCTGCGCGATGTGGACGCACAAGGCGTGGCCGGGGCGGTTCCTGCCGCAGTCGCTGCCGGCCACGGAACGACTGCGGGCCTACGCGGGCTGGTGCAACGCGGTCGAAGGCAACACCACCTTCTACGCGACCCCGGCCCGGAGCACCGTCGAGACGTGGGCGCGGCAGACCGGTCCCGACTTCCGGTTCGTGGTCAAAGTGCCCAAGACCGTGACGCACGAGCGGCGGTTCGCCGGGGTCGAGACCGAGATGCGGGCGTTCCTGGACGCGCTCGAACCGCTCGGCGAGCGGGCCGTGCTGTGGACCCAGGTGCCCGGTTCGTTCGGCCCTTCGGACGTCGGCGTGCTCGGCCGCTTCCTGCGCCGTCTCCCCGCCGGCCTGCGGCGCGCGGTGGAGGTGCGGCACCCCGAGTTCTTCGGCGACGCCAGCGCGGCGGCGCTGCTGGAAGGGACGCTCGCGACCGCGGACGCGGAGTGGGTGCCCTTCGACACCACGGTCTTTTTCCGGCGCCCGCCGACCAGCGAGGCCGAGCAGGACGCCTGGGCGAAGAAACCGCGGCTGCCGCGCCGGACGCGAGCGCTGACCGACCGGCCGGTCGTCCGCTACCTGGGCCGGGACTCGGTGGAGGAGACCGTCGAGGGATGGCGGCCGTGGGCCGGGGTGGTCGCGGGCTGGCTGCGCGAAGGCCGCTCGCCGACGGTTTTCCTGCACACTCCCGACAACGGCGAAGCACCGGCGCTCGCCCGCCGGTTCCATGACGACGTGCGCGCGCTGGTGCCCGGCCTGGACGCGCTGCCCGAACCGGAGCCGGTGGAGCCCGCGACGCTGTTCTGAGCGCCGATGCCAGGAACTCGAGGCGACGCCACGACTGGCCGAGGCCAGCCGGTGGCGAGACGTTCGTGAGGGGAGCCCTGAGCTTAAGTTTTAACCTTTGGTGTCCGTTTTCTTGGTCTTGCCGGGGTT
>NZ_LWSF01000029.1:0-108723 GCF_001651785.1 Amycolatopsis sp. M39
CACCGGCCCGACGTCGGTCAGGACAGTCTTGGAGCGGGCGCCGTTCCGTGAGTTGCCGGTCCCGCGGCCGGCCGGGTCGTGCTTGTCATAACCCAGATGGTCGGTGATCTCGCCGTCCAGCGCGGACTCCAGCAGCCGCTTGGTCAACTACTGCAGCACCCCGCCCTCACCGGTCAGCTTCAANCCGGGTCGTGCTTGTCATAACCCCAGTGATCGGTGATCTCGCCGTCCAGCGCGGACTCCAGCAGCCGCTTGGTCAACTGCTGCAGCACCCCGCCCTCACCGGTCAGCTTCAACCCACCAGCCTTGGCACGGCTCACCAACTGCTCGACGAGCTGGTCATCCAGGCCGTCCAAACCCGTCTCGAGCACAGACCTCGACGGCCGCTGCTTCTGGGACGCGTGCATCGGCGAAGCGATCGGTGCCTGGGAACTCGCCACAGTGATTGTCGTCGGAGTGGGCGCGTTGTGGGCGGCGAAACATCCGCCGCGTATCTCGCTGCCCTCGCCGCGACTGGGCAGCGGACGCCCCGCAGCCAGCAGCAGTTCGCGAGCCCGCGTGAGCGACATCAACGAGGCGCTGCATCTGCGTACGATGCGCATGGCCCAGCCGCGGAAGCCGAAGCCCAAGATTTTTCCGTCCAAGAAGACAGCCAAGAAGGCAGCCAAGAGAGACGCCGCAACAGCAAAGGGCGCGGCCGGTACCGGCGGAACATGCAGCGCCAAGAACCACGTACACTGCGACTATTACAAAAATGCTAAAGACCGGAGACGGGGCTACAGGAATAGGAGGACGCATACAACGCACTACTACTGGTGACAGGAAAGGCGGGTGCAATAGCGTTGGGTGGGTTGATGGTGGAAGAAGAGCCGCGGTACGTGGACGGCGGCGACGCTGTTGCCGGTCCGGACGGCAACAGGTGGACGTTCGTCACGGGCTGGCTCGAGTCCGACGAAGTCCGAAGCATCGTCAAAGCCGGTGCGGTGCTGGCCGTCGACGAATGTTCCGGATGGCGATGGGACGTTTCCCTTGACGACGAAGCGATGAAGCAGGTCGTCACCAGCGAGACCTCGCATAAACTTGCCAAGGGGAAACACCCGGAAAGCGTGATATTCGCGCCCACGCTGTGGCGCAGGGTCGGGGGCGTGGATGCTCTTGTAGTACTGGCCGAGGAAGCTCCGAACAGGAGGAAGGTCATCGAAGAGCGGCGAGAGCCGTACAAGTTCCCGTTCGATGATCAGTGACAGCGGATCCCCTCGCTGGTGTTGGTGGGCCGGTATCTTCGCCCATTGAGATGTCGTTGGCGATATGCGCGTGCGACTACCGCCGGACAACCGCGCATATCGCGTCGAAGGCGTCGGCGTAACGGCCCTGGCCGGGGCAAAGGCGCTCGATGGTCCGATAAGGCTCGATCCGATCTGTCCGGCTATCCCTGTCGGTTGTCATGCTGGCTGGATAATCTGCTCTAGCTGTAGTTCGCGTTTGCGTTGCTGTTCCTTCATTTGCCTCGACCTTTTCGGCGTACCTCTCGAGGGCGGTCTGTTCGTCGACGTCGTAGTCGCCGACGCGCAGGGCGACTACGTTGTACTCCTTCTCCACGGCATCAGTGATCTGTTACTGGTTGCAGAAGGCCAATCGCAGTGTTCCAGCGTCCAGGTAAGCCGCACGTTCGACATTACGGCCGGACACGATGCTCGCCGTGATCCGATTACGTTGCTCGATTCACGTCCGGCCGAGCGACGTGGAACGTTGCTCCTGCCATACTGGCCCAGTGCAGCGGGGTCTGGACTTGTGTTTCAGCAGCGCGGCGAACTTGCGTCATGCCGAACTGTCGTCCCATCCCATCGTGCCTGGTCTTGGTATTCCGGCCGGCGCACGCCGACCTCGATAGGTCACGCGAGGCCCTAAGTAGGCTGATTTGATGTCGCCGTCGCGTCCTCGAAGCCATGAGCTGGATACGGATTCCGAGCGCGCCTTCGGGTGTCTATTGCCATCGAGTTGGCTGTTCCAGCCGCCGCGCATCGACTACGGCGTCGACGCCGAAGTCGAGATCTTCGAGGATGGTCATGCCACCGGCATGACATTCAAGGTGCAACTCAAGGGCACGGACACCAGCCGGCGTCGTCGCTCTATCAAAACCGATACCCTGGAGTACTGGAGCCGCCTTGACGTTCCAGTACTGGTGGTCCTGTACGAGAGCAGAACAGAACAGCTATACGGCCGCTGGGCACACACGCATGACCCGCACGTATACCTCCGCACGGGGCGACCACGGCCACAATCGACGACGTTCCACTTCACCGACGACGACCGGCTCTGTCAGGACACAGCACCAACGAAGCTGTGCGAAGATGTTCAGCGTCTGCGTGCCATTCGAAATGGCAGCTTGATCGAACCAATCACCTACTCGGTCGAGTTCACTGAAGTACTTCATGCCCAGCGGCAGCACCTGGCGCTACGACGACTATTAGACGCCGCGCCGGTCCGAACCGCACCGGCGTCGCCCAAGCACGCGATGCTGCGAATCGAGTGCGGACCGACCGAACTCCGGGTCACCGGGCCAGTCGGCTTGGCCGCACTGACCGTGCACCTCGACCGCGACCTGACTCCACAGCAGCACGCTGCCGAGACAGCCGCGGCCATGGGCTACGTCCTGGCCGCCCTTGGATCCCGAACCCATGCCGCCAGCTTGTTCCTCGGGACAGGGAAAACACGGCTCATGCGTGCCTTCGAGGTCACGACCGCAGCAGGCACCTGCTTCAGCGCCACAGGTCGGCACGACGATGCCATCACACTTAGCGCCCCCTTCCTGCGCGATCCCGACCCCGACGTTCGTGACACAGGGAGCCTTCTACTGGCGACGGCGATCACCGGCGACATGGTCTCGCAAGCAGTCGCCGAAGACTTGCTGCAACTCGACCAGGAGCTCATCGAAATCGAGCTCGCCCAGGACGAGCGACGGCGCGCAGCATTGGCGTACAGCAACTTCGGCGAACACCTGGGCTCCGCCGGCATGTACGAACTCGCCCTCGCCGCTTATGCAGCGTGCGCCCACTACGACCCGCGCTACCTGGAATTTGATCACTACCACCGACAACTGGGCGACCTTCACCGCAACCTCGACCAGGACGAAGCTGCGGTCTCGGCCTACCGCACCGCGTTGCAGTGTGGCGCCAATCCGCGACACATCGTCCCGCTCCTGGCGGATTCGCTCATGCGCAGCGGTCACTACCACGCGACAACCGACCTCTTGGCCGACTGGGACTCGGCCGGATCCTCGTCGTCGGCCCTCGCCGCAATAGTCCACGTAGCCGCCGCCCTGATAGTGCGGACCACGGGGCTGCGAGCCCAGGTGCGAAGTGAGCCGCTATCGAACGACGACATTCCTATTTCTTGACCCGTGGCTCTGCCGACAACTCCTGATCGACATCGACGCGCTCGACCCCCGCTACTGGCTTGCCGCAGCCGACACACTGCCCGATGAGGACGAACTGGCCTACGCGGTGCTGATCGCCTACCTGTCCGATGATGCACGATTCTGGTTGAGCGCCACCTGCGCCGCTCACCGCCTCGGCAGTCCTCTCGTTCGTGATCTGGCCGAACAGGCGTACCAACGCTGCGGTTCGTCCTATCCCGACGTATTGACCTTTCTGTCTGAATCCGATAACGGTGGCGAACCGTGGTTCGACCTGGCCGGCCATGAGATTGCGACATTGGCCGACGATGTTTGCCAGCAGCTGGCCGCTCGTCCAGACAATCGTCCAACGCCAGTTCTCTGGCTGATACCGCCCGACCGGTGAGCCTGCACGCACCGGGCTGCACCGTCGCAGCTCTGTTGGCCACCAGCGACGGATTTCCCACCACGAACGCACCTCACGTGAACTGTTGCGCGAGGTCAGCCGTGCCGAGTTCGCCCTGCGTGCGTCTGTGCTCAGCGCTCCTCGGAATTCCCGCGCGAAGCTATGAATCGCCAGGAGCCCAGGCCGGTTACTCCCTCCTGACGGCTGGGAGAATCTGCACGGGCACGAACCGTTCTGCAGCTGACGACATCTGGACAGCCGCACAGGTGCCGCAGCGTCGACGCTGCTCGCGCAAGATCATGCCGGTGGACAGATTCCAGGTTGTCCACAGATTCCCGTAGCCCTCTTGGCGAGCCCCAATCCGTGTCAGTGGCCAGTCGGAATTCCCCTGGACAGCCACCCGCGGACGGCCAGTTCGATTCCCGTTGGCGTCCAGTTGCACGGTCAGTGATCGCAGCAGGTTCGTCGGCCGGAGCGGTCGCGCTAGTCATGCCGCGAGGTTGATCGCGCCCCGGCCGCCAGCGCGGCGCGTTGAACGGTGCGGCGCGCTGGCACAAGATTCGTCAGTTGCCGCGGTCGTTGCGGCTCGGCGTCGCGGTAAGGACACGTTCTCGATAATGGTGCCTGCGCGTCACTCTTCTGCCGACGGGCGGACGTCTGTCGCGGGCGAGTTAGACACTCTGTACACGTGGCGGCGACGCCGGATCGGGTAAGCGCAGCCCAGAAATTTCGAGAGGCTACCTGGCATCCGTGGAGAGGCTGACCTGCCCGGCTCGCGGTCTTTATCGACCGCCGCATCCTTCAGCTGCCGGATTGCTGCTGTCTACGAACATAGTGCTCCGGGCCACGCTGGTGACAACCGGCTGACGCCAATGCGCGCTGCGGTCCAGGCGTAACGAGTTGACGGACGCAAGACACCTGTCTTGCGGCTGGTTGGCTGCCAGGTTGAGCCAGTGGCGCGGCGGGTGCCCGCTTGTCGCATGCCGAAGAAACTTCGGGACAACCACCCGATCGGCGACATGTCCTGGAGCAGAACCTACGCCCAATCCGAAATGGGGTCAGGGCTGCTCCAGGACTGCTCCAGCTACTGAACGGTAGCTGAAGTTCACGACTCCAAAACTCAAGATTTGGCAGGATGAAAAAACCGCCCTGCCTGGACTAATGAATCCGGCGGGCGGTGTTTCATCACGGTGGAGCTAAGGGGACTCGAACCCCTGACCCCCTCACTGCCAGTGAGGTGCGCTACCAGCTGCGCCATAGCCCCGAAGCAGAGGTGAACTCCGCATCTCGTATGGACATACAGTACACCCCGCCTTCAGCTCCTTCGTCAGGGGGTCGGTTACGTGCCGCGGTCACGCCGGAACGGCGCGCCAAGCCGGTTCAACCCGCACCTTCGTCGCCTGCTATGGGCGCATTAGTGCAGGTCGACTGCACTTCCTGACTTTTCTTCAGGTTTGCGTTGAGTGTCAGTGTGTCCGCGATTACATTCCTTCGCAGTCGCGATGTCCGAGCCGGGCCCCGCCGCGAGGCGAACCGCATCTCCGGCAGAGATCGCCCGGCGGTCTCGTCTCGGCAAGGAGGTGACGATGAATCCCGAATCACGGAGAGTGGCCGCTCTAACGCTGACGCCTCCGAGTTCGGTCGGCTACCTCCCCGGCCGGAACAGCGGAACGCCTTCCCGTCAGCCCCTCGAGACCAACGCTGATGCGTGGCCCGCTCAAACGGGGACGGCGAACGCCCGGCGAGCCGCTACTCGTCCGCTTGCCACGCGCGCCGCGCTGGCCCGCTCGTACACTGGCACCGGAACAAACGCGCACGATTGGCACTTCCACCTCACCCGCAAGGGCGATGCAGAGACGACCACCCGACCCTCCCGCCCTCTCTCGCCGGCGGACAAGAACGCCTCGGAAACCAGCTGTGCCGCAGCCCCGCCGCGACTGCCGTCCGCCGAGTCTGACCCGCAATGGCCAGCACATCCGACCGCTGCGGTTGTCGATCTTGCCCCCGGCCGAGACCGCGAACCGCGCCCGGCCGGGTTGGCAGCCGACCGCGAGAAGCCGCAGCAGTACGGCCGTCATGACGGCACTGACCGGTCGTTCACACTGATCTCCGTGGGTGGCACTACTTCTCCGCCGCCGGGACAAGTGGACCTGGGGCCGAACGTCGTCGTTTTCGATCCGTCGATGCCGAGCGCGAGCATCCAGCGCGAGCTAGACGCGATCTTCGCGGAGCAGGAGAAGAACCAGTTCGGCAGTCAGCGCTACGCGGTGCTGTTCAAACCGGGCACTTACTCCAACGACGTGAACGTCGGCTTCTACACCCAAATCCTCGGACTGGGCAGCACGCCCGACGCCGTGACGATCAACGGCGCAGTGCACGTTGAGGCAGACTGGTTTCCCCCGAACAACGCGACCCAGAACTTCTGGCGCGGCGCGGAAAACCTGTCCGTGAACCCCGTCGGGGGCGCGGACCAATGGGCCGTTTCACAGGCGAGCCCGTACCGGCGCATGCACGTCCGCGGCGACCTTCGCCTCGACGACGGCGGCGGCTGGTCGAGCGGGGGCTGGATCTCGGACACGAAGATCGACGGCCAGATCCGTTCCGGATCGCAGCAGCAATGGATCTCGCGCGCTTCGCACTTCGGCGGCTGGACCGGGTCCACTTGGAACATGGTGTTCGTCGGAGTGGACGGCGCTCCTGCCAGCACCTTCCCGGACCCGCCTTACACGACGATCGATCAGGTCCCGGTCGTCCGCGAGAAGCCGTGCCTCCAGGTCGACGAATCCGGTCACTACCGGGTGTTCGTGCCCGCCCTGCGAAGCAACACTTCCGGGGTCACCTGGGAACACGACAGTGCCCCAGGCGCTTCACTGCCGGTCGACCAGTTCTTCATCGCGAAGCCAGGCGCTACCGCGTCCGAGATGAACGAGGCTTTGACGGCGGGCCAGAACCTGCTGATCACCCCAGGCGTGTATCACCTTGAACAGCCGCTCCACGTGACTCGCCCGGACACGGTCGTCCTCGGCCTTGGCATCGCGACCTTGATCCCGGACGGCGGGATCACGGCGATCAACGTCGACGACGTGGACGGGGTGAAGATCGCCGGCCTGCTGATCGACGCCGGAACGACCTCGTCGGCCACGCTTATGCAGGTCGGCGATCCAGGGTCGGACGCGGACCATTCGGCGAACCCGACCTCGCTGCACGACGTGTTCTTCCGCGTCGGCGGTGCCGCGGCGGGCAAAGCTCGCATCAGCCTCGTCGTCAACAGCAACGACGTGATCGGCGACCACCTGTGGCTCTGGCGAGCCGACCACGGTGCCGACGACAGCCACGTTGGCTGGAGTGCCAACACTGCCGACACCGGCCTGGTGGTGAATGGCAACGACGTGACCGTCTACGGGTTGTTCGTCGAGCACTTCCAGGAAACGCAGGTGACCTGGAACGGAAACGGCGGGCGCACCTACTTCTTCCAGAACGAGATGCCCTACGACGTCCCCGACCAGGCAGCCTGGATGAACAGCGGGAGCGCGGGCTACGCCGCGTACCAGGTCGCTCCAGACGTGACCAGCCACGAAGCCTGGGGCCTTGGCAGCTACTGCTTTTTCAGCACGAACCCGTCGGTGTCCTGCTCGCACGCCTTCGCCGCTCCGGTCGCCCCCGACGTGCGGTTCCACGGCATGGTGACGGTTTCGCTCAACCACCAGGGAACGATCACCCACGTGATCAACGACGTCGGTGCGACTACCCCGCCGGGGACGAAACCGGTGAACTTGGTGCGCTACCCGTAGCCGCCACCTGAACAACCGGTGCCCGCCGCGGTGGCGGCCGCGACGGGCACCGGTCCCTGGTTCTGTTCCTTGCCGCGACAGCTGGCAGGACACCGTAGGCTGTGCCGTGTGAGCCAGCCGATCCTGATGACCGTCGACGACGACCCCGCCGTTTCGCGGTCGGTGGCGCGCGACCTGCGTCGCCGCTACGGCAGGGACTACCGCGTCATCCGTGCCGATTCGGGTGCCGACGCCCTCGACGCACTTCGCGAGATCAAGCTGCGCGGCGACGCCGTCGCGGCGATCCTCGCCGACTACCGCATGCCGCACATGGACGGCATCGTCTTCCTGGAGAAGGCGATGGACCTGTTCCCGAACGCCCGGCGGGCGCTGCTGACGGCCTACGCCGACACCGATGCCGCGATCCAGGCGATCAACGTGGTCGACGTCGACCACTACCTGCTCAAGCCCTGGGACCCGCCCGAGGAGAAGCTGTACCCGGTCATCGACTCGCTCGTCGAGACCTGGCTTGCGGTGGGCGACCGTCCGGTCGAAGAGACGAAGCTGATCGGGCACCGGTACTCGGCACCTTCGTTCCGGATGCGCGACTTCCTGGCCCGCAACGCCGTCCCGTACCGCTGGTACTCGGTCGACGACGAAGAAGCTGGCCGCATTCTCCAAGCTGCTGGCGCGTGCGAGACCGACATCCCGGTCGTGGTGACGCCGGACGGCACGGTGCTGAAACAGCCATCGGGAAGCGAGATCGCCGATGCGGTGGGCCTTTCTACGCAGCCCGCGCAGGACTTTTACGACCTGGTGGTGATCGGCGGCGGTCCGGCTGGACTCGGTGCCGCCGTTTACGGCGCTTCCGAGGGACTGCGGACCGTGCTGGTCGAGCGCAAGGCCACCGGCGGTCAGGCCGGAACCAGCTCCAGGATCGAGAACTACCTTGGCTTCCCGGACGGAGTGTCCGGCGCACAGCTCACGGATCGAGCCCGCCGCCAAGCGCAGAAGTTCGGCGCCGAAGTGCTTACGGCCCGCGATGTCGTGGGTCTGGAAGCGCGCGGATCGAGCCGGGTCGTGACCTTCGGCGACGGATCCGAGATCGCCGCGCACTCCGTGATCCTTTCCAGCGGCGTCAACTACCGAGCGCTGGAAGCCGACGGAATCGCGGCGCTGACCGGCCGGGGCGTCTACTACGGCTCTGCCGCGACGGAAGCACCTGAGTGCTCGAACGACCACGTGTACATCGTCGGCG
Organism: Amycolatopsis sp. M39; assembly: GCF_001651785.1. Taxonomy (NCBI): domain Bacteria; kingdom Bacillati; phylum Actinomycetota; class Actinomycetes; order Pseudonocardiales; family Pseudonocardiaceae; genus Amycolatopsis; species Amycolatopsis sp. M39. The sequence goes on from NZ_LWSF01000029.1 coordinate 8,829, forward strand.
GCGCGAACTCCGCGGGTCAGGCGGCTGTGTTCTTCGCCCAGCACGCCACCGACGTGACGCTCCTGGTGCGCGGCGCGTCGTTGGAGTCGTCGATGTCGCACTACCTCATCGAGCAGATCGCTGCCATCGAAAACGTCCACGTCCGCACGCACACCACCGTGGTCAAGGCGCACGGGGACGATCACCTCGAGTCCATCACGGTCTGCAAAGACGGCGTGACCGAGAAACTGGACACGGAACACCTCTTCATCTTCATCGGAGCCGCTCCGCGCACAGAGTGGCTGGGGAAGAGCGTCCTCAGAGACGCCCACGGATTCGTCCGGACCGGCCCAGACCTCGTGGAGGACGGGCGCAGGCCGCCGGGATGGACCCTTGACCGCGATCCGCACTACCTGGAGTCGTCCGTACCCGGCGTGTTCGTGGCCGGAGACGTGCGCTCGCAGTCGGTGAAACGCGTGGCGTCCGCCGTCGGCGAGGGCGCCATGGCCGTGACCCTGGTCCACCGTTACTTGGAGGAACAGTGACTCAGCCCGCTTTGCCGCGCGAGGAACTCCGCGGCCTGTTCTTGTTCGAACATCTCTCCGACGCGCAGCTCGACTGGATCGAGCAGAACGCGGTGCGCGAGGAGTTCAAGGCCGACTCCGTGGTGATCCGCGAGGGCGACCCGGCCACGTGCTTCTACGTCCTGCTCAACGGCGCGTTGCGGATGACCCGCGTGGTGGCCGGTGCCGAGGTCGAGATGAAGCGGTCCGATCAGCGCGGTTCCTACTGCGGCGCAACGCAATTCCTGGCCTACCAGGACAGCGAAGCCACGTACGGCGCGACGATTTACGCCGTCAGCGACCTGACCTTCCTCACACTTCCCGCGGCGGAGTTCGCCGTCGAATTCCGGCAATGGTTCCCGATGGCGGCGCACTTGCTGGAGGGGATGTATCTCGGCTGGCGGCACACCGACGCACTGGTGTCGTCGCGCCGCAGGCTCGTCGCGCTCGGCGAGTTGTCCGCGGGGCTCATGCACGAACTCAACAACCCGGCCGCGGCTGCGGTACGGGCGACAGCCGCGCTGCGCGAGCGAGTCGCCGGCATGCGGCACAAGCTGGCGATCCTGGCGAAGAAGGATATCGACCCGGATCTGCTCGAGCTGCTCCTCGACGTGCAGGAACGCTTGGTGAAGCAGGTCGGCGACGCGCCCAAGCTCTCCGCGATGCAGCAAGCCGACCGCGAGGACGAGATCGGCGATTGGTTCGATGACCATGGCATCGACCAGGGCTGGGACCTCGCCAGCATCTTCGTCGCTGCCGGGCTCACCCCGACGAACCTCGACCACGTGCTGGAGTCGGTGGGCGAAGGACTGCTCGACGGCGCGATCCGCTGGCTCGCTTACGCGCTCGAAACCGAGATGCTGATGGGCGAGATCGAAGACTCGACCAGCCGGGTTTCCACGCTCGTGGGCGCGGCGAAGCAGTACTCGCAAATGGATCGCGCCCCGCACCAGTTCATTGACGTCCACGAAGGACTCAACTCCACGCTGGTGATGATGTCGGGCAAGCTCGGTGAGGGAATCCGTGTGGTCAAGGAATACGACTGCTCGATCGACCGGGTCCCTGCCTACGCCGCCGAACTGAACCAGGTGTGGACCAACATCATCGACAACGCCGTCGGTGCCATGGGCGGCGAGGGAACGCTGACTCTGCGCACGTGGCAGGTCGGCAAACAGGTGCGCGTCGAGATCGGCGACACCGGTCCAGGGATCCCGGAGGAGGTGCGCCAGCGCATCTTCGAGCCGTTCTTCACGACCAAAGGCGTCGGCGAAGGCACCGGTCTCGGGCTGGACATCTCGTGGCGGATCGTCGTGGAACGGCACTCGGGCGACATCAAGGTGACGTCGGAACCGGGTGACACGCGGTTCGAAGTTTGCCTTCCGGTGGAGGAACAAGCGTCGCTCTGAACCCGCGATTGCCCGCGGATGTCCGGCATGGTGCCGGGATCTTCGGGCTCTTCGGAGCAGTTCTGCGGTGGCTGTCATCGGCGGTATCCCCTCGGAGCGAATCGACGGCTCGATTCCGAGGCTAGCGGACCGCACCGACAGGATTTCGGGCTGTTTTCGAACTTCCCTTATGCGCCAACGGTTTTCGATCTTTCCCTGATCGGGTGATGATTGGGAACGCATGTTCGAGCACTCTGGAGCACGGCAGCACCGCGTCCATTGCTCGGGCCTAGAAGGGGTCCGGTGGGCGTCGCCGCCGGTTCAGGGGAGGGACCGTGATCCGAATCCGGGAAGTGTCAGTGTCATTGCCGCTGTCGTCAGCCAGGTCAGCAAGTCCGGCAAGGGAATCCGGGCGAGCCGTCCAGGCCATTCGCCGGCTGCGATCGTCAGCGAGAGCTCGTCTTCGCCAGGTCGGATTCCGGTCAGGCGCAAGCCTTTCGGCAGATTCGGGAGGGGGAGCACGATCGGCCGGATCCGCTTCGGTGGACGCCTCGTCCGCCGTCCGAGGCAGAGCGCGGTCGGGGTCAGCACTATCGCTTCGTCTTCGATGCCTGCGACGAGAGTCAAATATCCCCAGCGCGGATGTTTCCGCCAGTGCAGACGGAATCCTTCCGGATGCGGTGTCGCGATCAGGTCCGGACGTGCCGTGGCGACCCGATCCCGCACCACGGTCCCGCTCACTTCTATCTCGAGTTCGACAGATCCGGGAATTGCCGCTGGCGAAGGCAGTCCTCGAAGCCGTACGTCTTTGGCGAGCACGGTCACGCGCCGCAGCGGAATGCGGTCGACATCTGGCTGCGCAGGCGGTCCGACAGTTGGCCACGTTTCAGGACCGGCTTCGCGACCGGTGGACGCCCGTCTGGAGCCGCGTCGAGAAGTCGGTCGTTCGGATTTGTGCGGTCCCGTGTTTGTTGCGCCAGATCCCGAGATGGGGTTCCATGCTGCGGCACCTGGTGTGGCTTCCGCAACTCGGCGATCGCCTTGCGCCTGAACAGAATCCGACGATGCCGTGTTCTCTCGTGGACCGGATGGGTGTGCGTCAGCTCGGCCGCCGGCGGTCTGTGCGATGCGACCAGGCGAAACACCGCCCGCATCCGGCGGGCCGTCTGTCTTGCTTGTTTCGTCGGCGGGGGACCGAGTGCCCGTCGCAGCAGGCATGCCGGGCGCGTCCGCGGTGGTCGGGCCCTTCGTTTCGCCACGCGCGTTCGACGCTGCTCCGGCCGCTGCAGTTCGAGACGAGCGAGCAGTGCCGGCAAGGCTGCCAGCGCCGTGCTCAACGGGGGCCGCCGAGTTGTTCGGAACGGGCCAGTCGACGTCTTCCGCGACAATGCGGACGTCTCCGACCCGACCGGTGGCCAGACGAAGCGAGTCCGCCGGGTAATCGAGTTCGGTGAGGGTCAGGCCGACTTCGTGGCCTTGCACTGTGGTCGTCAGGCGACGGCCCACCAGTTGCTCGGTGACGGTCCGGGCGATCGCGGCCGGTGCGGGCAGCAGTGCCCGGCCTGCGGCGGCCAGGCCCGACAGTTCGGGCCAGGGCACCCAGGCATCGAACCATCGGCCTTCGCTCATCCGGCCATCGTATGGCTGTCCTGAGGAGACCGCTCCTTCCTGTGGCATGAGCCGCGTAACGGACGGGAACGGGCCGATTACGCAAGCCGCCCGAGTAACCGGCGGCTCGGCAGGTGCTGCGGTCTCGGTGATCCTGGCCGCCACCAGCCAGAATTCCGCGTCAGCGAGGCGCTTGACGTCGCGTCCGGCACCCGATCGGCGGGGCAGCGAACTAGGCTTGACGAATGTCTGAACACGACCACGAGCCGTCTGACATCGAGACGGTCGAAGACCGCGTCTACCAGCGAGAAGACTGGTACGCGGAGGAGTTCACGGCGCGTCGGTTCGTGCGCTGTGAGTTCCACCAGGTCGATCTCACGGAAGCAGTCACGCGCGGTGTCTCCTTCCTGGACTGTGTGTTCGGAAACGTCCAGTTGAACGCTTCCCGGCACACCGACTCTGCGTTCACCGGTTGCGTGTTCAAAGGGTGCAACCTGTTCGACGCTGAGTTCACCGGGTGCAAGCTGGTCGGCAGTCGATTCCAGGACTGCGACCTGCGGCCGTTGCGTGTGACGGGCGGAGACTGGTCTTTCGTCGGCTTGAACGGTGCCGACCTGCGTGGAGTCACGTTCCAACAGATGCGGATGCGCGAAGCGGACCTCACCAAGGCGAAGTGTTCGGGAGCTGTGCTCACCGACCTGGATCTGTCCGGGGCGGAGCTGCAGGACATCGATCTCACGCGCGCCGAACTCCGGGGAAGTGATCTGTCGGCCCTCGACCTCACTCGTGCATCGCTGGCCGGCGCAATCGTGTCTCCGGAACAGGCGGCGGTGCTCGTCACGTCGCTCGGGCTGCAGGTACACGGGTAGTCTCGCGTCTGAGGAACCGAGCTGTCGGGTATGTCCGGAGGGAGCGCGATGGGAGTCGTCACACCAGGCTTCACCGGACGCGCCCGCGGTGCCAATCCGCGGCTGCCACCAGGGCAGTATCTCGCCGAGGACTTCCCGGTTCTCTCGGCTGGGCCCACCCCCAGAGTGAGCACAGAGCGGTGGGAGTTCGCGGTAGTGACCGAGCGCGGCGAACGCCGCTCATGGTCGTGGCCGGAACTGATGGCGCTGCCGGGCGAGAAGGTCACGGTCGACATCCATTGCGTCACCCAATGGTCCAAACTGGACACTCGTTGGCGCGGCGTCCCAGTGGATGCGCTCGTCGGGGATCTCGAGACGGCCGCTGATTACGTTATGGCGCATTCCTACGGCGGTTACACCACAAACTTTCCCCTCGCGGATGTCCTGGGCGGACAAGCTTGGATCGCCTACGAGTACGGCGGCAAACCGCTCACTCCGGAACACGGCGGCCCGGCTCGGCTCTTGGTGCCGCACCTCTACCTCTGGAAGTCCGCGAAGTGGGTGCGCGAGTTGCGACTCGCGACGAAGGACGATCCAGGCTTCTGGGAAGCGGCCGGCTACCACGACTACGGAGATCCATGGCGGGAACAGCGGTATCAGGGCGACTAGCGTGGCGCGTCGCCCGGCTCGCCGAAGTCCGGCAGGAGACACCGACCGCGCGCACCCTGGTCTTCGACATCCCAGGGTGGCCGGGCCATCTCGCGGGACAGCACGTTGACGTTCGCCTCACCGCAACTGACGGCTACACGGCACAACGCAGCTACTCGCTCGCTGCACCGGCGAACGGAGACCGGATCGAACTGACCGTGCAACGAGTAGCCGACGGTGAAGTGTCCGAACATCTCACCGGCCCGTACTCGATCGGTGACCCGGTTGAAATCCGCGGCCCGATCGGTGGCTGGTTCGTGTGGCGTCCCACCGACTCAGCACCGGTGCTGCTCGTTGCCGGTGGCGCAGGCATCGTCCCGCTGATGGCGATGATCCGGGCTCGTCGCGAAGCTGGCAGCAAAGCACTGTTCCGGCTGGTCTATTCGCTGCGCACCCCGGCAGAGCTGTACTACGCCGAGGAACTCCGCCGACCTTACGCAGGCTTGGACATCACTTACGTCTACACGCGGGAGCTCCCGGAAGGGCGATCCGGCATTCCGCGGCGCATCGACGTCGCCACATTGAACACCGCTGCGTGGCCAGCTGACTTCGATGCCACCACGTACATTTGCGGACCTACCGGGTTCGTAGAGACCGCCGCGGACATCATGCTCGCGTTAGGACATTCGCTGCAGTCGATTCGGACCGAGCGTTTTGGCCCCAGCCGGGACTGAAGCCGTCCACGAATCAGTGCGCGGTCGGTTTGGCGAGGAGCTCGCGCAGGGTCGCGAGCAGCTCGCGACGGTCTGCGGCACCGAGCTTGCCGCGGATACGGGCCATGTGGTGTTCGACGGTCTTGCCGGAAATGAAGAGTTTGCTACCGGCTTGTTTGTAAGTCAGTCCGTCGACTACTAGGCGGGCGACCTCAAGCTCGCGTTCGCTGAGGGCGCTCAAGCCGGTCGCCGCGCCTGGTGCCGGGGCGGCGGACTCGAGACGTCCAGTCGTGCCTTGGAACTGCCTGGCCGCTTCGAGAAGCTGGACCATCGCCTTGCGGTCAGAGGTGCGAATCGCGGCTTGGCCGGCCAGTCGGGCCGCGTCCCAGCACAGGTCCAGTTCATGAAGTTCCGCGGCTGCTGCGGAGATTTCTCCTGGATCGAACGTCCCACTGAGCACCGCGAGCCAGCACTCAGCGGCGCAGGCGAGCGCGGCCGGGTAGCGGCCGCAGTCAGCGAAGCGGTTCAGCGCTGCCAGTTGCTGTTCGGCGGTGTCGCGGTTTTCCGTGGTGATCGCGGCGTGCAATTCGTGCCAGCACAGCGAGACCGTCCACAAAGGAGGATTACCAAGATGGTCAAGCATCGCGTGCGCGCCTTCTAGCCGACGGAACAGCTTGGCGTGCGCACCGGTCCGAGCGGCTGCGATTGCCAGTTCTCCCAACGGCAGCAACGTGAACAAGTCCACTTGCTGACGCATGGACGCCTGATACGCCCGCTCCCACGACTGCTGCAGCCCGACCAAGTCGCTCGCCCGCCGGGCGAGGCCGAGTTCCAGCGTCGCGAAGAACAGTTCGTCGCGAGCCTCAAGTTTGGTGCCGGCGACGGCGTCGCGGTGTTCCGTCGCGGCGGCGAGATGGCCGCCGGTCATCGCGACCCAGCCGAGCAGCAGCCGGTGCCGGGGCGCAAGCAGATCGCCGCCGACGCTGCTGGCCAGTGCTCGTTCCAGTACCGATTCGGCGAGCGCCAGTTCGCCCGCGTGCAGGCCCGCGAGTGCGGCGAGCGCGGCGGGGCTGTCCGGAAGCGGTGCACCGCCGACCGCCGGTTCGAGCATTGCTGCTGCACCTACGAGGGTCGGCAGCGCCTCTGTTCCGCAGCCGGACACCGATTCCACGATCCCGCTTGCTGTTCGCGCTGCGGCACCGGTGAACAACGTCGGCGCGACTCCCGGCATCGGGACGTTGGCGACAGCTTGACCGTCGGTGGCCTGGCCAGTTCCGACGAGGGCGATCGTGGCGAACGCGTCCACTGCGCCAGGGCCGACCCACCGATAGCTTTCGCCATTTGGTTGGGCCGGCGTGGGGAACGAGGGATGGCCGTTGGGAACGTAAGCGGTCGGTGCAACGGAAGTGTGATCGGCGGCGGCTCCGGCAGCGTCCGCGCGGTGGAGCAGCGCGGAGGCTTGAGAATCTGTCGAGTTGGCGAATGTCCGTTGGGCTGCCGCTTGGTGGCTCGTTACCGCGGCGTTGGGACTTTCGTTGTCTGGTCGGGTGGAGTCAGGGCCGCCGGAGTTGGATAGCGGAGTGGCCGCGTGTTGACGAGACCAGCTGTCCGTGGCTGCGGCCCAGCGGTACAGCTCGGCAGTTCGGGCCAGTTCGCCGCGGTGGGCCAGGACTGTCGCGGCGATCTCGGCACCGGCGGCTCGGGCTTCGGGGTCTTCGCCGGACAGCATGCCGTCGCCTAGACGGAGGGCCGTGTCCAAGTCTCCGGACAGTGCGGCGGCGCGGGCCCAGCCCGTCGTGGTCGCGGCGTCGCGGGCACCAGCTTCGGCTGCGGCTTCGAAGAGTCGGGCGGCGTGCTTTGGGTCGGTGGGGAGTGCTTCGCTCGCGGCGGTTGCGAATGCGGTTGCTGCGGAGGCACCAGAACTGCCCGCATCGAGCAGAGACGTCGCGAGGTCTAATACGGGCAGGCCGCGAGTCAGCTGTGCTTCCACGAGCTGTTGCAACACCGCTAGGCGTCGGGCGGGCGGTCCGTAAGCGCGTACTGCTTCTGCGGCGGCAGGAAGAAGAATGTCTTCGGCGTCGAGGAGGCCGGTAGCGCGGGCGCCGTCGACGACTTCGGGCAGTTCGTCTGGTGTGCGCTCCAGCAATGAACACAGCAGGTCGAGGTTGCGGGCCGCACCGGCTTCGGCGGCGATGAGGTAGCGGAGAACGTCGTCGTCGAGTGCCGCCAGCTCAGCGCGGAAGTCCGCGAGACGGGCAGTTACGACCCGTTCCACGAGACGGGGGACACCGCCGGTGCTGGCGTGCAGGGCGGGGGCGTCCGTGGTGCGACCGGTGAGTTGTTTCGCGAGCTTCCCGACTTCGTCGACGGTCAGCGGCGGCAGCAGCAGGGTTTCGCCGAGGGCCCGCAACGCTTGCGCGCGAGGGTTTGGACGGTGTGCCACCACGAGCGGTCCCTTTTTGGCGGCCGCGAGCATGGTGAGCCTGGTCAGGTCTTCGTCGTCGAGCTGGTCTGCGTCGTCGACGACCGTGGCCTCGACACCTGCTTCGCGGTAGCTGCGATCGAGGGCGCCCAGCAAGGCCGTCTTGCCGTAGCCGCCGGGTGCGACGACCACGAGCCGGACTGGGGCTGCGGGGGCGTCGGCGAGTTGTTCAAGGAGGCGGCGGGCTGCGGGGTGGACGGCGTCGTTGCCGGTTTTCGCCAGCAGTGCGTTCAACAGTGACCTTCACCAGAGGGAGCTGTGGCTGGGTGGGCGCACGAGCTCAGGACAGGGGGACGGGGAGAAACGGGTTCCTTGTCGGCGGTCGCTTCGTGGGACGTGAGGACCGCGATCAGGATCGAGGAGCTGATCGCCAGCACCGCCGCCGCGGCGGCGAGCGGTCGCCATCGACGCAACAGTTTGGCAGCGCCCTCGGGCTCCGGCAGCGTGAATGGAGTGATGTCCACCGGCGGTCGCTCGGGTCTTTCCGGAAGTTCGGGTTCGCGGTCGACTCGCGGCAGCAAGGTGGTTTCGGGCGCGGGGGCTTCCCTTCGCGCGAGAGGCCTCGTCCGCTGACTGGCGAGGATCCCGGCGCCGACGGCCGCTGTATCCGCAGGCTGAGGGCCCGTGAAAAACGGACAGGGCAGACGTACAGGGCGAGTGCCCGGGCCGGGTTCGCCGCAGAACACGATGCCGGCCAGCGACTCGGGGGCGACGTTGGCCGCCTGTGCGAGGCCGAACGCGGTCTTGACTGCGGAACCCGGAGCGACGCCTTCGGTGCTGTTCCGGGCTATCCAGCCGCTGGCGCCCGAGGCGGTCGCCAAGGTGACGGTGACGCCGTCCGGGCCGAACTCGCACACCGCGGCTGTCCGGTCGCCCGCACCGGGTTCCGGAAGGTGGGCGTAGAGCGCGGCGACCGCGCTGGGAACGAGGGTGACCGCGGTGAAACCGGACTCCGCCAGCGACTGGCGGAGGAGTTCGCGCCGGTAACCGCCCCAGTCACCGGGGTGGGTGACGACGAGTTGGCGCGGCGGTCCGCCGGTCTGGCCGGCTGCGACGTCGGCGATGCCTTCGACGAAGACAGTGGTCAGGGACTCCGGGGTGAACGGTTCGCTGCCGATGAACACCGGCACGTCGTCGCCGATGCGGCGGTGGAAGCCGGTGATCAGGCGGGACGGAACGGCGGTGCCGGCTTGCGTGGCCGCGTCGCCGGTGAGCAGGTAACCCTCGTCGTCGAGGAAGAGCGCGGTCGCGGTCGCCGGCGAGTTCTCGCCCAGCCACAACGGCTCGGGATCGTCCCACCGGTCACCGTGCCTGCGACGGAGCGCGGCGTGGGTCCGGGCAGCGCCGAGATCGATGCCGAGCACGTAGGGCACCGCCGCTTCCTCCCTTCGTCGCAGTCGGGGTTCGGCCAAGGGGCGTAACTCACTGAACGGATACGCATCCTCACCCGTTCGGGTCAGACGGGCAAGAGTGGGGTGGGATTTAACCCAACCGGGTTCTGCGTGTCCGATCCCCTAACTCCCTAACGATCTCATATCGACCCCCTAACGGCTGAGCGAGGCGCGACTGGGTGTAAACCCCGATGTGGGCGGGGGTGCCCCGTCCCTACCTTGGGCGCCACGCCCGGCCGGGGAGGGCCGGGCATTCCCCGTAATCACTACAAGTGGAGATCCCCCCATGGATTCGGTGCAGACTCTGCACGACTTCACGCTCACCTTGCTCCAAGACCCGTCCGCGCTCGCCGCTTTCGGCCAGGACCCGCAGGCCGCGCTGGCCGCTGCTGGGCTGGGCGACATCAGCGCCGCCGACGTGAACGAGGTCGCGCCGCTGGTGCTCGACTACGTGCCGGTGGACCACCTGGCCTCGCTCGGGCAACTGCCCCAGGCAGGCGACCTGACCACTGCGCTCGGAGACGGTCCGCAGGGCGCTATCGAACAGCTGCAAGCACTCACCGCTTCGCTCGGCGTCTCGGCCGGTGGTGCTGCGGCATCCGCGGGTTCGCCTGGGCTGCCGGGCCTCGGCGAGCTGCCGGCGGTGCCGGGCGTGGGCGAGCTGCCCGGTCTTGGCGAGCTGCCGGGCGCGGGTGCGCTGCCTGCTGTCGACGACCTTCCTGGCCTCGGCGAACTGCCCGTCGTGAGCGACGTGGCTGGTGCTTCGGCGCTGCCCGCCGCCGGTGAGCTTCCGGGCCTTGGCGAGCTGCCGGCAGTGCCGGGTCTCGGTGAACTTCCGGGCGTCGGCCAGCTCCCTGGTCTCGGCGAGCTGCCGGGTGCCGGTGCTCTTCCGGGCGTCGGTGCGCTGCCTGGTGTCGGCGACGTCGCCAGCGCGGTCCCGGCCGTTCCGGCGCTGCCGGTGGCTGGCGAGCTGCCGTCGGTTCCGGCTGTGCCGGGTGTCCCGGCCGTTCCGGGGCTGCCCTCGGTGCCGGGTCTCGGCGACGTGCAGAACGCTGCCGCGTCCGTCACCGCGCTGGTGCAGAACCCGACCAGTGCACTCGCCCTGGGCAACGACCTGGCCAGCGGCCTGGACTCCAGCGCGGTCGCCCAGGCGAGCGGGCAGGCGGCCACTGCGGCTGACGGTGCCATCTCGCAGGTGCAGCATGTCGGCGGAGAGCTCGCGGCGGCTTCCCCGGTGAACGTCAGCGACCTGCCGGTCGCGAACTCCGCCGCGCAGGTCGCCGACCACGCGACCGAGGCCGGCGGCGGGGTTGCCGGGCACGTCAGCGACGCTGTCGGGACCGTCACCGAGAACGTCGGCAGCCTGAGCAACACGCTCAGCGCCGACGGGCTGAACCACGCGGTGAACGGTGTGACCCAGCAGGCGCACTCGCTCATCTCGCATGGCGAGACCGAGCGTTCCGACGCCGCGACCGAGGCGCACACCGGGACCGACGCTGGTGTCGGCATGGTGCACGACACCGTCTCGACGGTCTCCGATCTCGGGCACCAGGGCCTCGGCCTTGACCTGCACGCCGGTGCGGAGACCTCGCACGGCGGCGGTGAGCTGCACATTTCCCTCTGAGCAAGGGTAATTCGGGGGTGGCTCCGCGGTCTGGGTGCGACCGCGGAGCCACCACCCGGTTCGGATACTCCCCGTACACGGGGGACACTGGTTCGCCGTGACGGCTCCAGCTTGGCTCGAAGTACTCGCCGAGACCACGGATGCCTGCCGGACGCACGGCCGCGAAGACCTGGCGCAACGCCTTCGCCGACGTCAGGACCGGCCGCCGGGGGGCACGCGGGTCGCTGTGCTCGGCTTTCCCAAGCAAGGCAAGGGATACCTGGTCAACGCGGTGCTCAACGCGCCGGTCTGCCCAGTCGGCGACGCGGCGACCCCCGCGGTGCCGATCGAAGTCGGGTACGCGGCCGAACCCGGCGCGACGCTCGTCGGACGTGCCGACGAACGTCTCCCGGTCGAGATCGAGAAGCTGACCGGCGAGGTCGGTGCCCGGCCAGCCGGGTCGCTGCGCCGGGTCGAGGTCGGGGTTCCGCGCGATTTGCTGTCCGCGGGCTTGGTGCTCATCGACACCCCGGCTATCGGTGACCCGAGGTCGCCGCGCACAGCCGCCGCTCTTGACGTTCTCGCGGACGCCGACGCGGTCATTCTTGTCTCCGACGCAGCCGCTCCGCTGGATCAGGCCGAGCTGGCGTTGGCGCATCACATCCGGACGTGGTGTCCGCACGTGGTCATCGCGCTGACCAAGATCGATGTCAGCGCCGGATGGCGCACGGTCGCCGAACAGAACCGGACCGCGCTGTCCGCGGCCGGGATCGACTCGCCGGTGCTGCCGGTGTCGGCGACGGTTCGGTTCGCCGCCGCTCAGGGCGGCGATCAAGACCTCAACGTGCGGTCCGGATTCCCAGAGCTGCTTTCCTGGATCGCGACGCAGGTTTCGCGACCCGCGGAGAGCACGGCCGCGTTGCTCGCGGCGGTGAGTGTGCGCGCGGCGGCGGCCGAACTGGTCGAGACGTTGCGGGCGCGCGCCGAGGCTGCGGGGCAGGAAGCCGGCGTCGACCAGACGACGTTGCTGCAACGTTCGCAACGTCGCGCCGACGAGCTGCGCCGGCGCAACAGTCGCTGGCAGAACCTGCTGGCGGACGAGATCGCCGACCTGCAGTCCGACGCGGAGTACGACCTGCGCGAACGCACCCGGAAGATCGTCGAGACGATCGACGAGACCTTCGACCGCGGGGATCCGGTGAAGGTGTGGGACGAGTTCGGGCCGTGGCTGGACAGCACGCTCGCGGAAGCGGTCGACACGACCTACACGTTCGCGGCCGAACGCGCGGAGTGGATCGCGCAGGCGGTGGCGGTGAGCTTCGGCGCGCAGTACGACCTGCCGGAACTGACCTTGACCGACTCCGGCGCGGACCGGATCGCCGAGGTGCGGCAGCCGCGGATCGAGCGATTCAAGATCGGGCAGAAGGCGTTCACCGGGCTGCGCGGTTCGTACGGTGGCGTGCTGATGTTCGGTCTGGTGACCGGGCTGGCGGGCCTGCCGTTGATCAACCCGGTGTCCATCGGCGCCGGCGTCGCGTTCGCCGCGAAGACGATCAGCGACGAGGGCGGCATGCGGCTGCAACGTCGGCAGGCAGTGGCCAAGATGACCGCGCAACGGCACGTCGACGACGTGTTCCTGCGGTTCAGCAAGGAGTGCCGCGACGCGATCCGGCACGTGCAGCGACGGTTGCGGGACCACTTCACCGATCTTGCGGACAGTCTCGCCGACGAGCTGACAAGGGAACGCGAGATGATCATCGCCGGGTCGGCCGAACGAGAACGGCGCAGTGCGGCGCTGCGGCGGGAGATCGACCGGCTCGCGGGGTTGCACAAGCGGGCTGGGGAGCTGGGGATGCTGGCCAATCGGGCGCCCAAGGAGTTGCCTGCGTGACCTTGGCGTGGCGGGCTTTGGTTCCGCTGGCTCTTCGCGGCTGGACGGATCGGTGATACTGGCCAATCAGGTGCGGAAGAGTTGCCTGCGCGGCTTCGCCTCGGCGGGCTGGGCGCGGGGCGCTTTCGGCGGTGCTGGCGGCTTTCTGCGGGCTGGTGAGGCTGGCCGGTCAGCTGGCTCGCGGAGTGTGCGGTGCTGAGAGGGTTGTCCGCGAGGCCCCGGATGGATGCGCCGTGTTTGGTGGTGCCTTCTTCGGGATTGAGTGGGCTGAGCTTTCGGTGGAGTTCGGTGCTGGCCGGAGGAGGAGGTGGGTCCGGATCGCCGCGTGGCCTCGGGCAGTGGTCCTGAGCGGGTTTCGCATTGTGGGAGCGAATTGGTCTTTGGGGTGTTTTGCTGCAGTGAAGGCGGTTTGGCCCTGGGACAAGTCGCGCGTGGGTGGGATCGGTTAGTGGCGGCGTGCTTCGGCGGGGTTGAATCGCTCCCATCATGGGAGCGGAGCCGGGAGATGCGGCTGCGTGGTGGAAGGTTCGGCCGTCGGGAAAGTGCCGTTATTGGGCGGCTGAGGGTGTTTCGGGAGACGTCTGCGGGTTGATCGTGGTGGGCTTCGGGACTCGGTGAGCGGGGTGTTTGCCGGGTAGTCGAGGATGTTTAGGGCTGTGCCGGGTGAGTCGAGTGAGGAGTGGTGTCGCGCGTGGTTGAGGACGTTCGGGCTCTTCTGGTGGATGCTTGTGCGTACTACCGCGACAGTCCGAGGGCTTCGGCGTTGCTGGGGGAAGCGCTTGACCACCTCGACGAGCCGCTTCGGGTGAGCATTGGAGGAGCTGCGGGGACGGGGAAGTCCACGTTGGCTGCTGCGTTGGGGGATTGGCCGACGCGGGCGTTGCGCGATCTAGAGTTTCTCGATGCGCCGCCTCCGTCGACGCTCACCGACGCATCTGTACGGCTGCTACGCCACCTTGAGCCCGACCAGTTGGCGACGCTGCGTCCGACAACGCCTTCAGCCTTCGCGCGGCAGACGGCCGTTGACACGATCCTTGTGCTTGCGCGCGCGGATGAGACCGGCGCGGGGCGGATTGACGCACTGCTTACCGCGAAGCAGATTGCGCGGCGCGCGTGGCGTGAAGATCCGCTGTGCAGCGGGTTCCAAGGCGTGATCGCCGTGGCGGCGCAGCTTGCGTACGGGGCGCGCGCCTTCACCGACGACGAGTTCGAGCTTCTCGCCGCCTTCGCGGCTGTGCCTCGTGAGGAGTTGGAGCGGTATCTGCTCTCGGTGGATTCATTTACTGATCCGGCGTTTCCGGGGCCGGTGTCAGTCGAGACGCGACGGTCGTTGGTGGTGCGCTTCGGGCTGTTCGGGGTGAAGCTTGCGCTGACGCTGATCCGTACGGGCTGCGATGACCGGGTGAAGCTGTCGACGGAACTGGTGCGGCGCAGCGGTCTTGGCGAGCTTCGCGACACTATTGCAGGTTGTTTCGCCGCGCGTGCAGACGCGTTGCGTGCGCGGACTGCGTTGATTCGGTTGGAGACCGTGTTGAACGCGGAGCCCCGACCGCACAGTGATCGGCTTGCGGCGCGGGTTGAGCGGTTTTCGGCCAGCGCGCATGACTTCCGAGAGTTGCGGCTGATCGCGGACATTCGTGGCGGGCGTACGGCGTTGGCAGGGGAGTCTGCGGAAGAAGCTGCGCGGTTACTGGGGGCAGAGGGAACGGCGTCAGAGGAGCGGCTGGGGCTTGTGGCGGGTACGGATCCGCGCGAGATGTACGAGGCCGGTCTGGACGCGGTGATGCGGTGGCGACATGAGGCGGAGCGGCCGGACCGGGCGTTGGCGGAGCGGGCTGCGGCGCAGGTTGTGGTGCGCAGTGCGGAAGGGTTGCTGGCGCAGTTCGTTTGACCGGGGCAGTCGCCCGGGGCGATCGCCCAGGACGGTTGGTCGAGGCGATTGACGAGGCAATTGTCCGACGTTGACGACCAGTGTGGTTGGCCGGGGCAGTTGGCTGAGACGACTGGCTGGGGCAACTGACCGGGTCGACGACCAGGACGGTCGCCCGGGACGTCCGTCCGGGGTGGTCGCCCAGGACGTTCGACCGAGGCGACTGACCTGGGTTGACGACCAGGACTGCTGACCGACTGGGGCGACTGACCAAGGCAACTGGCCGGGGCGGTCGACCAGGGCAACTGACCGGGGCAACTGACCAGGGCGGTTGACCGGGGCAACTGACCGGGGCAACTGACCGGGGCAACTGACCAGGGCGGTCGACTAGGGCGATCGGCCAGGGCGGTTGGCCGGATCTCGGAAGCTCAGGCGTTGCCCAGCACCCGTCCGATGGTGAGTTCCAGGACTACTCGCTGAGGGTTTTCCCGCGGCTTCCGGTATCGCTGGGCGTAGCGCTCTTCGGCGTCGCGGACGGAAGCAGCGTCGTCGAGGAGGCGGATTCGGCCTTCCAGCGTCGACCAGATCCGGCCCTCGAACTGGCACACCGCGGCGGCCAGCCCAGCGTCGTCGGCGGCGCGGATGAGGCGGGCCTTGTACGAGGTCCCGGAGGCGATCACGCGGGCGATGCCTTGTTCGAAGTCGACCGTCACGCCGACCGCTACTACGTGCGGCGTTCCGTTGGCGCGCACCGTCGTGAGCGACGCGAGCCGCCGTTCGGTCCAGAACTGGCGGAAGCTCTCGTCGAGGGTCATGTCCGCACGCTAGACGAGACATAAATTCAACTGCTTGTTGACCTCTTTAACAACCAGTTGTAGCGTCCCGCGAAACCAACGACGTCCTGGAGGGCCCGCATGTCGTCGCTTCGTTCCCGTGCCTGGCAGGCCGCGCTGCTGGGCGGTCTGCTCGTGTTCGCTGCCGCCTGTGGGGGAGGTTCTGACGGGGCCGGCGGCGGGCAGCGGCAGAAGCCGAGCGCTGTTCCGGACAACACTGCGTTGCTCGGGGCGATCAAGGCCGACCCGCAGCTCGCCGGAGGGTTGCCGCCAGCGGTTGTGCAGGCCAAGACGTTGCGGCTGGCGTCCAATATCCAATCCGCGCCGAACAACTTCTACGCGGCGGACGGCAAGACGCCGATCGGCTACGAAGTCGATCTGGCCAAGGCGGTCGGGGCGAAGCTCGGGGTGACCGTCGCGTACCAGGACCTGGCGTTCGGTTCGCTGATCACGAGCCTGCAGTCCGGCCGCGTCGATCTGACCATGGCGGCGATGAACGACACCAAGGAACGCCAGCAGCAGATCGACTTCGTCGACTACTTCTCGTCCGGCATCACGATCATGATCCGCAAGGGCAACCCGGACGGCATCACCGGGCCGGACACGTTGTGCGGCAAGAACGTGGCAGTCGTACAGGGCACCAGCCACCAGAAGTTCGCCACGGCGCAGAGCGCGAAATGCACTCAGGCGGGCAAGCCCGCCATCACGGTCACCGCGACTGACAGCGACAACCAGAACCAGAATCAGCTGCGCACCGGTCGCGTCGCGGCGATTCTCAACGACCTGCCGAGTGCGGTCTACATCTCGCGCACCGCGGGCGACGGCAAGTTCTTCGAGGTCGTGCCTGGCCAGCCGATCGAGGGCGGGCCGTACGGGATGGGCTTCGCGAAGAACAACTCGAAGCTGCGTGACACCGTCAAGCAAGCGTTGCAGTCGCTCGTCGCCGATGGCACATACGGCAAGATCCTGCAGTCCTGGGGCGTCGAACAGGGTGCGATCAAGGAGGCGGTCGTCAATGGCGGAAGCTGAACCGCTGCCGATCGTCCGGCTGCGGCATTGGGGTCGCTGGGTCAGCGCGGCGGTGATCGTCGCACTCCTGGTACTGCTGGGTTTCGCGCTCGCGCAAGCGCAGATCGAGTGGGGTTCGGTCCCCGACTTCGTGTTCTATCGCGTGATGGCGCTCGGCCTGCTCAACACGGTCGTGCTGGCGGTGATCGCGCAGGCGATCGCGATCGTGCTCGGCATCCTGATCGCGTTGCTGCGGCTCAGCGCCAACCCGGTCGCGAAATGGTTCGCGGCGGCCTACATCTGGCTGTTCCGCGGGCTTCCGGTGCTGTTGCAGATCCTGATTTGGTACAACCTGGCGCTGATCTTCCCGACCGTCTCGATCCCGCTTCCGTTCGGCGGCTACCTCGTCCACGAGCCGACGAACGTGCTGATCAGTGCGTTCACTGCGGCGCTTCTCGGGTTGGCACTGAACGAGAGCGCGTACATGGCGGAGATCGTCCGTGCCGGGCTGACCAGCGTCGACGCCGGGCAGACCGAGGCGGCGAAATCCATCGGCATGACGCCTGGCGCGACGCTGCGCCGGGTCGTGCTGCCGCAGGCGATGCGCGTGATCATCCCGCCGACCGGCAACGACTTCATCAACATGCTCAAGGGCACGTCGATGGCGTCGGTGATCGGCGTGACCGAGCTGATCCACGCGGCCAACAACATCTCGTCCAACAACCTGCTGGTGATGGAGACACTGATCGCCGCGGCGATCTGGTACATGGTCGTGGTGACCGTGGCCGGCGTCGGCCAGCATTACCTTGAACGATCGTTCGGGGCAGCTGACCGGGGTCCGGTCGCGCGGGTCGGGAAGGCGTTCAAGGGGATGCCGCTGGTGAGGGGTGCGCGTGTCTGAGCCGCTGCTGAAAGCTGTCGGGGTCCGCAAGAACTACGGGCACACCGAGGTGCTCAAGGGCATCGACCTGGAAGTCCGCAAAGGACAGGTGGTCTGCCTGCTCGGGCCGTCGGGAGCGGGGAAGAGCACGTTTCTCCGCTGCCTGAACCATCTTGAGCCGATCGACGGCGGCCAGGTCTGGGTGGACGGCGAGCCGATCGGGTTCACACTGCGCGGAGGCAAGCTGTACGAGCTGCGGGAGAAGGACGTCGCCCGGCAGCGCCGGGACATCGGCATGGTCTTCCAGCGGTTCAACCTGTTCGGGCACCGGACGGCGCTGGAAAACGTGATCGAGGGACCGGTGCGAGTGCTCGGCGTCGACCCGGCGCAGGCCCGGAAAGAGGCGCTGGACCTGCTCGACCGGGTCGGGCTCGCGGACCGAGCGGGCGCTTACCCAGGGCAACTGTCCGGCGGGCAGCAGCAGCGGGTCGCGATCGCCCGGTCGCTGGCGATGAAGCCGAAGCTCATGCTGTTCGACGAGCCGACGTCGGCGCTGGACCCGGAGCTGGTCGGGGAGGTGCTCGCGGTGATGGGTACGTTGGCTCGGGAGGGGATGACGATGGTGGTCGTGACGCACGAAATGGCTTTCGCCGCGGAGGCCGCCGACGAGGTGGTGTTCCTCGCCGAGGGCGCGGTGGTCGAAACCGGGCCGCCGGAGCGGGTGCTGAAGTCCCCGGAACACGAGCGGACGCGGCAGTTCCTCGCGCGGGTCCTCTCGTGACCCGCATCCCGCCCCGGTACCTGCTCCAGTTCGACGAGCCCGCGGGCTACCTGGATTTCGCGCGGTTCGGGCCGCCGTCGCACGCCGTGCTCGACACCACCGCGCGGCTGCTGGAGGCGACGACCAAGGCCGGCCCGTCCACTGTGGACGAGCTGATGCGGCAGGAGATCCGGGCGAAAGCAGCGGCCGCGCGGCTCTGCGGCAGCGACACCGACCACACCGTGCTGCTCCCGCACACCAGCCTCGGCCTGTTTCAGGCGGCGTTCAACAGCCACGGCGACGTACTCGTGTCGGCCGCGGAGTTCCCGGCCAACACGTACCCGTGGGCGCGTGCCGAGCAGGCCGGACGTGTGCGGATGCGGCGGCTGGAAGGGGGTTACGTCACCGCCGATCGTCTCGCGGCAGCGCTCACGCCGGAAACCACTGTCGTCTCGGTGAGTGCGGTCGATTTCCGCACTGGCTACCGGGCTGATCTCGCCGCGTTGCGCGAGGTCGCGGGCGATCGGCTGCTGGTGGTCGACGGGATCCAGGGCTTCGGGGTCGTCGAAGCGCCGTGGGAGGTCGCCGACGTGCTCGTGGTCGGCGGGCAGAAGTGGCTGCGCGCGGGCTGGGGCACCGGGTTCGCGGTGCTGTCCGACCGGGCGCTGGCGCGGATGGACCCGATCCTGTCCGGCTGGACCGGCGCGCGCGACTCTGGTTTGTTCGACAACGAGATCCACCCGGCCGACCCGACCGCGGCGAGCTGGTCGATCTCGAACCTCAGTCCGGTCACGTCCGGCGCGTTCGCGGCGGCGCTCGAACTGGTCGAGGAAACCGGCGTAGCGGCGATCGCGGGCCGGATCGACGAACGCGTCGGCGAACTTGAAGAAGTGCTGCGCTCGTTCGGCGCGGAGATCGTGTCGGCGACCGAACGGCGGGCCGGGATTCTTGCGTTTTCGCTGCCGGAGAAGCCTGCCGAGCAGGTCGGAGCGGCGTTGACGGCGGCGGGGATCGCGGCGACGGTGCGCCCGGAACACGTCCGGGTGTCGCCGCACGCGTCGACCCCGGCCGCGGCTGCTGAGCTGGTTCGGGACGCGCTGGAGACTCTGCTGCGGCCTCGCCGGGTCGTGCCGGTCGCGTCGGTCTCGGGCGCCGCGACGCATGAGCTGCTCACCGCGCTGATTCCGGCGGTGGACGGGCTGGCGGCGATGCTCGGGCCGGGCAACGAGGTGCTGTTGCACGACCTGTCGCGGCTGCCGGATTCGATCGTCGCGATCGCGGGGAAGCTCACCGGCCGCTCGGTCGGCGGGCCGATGACGGATCTGCTGCTCGGGCTCGTCCGGCGCGGCACGACGCAGGACCTGACCAACTACCGCACGCACAGTCCGGACGGTCGCGAGATCCGTTCGTCCACGTTGTTTCTGCGCGACGCCGAGGGTACGGCGATCGGGTGCCTGTGCGTGAACAGCGAACTGCCCGCGGCGGCGCAGACGTCGGAGGAACGGCGGGAGGAGACGTTCCTGCCGGACGTCGACAGCCTGCAGCGGTTCCTTGTCGGACGCGCGATCGGGAAGTCCGGGATTCCGGTGGAGCTGATGAAGAAGCGGCACAAGTCGGCGGTGGTCCGGGAGCTGGACGAGGCCGGGTACTTCCTGATCAAGGACGCGGTGGACCATCTGGCGGGGCAACTCGAGGTGACGCGGTACACGATCTACAACTATCTCAACGAGATCCGGGCTGGATGAGCGTCGTCGTTCCGCCGCAGCTGGTGGTGGCGGCGGCGGCGGAACGAGGGTGCCGCGGGCGAGACTTGGCTGCGGGAACCGCCGGAGTTGATCCCGCAGGCCTGCACACGAGGGGAATGTCAGATCGCGGGCTCTCCCCGACATGCGGAGACGGTAGTGGTCCTGCCCGTCAAGCGCGCCGGGGAAGCGGCGGTGCTCAAGATTTCGTTACCTCATTAGACTTGCGCGACGGAATCGGCAATGTTGCAGCACTTCGCCGGTGTCGTGCGGCCTCTGCGGACGGCAGCACGCTGTTGCTCGAACGAACCGGTCCCGCGACGCTGGAAACAGTGCGAGCCGAAGATGCGGCCGAGGTCGCGGGCGAGCTGGCCCGCCGCCTGGCAGTGCCCACGCCGATCGGGACGCGGTCGCTTGCCTCACCTGCCGAGCCATGGCTTGCACAGCTGGAACTGCACGCGCTTGCCGATCCGGCCAGTCGACCAGGCACGTGAGCTGATCACGCATCTCGCGGACGATCAGACGGACACCATGCTGCCCGCCGTCCTCCAATTCGGGAATGTGCGGCGGGCGCAACGAGAACCGTGGTTGGCGATCGACCCGATCAGGTGGCGCGGTCGGTACGGCGGCGTTCGACGCGTTCACGGTCGTGGCGCGAGTGCGCTGCAACGATATCGATGCGTTGATCGCGCGGTTTTCCCGTGCCGCACAGGTAGATCCGGGCACGGCTGCACGATGTTGCCAGGCCCAAGCGGTCAGCGCTTACTTGCACCAGGAGCATGCCGGCGGCGAATGGTTCGACCGCGGCGTACTCCTCGCGCTTATTTCAGGAACTTCGCCACCGCGTCCGCAGCCGCGGTAATCCCACCGTTGACACGGATTTCCGCGCGCAGCTCAGCCAGCCTCGCGGCGACGTCCGGCGAACTGCTGACTCCATCGACGGCTTCGCGCAGCGACTTGGCGGTCACCTGGTCCGCGGGCAGATGCTTGCCGACTCCCAGCGCTTCCAGCTGTGCGGCGTTGCCGAACTGGTCGACAGCCTGCGGGATGGCGACCGTCGGGACGCCGTACCACAGGGATTCCGTGCAGCCGCCCATTCCGGCGTGCGTGATGAAGGCGGACGCGACATCGAGAATCGCTAGCTGCGGCACCGTTTCGTGCACCTCGACCGACTCCGGCAGCGGGCCGAGATCGTCCTTCGAGACGTGCTTGCCGATGGAGAGCACGACGTGCCAGTCCTCGAATTCGGTGATGCAGTGCCGGTAGACGTCCAGTTGGTCGTTGTACGCGGTGCCGAACGACACGAGCAGCACGGGTTTGCCGTCGGACGGCGGCGTCCAGTGCTCCGCTGCGCGCGCCGGGTCGAGACACGGGCCGACGAACTGGACACGGTCCTCCGGGACGCGGTCAGCGTTCGGCTGCATCGCGCGCGGGATCAGCGACAGGATCGGCACCGGTCGCGCGAGCCACGTCCAGGCGTCTTCGGCGACTCCGTTTTCCGCCAGCCACTCGGTGAATGCCCGGTTGTAGTCCACTCCGGACGGTGAGGTGCGGATCGGTTTGAGGACGTCGGCGAGTTCTTCCTCATAGCCGTCCCAGGCGACGTAGGTGGGGGAGAGCTGCACCGCGGGCACGTCGTAGCGGAGGCCGAGCAGCGGCGCGCCGAGGCCGCCGATGTCGTAGAGCAACAGGTCTGGCCGGTCGTGGTCGAAGGTTTCGATCAGCCGCGGGTGGATCGCTGCGGCCTCGTCGAGGAAGACGCGCATCGCTTCGGCCGGGTCCGCCGGCCATTCCGCGTCCGGGCCGAGCGGGAAGATCGTGGGATGCGTGACGACGTCCGCGCCGGTCGCCTCGACCAGTTCGGCGAGCGGTTCGCCGACGACGTAGCTGACCCGGTGTCCGCGCCGTACCAGTTCGCGGATGATCCCCAGCGACGGGTAGATGTGGCTCGGCGCGGAACAGCCGACCACGACGATGTGCTTGCCCATGAGGCGAAAGTGTCCTTTCCGGACGAGATGCGGTCCGGCACGCGAAGCGGGGGCCGCCCGGCGGCGGGCGGCCCGGAAGGTCGTGCCGGGATCAGGACCGGCGGCAGCGGGCGAAGATCGTCATGAACCCGGACGGTAGTGCGGCTGGGCGCCGGGAGCAACCGGATTAGCCGGGCGTCGCCGTCGCAGGCTTTCCGCGGTGAATGACTCGGCATCGCCCACTACTTTTCAACGCAACTGACTTTGTGTTACAAAGTTCAGGACAGCGAAGCACTGGGGGACGGGATGACGGAAGCGTTCAGGCTGACCGGCCTGGTGAAGCAATTCAAGCAGGTCCGCGCGGTCGACGGCGTGTCGGTGGCCGTGCGGCGGGGCGAGGTCGTCGCACTGCTGGGGCCGAACGGCGCGGGCAAGTCGACCACGATCGACATGCTGCTGGGGCTCGCCTCGCCGGACGAGGGAAGCGTGCGGGTGTTCGGCGGCGCGCCTCGGGCGGCGCTCGACTCCGGGCGGCTCGCGGCGATGGTGCAGAACGGGTTCTTGCTGCGGGACGTCACACCGGCCGAGCTGGTCGAGTTGCATCGGTCGATGTTCGAGAATCCGCTGCCGGTCAAGGAGGTTTACGCGCGGGCCGGGATCGGGGAGTTCGCCAAGCGGCGGTGCGGGAAGTTGTCCGGCGGGCAGCTTCAGCGGGTCCGGTACGCGCTCGCGCTCACTGGCGACCCGGAGCTGCTGATTCTCGATGAGCCGACGGCGGCGCTGGACGTCGACGCCCGGCGTGAATTCTGGACGTCGATGCACGAGTTCACGGCGTCCGGGCGGACCGTTCTCTTCGCAACGCATTACCTCGCCGAGGCGGAGGACTATGCGGACCGCGTCGTGTTGATGCGGCACGGGAAGGTCGTCGCGGACGGGGCGGTCGACGAGGTGCGCGCGAACGTGTCTGGGCAAGTGATCAGGGCAGTCGTACAGGGCGCCTGCCCGGAAGCCCTGGCCGCGCTCGACGGGGTCGCCAGTGCACGTGTACAGGGCGATCGTACGGAGCTGGGCTGCACGGACTCCGACCTGGCGATCCGGGCGTTGCTCGCGGCGTTTCCGCAGGCCCGCTCGATCGAGATCACCTCCGCGGGGCTGGAGGAAGCGTTCCTCGCGCTCACCGCCGACGAGCCGCAGGGAGCGCTCCGATGAACCTCGTCTACCTCCGGCTGGAGATTCTGCGCATCGTCCGCAGCCCGCAGTTCGCGCTGTTCACCATCGCGGTCCCGCTTGGCATGTTTCTCCTGTTCGGCGGGTTGTTCGGCGACCAGGTCGGGCCGGACGGCATCAAGGCGAGCGTCACCACGATGATCAACATGGGCGCGTACGGCGCGATGAGCGGCGCGTTGTTCACCGGCACTCGCGTGGCGACCGAGCGGACGGACGGCTGGCAGCGGCAACTGCGGCTCACGCCGATGCGCGGGCCCGGTTATCTCGCGGTGAAGATCGCGTCCTCGATGGCGATGGCGTTGCCGGTGGTTCTGGTGATCTTCGTGGCCGGCGCGTTGCGCGGGGTACAGCTCACCGCGGCACAGTGGCTGCTCAGCGGGGTCTCGTTGTGGCTGGGCGCGTTGCCGTTCGCGGTGCTCGGCCTGCTGCTCGGGTTGTTCGGCAAGGGCGACACGGTCGGCGCGATGACCGGCGCGTTGATGCTGCCGCTCGGCGTGTTCGGCGGGTTGTGGATGCCGCTGTCGATCTTGCCGGAATGGATGTCCGCGCTCGCGCATTTCTTCCCTACGTACTGGCTCGGCCGCGTCGGCACACTCCCGGTGGATCACGCCGGCGGGCTCGGTCTCGCGGTCGGTGTGCTGGCGGCGTGGCTGGTCGTGCCCGCGCTCGTGGTGGTGCGGCGGTTCCGGCTGGGCCCGGTGAAGGTCGCGTGACGTGTTAGCTTCCGTGCTGCATGAGGGGTCAGTACGGGGGAAGGGCGGGCCGGGGTGAACAACGACGCGGGGGACCCCGTCGAGGACGAAGGCGAGCCGCTGTCGGTGGCGGAATCGCTTGAGCTCATCGCCCGGCAGAACGAGCGGACGCGCCGGGAACTGCGAGTCAGCCCGGCGCGTCTGTTCGCCGTCTGGGCCTTCGCCTGGCTGGTCGGCTGGGGGCTCGTCTACCTCTCCGACGACCGGTCGGCGGCGCTGCTGCCCGGCTGGGTCGCGGGCATCGTCGTCGCGGTGCTCATGGTGGGCGCGATCGTGTACTCCGCTTGGCACGGCAGCAAAGGCGGCCGCGGGATTCGCGGGCCGTCGCGGCGGATCGGTGCGATGTACGGGTGGGCGTGGATGATCTCGTTCGCCGGGATGAGCCTGATCGACATCCGGATCACCAAACTCCTCCCCGAGGACTCGGATCTGGTGCCTTTGCTGTGGTCCGGCACGTCACTGCTGCTGACCGGCGCGCTCTACCTCGCGGGCGGGATGCTGTGGCAGGACCTGCGGCAGTACTTCTTCGGCGGCTGGATCATCGTGTGCAGCGGGGCGAGCGTCCTGGTCGGCGTGCCGGGCAACTTCCTCGTCCTCTCGCTCGCGGGCGGCGGCGGATTCGCGGTCGCGGCGCTGGTCTACGTGGTGCGGCCCCGTGATTGAGCTGCCGGAGCTCGACCCCGTCATCCACGCCCAGGCGCGGCTGCGCGTCACGGTCGCCCTCGCCGGGCTCCGTCCGGCCGACCAGATCACCTTCCCCCGGCTGCAGCAGTTGCTGGAGATGACCGCCGGCAATCTCTCGACGCATCTGCGCAAGCTCGAGGACGCCGAGTACGTCGAGATCACCAAGGCTTACGAGCACCGCACACCGGTCACGCTGGTGCGGCTCACGAGCAAGGGCCGCGCCGCGTTCGAGAGCTACACCAAGGCGTTGCAACGGCTCCTGGACGCTGGAACCTGACATGTCTCGCTGGGTCGTGCACTTGGACCTCGACGCGTTCTACGCCTCCGCGGAGCAGCTCACCCGGCCGACGCTGCGCGGGCGCGCGGTGGTCGTCGGCGGCACCGGACATCGCGGCGTCGTCGCTGGCGCGAGCTACGAATCCCGCGAGTACGGCGTGCGGTCGGCGATGCCGATGTCCCAGGCTCGACGGCTGCTTCCATCCGGCGGCGTGGTGCTGCCGCCGCGGTTCCGGTTGTACGAAGTCTTGAGCAAGCAGGTTTTCGACGTCGTCGGCGAGGTCGCGCCGGTGCTGGAACGGATTTCCCTCGACGAGGCGTTCGCCGAACCGCCCGTGTTGGCTGGCGCGCCGGTCGAGCAGGTGACCGAGTGGGCCGAGGACTTGCGGGCGCGGATCCGGGAGCGGACTGGGCTGACTGCGTCGATCGGCGCGGGGACGGGCAAGCAGGTCGCGAAAATCGGGTCGGATCGTGCGAAGCCGGACGGTCTGCTTGTCGTGCCGCCGGGGACCGAACGCGAGTTTCTGGCTCCGCTGCCCGTGCGCGCGCTGTGGGGGATCGGACCGGTCGCGGAAGCGAAACTGCGCACGATCGGTGTCCTCACCTTGGGCGAGCTTGCCGCGTTGCCGGAGCCGGACGCGGTGTCGACGCTCGGTGGCGTGGTCGGTCGCGACTTGCGGCGGCTGGCGAGCGGGTTCGACGACCGACCGGTCGCGGAACGGGGCGAAGCCAAACAGGTGAGTGCGGAGACGACATTCGACGTCGACGTGGTCGATCTCGTCCGATTGCGCGCCGAGGTGAGGAAAATCGCGGTTGGTGCGCACTCACGGCTGGTTAAAGCGGGCCGCGTCGCGCGCACGGTGGTGATCAAGCTGCGGCATACGGACATGAGCACGGTGACTCGCTCCGAGACCACTGCGTCGCCCACTGATGACCTCGAACAGCTTGCGGCTACCGCAGAACGGTTGTTGCTCGACCCGCAAGAGTTCGGCGGAGTACGGCTGGCGGGCGTCGCGTTCAGCGGGCTTTCGGTGCCGCATCAGGACGCGTTGTTCAGCTTGACCGTGCCCGCTGCGGCGGAGGAGCCGGTGGTCACTTCGGCACCGTCGCCGGGCGGGAGCGCGCCGGTGTCGTCGTCGGGATGGCGGCCCGGCGACGACGTGGTGCACGCCGAGTTCGGCACGGGCTGGGTACAGGGTGCGGGGCACGGCCGGGTGACGGTGCGGTTTGAGACGCGCACATCCGGTCCGGGCGTCGCGCGGACGTTCGACCAGACCGACCCGGCGCTGGCTCGCGGAAAGCCCGCCGACTGCCTAGCCTGAGCGTTTCGCCTGGTCACGACCGGGTGTTAACCCACAAGAGTGATGAGGAAGGATGTGCCGGGCAGTCGGGCAAAGGGGATGATCATGACGAACATGCGCCGCGCCGCCGCCCTCGCCGGGGTCGCGCTGATGCTGGCGGCGTGTGGGAGCGAAGCCGCCCCGCAACGGTCCTCGGCCGGGCCGTCACCGTCGTCGTCGGCGGCCGCTTCGCCGGATTCGTTCACTGTCGTGGCGACCGGGGACGTGCTGATCCACCCGCGGCTCACCGAGCAGGCCGAGGCGGACGGCGGCGGGAAGATCGACTACCGGCAGCTGTTCGCCGGGGTCAAACCGCTGGTGTCCGGCGCGGATCTGGGGATCTGCCACCTCGAAACGCCGCTCGCGCCGGAGGGTGGGCCCTACAGCGGGTATCCGTCGTTCAGCGCGCCGCCGGAGATCGCGGACGCGTTGAAGGACACCGGATACGACACCTGCTCCACCGCGTCGAACCATACGCTCGACCAAGGCGCGGCGGGTGTGCAGCGGACGTTGGACAAGCTCGACCAGACCGGGCTGAAGCACACCGGGTCCGCGCGTTCGGCCGCGGAGGCGGGGAAACCGCTGATCCTGGACGTGCACGGGGTCAAGGTCGCGCAGCTGTCTTACTCGTTCGGGTTCAACGGGATCAAGCGGCCGGCCGGGAAA
Organism: Amycolatopsis sp. M39; assembly: GCF_001651785.1. Taxonomy (NCBI): domain Bacteria; kingdom Bacillati; phylum Actinomycetota; class Actinomycetes; order Pseudonocardiales; family Pseudonocardiaceae; genus Amycolatopsis; species Amycolatopsis sp. M39. The sequence goes on from NZ_LWSF01000029.1 coordinate 35,945, forward strand.
CCGTGGCTGGCCAACGAAATCGACCCCGGTGAGATCCTCTCCTCGGCGCGCGAGGCGAAGGCGGCCGGGGCGGAGGTCGTGATCGCGAGCCTGCATTGGGGCGTTGAGTACCAGCATGACGTGACTGCTGAGCAGAAGCAGCTGGCGCAGAAGCTGACGGCATCGCCGGATCTCGACCTGATCGTCGGGCATCACGCGCATGTGGTGCAGCCGTTCCAGAAAGTCGGCGGCAAGTGGGTGGCGTTCGGGCTCGGCAATGAGGTCGCGCGGCATGACGAACCTCGCGGATCCACGGAGGAGGGGGTCGCGGCTCGGTTCCGGTTCAGCCGGGCAGGCGGGAAGTGGACGGTGGACAAGGCCGAGTACGTGCCGACGCTGATCGACCTCGGACCGCCGATCCGGCTGCGGGACCTGACGACCGCGCCGCCGACTGAGCGCGGGAAGGATGCGCTCGCGAACACCGACAAGGTGGTGCTTTCCCGGGGCGCAGGGGACGACGGGTTGAGCCGACCGGGGCGGTGACGGTTTCTGGGCCGGTCGCGGCCCAGGGCGGTGGGGTGCTGGGCGCTGCGTTGGGTGCGTTGCGTGCACCCGGCGCGGTGTTGGGGAGATCGCTTGGATGCGCTTGAGGTCACCGTGGGATGAGCCCTGTGCCGGTGTCAGGGCGATCGCCCTGGTCGGGCGGTCGTCTGCCCAGGGCGGTCGTTCTGGTCGGGCGTCCGCCCTGGTCAGGCGGTCGTCCGGGGCGGGCGATCGATCGAGTTGGGCGGTTGCCCTGGGTGAGTGTCCGTCTTGGTTGGGCGTTCGCCCGGCTCGGATGGGGGGTCGGGGGCGGACGATCGTTCGGGTTGGATGGCCGCCCTGGGCAGACGGTCGCCCTGGTTGGGTGGTCGCGGGTGCCGGGTGTGTCGGGCGATTGCCCTGGTTGGGCCGGTCGCCGTGGGTGGGGGATTGGCTGGCGTAGCGCGGTGCTTGGGTTGGGCGATTGGCCGGGGCGGATGGTCGCTCGTCTTGGGCGGTCGCCCGGGGCGGACGATCGTCCTGGTTGGGTGGTCGCCCGGTTCGAGCTGGGGCCTGGGGCGGACGACCGTCCCGCGCTCGCGTGTCAGGTGGTTGCCCGGGGCGGACGGCCGTTCAGGTCGGACGGTCGTCCTGGGCAGATGATCGCCCGGGGCGGGCGGTTGTTCCGGTCAGTGGTCCCGGCGGGTGATGAGCTGGGCGATCGCGGTCAGTTCCGCCGTTGCTCGCGGGGCTGGGTTGGCGGCGGTCAGGGCGGTCAACGCGTCAGCGAGCAGTTCGTCCGCTTGGGTGTGGCTCCAAGATCGGCCGCCGGCTTCGTCGACCAGAGTCGCGGCTTTGGCGAGGCAGTCCTCCGGTAGTGGTTGCCGGTACAGCATCGCCAGTTCCTGTCCGGCTGACGTGCCTGAGGTGAGCGCCGCGACCACGGGGAGGGATTTCTTGCGGCTGCGCAGGTCCGAATAAACCGGTTTTCCGGTGACTGCCGGGTCGCCCCAGATGCCGAGGAGGTCGTCGACGTGTTGGAAGGCCAGGCCAAGCGATCGGCCGAAGCGGCCGAAGCGTTCGACGTGCTCGCCGCGGCCTCCGACCACCAGTACGCCGAGTGTGCATGCCGCGCTCAGCAGGGCTGCCGTTTTGCCCTGTGCCATCTGGACGCATTCCGCCACTTCGACGTTCGTTCGCTGTTCGAACGCCAGGTCCTCGTGCTGGCCGTGCAGCAGGTCCAGTACCGCGGTGCTCAGCAGGCGGGCGGCGGCTGGGCCGTCTGGGGACAGGACGTCGAAGGCCAGGGTGAGCAGGGAGTCTCCGGCCAGCACGGCTTGTCCGGTGCCGAAGACGGTCCATGCGGTGGGTCGGTGCCGCCGGGTGCGGTCGCCGTCCATGACATCGTCGTGCAGCAGCGAAAAATTGTGGGCCAGTTCGATGGCCACCGCGGCGGGGATCGCGTCTTCCGGGTCTCCGCCGCTGGCCTCCGCGCACAGCAGTACCAGTGCCGGGCGCAGGGCCTTGCCGCCGGAGGCGCTCGTGGCGGTTCCGGTTTCGTCCCACCAGCCGAGGTGGTAGCCGGCGATCCGGCGCATCGCCACGGGCAGCCGGTCGACCGCCGCCCGCATCGCCGGTTCCCATCGGCTCCGGCTCCAGTCCAGCACCTCGGTCACGGAGCGGGCCCGGGTGCGCGCGTCCACCGTCGTCATCGGTCTTCCGCTTCCGGACGCAGCGCCGCGGCCACAGTGGACAGTGCGGAGGGGTTCGGGACGATCACTGCGAAACCACCTAACGTCGAAAACGCCGGGACACGGCGGAGCGGTGTTTTCCGGGAGAGGAATGCGAATCGTAAGCGGTGCCGCGCATCAACATAGCAAGGCGGATGATCTCGACAATCACTCGATCGGGTAGCCGAGTGCGATTCACCTGTTTGCCGAACCTCCTTTTCGGACATTGCCGGTGCTGTTGTCCGGTCGACAACGATAAGTGCGTCACCGTGAGTCTGCTGCCGTAACCCGGTCGAGTGCGCGCGACCGGTATCCGAGCTTTTTCCTTGCCAGGCAAGAGCAATGGGGGGAACGCGTATCCGGGCCGCTGCTCCGATCCGGCGAACCCCGGCGGCCGCGGACGGCCACCCGGCTGAATCGCGGGTTTCTCCGTTGTCTGTTCCGGAATCGGCTGGATAGCGTCGGCCAGCGTATTTCCCGCGCGAAAGGAACCGGATGAACGTCTACGTGACCGGGGTGTTCTGGGTCGTCGGCGCGGCGATCGCGGCCGCGGTGATCGGCTATCTCGTCCGGCGCTTCGGCTGGGACGAGGGCCGCCGCGACAACAACGACGCCGCGGGGCAGGTGTTCACCATCGTCGGCGGGCTGCACGCGGTGCTGGTCGCGTTCGTGCTGATCTCGCTCTTCGACGCCGTCACAGCGACGCGCGAGGGTTCCTACGCCGAGGCGGAAGGCCTGGTCGCCGCCACCTGGTCGGCCCAGGCGCTGCCTGGCGACACCGGCGAGCAGGTGCGGCATCTGGCCATCGCGTACGCGACGACGGTGTCGAAGCAGGAATGGCCCCGGCTCATCGACGACGGGCCGCTCCCGGACACCGGCTGGACGCAGCTCGACCAGATGCGCCGCGTCGTCGCCGGCGCACAGGCCAGCGACGACTGGACGAACGACCGGAAGAAGGACGCCGCCGACCAGCTCTGGCAGGTCTACCAGGCCCGGCAGACCCGGCTCACCGGTGCGGAAACCGACGGCGTCGGCTCGGTGATGTGGTTCGCGCTCATCCTCGGCAGCGTCATCTCGATCCTGCTGCCCAACCTCTTCGGCGGCACGCGGATGGCCGCGCACCTGGTGATCGTGTCGACGCTGGCCGGTACGATCGTCCTGCTGTTGTACGCGATTTACCAGCTGCAGAATCCTTATGCCGGAGGCGCGAATGTGCATCCGGACGCGTTCACCTCGGCGATCTCGCGGCTCGGCTGACCGGTGCGAGGTTCCCGGTACCTGACTGTGGTGGCCGCCGCGGCCGCGGTCGCCGGGCTGCTCGTCGCGTCCGGGTGGCTGGCTCCGGCCCGCCAGCGCGCGGCCGCGACGTCCTGCCGGGTGCTCCAGGTCGAAAGCCGTGATGGGAGGTCGTCCGGCATTGTGCGGCTGACCTTGCCCTCCGGCTCGCGACATCTGTTGCACCACAGTCCCTTCGCACTGAATGCCATCGCGTATTCGGCGGCGCAGGACGTGACGTACGGCGTCGCCGACGGACGCTTTCACGACGGCTGGCACGCGGTGCGGATCGACTCCGGCGGCGAGTTGACCGACCTCGGCGCGGTCGGCCGCGAAACGCACCACGGCGTGTGGAGCTGGGTGACCGGCGCGACGGCCGGGGCGATGTCCGGCAATTCTTGGTACGTGAAGCGGGCGACCAGTCTGTACACAGTGGACGTTGACCCTCGCAGCTCCGGCTATCTCACTGCGACCGGGCCGGTGTTGCTGCATCCGTGGTGGCTCGCGGCGGGCGTCGACGATTTCGCGTACAACCCGGAAGACGGTCTGCTGTACGGGGTTTCGTCCACGGGCGAGGGCGCGGTGGTCACGGTGAATCCGGTGAGCGGGAACGTCGCGAAGGTACCGGGGGAGCAGTTTCCGGAGGCGACTTACGGTGCCGTCGTGTTCGGGCCGGACCACAAGCTCTACGCGACCGCGAACTGGATCGACGGGCGGAGCGTCACGTACCGGCTGGACGACGACGGCGCGGTGGAGGTGAGTACTGGACCGCCGTTGGCGATGTCCGACGGTGCCGGGTGTTTGGCGGAACCCCCGCCGCCGCCTCCACCGCCCCCGCCACCTCCGTCGTCCTCGGCCCCGCCGCCGACCTCGCCGCCTCCCTCGTCGCCGACGTCCCTGTCCCCGACGCCGTCGACCACGCCGTCCCTGTCCCCGCCGCCGTCCTCGGCGAGCCCCACGCTGCCGCCCTCATCGTCAACGCCGTCCTCCCTGCCACCCACCATGCCGAATCCGGTCATCCCGTCCCCGCAACCGCCGGACGTGATGATCCGGCAGATACCGATGCCCCAACCCCCGGCACCGCCACGTGCCGAGCCGGTGAAGGCCATCCAGAAACCGCCCGAGAAACGCGCGGCGAAAGCACGGAACAACGTCAAGAAGCAGCGGCGCTGGGGCATTACGGCGGTCCTGCTGATCGTCGGGGGAGGTGCAGTAGCGGCTCGAGCACGGCGTGCTCGTTAACGCGGCAGTCGTCTCGATGACGGACGTTGTCCAACTTGGCCGTCAAGACTTCCTCTGGCGTCGAAACGACGCCAGAGGAGGAGAAAGCCGATGAAAAGCGTGAAGATCGGGTTGGTCGCGCTGGTGCTGCCGCTGGCCGCCGCGGGACCGGCCGAGGCCAAGGGCCGCCCGGACGACCATTACCGGGTGCGGGCCGGGCACACGCTGCAGGTGCGTGGCGACGCTCAGCGCGACGGTGCGGTGGTCCGGCACACCGATCCTGGACACGGCGCACTGGTCATCGGCCCGGACGGATCGTTCCGCTACACGCCCGCCGCCGGGTTCACCGGCCGCGACACGTTCACTTTCACCGTGAGCGACGCGGTCCGGCTGTATCCGACGGACTTGCCGCCGTTCGGCACTGTCGGTGGCGTCAAGATCACCGGCGGCGGGTACGGGTCGGCGCTCACTCCGGTGCCAGGTTCGCGCGACGAGTTCTACGGGCTCACCGACCGCGGGCCGAACGTCGACGCGCCGGATGGGTCCAAAGTGGAACCGCTGCCGTCGTTCACGCCCGCCATCGGCAAGTTCCGGCTCAGGGGCGGGAAAGCCGTACTGGAGCGGAATATTTCGCTGCGTGCGGCCGATGGGTCCCCGTACAACGGCCAGGTCAACACCCTGGCGAACACCGGCGAGACCATCGTGGACCTCAGCGGCGCGAAACTGCCCGCGTCGCCGAACGGCTACGACTCCGAAGGGCTCGTCGCGCAACGCGACGGGACGTTCTGGGTATCGGACGAGTACGGCCCGTTCATCACGCACTTCCGCGCGGACGGCCGTGCCGTCGAACGGCTCTCGCCGTTCGACGGTTCGCTGCCGGAGGAACTGAAGAACCGCGTGCCGAACAAGGGTGTGGAGGGCCTCGCGCTCACGCCGGACGGCCGGACACTCGTCGGAATCATGCAATCCGCGCTGCAGCAGCCGGATCTCACGAAGAAGCCCAGTAAAGTTCCTGCGCTGCGGATCGTGACTGTCGACCTGAAGACCCGTGCCACGCACGAGTACGCCTATCTGCTCGACAACCCGGGCGAGACCAGTACCGCGGTCTCCGAGATCACCGCGCTGTCGGCCACCCGGTTCCTCGTGGACGAGCGTGACGGTAATGCCGAGCCAGGCGCGTACAAGAAGCTGTTCGAGATCGACCTGAGCAAGGCGACCGACCTCGGATCGGCGGCGAAGGTGCCGGGCGCGACTTACGATGCGGCCAAGGGCGGGCTGCTCGTCGACGGTGGCAAGAGCATCGAAGCGTACGTCGGCAAGGCCACCACCGCGGAGGCCGCTGACGCGCTGGCGAAGGTCGGTGTGACGCCCGCGGCGAAGAAGCTGTTTCTCGACGTCGGCGGCCTGGTGACCGGGCTCGACCCGAGCGGCGGCTTCTTCGGTCACGACAAGGTCGAAGGCGTCGCGACGACCGACGGCGGCCGCACCGTGGTGATCAGCAACGACAGCGACTTCGGCATCGACGGTGTCGCGAACTCGGTGGCTCCCTACACCCTGCACGCCAAGACGCAGCCGAACGGCCGTCAGGACGATGGCGAGTACCTGAAGGTGGACATGACGAAGCTGCCGGCGCGGACGCGCACGCTGACGGTGACCGTCGACGTGCGCTGAGGACCGTCAGTACTTGAACTGATCCACGTTGTTCTGCGTGATCAGCAGGGGATCGCCGAGCAGGACCGTCCGGGTGGCCGCGTCGTAGCGCACCGCGGGGAGCTCCGGGCTCACGTTGTTCTTGGGCCGCAGCGGGGTGCCGGTCGCGAGCTGCTCGGCGGTCCAGGCGGTGAGGTAGCCGAGGGATTCGACGTTCCACAGCACCGTCATGGAGCAGGAACCGTCGACCAGGTACGGCTTCATCGTCTGCGGCGTGCCGGTGCCGACGGTGAAGACCTGGCCGATCTTTTGCTGATCACGCACCGCTCGCGCGATGCCGGGCGTCGCCGTGGTGCACTGGCCGATCATGCCGGTGAGCTTCGGATGCCGGTTGAGGATCTCCTTCGCCAGCTTCGTGGCGGTGGTGGTGTCCTCGTCGGCGTACACCGTCTCGACCAGCTTCGCTTGCGGATAGCGTTGTGCCGCATACGTTTTCTCGGCTTCGATCCACCAGTTGAGGTTCGCCGCGGCGTGCCCGCACGAGACGATCGCGTACTCGCCGGTCCCGCCGGTTTTCTTCATCAGCGAGTCGACCAGCGCCGAGCCGATGCCCTCGGCCGTCGTCTGGTTCACGAAGACCTCGCGCTGGGAGCCGGCGGCGTCGGTGTCGGTGGTGAGCACGTGAATGCCCTTCGCCCGTGCCTCCGCGATCGTCGGGGCCAGCTCCGCCGGATCGTTCGGGGCGACCGCGATGACGTCCACGCGTTTGGCGATGAGCTGGCGCAGGATCGCCGTCTGCGCGGCCGGATCGACCGACGCGGGGGCGCGGAGGAACCACTTCGCGCCGAGCCGGTTGGCGGCCGCCATGCCGCCGGCATTCATCGCGTCGAAGTACGGGATGCCGCCGATTTTCGGCACGAAGGCGATTTTCGCCGGCTCCGGGGCCGAGTCCGACAGGACCGGCGAGCAACTGCCCGCCACCGCCGCCGCGGTCGCCACCAGCGCCGCGCCCAGCACGAGCGTTGTGGTCCGCCCTCGCATCCCCCACCGTTCCCCGGCTATGTGACCTGGCAGCCGAAGGTAGGGCCAGTGGCGGCAGGGGGTCAACCGAACGCGACCAAACGGTTACGCAAGCGAGTTCAACCGCCGGACGGCGCAGCCTCCTCTCCGCCCGCCGGACACGTCCCGTCCTGGGGGAGTTCACCGGTCAGCAGGTAGTGCGCGGCCTTGTCGTCGACGCACGGGTTGGGCTCGTTGAGGTAGGCCGCGTGGTTGCCGCCGCCGTCGACGAGCAGGCTCGACCCGCGCAGCACCCGGTGCATCCGCTGCGCGCCGACCAGTGGCGTCGCCGGGTCGTCCTTCCCCTGCAGCAACAGGATCGGCGGAACGGAAGCCGACCCGATCCGGACCTCGGGCGTCGCCGGGACCTGCCAGAACGCGCACGGCGCGCTGTACCAGCTGTTGAGCCAGGCGAACAGCGGCGCGGACGTCGCCGACTTCGCGGTGTCCGCGTGCCAGGCCGCCCAGGTGCGCGGCCAGCCCGCGTCGGCGCAGTTGTAGGCGAGCTGACCGGGATCGACCGCGTACTGGGCCTGTCCGGCGGCGACGTTCAGCCCGGCCGAATCCCCGCCGCGGTGGCTCGCGACCGCCTGCATCAGCGACGGCCAGGCCCAGTCGCCGTACATCGCGGACGCCAGCAGATCGTCCAATTCGGACACTCCGGTCTTGCCGTCCGCCGGTTGTGCCGCGAGTTTCTCGCGCAGCTCGCTCCACGCGGCCTTGACCTCGGCCGCGGTGGTGCCGAGGTGATACGTGCTGTCGCGCGCCGCGGTCCAGGCGAACAGTTGCCCGGCCCGCGCTTGCAGGGCCGCGTTTTGCTGGAATTGCGTGTGATACGTGGTGACCGTCGGGTCGACGACGCTGTCCAGGATCATCCGGCCGGTGTGCGCCGGGAACAGGGTCGCGTACGTGGCGCCGAGCTTGGTGCCGTAGGAGTAACCGAGGTAGTCGATCTTGTCCTTGCCGAGCGCTTCGCGGATCCGATCCATGTCGCGCGCCGCGTTCTCGGTGGTGACCTGCGGCAGCAGGTCTTTCCCGTTCGCCGCGCAGTGTGCCGCGATCTGCTTGGCCAGGTCCTCGCGGTGCCGCTCCTGCGGCAGGTCTGCCGGTTGGTACGGCGCCGCCGGATGCGGCGCGAGTTTCGAGGTGTCGCCACAGGAAACCGGTGTGCTCGCCCCGATTCCGCGCGGATCGAAGCTGAACACCGCGTACTGCTGAGCGACGTCCTGCGGCAGCTGGCTGAACACGAGCTTCTCGGTGCCCAGCCCGGACGCGCCCGGTCCGCCAGGGTTCACCAGCAGGAAATGCGGCGAGCTGAGGCTGCCCATGCCGGACACGGTGAGGGTGATCTGCTTCCCGTCCGGTTTCGCGTAGTCGAGCGGCACCCGCAGGCTCGCGCACGACACCTGCCGCGGCGTCCCGGCCGGGCACGCGCCCCACTTGAGCGAGGACGTGCGCGCGCTGGCGGCCGGGGCGCTGAGGAAGCTTCCTAGAAGGAGAACGAGGACGAATGCGGTGGCGCACCGACGCGCCGAGTTGATCACCACACTTCCGGTTATACCGATTCGCCGCAGCGGCCGGGCGACAGTCATCACATCGGGCGACCTTGTGCGGCAGATACCCCGCAGGGGTATAGTCGGCGGCATGAACGAACACCAGCACGGCGCGTCTTGGTCCACCGCCGCCCAAGCGACGCTGCACTGCCTCACCGGCTGTGCCATCGGTGAAGTGCTCGGCATGGTTCTCGGCACCGCGTTCGGCCTGCACAACGCGGCCACTGTGGTGCTGTCCATCGTGCTGGCGTTCGTCTTCGGCTACGCCCTCACCATGCGCGGCGTGCTCAAGTCGGGCCTCGCGCTCGGTGCCGCTTTCAAGGTCGCGCTCGCCGCCGACACGGTGTCGATCGCGGTTATGGAGGTCATCGACAACACCGTCGTCGTGGCGATTCCGGGAGCGATGGACGCGGGATTGTCGAGCGGTTTGTTCTGGCTGTCGCTGGTGTTGTCGCTCGCGATCGCCTTCGTGGTCACGGTTCCGGTCAACAAGTGGATGATCGGCCGCGGACGCGGGCACGCCGTCGTGCATGCCCACCACCATCACTGAGCCTCAGCAGGCGGGCACGGCCGCGTCGGCTCGGAGGTGGGCCCCGGACACATAGTGCCCGGGGCCGATCCGGTTCCAGCGGGTCGTTCCGTCCACCGAATCACCTCGCACGGAACACTCGATCGGCACCTGAGCGGCATCGGCGGCCAATCCGGCTGGCGGCGCGTCGTTGCTCGCGGACGTGCGCACGACCAGCGGGGCTCCGCCGGTTACCACGCCGGTGGCCGGAGCACTGCCGGTCCACAGGAAAGTGACGTCCACGTAGCTGTTGCCGTTGAGGCCGAGACCGTCCCAGAACGTGCCGTCGGCCAGGTCGAGACCGGCTGGATTGCGCACGGTGCGGCCGCGTTCGTCCTTGCCGCCGTTGAAACCGTCTTGGTAGGCCGCTTGTGCTTCCGGCACGCCTTGCGGCAGCGAACCGAACGTCGCGCGCCGATCGGCGGGGTTCCAGTAGTCGTCGTGTTCGTTCCACGGCCCGACATCCCACACGGGCGCGTATTCGCAGCGCGTGCCGTCGGTGCGGCAGACCCGGACGGTGAAGGTCCCTCTTCCCTTGACGGACACCGTTTTCGTCGACGGGAGCGCGACGAAATGGTCTCGTTCGGTGATCCGGTGCCCGCTCGAGGTGGTGCCGCCGACGAGTCCTTCGCGGGTCGCGTAGAGGCGGTAGGTCAGCGGTCTGTCCAGCACTCGCCTGCCGTGCTGGGGTTTGGCCCAGGCGGGAGCTGGAGTCGACAAAGCGATAACAGTCGCTGCGAGAAGGACGTGACCAGCCGCTTTCGGAGTGTTCATCAGCGCATCGTGGCCCGGCGCGCGGGTTTGGCCGCGCAACCGGGCCCGCGCGTCAGGCGGACACGATCCGGTGCGGTCCGGTCTTGCGCGGCCGGTCGTCGACCGGGGCGTCGGCGGACAGTTCGCGGCGGATGGCCCGCGCGCGTTCGGCGTAGCCGCGGGACCGTTCCGGCTGGCTGAGCGCGGAGTGGAGTTCGCCGAGGAGCTGAGATACTTCGGCTTCGGATCGGCGGTCGCCGTTGCGGCGGTGCACGCTCAGCGAGTTCACCAGCAGCAGCTGCGCGTGTGCGAGATCGCCGCTGTACAGGCACAGCGCGCCCAGGTTCTGGTTCGCGTAGCCGACGCAGTGGTCGTCGCCGAGATCGGTGAACACGGCGATGGCGCGCGTGACGTGTTCGCGGGCTTCGGCGAGGTTGCCCTCGCGCTGGTGCAGGAGCCCGAGTCGTTGCAGCGCATGGGCTTCCCGGTGCCGGTCGCCGATTTCGCAGGACAGCTCAAGGGCGTCGGTGTACCAGCGGCGCGCGGTCGCGTAGCACTTGCGCGCGACCCAGATCGAGCCGACCGCGATCCGGATCACCGCTTCGCCGTGCGGATCGCCCGCCTCGCCGAACAGCCGGAGCGCTTCGTGGCAGGGTTCGAGCGCGCGGTCGGTCTGGCCTTGCATTCGCAGCACGGTGCCGAGGCCGGCGTAGGCCTCGCCGAGTCCTTGCTGGTCGCCGATTCGGTGGTACAGCTCGCGTGCTGCCTCGAAGGCGACCATCGCGTCCGCGTCGTTGTCTTGGTACAGCAGGACTTGGCCGAGGTTGCGCTGGACGACTGCCTCGCCGCGGATCGCGCCTGCCCGGCGCGCCGCTTCCAGTGCGATCAGGTGGGTGGCGTGCCAGTCGTCTTGGTGGCCGCGGAGGTCGAAGTACGGCGTGAGGGCCACGGTGAGCCGCCAGGTCAGGTCGTCGAAACCGCGTTCGGCGGCGAGCCCGACGGCGGCGACGCAGGTGGCGCGTTCGGCGGCGAACCAGGCGGCGGGGTCGGTCAGCAGCCGGTCCGCTTCCGGCGGCGGGGCCAGGTCGGTGTCGTCGTGGTACTGGCCGAAGAAGTGGATCGGCATGCGTTCGGCGGCTTCTACCGCCAGCGCCAGATATCCCTCCAGCACGCGGCCGATCGCGGTGCGGGTTTCGCCGGGCTCGGCCAGTTCCGCGGCGTAGACGCGCAGAAGGTCGTGCAGGCGGTAGCGCGGCTGTCCCGCGACGTCGGTGGCGACCAGTTCCACCAGGTGGGCGTCGACGAGCACGTCGAGCACGTCGTCGGCGGACGGGCGGCCCAGGACCGCGGCGACTGCCCAGGCGGGGAACTGCACCGGGCCCAGCGCGCCCAAGCGGCGGAAGGCCGCGGCGGCGGACATCGGCAGGAGGTCGTAGCTCAGGGTCACGCTCGCCCGGACGGCCAGATCGCCGACGCGCAGCTCGTCCAGGCGGCGGTGCTCGTCGTGGAGACGGTCGGCGAGGATGCGCAGGGACCAGGTCGGCCGGTGGGTGAGCTTGGCTCCGGCTACCCGGATCGCGAGCGGCAGATGCCCGCATTGGCGCAGGATCGCCGCGGCGTCTTCGGGTTCGGCGGCGACCCGTTCGCGGCCGACGATGCCTTCCAGCAGGCGCGCGGCTTCCGGCTCGGGCAGGAGGTCGACGTCGACCGGCATCGCGCCGGCGAGGTCGGGCAGGCGGATTCGGCTGGTGACCACTACGGCGGACGCGCCCGCGCCGGGCAGCAGCGGACGTACTTGGGCGGCGCCGCCCGCGTCGTCGAGGACGATGCACATCCGGCGGCAGGCGAGCTGGGAACGCAGGAGCGCGGAGCGTTCGGCCAGATCTCGGGGGAGGCCGGAGTCGGGGATGCCCAAGGCGCGCAGGAGTTCGGCCAGTACGCTCATGGGCGAGCGTGGCGACGACGAGGTTCCGGCCAGGTCTACGTGTAACTGCCCGTCTGGGAAAACGGTGCGGACGGCGTGCGCTACCCGTACGGCGATCGAGGACTTGCCGATGCCTGGTGCTCCGGAGAGGACGACGATCGTGGGGCGTTCCGCTTCGGCGTGCTGGCGGAGTTTCGCGACCAGGTGCTCGGTTACTTCGCCGCGGCCGGTGAAATCGGGCAGATCCAAGGGGAGTTGGCAGATCGGCGGGACCTTGGCGCAGGGGACTTCGAGGGTGGTGCGGAGTTCGCGGAGTGCGGCACCGGGGCTCGCGGACAGTTCGTCGGCGAGGGTTTGCTCGACTAGCTCGTAGGCTTCCGCGGCTTCGGTGGTGCGGCCCGCGTCGCGTAGTGCGGTGATCAGGTGGTGCCAGAGTTCTTCGCGCAGCGGGTGTTCGGTGACCAGGGCGCGGAGTTCGGCGATGACTTCGTTGTGCCGGCCCAGATCTAGCCGGGCGCGCAGGCGTTGTTCTTGTACAGCCAGGCGTAGTTCGTCCAGGCGAGCGACGGCGGGGCCCCAGGTGGGGTCGTGGGGGAGGCCTTCCAGTACTTCGCCGCGCCAGAGCGAGTGTGCTTGATCCAGCAGGGCCAAGGCGGTTTCCGGGTGGTCTTGGGATTCCCAGGCTTGGGTGGCGAGGCGGGTGAAGAGCAGGTGGTCGAGTTCGTCTTCCGGGACGGTGAGGAGATAGCCCGAGGCGCGGCTGGTGATGCGGTCGGCCAGGTCGGCGGAGGTTTCCGCCAGGCGGCGGCGGAGGGAGTGGACGTAGGTGCGGATGTTGGCGGCCGCGGAGCGGGGGGCGGTGGTCGGCCAGAGGACCTCGACCAGGGCTTCGGTGGACACGACGATGTTCGGCTGGAGGGCCAGTGCGGCCAGCAGCAGGCGGGGCTTCGGGCCGCCCAGCGGTACGGCCCTGCCCTCGGCGATGACCTCCAGCGGCCCCAGGATCCGGAAGGTCAGCGAAATCAATTTACCCGCCTTGGCGGCAAGGTCCCCATGGTCGGCATGCTAGGAGCGTTTGGGTCGGTTAGCTAGATCCGCTGGGGGAGGAATACCCCATATGGGGTGATATCGGGGGTGGATGTCATCAGGTGTTCGGCTGGGGTGGGGTGAATTGTTTTCATGTGCGGGCTGAGGGGGCTCGTCGCCTGGCGGCGACATTGGCCCGGTCGCTGGCGTGGGGCACCCCGAAGGTTGATTGTGCTGACGGGGGGCTTCGGATCGGGGTGCGGGGGAGGGGCTGGGTGTCTCGACAGTTGGGTGCGTTGGTGCGGTTGGGGGTCTTGATGGTCGGGTGCGTTGGTGCGGTTGGGGGTCTTGATGGTCGGGTGCGTTGGTGCGGTTGGGGCGCGTCAGATGCACCGAACGCCACATTGGGTGCGTGGGATGCACCCGCCACATTGGGCGCATGCGGTGGTGGCCGGGGGGAGCGGTCGGCGAAGGGGGCGTTGCGGGAATCTGGGTCTGTGAAGGGGTCCCTCGCGGGGGTGGCGGCAGGTCGTGAGGGGACCTCAGGGAATCAGGGTCTGTGAGGGTTCCCCTCGCGGACGCTTCGGGGGGCGGCGTGGCGGACGGGTGAGGGTTTGGTGTGGGTGATCGAGATTGTGCGACCTTCGTAGGTGGTGTCGCGGGCTGTCTAGTGCTGTGCGGGGATTGCGGGAAACGGGCATTTTTCCGATTTAGCTACATTCCGCTGTGGACAGTGCGGATGAAACGGACTTTGGTCGCAGTTGTCCCTTGTGTCGCGATGAGGGGAGCAGATAACGGTTCCGCACCGGGAAGCCGGACGCTTCCCTGGCGGGCGGGGGCAGTCCTAATCTCGTTCCGGCGGCAGGCGGGGGTCGAGGGCCGCGCAACACGAGGGAGTTGCTGTGCGTAGAAGCGTCACCATGTTTCTTTCGCTGGCGGTGGTGGGCGGTTTAGCCGCTTCGCCTGCCGTGGCGTCGGCTCAGGGGCGGGCGGACATTCCGCAATCGCATCCGGTGTGGGCCAAACCGCAGTCCAAGGTGGCCGACACGGCCGGGTCGTCCACTATGGACTTTCGGGTTTACTTGAACCTCAAGGACCAGGGCGCGGCCGAAGCCGCCGCGCAGTCGGTGTCCGATCCGAACAGTCGCGGCTACCGGCGTTATCTGTCGCCGGACCAGGTGCGGGACCAGTTCGCGGCTACCGACCAGACCGTCTCGGCAGTGAAGAATTGGCTGTCCGCAAGCGGATTCGGCATCGGCGAGGTGCCGTCCAACCGAGCGTACGTCGAGGCCACCGGTACCGCCGATCAGGTGCAGCGCGCGTTCGCCGTGACCCTGGGCAAGTACCAGGTCAAGGGGCAGACGTTGCGGGCGGCGGACAAGGACCTGTCCGTTCCGGCGGCGCTGGCGAACGACGTGCTCGGCGTCGTCGGCGTCGACCAGGCGACGAACCTGTTCAAGCCGGACCACACCGACGGTGCGGACGCGCCGGCGAAGAAGCAGTCCCGGGCACAGGCCAGCCCGTCGACCGCGCCGCCCAGCAACGGGTTCCGCAACTCGGGTCCGTGCAGCGCTTACTACGGCGAGAAGACCGACACGACTGACCCGGCGTACAACGGCAAGCAGCTTCCGTACGCGCCGTGCGGTTACACGCCCGCGCAGTTGCGTTCGGCGTACGGGCTGGACCAGGTCGCGAAGTTCGGCGCGGACGGCCGCGGCACCACGATCGCCATCGTGGACGCGTTCGCGTCGCCGACGATCTACGCCGACGCCTCGGAGTACGCCAAGCGCAACGACCCGGCGCACCCGCTGACCAAGAAGCAGTTCAGCCAGCACATCTTCCCGGCGAACCCGGTGCTGGAGCCGCCGGACCAGTGCGACGCTTCCGGCTGGTACGGCGAGGAAACCCTGGACGTCGAGGCCGCGCACGGGCTCGCGCCGGGCGCGAACATCCTGTACGTCGGCGGGCAGGACTGTGAGGACCTGTCGCTGGACACCGCGCTGAACTACGTCGTCGCGGGGCACAAGGCCGACATCATCTCCAACTCCTATGGCGACACCGGCGAGGACATTCCGGCCGCCGAGGTCAAGGTGTTCAACCAGATCTCGCTGCAGGCGGTGCTTGAGGGCATCGGCGTGTACTTCTCCTCCGGCGACAACGGGGACGAGGTCGCCCGCCTGGGCACGCCGTCGCCGGACTTCTCCGCCTCGGCTCCGTGGGTGACCGCGGTCGGCGGCACGTCGCTGGCGGTCGGCAAGGACGGCAAGCGGATCTTCGAAACCGGCTGGGAGACCGGCAAGTCGACGCTGGCCAACGGCGCCTACGCCCCGGCGTTCCCGGGCGTGTTCAACGGCGGCGCGGGCGGCGGCACGAGCCGGCTGTTCGGCCAGCCCTTCTACCAGAAGGGAATCGTGCCGGACGCGCTGTCCACGAAGAACCAGACCGGCGGCGCGAAGGGCCGCGTGGTCCCGGACATCTCCGCGATCGCCGACCCCAACACCGGCTTCCTGGTCGGCCAGACGCAGACCTTCCCGGACGGCGTCTACTACGACCAGTACCGGATCGGCGGCACGAGCCTCGCGTCGCCGGTGTTCGCGGGCGTGATGGCGGTGGCCGACAGTCTCGACCACTACCACCACGGGTTCATCAACCCGGTGCTGTACCAGCTGACGTCGCGGGCGTCGGCGATCCACGACGTGCAGCACGTCGACGGCGCGGTGCAGCGGGTGGACTTCGCCAACGGGACCGACGCCAAGGACGGCCTGCTGACCTCGGCGCGGGTGCTCGACTACCCGAACCTGACGATCCACACGACCAAGGGCTACGACGACGTGACGGGCCTCGGCTCGCCCAACGGAGTGGCGTTCCTGTTGCTGGTGTGACCGAGGGGTGAAGGAAGGGCCTGCCGGGAATCCCGGCAGGCCCTTCCTTGCGAAGCCGTCCTTCACGGCACGCGGACCGGCGGGTGCCGCAGCGCGCGGACGGCGGGCGAGCGCAGCGGGGACAGTGCGGCGACGGCGATGACGATCCCGCCGACGAGGACCACCTGCGGCGCGCCGAACGCCGCCCCGAGCGGTCCGGCCAGCAGTTCGCCCACGGGAATGCCCGCGTAAGAACCGAAATCGTCGAACGCGGCCATCCGCGACAGCACATGCCCGGGGATGTTCTCCTGCATCGTCGTGTCCCAGGCGACGCTCATGACGCCCGCGCAGAACCCGGCGACGAAGGTCGACCCCGCCAGCACCGCGAACCCCGCGTGCAGGCCGAGCGCGACCAGCGGCAGCACAGTCAGGGCGGCACTCGCCAGTCCCGCCGGCAGCAGCCGTCGCGGTGCGAGCCGGTACATCACGAGCCCGGACAGCAACGCTCCCACCGCGCGCACGCTCAGCACCACGCCCCATCCGGCCGCGCCGATCGTGTCCTGCGCGATGCCGGGCCCGAGCACCAGCCAGCCACCGGTGAACACGATGTTGTAGACGGTGAACGCGGTGACCACCCGCCACAGCCACGGGATCCGCCAGAACTGCCGCCAGCCGGTTCGCACACTGTGCAAGACACTGTCTTGCACAGTGTGCTCCGCCGGGGGCAGCGTGATCGCCTGGTAGAGCAGGGCGGCGAGCACGAACGACACCCCGTCGGCGGCGATCGCCCAGCCGCCGCCGACCGTGCCGACGAGAACGCCGGCGACGGCCGGACCGGCCACCTTGGTGATGTTCCGTCCGGTGGCCAGCAGCGAGTTCGCCTGGCGCAGCGATTCCGCCGGAACGATCTGCGGCACGATCCCGCGCAGCACCGGCGTGGTGAACGCGGTGCAGACGCCGCCGAGGAACTCGGTGACGGCGATGGCGGCCAGCGAGTAGTTGCCGGTGAGCAGGATGGTCGCGGCGACCAGTTGCGCCGCACCCGCGCCGAGGTTCGACAGCCGCAGCACGCGGTTGCGCGGGAACCGGTCGCCGACCGCGCCGCCGACGAGCAGGAACGTCAGCAGCGGCACGATCCCGGCGGCGAGCACGACGCCGAGGTCGGTCGGGCTGTGGCTGCTGCCCAGCACCGCGAACGCCAGCGCGACCGGGGTCATGGCGCTGCCCAGCAGCGAGACCAGCCGTCCGGTGTAGAAAACGGCGAATGCGCGCTGGCGCAGCGGAGTGCGCGGTCTTTCCCCCACCCCGCGATCCTGACGGGAACGGGTCGGGAACGCCACAGAGTATTGGCGCGGCCGGGCGCTCCGGTTCAGACTCACGGGTCAGCCGGGAGAAAGGACAGCGCATGAGCGGGATCGACGCCGAGGTCTTCGGCGGCCGAATGCCCTCCGGAGCAGGGGATTTCGCGATCGAAACGCACGGAATCACCCCGATCCCGCCCGCGAACCGGTTCGGGCGGCCGTGGCGGCTCGCGGGCGTGTGGTTCGCCCCGAACCTCACCATGACCGCCGTCTTCACCGGCACCCTCGGCGCGACGCTCGGGCTCGGCTTCACCACCGGGTTCGTCATCGCGCTGATCGGCACCGTGGTCGGTTCGCTGCCGGTCGCGTGGTTGTCCACCTGGGGGCCGCGCACCGGCACTGGTCAGCTGCCGCTCGCGCGGCTGCCGTTCGGCCGCGGCGTCGTGCTGCCCGGCCTGGTGCAATGGCTCGGTTCGATCGCCTGGGACGCGCTGGTCGGGCTGTTCGGCGGCGAAGCACTGGCACAGCTGACCGGCTTGCCGTTCTGGGCGGCGGTGCTCGTGGTGCTGGTGTTGCAGTGCACGCTCGGCGTGTTCGGCTACGCGGTGATTCACCGGGTCCAGGCCGTGATGAGTGTGGTGCTGGTTGTCGCGTTTGTCGCGCTCGCGGTAAAGGTGGTGCTTGATCACCCGATCACGTTCGCCGATTCCGCGACTGGCGGCGATTTCGCCGGAGCCGTCGTGCTGTTTTCCACAATCACGCTCAGCCTCGCTATTTCCTGGGCTCCTTATGCGTCGGATTTCAGCCGTTACTTGCCCGCTTCGACGCGGCCGAGCGGCGTCTTTTGGTTCACGCTGCTCGGCCTGACCGCGTCGTACGCGCTCGGCGAGGGCATTGGTCTCGCCCTCGGCACCGCGCTGGGCGACCAGACCGCCGCCGGGGTGTCGACGCTGCTCGGCGGTGGCGTGCTGGGTGCGGTGGCGTTGCTGGTGATCGCGCTGGCGGCGGTGTCGTCCAACGCGATGAACGACTACAGCGGTTCGCTCGCGTTGCAAACTGTCGGCGTTCGGGTGCGTCGTCCGGTATCCGCGGTGGTCGTGACGGTGCTGGCGTTCGCCTTGATCCTCTGGATGCACAGCGGCGACCTGGCGGCGAAATTTCAGAACGTGCTGCTGGTGGTGAGTTACTGGATCCCGCCGTTCCTCGGTGTCGTCGTGCCGGATTGGCTGCGGCGCACGCGTCGTGGTCGCGAGGTCGATGTGCTGGCTGAGCTGCGCCGACCGGTGCGCAGCTGGGCCGCGCTGGCGGCGTTCGTGGCGGGCTTCGCGGCGGCGGTGCCGTTCATGAACACGACTGTCTACACCGGACCGGTCGCCGCGGCGCTGCACGGGGCGGATCTGGCCTACTACGCCGGGTTCGTGGTTTCGCTGGCGGCGTACACACTGCTGCGCGGACGACGGACGGTTGACCTCCAGTAAGGTAGAGGTCGCACGCTGGCAGGTGCCTACTCCTGGAGGGACCATGCCAGTAGCTGTTGTCACCGGCGCTTCCGCCGGTCTTGGCCGGGCGCTCGCCGCGGCTCTCGTCCGTCGCGAATGGACAGTGCTGGGCACCGGGCGCGACCCGGGCACGCTGCGCGCGGCCGCGGCGGACCTCGGGTTCGCCCCGGTGCCCGGCGACGTCACCGATCCCGTGCACCGCGCCCAGCTCGCCGAAGCCGCCGGATCCCGGCTCGACCTGCTTGTCAACAATGCCAGCACGCTCGGGGCCAGCCCGCTGCCCCCGCTGGCCGAGTATCCGCCGGACGAGCTGGAAACGGTCTTCCGCACCAACGTTTTCGCGCCGCTCGCGCTCACTCGGCTGCTGTTGCCCGCGCTCACTGCGGCAAAGGGAGTGCTGGTGAACATCAGCTCCGACGCCGCCGTGGAGGCGTACGAGGGTTGGGGCGGCTACGGTTCGGCGAAGGCCGCGCTGGACCAGGTGAGCGCGGTGCTGGGCGTGGAGAACCCGGACATCGCGGTTTACGCCGTCGATCCCGGGGATCTGCGCACCGCCATGCACCAGGCCGCTTTCCCGGGCGAGGACATCTCGGACCGGCCGCTGCCGGAGGCCGCGGTGCCGGCTTTCCTGCGGCTGCTGGAGGAACGTCCGGCGAGCGGCCGGTTCCGGGCAGCGGATCTGCAGGTGCGGTCATGACCGCACCGCGCACCCGGTTCGACCTGGCCGAGGACCGCAGCGCGTCCGCGCCGCCCGAAGCGCGCGGCCTCGCCCGGGACGAAGTGCGGCTGCTCGCGGCCGGTCCAGAGGGCGTGCGGCACGCCGCTTTCCGCGAGCTGGCGGCGTTCTTGCACCCCGGAGATCTGGTGGTAATCAACACTTCTGGCACGCTGCCGGCTGCGGTCGACGCCATCCGGGACGACTACGTCATCACCATCCACTTCTCCACTGAACTCGACGACGGCACCTGGGTGGTCGAACTCCGCGCCCCTGGAGGTCCTCTTCTCGACGGGCGCGTGGGGGAGCGGCTCCGCCTGCCCGCCGGTGCCGTCGTCACGCTGCGGGAGCCGCACGTCGCCGGTGCGCAACGACTGTGGCGCGCGAAGATCGAAGTGGAAGGCGAGGTCCCGCGGTATCTCGCGAAGGTCGGGCGGCCGATCCGCTACGGCTATGTCCCGCGTGCGTGGCCGTTGCCGAATTACCAGACTGTGTTCGCGCTCGATCCGGGTTCGGCGGAGATGCCGAGCGCGGCCCGGCCGTTCACTGCGGAGCTGGTCACTCAACTCGTCTCGCGCGGTGTGCTGTTCGCGCCGATCCTGTTGCACACCGGCGTCTCGTCGCCGGAAGCCGGGGAACCGCCGTACGGTGAGCGATTTCGCGTTCCGGCAACAACTGCCGCGTTGGTCAATTGGGTGCGCGACCAGGGTGGACGCGTTATCGCAGTAGGGACAACGGCGGTGCGCGCGATCGAATCGGCCGCGAATCCCGGCGGGCTCGTCACCGCGGCGGCGGGGTGGACCGAACTGGTGCTCGGCCCGGACCGGCCGGCGCACGCGGTCGACGGTTTGCTTACCGGATTGCACGCGCCGGAGGCTTCTCACCTGCTGCTGCTCGAAGCGGTCGTGGGTCCGGAGCTGGTGCAACGGGCTTACGACGCGGCAGTGCGGCGGGAGTATCTGTGGCACGAGTTCGGCGACGTCTCGCTCCTGGCAAGCAGGTGAGGCCCGGGCCTGTCAAGTAATCCCACACAATTTCCCGGGATGCGGATGCATATGCAGTCTCGCGGGTGAACGTGTCATTCTCGCCCCGTTCCGCTGACCGCGAAAGGGCCATTTGTGCGTACATTTCCGCGAACCCGATTGCTCGCTTCCGCACTCGCCGCGCTGACGGTGCTCGGGGCGCTCGCCGGGTGTTCCCGCGCGGACCGCACTGAGGCCGCGACCGACCAGGGCGCCGCCGGGGAGGTGCGCGTCGGCTTCTTCCCGAACGTGACGCACACCCCCGCGCTGATCGGGGTCAAGAAGAACTTCTTCGCGCAGAACCTCGGCGGCGCCAAGCTCACGACCCAGACGTTCAACGCCGGTCCCACCGAAGTGAACGCGCTGCTCGGCGGTTCGCTGGACGTCGCGTTCATCGGCTCCGGGCCCGCGATCAACGCGTTCACCAAGTCCAAGGGCGCGATCCAGCTGGTGTCCGGCGCGGTCACCGGCGGCGCGCAGCTGGTGGTGAAGCCCGGGATCACCTCGGTCGACCAGCTCAAGGGCAAGACGATCGCGACGCCGCAGCTGGCCAACACCCAGGACGTCGCGCTCAAGAAGTTCCTCGCCGAGAAGCACCTGACCGGCCAGGTGAACGTGACCAACCTGGACAACCCGAAGACGCTCGACGCGTTCCGCAAGGGCGAGGTCGACGGCGGCTGGTTGCCCGAGCCGTGGTCGTCGCGGCTGGTCACCGACGCGGGCGCGAAGGTGCTGGTCGACGAGAAGTCGCTGTGGCCGGAAGGCCGGTTCCCGACCACTGTCGCGATCGTGCGCAGCGAATTCCTCAAGCAGCACCCGGACACCGTGCGCGCGCTGCTGAAGGGCGAACTGCAGGCGATCGACTGGGCGAAGAAGAACCCGGCCGAGGCGAAGACCGTCGTCAACGGCGCGCTCAAGGAGCTGTCCGGCAGCTCGCTCAGCCCGGCCGTGCTCGACCGCGCGTTCGCGAACATCGAACTGACCACCGACCCGGTGCCCGCGCAGTTCCCGCAGCTGGCCAAGGACTCGGTGACCGCGGGCGTCGTCGACCAGGTGGCGGACCTGAAGGGGTTCGCCGACTTCGGCCCGCTCAACGAGGTCCTCAAGGCACAGCAGCTGCCCGCCGTCAACGCGCCCGAACTGGCGAAGTGACGTCCCGACCGGAAGGCGATCCGCGATGACCACCACCCTGGCGCGACCAGTGACCGCCGCCGTGCATCTCGACCGCGTGGGCAAGGTGTTCGGCTCCGCCGGCAGTGCCGTGACCGCGCTCGACGGGGTCGACCTCACCGTCGAACCGGGCGAGTTCGTCTGCCTGCTCGGCGCGTCCGGCTGCGGCAAGAGCACGCTGTTGAACCTCGTCGCCGGTCTCGACCAGCCGTCCGCCGGTGAGATCACTCTCACCACTTCGCGGCCCGCGGTGATGTTCCAGGAGGCCGCGCTGATGCCGTGGCTGACCGCCTCCCGGAACGTGGAACTGCCGCTGCGTCTCGCTGGCTTCGGCCGCTCCGAGCGTCGTGAGAAGGCCGCTGAGCTGCTGGATCTGGTGCGGTTGAGCGACGCGGCAGGCAAGCGTCCGCACGAGCTGTCCGGCGGGATGCGGCAGCGGGTCGCGCTGGCCCGCGCGCTGGCCGCGACCCACCGCGTCGGCGGCGACGACGGCAACGCGCTGCTGCTCATGGACGAACCGTTCGCGGCGCTCGACGCGATCACCCGCGACGTGCTGCAGAGCGAGCTGCTGCGGGTGTGGCGCAGCACCGGTACGTCGGTGCTGTTCGTGACCCACGACGTGCGCGAGGCGGTCCGGCTCGGACAGCGAGTGGTGCTGCTGTCCTCGCGTCCGGGCCGCGTGGTCCGCGAGTGGCACGACGTGCCGTCCGCCGACGCTGAACTGCTTGCCGAGGAGATCACGGCCGATCTGCGAAAGGTGATCAGCACCCATGCCGCAGCCTGACCAGGCGGCCCCCGACCTAGACGAAGCCGTCGGCGCCGGTCTGGACCGGCTCGACACCCCCACCGGCGCGCGGCCCACGTCGCTGCGCCGTCGCTTCGTGCGCGGCTTCCTGCCGCCGGTCGGCGCGCTCGTGCTGCTGGTGATCATCTGGCAGATCCTGTGGGCCGCCGCGTTCTGGCCGGAGACCACGCTGCCCGCTCCGCTGGACGTCTGGGCCGAGTTCTGGAGCACGGTCACCGACGGTTCGGTGTTCGGCTTCATCTGGACTTCGGTGCACCGCGCCGCTTTGGGCTTCGCCGCCGGGGTCGTGATCGGCACGCCGCTGGGCATCCTGGTGGCGAAGGTCCGCGTGGTGCGCGCCGCGATCGGCCCGCTGCTGAGCGGATTGCAGAGCCTGCCGTCGGTGGCCTGGGTGCCCGCCGCGGTGATCTGGTTCGGCATCAACGACGCGGCGATCTACTTCGTCGTGCTGCTCGGCTCGGTCCCGTCGATCGCGAACGGCCTCGTGTCCGGCATCGACCAGATTCCGCCGATCCTGCCGCGCGTCGGCAAGGTGATGGGCGCCGGCCGCTTCGCCGCGGCCCGGCACATCCTGCTGCCCGCCGCGCTGCCCGGGTTCCTGGCCGGGCTCAAGCAGGGCTGGGCGTTCTCGTGGCGCTCGCTGATGGCCGCGGAACTGATCGCGCGTTCGCCGAGCCTCGGCGTCGGGCTGGGGACGTATCTGAACGACGGTTCGTCGTACAACTCGATGCCCAAGGTGATCGCGGCGATTTTCCTGATTCTGTTCGTCGGCGTGGCGATCGAGTTGATCGTGTTCCGTCCGCTGGAGCGGTCGGTGCTGCGGTCGCGGGGCCTGACGGCGTCACTCTGAGTACCTGCCCGCGCGCAGCCCGGACGCGGCAGACAGAATGCCGACCATGACATCCGGGCTGTTCGCGATCGCATCCGTGCTCGTCTTCGTCGTCCGGTTCGCGCGCGAACCGCGGCGGGTCGGCAACGCGGTGTGGTTCCTGGTCGCGCTCGGGTTCACCGGCCTGTGGCTGCTGACGTTTTTCAACCACGTCGAATGGGCTCAGTTCGCGATTATCGCGGTGGTGGCGATCGTCGGCGGGCTCGGCGCTTTGGCCCTGCCGTGGGCGCTGCTCGCGAACGGCGTCGTGATGCTGCGGCGCGAGGGNGAGGGACGGCGGCTGGCGAACCTGTTGTCGCTGCTGGCCGGACTGGGCCTGCTCGCGGTGTACGGCCTCGCGCTGAGTTCGCTGGTCTTCGACGACCAGCCGTTGCTGCGGGTGGCCGCGATGGCGGTGCTGTTCGTGACGGGTTACCTCGCGTTCCTGTTCACGGCGCTGCTGCTGTACTCGATTCTCTACAGCCGGGTCACCCGGCGCGCCCGCGCCGGAGCGGTGGTCGTCCTCGGCTCCGGGTTGCGGGGCGACCGGGTCCCGCCGTTGCTGGCCAGCAGGCTCGACCGCGGGGTGCAGGTGCAGCAGCGGTCTCCGGGCGCGTTGCTGGTGGTGTCCGGCGGGCAGGGCGCGGACGAACAGACGTCCGAGGCGGACGCGATGGCGCGGTATCTGATCGAGGCCGGGGTTCCGCCGGAACAGATCGTGCTGGAGGACCGGGCGACGACCACCGGCGAGAACCTGCGGTTCAGCGTCGCTTTGCTTGCGCGGCGGGGGTTTTCCGGGCCGATTCTCGCGGTGACGAACAACTACCACGTCTTCCGCACGGCGGTGCTGGCGCGGCAGCTGGGGTTGCGGCTCAACGTGATCGGGGCGAGGACGGCGTCGTACTTTGTGCCCAGTGCGTTCTTGCGGGAGTTCGTGGCGTTGCTGCTGGAGTACCGGAAGACGAACGCGGCGGCGTTGCTGTTGTTGGGAGCGGGGCCGTTTTTGCTGTACCTGCTCAGCTGATCAGACGGCGCGAACCCGGATCGCGCGCCAGCGGCAGCTGTCCTGCTCGGCGCGTTCGGCGGTGAACCGCACGTCGTCGCCTACGGTCAGGAACCGGAATCCCTCGGCCTCGATCATCGAGAAATGCGTCCAGACCGGACCGTCGACGGCCGCTGATTCAAGGACGCCCCAGCCCTCTTCGACTTCCCAGCGCACAACCTTCCCGAGATGTTCCACGATGGCCAGCTTAGGGAAGGACCGCCGTGCCGCACAGGGAATCGCGGCACGGCGATCTTTTCCTAGCGAACCACGGTGCAGGAGTTGCGCTGCGCCTCCACGTCGGAGAACTTCTGCCATCCGCCGTCGCCGATCACGGTCGGGCCGGGGGACCAGGTGCCGCGGTAGGGCAGGTAGCGGTACCAGCGCAGTTCGCCCTTGTCGGTGACGGTGTAGAGGACGTCCGCGCCCGCGGAGGTGATGCGGGTGAACGCGTTCCGGCTGCCGTTGCCGACGAGCTTCGGGTGTAGAGCACGCCGTCGCCGCCGGTGATGAGGTTGTAGGAATTCCAGCCGGTGCCGAGGGGTTCGGTCAACCAGGTCGTAGCGGCGGCGGGAGAGCGAGCCGTCCGCGTTGACCATGTAGATGTCGCCGCGGCTGTCGATGGTGATGCGGTTGTGGTTGGCCGCGTTGTCGAACCCGGTCCAGCCGGTGGCGAGGACGGTGCGCGAGTCGGCCGTCCAGCCGGTGCCGTTCCATTGGTAGCGGTAGCCGTTGTCGTTCGCGCGGATGCCGTAGACCAGTCCGTCGGGTCCAGCGAGGAGACGGACGTAGCCGTTCCAGCCGCCGGCACCGATCGTGGACTGCTGGGGTGCCGGTTCGGATGCTGGTAGAGCTGCGGGTCGCTGGTGACGGCGAAGAGCGGAACCGTTGCCTGGCACTGGATTGCCAGCTCGGGTGCCTGCGCGCGGATCCAGTCGACGAGGTCGTCGGTGCGGGTTTCGACGCTGCCCTGGCGGGTCTCGGTGACGGTGCGGCAGCCGTGCTGCCACGACCGTGAGTTGATCCCGGCGAGCTGGGGAGTGTTGTTCGCGGTGGTGCGGATCGCGTCGCCGAGGCAAGCGTCGTGCCCGTCGGCGTTGGTGAGGCCGAAGGTGGTGGCGGCGACCGACGCGGTGGTGAAGAGCGAGGTCGTGGCCTTGTCCGGAACCCAGGTGTCGGAGGTACGGCCGAACCCGGCGACGGTGAGCGTTTCGCCCGCCGCTGGAGCGGTCCGTCCTAGGGCGATCGGGGTGACGTTGCCGATCGGGGCGGCGAGCTCGGCCAGCACCAGATCCCGATCCGGCCGCGGGACCAGCGCGACGACCTTCGCGGTGTGACGGTGACCGGACTGGCCGGCGACCCGGACCAGCCGGCACGCAACCGCTGGTGGTGACGATCCACTGCGGTCCTAGGAGAACGCCGCTGCAGCCGTGCCCTTCGGCAGCGACGGCCAGCCTGAAGCGTGGGGGAGTAGTCACGGCAACGTTATCGAGCGCGGAGTGCGGTATTACCGGGCGGTGCCGGTGAGCGGGAGCGCCGTTGCTGCGCCAGTATCCTGACTGCGAAGCGGCGCGCATGATCTCGGCAGCGAGAGGCTCTGTGCGACGAGATCTTGTCGAGCGCGGCGAGGACGCCGCGGCGGAATGGGTCGTTTCGTGCACCGACGCCGAACTGCTTCGGCCGCGCGTGCATCGCTCATTGGGTGTTGCTGAAGGGGCCGTCGACGCGGTGTGCGTGCACGAGGGGAAGCCGCGGAAATTGGCGCGGGCTCCGCGGAAGAAGCCGCCAGAGTTGTCGGCGGGGGAGCTTCGCCGACGCTTCGGCGGACCCCGGGCCTGCGCGGTGAAGGCGACGTTGCGGGCGTCCAACGGCGTCCGGGCGATCGCGACAACGGCGGGTACCAGCTGAAATACCGAACCGGGGTGCCGACGACTCCTGGAGAGAAGCTTTCCAGGGGAAGGACATCGGTGACTGGTTCGCCGACGAGGAAGCGGGCTGACTTCCCCCGCACAGCAAAGCGGGCCGGGGACCGGACAAACCGATCCCCGACCCGCCTGGCGCGCACCTCAGGACTCCGTCTGCCGCCGTCCGCTCGTGCCGTTCCGGCGGTTCCGCGGCGGTTGGCCCGATCCGCGACGGTCGGCGCCAGCTGCGCGACGGCCAGCGCCCTCCGCGCCTCGGCGACCGGCGCCCGTGCCGCGGCGCTGGTCTTCCCTGCGGGCCTGACCTGGCTGCCGCTCCGAAGAGCGAGTCTCACTGCCCTGCCGAGGACCGCCGCGGCCGCCGGAGCGTCGGGACTGCGTGCCGGTCCGGGCGCCAAGCCCGCCTCGGTTCTCCGAGGGCGCGCCGCGGCGTCGGCCAGTGCCGGGGGCGGCACCGGAGGCGGTCACCGTTTTCGGGCGGTTGTCCACCACCGGGCGGCGCGGCGAAGCGGTGAACGAACGGTCGCCAGGGGCCAGTTCGGCCAGCAGCGGGTGCGTGGGCGAGATTCGCGTGGTGGTCGGCGAGATCCCTGCCTTCCGGGTCAGCGCGCGGACGTCCGCGACCTGCTCGTCGGTCATCAGGGTCACCACGGTGCCCGACGCGCCGGCCCGCGCGGTGCGGCCGGAACGGTGCAGGTATGCCTTGTGCTCGACCGGCGGGTCGGCGTGGATCACCAGCGTGACGTCGTCCACGTGGATGCCGCGGGCGGCGATGTCGGTGGCCACGAGGGTTTTCGCGGTGCCCGACGAGAAGGCTTCCAGGTTGCGCGTGCGCGCGTTCTGGCCGAGGTTGCCGTGCAGTTCCACCGCGGGGACACCGCTCGCGACGAGTTTGCGCGTGAGGGCCTTCGCCCGGTGCTTCGTGCGGGTGAAGACCAGGGTGCGGCCGGGAGCCGCGGTCAGGTCGACCAGGACGGGCAGCCGGTGGGTTTCCTCAAGGTGCAGCACGTGGTGCGTCATCGTCGAGACCGGGGACTGCGCCGAGTCGACGCTGTGCAGCATCGGGTCGTTCATGAAGCGCTTCGCGAGCACGTCGATGCCGCCGTCGAGCGTCGCGGAGAACAGCAGGCGCTGGCCGCGCTCGGGGGTCGCCGCCATGATGCGGCGGACCTCGGGCAGGAAGCCGAGGTCGGCCATGTGGTCGGCCTCGTCGAGGACGGTGATCTCGATCTTGTCCAGCTTCGCTTCGCCGGAGCGCATGTGGTCGGCGAGCCTGCCGGGGCAGGCGACGACGATGTCGACGCCGTCGCGAAGGCGGGTGATCTGCGGGTTCGCGCTCACGCCGCCGAAAATCGTGGTCGCCTTGAGGCCGAGCGGGCGCGCCAGCGGCACGATCGCGGCCTCGATCTGGGTGGCCAGTTCGCGCGTCGGGGCGAGAATCAGCGCCCGCGGGCGGCCGGGGCGGCGGCGCGTCGGGCCCGCGGCGAGGCGGGCCAGCACGGGCAGCACGAAGCCGTAGGTCTTGCCGGAGCCGGTGCGGCCGCGGCCGAGCACGTCGCGGCCGGCGAGGGTGTGCGGGAGCGTGGCGGCCTGGATCGGGAAGGGCTCGGTGACCCCCTGCGCGGCGAGCGCGTCGACAAGGGGCTTGGGCAGGCCGAGTTCAGTGAAAGTCGTCATGGTTGGTGCGGACGCGAAAGCGTCCCGTATCTCCGTAGGTAGCGCGGTTGTCCTGCCCGGCGCGGCCTCGGGTGGCTGCGGCGCGTGGTCGTCGACAACAGTGAAACGCGGTCCGAGGCAGAACTGAGCGGACCGCACCGGCCACTATACCGTCCCAAGATCCGGCGGGCTACGTGATATCGCCCGCAGCCCGCCACACGCGGCCCGGCGAAGCGGGCGCGCGATGTTCGTTCGTTTCCGCCATCGCCGCCGCGCACGCGGGTGCGAGGCTGGCCGCATGAGCGCAGACGAACTCCGGGGACTGCTGGCCGAATGGGCGCGAGAGGCGGGAGTGCCCGGTGTCTCGGCCGGGATTTTCCACGAGGGCAAGGAAACCTTGCTGACCGCGGGAGTGTCCAGTGTGGACACCGGAACGCCGGTCGACGACGGCACCCTGTTCATGATCGGCTCCACCAGCAAGACGTTCGCCGCCACCGCGGTGCTCGTGCTCGTCGAGGACGGCGTGCTCGAACTGGACCGGCCGGTGGCCGAGTACCTCCCGGATTTGAGGCTCGCCGACCCGCTCGCCCGCAAGACCGTGACGCTGCGCCACCTCCTCACGCATTCGTCCGGCTTCCTCGGCGACATCGAGGTCGACACCGGCTGGGGCGACGACGCGCTCGCCCGCGCGGTGCAGCGGTTCGACGAGCTGCCGCAGGTGTTCCCGGTCGGCGAGGTGTTCTCCTACTGCAACGCCGGATTCCTGCTGGCCGGCCGCGTCGCCGAGGCGGTGTCCGGCACCGTCTACGAGGACTTGGTCCGCACCCGGCTGCTCGAACCGCTCGGCATGACGGACTCGTACTTCCAGCCCTGGGAGGTGCTGACCCGGCGGCACGCGGTCGGGCACGCACTGCGCGAGGACGGCCCGGCGGTCGCGCACACCGTCGGCCTCGCCCGGGCGGACGCTCCGGCAGGCGGTCTCTGGTCGACCGCCCGTGACCAGCTGAAATGGGCTCGATTCCAGCTGACCGGCGCGGACGTGCTGAGTGACGGGACTCGCCGCCTCATGCACGCCGCACAGCGCGAGGGCGCGCTGCCGTTCGAGGAGGCCGGGCTGTCCTGGCTGCGGCTGAGCCACGGCGACGCACAGCTGGTGCGGCACGGCGGGAACGTGAGCAACCTGCAGCTGTCGGAGTTCGTCATGGTGCCGAGCGAGAACTTCGCGGTCACCGTCCTCACGAACAGCGCGGGCGGCGGCGCGCTCGGCCCGCGGATCGTCGACTGGTGCCTGGAGAACGTGGCTGACCTGCCGAAACTGGGCAGTCGTCCGTCCAGGGCAGTCGACCCGGGCGACTGCCCTGGACGGTACCGGACGGGCTCGCTGATCTTTGACTTCACCGAACGCGACGGCTCGCTCTGGGCGCAGATGCTCCTCGACACCGATCAGCCGGACGTCCTCTCGGCCCCGCCGTTCGAGGTCGCCTTCGTCGCCGAGGACGTGGTCGCGCGCGCGTCGGACACCCGCAGGCCGAGCGCGCGTTTCCGGCGCGACGACCACGGCCGGGTGGACGCGGTGGAGTCCGGCGGCCGCACCGCGCTAAAGTTACCGGGCAGTAATATCAGCTGACCTGGAGATGCGATGAGCGAAACGGCGACAGCGCTGCTGAACCCGCGCGACTACGACGCCCGGAGGTTCGACCCGGAGACCCAGCGGCTGCTGCGAGCGACGATCGGCTGGTTCGAAGCGCGCGGCAAACGCCGTCTCGCGCAGGCGTATCACGACCGGGAGTTCTACGCCGACTTCCTGGAGTTCGCCGGCAAGGAAGGCCTGTTCGCCACCTTCCTCACCCCGGCCGCGGATTCGGCCGGCAACCCGGGCAAGCGCTGGGACACCAGCCGGATCGCCGCGCTGGCGGAGATCCTCGGCTTCTACGGCCTCAACTACTGGTACCCGTTCCAGGTCACCGTCCTCGGCCTCGGACCGGTGTGGCAGAGCGGGAACGCGGCCGCCCGCAAGCGTGCCGCGGAAGCGCTGGCCGAGGGCGGCGTCGGCGCGTTCGGACTGTCCGAAAAGGAGCACGGCGCGGACATCTACTCCTCCGACCTCGTGCTCACTCCGGACGGCGAGGGCGGCTACCGCGCGAACGGGTCGAAGTACTACATCGGCAACGGGAACTGCGCCCGCACGGTTTCGGTGTTCGGCCGGATCGACGGCGTCGAAGGGCCCGAGCAGTACGTGTTCTTCTACGCCGACTCCGAGCATCCGAACTACCACGTCGTGAAGAACATCGTGCCGTCGCAGATGTATGTCGCGGAGTTCCGGCTTGAGGACTACCCGGTGCGCGCCGAGGACATCCTCCACACCGGAGCCGAAGCCTTCAGCGCCGCGCTGAACACGGTCAACATCGGCAAGTTCAACCTGTGCTTCGGCGGCATCGGGATGGCGACGCATTCGCTGTACGAGGCGATCACGCACGCGCAGAACCGGATCCTGTACGGCAACCCGGTCACCGATTTCCCGCACGTGCGCCGCGAATTCGTCGAGGCCTACGCGCGGCTGACCGGGATGAAACTGTTCTCCGACCGCGCGATCGACTACTTCCGCTCGGCGAACCAGCAGGACCGCCGCTACCTGCTGTACAACCCGATCACCAAGATGAAGGTGACCACCGAGGCGCAGAAGGTGATCGGGCTGGTCGCGGACGTTGTGGCGGCCAAGGGTTTCGAGGCAGGCACCTACCTCGCGATGGCGAAGAACGACATCGACGGCCTGCCCAAGCTGGAGGGCACGGTCGCGGTGAACCTCGCGCTGATCGCGAAGTTCATGCCCGCGTACCTGTTCGCGCCGCAGGAGTACCCGGCGGTGCCGACTCGGGACGACGCCTCCGACGACGATTTCCTGTTCCGGCAGGGCCCGGCGCGCGGACTGTCGAAGATCCGCTTCCACGACTGGAAGCCGGCGTACGAGAACGCGAAGCACCTGCCGAACGTCGCCCGGTTCACCGAACAGGCCGACGTGCTGGTGCGGCTGCTTTCCGAGGCGACCCCGGACGAGGCGCAGCAGAAGGACCTGGACTTCGGTCTCGCGCTGACCGAGTTGTTCACGCTCGTCGTGTACGGGCAGCTGATTCTGGAGCAGGCTGAGCTGACCGGCGTGTCAGACGATGTGCTGGACCAGCTGTTCGCGGTGCTGGTGCAGGACTTCAGCGTCGCCGCGGTCGATTTGCACGGCAAGCCGAGTTCCACCGAGGAGCAGCAGGAACTGGCACTGGCCGGGCTGCGGAAGCCGGTGGTGGACGGCGACCGGTTCGATCGCGTGTGGGCGATCGTGCGCGAGCTTTCCGGCGCGTATGAGATGAATCCCTGAGCCAAGACCACGAGAACGGCCTCCGCGCTCGAAAGCGCGGAGGCCGTTCTCGTGGGGCTACTTGCCGAATCCGGCGCGCCGGAGAGCGTCCGCCATCGAGCCGTTGCCGCCGGAATCACGACGTTCCCGGCCACCGCCGCCACCGCGCTGCTGCTGGTTCCGCCGCTGACCGCCGCCCTGGCCGCGGTCCCGGCCGCCGCCACCGCCGCGGTTGGTGCCCGCACCGGGCTCGTCGTCCAGGCGCAGCGTCAGCGAGATCCGCTTGCGCGGCACGTCGACCTCCAGCACCTTCACCTTGACGATGTCGCCCGGTTTCACGACGTCGCGCGGGTCCTTCACGAAGTTCTTCGACAGCGCCGAAACGTGCGCGAGGCCGTCCTGGTGCACGCCGACGTCGATGAACGCGCCGAACGCGGCCACGTTGGTCACCACGCCCTCCAGGCGCATGCCCGGCTTGAGGTCGCCGATCTTCTCGACGCCCTCGGCGAAGGTCGCGGTCTTGAACGCCGGCCGCGGGTCGCGGCCCGGCTTCTCCAGCTCGGACAGGATGTCGGTGACGGTCGGGAGCCCGAAGGTGTCGTCGACGAACTCGGTGGGCTTCAGCGCCTGCAGAGTCCGGGCGTTGCCGATCAGCTCGCGGATGCCGCTGCCGGTGCGGTCGAGGATCCGCCGCACCACCGGGTACGCCTCCGGGTGCACCGAGGACGCGTCGAGCGGGTCGTCGCCGTCCGGGATGCGCAGGAAGCCCGCGCACTGCTCGAACGCTTTCGGGCCGAGCCGCGCGACGTCCTTGAGCGAGGTCCGCGAGCGGAACGGGCCGTTGGAGTCGCGGTGCGCCACGATGTTCTCCGCGAGCGAGGTCGTGATGCCCGAAACCCGGGTCAGCAGCGGGGCGGACGCGGTGTTCACGTCCACGCCGACCGCGTTCACGCAGTCCTCGACCACCGCGTCCAGCGAACGCGACAGCGACACCTCGGACAGGTCGTGCTGGTACTGGCCGACGCCGATCGACTTCGGGTCGATCTTCACCAGTTCGGCGAGCGGGTCCTGCAGCCGGCGCGCGATCGAGACCGCGCCGCGCAGCGAGACGTCCATGCCCGGCAGTTCCTGCGAAGCGAACGCCGAAGCCGAGTACACCGACGCGCCCGCCTCGGAGACCACGGCCTTGGTGAGCTTCAGCTCCGGGTGCTTCTTGATCAGCTCGATCGCCAGCTTGTCGGTCTCGCGCGAGGCGGTGCCGTTGCCGATCGAGATCAGGTCGACGTTGTGCTTCCCGGCCAGCACGGCCAGTTCGGCGATCGACTGGTCCCACTTGTTCGCGGGCTGGTGCGGGTAGATGACATGGGTGTCGACGACCTTGCCGGTCGCGTCGACCACGGCCACCTTCACGCCGGTGCGGAAGCCCGGGTCGAGACCCATCGTCGCGCGGGTGCCCGCCGGGGCGGCCAGCAGCAGGTCGCGCAGGTTCGCCGCGAACACGCGCACGGCGTCGTCCTCGGCCGACTGGCGCAGCCGCATCCGCAGGTCGATGCCCAGGTGCAGCAGGATCTTCGTGCGCCAGGCCCAGCGCACGGTGTCGCCGAGCCACTTGTCCGCCGGACGGTCTTCCTGCCGGACGCCGAAGCGGGCGGCGATGCGCTGCTCGTACTCGGTCGGGCCGACGCGCGGCGGAGCGTCTTCGGCGACCGGCTCGGACGGCTCCATCGTGAGGTCGAGGATCTCTTCCTTCTCGCCGCGGAGCATCGCGAGGATCCGGTGCGAGGGGAGCTTGGTGTAGGGCTCGGAGAAGGCGAAGTAGTCGGAGAACTTGGCCCCGTCGGTCTCCTTGCCCGCGCGGACCTTCGAGGTCAGGTGGCCCTCGGTCCACATCTTCTCGCGCAGCTCGCCGATCAGGTCGGCGTCCTCGGCGAAGCGCTCGACCAGGATGGCGCGCGCCCCGTCGAGGGCGGCCTGCGTGTCCGCGACGCCCTTGTCCGCGTCGACGAACACCGCGGCGGCCGCCTGCGGGTCGGTCGACGGGTCGCTCAGCAGGCCGTCGGCCAGCGGCTCCAGACCGGCCTCGCGGGCGATCTGCGCCTTGGTCCGCCGCTTCGGCTTGTAGGGCAGATAGATGTCCTCCAGCCGCGACTTCGTGTCCGCGGCGAGGATCTGCGCTTCCAGCGCCTCGTCCAGCTTGCCCTGGCTCCGGATGGACTCCAGGACCGCGGCGCGGCGCTCGTCGAGCTCGCGCAGGTAGCGCAGCCGCTCCTCAAGCGTGCGCAGCTGGGCGTCGTCCAGCTCTCCGGTGACTTCCTTGCGGTACCGGGCGATGAACGGCACCGTGGACCCCTCGTCGAGGAGGGTGACGGCGGCCTTGACCTGCCCTTGCAGCACCCCCAGCTCTTCGGCGATCCGCTGCTCGACCGACTGCACGCTCAAAACCAGGCTCCTGCTTCGTCTCGGGTTGCTCCGAGCCTGCATTGTGCCGCTGCCCGCCCCGCCCGCTGCGGATGGCCCGCCGAAGCACCTCCGGAAGTTCCTTGACATCCGCATTGGTCTAGTCCATTTTGAGGTGATCTGGCTCACTGCCCCTGCGGAGGTCTGCCCGTGTCCCCACACCCGTCCCCCCGGCGGCTGCCCGCCCTGGTGTCCCTGCTGGCCTCGGTCGCGCTCGCGCTCGGAGTCACGCTGGCCCTCGGCACCAGCAGCGCGTCGGCCGCGAACATCCTCGCCAATCCCGGCTTCGAGAGCGGCTCGCTCTCCGGCTGGACCTGCAACGCGACCGCGTCGGTCGTCTCGACCCAGGCGCACGACGGCAGCCACTCGCTGAGCGCGGCGCCGTCGGGCTCCGACACCGGGCAGTGCTCCCAGCAGGTCACCGTGCAGCCCAATACCGCGTACAAGCTGTCCGCGTGGGTGCAGGGCAGCTACGTCTACCTCGGCGTCTCCGGCTCGGCCGTGCAGAACACCTGGACGCCCGGTGCGACCGGCTGGCAGCAGCTCAGCCTGAGCTTCACCACCGGCTCGTCCACCAGCCTCACGGTGTACCTGCACGGCTGGTACGGCCAGCCCACCTACCTCGCCGACGACGTCAGCCTCGACGGTCCGGGCACCCCGCCCACGACCTCCACGAGCCCCACGACGTCGACCACGCCGACAACCCCGCCGACGACCACCACGACCAGCACGCCGCCGCACAACGGCGACCTGCCGAAGCACATCCTCACCGGCTACTGGCAGAACTTCGACAACGGCGCGAAGACACTGAAGCTCGCTGACGTGCCCACGACGTACAACGTCATCGCGGTCGCCTTCGCCGACGCCACCACGACGCCCGGCGCGGTGAGCTTCACGCTCGACCCGGCGTTGTCGTCCAAGCTCGGCGGCTACACCGACGCGCAGTTCCGCGCGGACATCAAGACCGTGCAGGCGCGCGGCCAGAAGGTGATCATCTCGGTCGGCGGCGAGAAGGGCACGATCAGCGTCGGCGACAGCCAGTCGGCGAGCAACTTCGCCAACTCGGTGAAGCAGCTGATCTCCACCTACGGCTTCGACGGCGTCGACATCGACCTGGAGAACGGCATCAACGCCACCTACATGGGGCAGGCGCTGCGCAGCATCCACGACGGCGGCGGCTCGGTGATCACCATGGCACCGCAGACGATCGACATGCAGTCCACCCAGGGCGGCTACTTCCAGCTGGCGTTGAACGTCAAGGACATCCTCACCGTCGTCAACATGCAGTACTACAACTCGGGCGCGATGAACGGCTGCAACGGGAACGTCTACTCCCAGGGCACCGTCGACTTCCTCACCGCGCTCTCGTGCATCCAGCTGCAGGGCGGCCTGCGGGCCGACCAGGTCGCGTTCGGGCTGCCGTCCTCGGGCTCGGCGGCCGGCGGCGGGTACCAGTCGCCGTCGAACGTCGTGTCGGCGATGAACTGCATGGCCAAGGGCACCGGTTGCGCGTCGTTCAAGCCGCCGGCCACGTATCCGGAGTTCCGCGGCGCGATGACCTGGTCCATCAACTGGGACGCGTCGAACGGTTACGGGTTTGCCAACACGGTCAGCGCGGGGCTGAAGAACCTGCCCTGAGCAGCCGCTCGTGAGTGCTGATCACGGTGAGAACCGTGATCAGCACTCACGAGCGCACCAGGTAGTCGGCCGGGTCGAGTGTCCTGGTCCGGCGGTCGTATTCGGTGACCAGCCCGGGCCAGTTGGTGCTCACCCGGCCGTTTTCCTGCCGGTACCAGCTTGTGCAACCGCTCCAGACGCTGTGCGAGAGCCGCGCTTGCACCTCGCGGTCGTAGCGTTCTTCGACTTCGGCGCGCACCTCCAGCGACGTCACGTCCGGCCGGGCGAGGTGTTCGACGGCCTGGCGGAGGTAGCGCGCTTGCCGTTCGATCATGTAGATGATCGAGCCCGCGCCGAGGTTGGTGTTGGGGCCGTAGACGCAGAACAGGTTCGGGAATCCCGGCACCGTCATGCCGAGGTACGCCCGCGCGCCGCCGCTCCACGCCTCGGCCAGCGACCGGCCGTCGCGGCCGAACACCTTCAGCGGGCCGAGGAATTCCGTCGCTTTGAACCCGGTGCCGTAGATCAGCACGTCCGCCTCGTGCTCCGCGCCGTCCTCGGTGCGCACGCCGCGCGGGGTGATTTCCTTGATCGAGGACGTTTCGACGGAGACGTTCGGCTGGGCGAGCGCGGGCAGGTAGTCGTTGGTGAACAAGATCCGCTTGCAGCCCAGCGGGTAGTCCGGCTTGACCTTGCGGCGCAGCGTGCGGTCCTTGAGGTGACGGCGGCGCAGTTGAGCGGTCCGCAGTTCGAAGATCTTGGTCAGCAACGGGTATCGCGTCATGCCGTAGGTCGCGTACTCGGCGAGCAGGAAGATCCGCGCGCGGCCGAACAGCTGAGTCTTCGGCAGGCGGCGGAAAAGCCTCTTCTGCCACGGTTTGTAGCGGCCGTCGTTCTTGGCCATGATGTACGGCGGCGTGCGCTGGAAGACGGTGACGTGCGCGGCTTCCTTGCGGATCTCCGGCACGAACTGGATCGCGCTCGCGCCGGTGCCGATCACCGCGACGCGCTTGCTCGCCAACGGGATTTCGTGGTTCCACTCAGCGGAGTGGAAAGCCGCGCCGGCGAAGGTTTCGCGGCCGGGGATCGACGGCCGAGCGGGCCGGGAGAGCTGGCCGACAGCGGGCACGAAGACGTCTGCCTCGAAGGTTTCGCCCTGTGCGGTTTCGACGCGCCAGCGGCCGTTGCCGTAGGTCGCGGACGTGACCTCGCGGCCGTACCGGATGTGCGGTTCGATGCCGTGCTTCGTGATCACGCGCTTGAGATAGGCGTGGATGTCCGGCTGCATCGCGTATCGCTTCGGCCAGTCCGGATTGGGCTCGAAGGAGAACGAGTACAGCGGCGACGGGACGTCGCAGGCCGCGCCGGGATAGGTGTTCTCGCGCCACACGCCGCCCGGNCGCCCGGCTCGGCCGCCCGCTCAAGGATCGTGACGTTCGGGAAACCGGCGCGCTTCAGCTCGATCGCGGTGCCGATTCCGCCGAACCCGGTGCCCGCTATCAGCACCGACGGGGTGTCGTCCATAGGCCGAAGCTACGCAGGCGGGTGCGGGGCCGGAAGGGGAAGCGCGGCCAGCCGATCGAGAAGTTCGGCCAGGGGGGCTCGCGAGCGGCGATCGCGGTTCTAACCGGGATCGCCACTCACGACCTCGTGTGTCTTGCCGGGCTCGGCCCACGCGAGCAGCTTCCGCCCGGCGCTCTCCAGCGCGGCGGTGTCGCGTTTCGCGAGCCGTTCGAACGGCGTGAGGACCAGCGTCGCCGACTCGCGGGTGGTCGTGGTCTCCCAGATTCCGCGGACCCGGCCGTCGACCAGCAGGGTGCCTTTGACCAGGCCGTTGATGGTGATCACGCGTTTGCGGTGCTCGTCGCTGATCATCCGCGTGCGTTCGGCGTAGGCCAGCAGCGTCTGGTCGAACGGACCGAGCAGCTTCGTCGGCGCGGGCGTGTCCTCGCCGGGCAGCGTGGCGTCCGGCAGGTCGTAGAGCGTGCGGCCTTCGGGGTCGAGGTACGTGCGCAGGTCCATTCCCTCGATCACCTCGCCGAGCTTCGTGACGCCCGCCCAGGCCTGCACGTCGGCCACCGTCGCCGGGCCGAACGCGGCGAGATAGCGGCGGACCAGTTCGGCCGCCGACGGCTTCGGCGCGGGGACGCCGTCGAGCCAGTGGTCCGCGACCTGATAAATCGGCTGCCCGGCCTTGCCCCACACGCCGCGCGGCGGGATCTGGACGAGCGGCAGGATGGCGCGGACCAGGAACATCAGCGACCCGGCCGGCGTCTCCGGATAGTGCTCGACCAGCGCTTTGCCGAGCTGATCGCTCGAATACGGCCGTTCGCGCAGCAGTTCGCCGGTCGTCCTCGCCACGGCGTCGTGGTCGAGTTTGGCCAGCGGCTCCCGATGCTGGTTGGCCGCCGTGAGGGCGCGGTCCATGACGATCTGCACCAGCGGACGCCACGCGAGCGCGTCGGCGGCGGGGACGAGGTGCACCGTGCCGCGCATCAGCACCATCCGCACCACGCTGCGGTCGAGCAGCAGGCTCGCGAGATCGTCCGGCCGGAAACCCCGCAGCCGGCACCACAGCGCGTAGTACGGCGGGAACGGCGCTTGCGCTTGCAGCCCGGCGAGATGGGTGACGGCGTCGAGAACCGGCATCTTGGCGGGCTTGAGGAGCAGTTGCCGGTCGAGGGTCGCGCGGTTGAGGACGCGGCGGGAAAGGCGCACGGCGGGAGCTTAACGAGCAACCCGGACAGTTTTGGCCCTCGAACGGCACGCGGGCGGCCGGTTGATCCATAATTCCGGCCATGGCCGAGCTAGCCGTACCCGCCATCCGCGACTGGGACTACCCGCGCGGCACGGCGAGTGTGCTGCTGATGCACCGATTCGCCGAGGAACGCGGCGTTTCGCTGCCCGGGGTGCCGGTCGAGGAACTGCGCGCGCCGGACCGGCAGCTCGACGCGCGGCAGGAGCTGGCTGTCGTGCGGGCATTGCTCTCGACGGTCGGCTCCGGTGACGACGTCGCGCTCAGCCTCGGCTGCCGGTACCGCGTGACGACGTTCGGCATCTTCGGTTTCGCCTGCATCAGCAGTCCGACGATGCGCGACGCGATGGTGTTCGCCTTGCGCTACCTGGATTTGTCCTTCACCTTCTGCGTTCCGCACGTCGAGCTGGACTCCGCCGGACTCCGCCTGGTGCTGGACGATTCGCGGGTGCCGGACGACGTCGCCCGGTTCCTCGCGCTGCGCGACCTGTCGGCGATCTGCACCGTGATGCGCGACCTGCTGCCGGAGATCTCCTGGGAAAGCCTGGAGTTCCGCTTCCCGTCGTCGTCCTTTGCGGACGCTTACCGGACGGCTTTCGGCCTCGCCCCGGTTTTCGGCGCGGCCGAGCACCGGGCCACCCTCGATCCGGAGCTGCTGGACCTTCCGTTGCCGCAGGCCAACGAGCAAACCGTCGCCTTGTGCGCCGCGCAATGCGACGCCCTCGTCGCCCGCCGCCGCAGGCGTTCGGGAGTCCCGCAGCTGGTGCGGGAACGACTGGTGCGGCTCGGCGGCGCGGACGCCGGGATGGCCGAGATCGCCCGCCAGCTCACCCTCAGCACGCGAACCCTGCGACGGCGGTTGACCGAGGCGGGCACCGGCTACCGGCAGCTGCTGGACGAAGTCCGCCAGACGCTCGCGGAAGAAATGCTCGACACCGGTGTGCTGTCCGTCGACGACGTCGCCCTGCGCCTGGGCTATGCCGAAGCGTCGAGCTTCATCTACGCCTTCAAACGCTGGACTGGTACGACTCCCGCCGCGTACGCCCGGCGCAATCGCTAGCAGTTATGGACAATGCGTTACACAATGCCGTAAGCTGCCCGCATGGCTCGACCGCGTACCTTTGCTCGCGAGCAAGTGCTCACCGCGGCCACTGAGCTGTTCTGGCGGCGGGGCTTCCACGCGACCAGTGCCGAAGAACTGTGCCAGGCAACCGGTCTCGGCCGCAGCAGCCTGTACAACACCTTCGGCAGCAAAGGCGCGCTGTTCGCGGAATGCCTCGCCCGCTATCTCGACACGACAGCGCAGGCTGCGGCCGAGGTGATGGCGAAGAAGGGTGACGCGGTGGCGCGAATCGAGGCTTACCTGACGAAGGTGGTCCTTGAGGAAGCCGAGCGGTCGAGCACCGGTGCGCCGAGCGGATGTCTCGCCGTCAATTCCGTTGCCGAGCTGGCTGGCGACACCGAGAACGCGGCGTTCCTGGAGCAGGTCGCCCGCGATACCGATGCTCGGCTGCGCCTGCTGACCGACCTGTTGCGGGCAGGTCAAGCGGCTGGCGAAGTCACCGCCGAGGTTCCCGCGGAGGGACTGGCCGCGTATGTGAACGCCAGCGTCGCCGGGCTGCGGATCTCCGCACAGGGCGGCGCGCCGCTGGCTCGGCTGGCCGACATCGTCCAGGCATCCACCCGGGCGCTTCGTCCGTAACCATCCCCGCTCCTCCCTGCTTAACGTCGGCTAAGTTTTGAAACGATCGTTACACGAAAGGGTCTCCCATGTCCTCGCCCCGAGTGCCGTCCGCGGTCTATGTACTGGCCGCTGGCATCTTCGCCATGGTCACCAGCGAGTTCGCGGTCGCCGGGCTGATGCCGCAGCTCGCCGCCGGACTCGGCGTCGACGTCGCGCGGATCGGTTACCTCATCACGGTGTTCGCCGTCGCGATGGCGGTCGGCGGCCCGGTGCTGACGCTGGCGTTGCTGCGCATCCGGCCGAAAGCCGCGCTGATGGTCGTCTTCGCGGTGTTCCTGGCCGGCAACGTGCTGGCCGCGCTCGCGACGACGTACTCGGTGCTGGTCGTCGCCCGGGTGATCAGCGGCGTCGCGTCGCAAGCGTTCTTCGGCATCGCGATTTCCCTGTGCGGGCAGCTGGTCGACGAACGCGTGCGCGGCCGGGCGATCGGCGTCGCGATGAACGGCTTGATGCTCGGCACCCTGCTCGGGCTGCCGCTGGCGACCTTCGCGGGCGGACATTACGGCTGGCGGGCGGCGTTCTGG
Source organism: Amycolatopsis sp. M39 (assembly GCF_001651785.1). Taxonomy (NCBI): domain Bacteria; kingdom Bacillati; phylum Actinomycetota; class Actinomycetes; order Pseudonocardiales; family Pseudonocardiaceae; genus Amycolatopsis; species Amycolatopsis sp. M39. Next base: position 76,509 of record NZ_LWSF01000029.1, read on the forward strand.
ACGATCACCCTGCTGACCGTGCTCGCCGCGCTGCTGACCCAGTTCCAGGTCCGCGACCCCGGACAGGCCGAGCGCCGGAAAGCGGACTTCAGCGTTTTCCGCCGTCCGAAGCTGCTTCTCGCGCTCGTCTCCAGCACACTGATCATCGGCGCGACCTTTTCCGCGTTCAGCTTCTTCACCCCGATCCTGACCGAGGTCAGCGGGTTCTCGCCGGACACGGTCCCGGTGCTGCTGCTCGGTTACGGCGCGGCCACGGTGGTCGGCAACAGCATCGTCGGCCGGCTCGCTGACCGGCACACCGTGCCGGCACTCGTGGCCGGCACGCTCCTGAACGCGGTGTTCCTCACCGGATTCGCGTTGTTCACCGACCTGCCCGCGGCCGCGCTGGCGTTCATGCTCGCGATCGGGCTGGCCGGCGTGACGATGAACCCCGCGATGGCCGTGCGGGTGCAGCGGGCCGGGAACACCAGTCCGCTGGTCAACACGGTGCACTCGTCGTTCATCACGCTCGGGGTCATGATCGGCTCGTTCGCCGGGGCCTGCCTGATCGAGCCGTACGGCCTGCGCGCGCCCATCGTTCTCGGCGCCGCGATGGCCGTGGCCGCGGTCGTGACCATCCTGCCCGCGTTCGGCCGGCGCGCTGCTCAGCCGGCGGTGGAGGTCTGCTGCGCCAGCACCGCCGGATAGGTGGTTTCCAGCAGCTGCACCAGCGATTCCACCAGGAACGCGCGCAGTTCGGCCCGCTCCAGCGTGCCGCGGACCAGCCATTCCCGGGACGCGGCGCGCACCATCCCGCCGTAAGCGCGGATCATCGCCCGCAGCTGCGGATGCCCGTTCCCGGGCAATTGGGCGGCGGCGAGCACGCGGTCGGCGGCGATCTCGTCCGCCTCGCGCATGATCCGCTCGACCTCCGGGTCGTGCGCCGCGTCGATCACGGTGAGCCAGGCGTCGCGGTTGCGTTCCACGACGTCGATCCACCGGTCGATGCCGACCTCCAGGCGCAGCCGGGGCGGGCCGTCCGGCAGCGCGTCGACGACCGGGGCGGGCACGATCGTCATCTGCCGCACCACTTCGAGATACAGCTCGCGTTTGCCGCCGAAATAGTGGTTGATCAGCGGCCGGGCGACGCCGGCGGCGGCCGCGATGTCCGAAGTGGACACCGAGGAGTAGCTGCCCGCGCCGAAGCACCGCCGGGCAGCGGCGAGGATCTCGGCCCGGCGCTGCGCGGGGTCCAGCCGCCGCCGGGGTCCGCTGCTCACCGGGCCAGCCTCGCCGCCGGGCGAGGTCGTTGTCAACACGGTGCCAAACGCGCGGCGGTGCCGTCACCGGATGCCGTTACCCAACCGGAACAACCCGCCGGTAACTCCGGCCGCCCCGGCCGCGACCTTCAGCCGGGGGACCTGGGGCGAGCGGGAGCGGGCGATGGACGGCACGGACCAGCAGCCGCGGCCGTCCGGCCGATGGGTCGGGGTGCGGCTGCACCACCGGCATGTGCGGATGGACGACCGGCCGTGCGCGACCGGCTGCCCGGAGGACGAGCTGACGGTGTCGTATCCGGGGATACTGATCAGCAGCTACGACGACGGCGAACTGGTGGAGGAACGCTGGGTCCCGCTGGGAGCGGACCCGAGCGAGGAGGACGACGAGACGCTCATCGAACGGCTGCGCGCGGCGCTGTGGTGGCAGCTCGGCGAGACTCGGCCCGACAGCTGAGCCGCGCCAGCGGTTCAGTCCACTATGGATGGTTTGCGAACAGCCTTCTCCCGCAGGTCCACGCCCCGCGTCTCCGGCAGCGTGAACACGACCAGCGCGCTGATCACCATCAGCACGATCCCGTAGATGACGAACAGCGACGGATGCCCGTTCCCGGCGAACAGGGTCTGCAAGTACGGCGCCGTGCCGCCGAACGCCGCGACCGCGATCGAGTACGGCACTCCGACGCCGACCGCGCGGATGCGGGTCGGGAAGATCTCCGCGTAGACCGCCGGGCCGATGGCGGAGAACCCGGCCATGAACAGCAGCGCGGTCGACATCGCCACGAACAGCTGCCACGGCTCGCGCCCGACCATCGCGTTCAGCGGGAAGCTCAGCAGGAGCAGGCCGGCGATCGCGATGAACAACACCGGCTTGCGGCCGATGCGGTCGGACAGGATTCCCCACAACGGCAGGGCGATCAGGAAGACCACGTTCGCGAACACGCCCGCCCACAGCGCGCCGGTCGGGTCGACACCGCGCACGGTGATCGCGTACGACGGCGCGGCGACGGCCCACATGTAGTAGATGACCGTCGCGCCGACAGTCAGCCCGACGACCTGTGCGAGCAGTTTCGGGTTCTGCTTGATCGTGTGCCAGATCTGGCCCTTTTCCTTCGCCGCGTTCTTCTTCGCCGCCTGGAACACCTCGGTCTCGCGCATGCGGAGCCGCACGTAGAGCGAGTAGATCCCGAAGACGCCGCCGAGGATGAACGGGATCCGCCAGCCGAAGGAGAGCATCTGCTCGTGGGTCAGCACGCCGGAGAGGACCGCGCCGAGCAGGGTGCCCACGAGCACGCCGCAGGTGCCGGAGAAGTAGATGAGGCTCGACCACAGTCCGCGGCGGGCCGGCGGGGCGACCTCGGCGATGTAGGTCTGCGCGGACGGCAGTTCGCCGCCGTGCGCGAGGCCCTGGGCCAGTCGCGCGACCACCAGGATCACCGACGCCCACACGCCGATTTGGCCGTACGTCGGGGAAAGGCCGATGACCAGGCTGCCCGCGGCGGCGATCGCGACGGTCAGCGCCATCGCGAGCTGACGGCCCTTGCGGTCGGCGATCCAGCCGAACAGCCAGCCGCCGATCGGCCGCGCGGCGAAGCCGACCGCGAACACCGCGAGCGTGCTCAGCAGAGCCGAAACCGCGCTGTCGGCGTTGAAGAACTGCGCGGCGAAGAACGACGCGAACGTGGCGTAGACGTTCCAGTCGAACCATTCCATCGCGTTGCCGGCACCGAGCCCGAACAGGGTACGGCGACGGTCTGGGGCCACAGAAGTCATCGCAGTGCTCCTTCGGCGAATCGGTCGAGACGGCGGACGGCGAGTTCGGCGTAGACGGTGGCGGCGCGCGACAGCACGGACGGGTCGAAATCGGCGTACGGGCTGTGATTGTTGGGCGCGGTGTGCGGTTCGAGGCCCGGCATCAGCGCGCCGAGGCCGAGGAATGTGCCGGGCACCGCGGCGAGGACACGCGAGAAGTCCTCCGAACCGGCGACTGGGTTGGGCAGGTCGGTGTAGTACTGCTCGCCGATCGTCTCTCGGACGACCTCGGCACCAAACGCCGTCTCGTCGGCATCCGTTACGGTCACTGGATATTCGTTCTCGAACACGACGTCCGCGGTGACGCCGTTCGCCCGCGCGGCGCCGTCGATCGTCTCGCGGATGGTGGTGTCGAGCAGGGCGGCGGTGTCGTCGGAGAAGCAGCGGACGGTGGCTTCGAACTCGGCGGTCGCGGGGATGACATTGCGCTTCGTGCCGCCGCGGATGACACCGACGGTGAGCACCGCCGGGTCGAAGATGTCCAGGCGGCGCGTGATCATCGTCTGCAGCGCGGTGATCATCGCCGCGGCAGCGGAGATCGGGTCCTTCGCGCGGTGCGGCATCGACCCGTGGCCGCCTTCGCCGTGCACGGTCACGAGCAGCTTGTGCGAGGCCGACATCAGCGTCCCGGGGCGGCTCGCGAACTGACCGCTGGGCAGCATCGACGAGAAAACGTGAAGCCCGTACGCGGTGTCAACGCGTTGGCCGGCGGCGTCGAGCACGCCTTCCTTCAGCATCACGCCAGCGCCGTCCCATCCTTCTTCGCCGGGCTGGAACATCAGGACGACGTCGCCGTTGATCCGATCGCGGTGCGTGTGCAGCAGCCGAGCCGCGCCGACCAGTGACGTGGTGTGCAAATCGTGGCCACACGCGTGCATCGCGCCGTTGGCAGCGGCGAAATCGAGCCCAGTCGCTTCCTGGACCGGGAGCGCGTCCATGTCGGCGCGCAGCAGAACCGTGCGCGGTTGAGCCGAATCGCGGGCGGCTCCTTCGCCGCGGAGTACCGCGGTCACGGACGTCGTGTCGGTTCCGGTGGAGATCTCCAGCCCGAGCCCGTCGAGTTCGCGCAGGACCCGTTCCTGGGTGCGCGGCAGGTCGAGGCCGATCTCAGGCTCGCGGTGCAGTTCGCGGCGCAGCTGCGCCAGGTCGTCCTGCTGGCTGCGGGCGTCTTCGTGGAGGTCCACCGGTTCGGCTCCTCTTCGTCGGGAACGGCGTCTTGGTGGTCGAGTGTGCGAACTCGCGCCTGATATCGCGTTAGAGTTGTCGGAATCGCTCGCGAATCCGTTATCTGGAGAAGAAATAATGATCGAGTCACTGGAGGAGGAAGACTTTTCGCTCATCCACGCACTGCAACTGCGTCCCCGCGCCACCTGGACGCAACTGGCCGCGGCGCTCGACTCCTCCCCGGTGACGCTGGCGCGGCGCTGGGAGCGGCTGCGCGACGGGGGAGCGGCGTGGGTGACGGCCTATCCGCACGTGCCCGGGCTGTATCAGGTGCAGGCCGCGTACGTGGAAATCCGCTGCGCGAGCGGCCAGGTGCGCGAGCTGATCCGAGAGCTGTCGACGTGGTCTTCGGTGGCCAGCATCGAGGAGGCTTCGCGGGAATACAGCCTGGTACTGACCGTTTTCGGCCTCGGCCTGCGTGACCTGTCCGCCTTGCTGCTGGACGCGATCCCCAGCCTGCCCGGCGTGCTCAACACGCGCTCGCACCTGGCTTCGCGGCTGCATGTCGAAGGCAGTTCGTGGCGAGTGGGCGCCTTGGATCGGCGGCGCGTGCAGGCACTGTCGCAACTACCGGCCATCGGCGGCGGGCGGATGGCCACACTGCAGCCGTGGGAAGAGCCTTACGCCCCGCTGACTAGTGCGCTGGGCGAGGACGGCCGCCACAGTGCCGCGGACCTGGCGCGGATCACCGGGCGTCCGGTGTCGACCGTGCGCCGCCAGCTCGGGCGCCTGCTGAATGCCGACGCGTTGACGTTCCGCTGCGAGATCGCGCAGGGGCTGACGCCGTCGCCGGTTGTCGTGAACTGGTGGTGCCAGGTGCCGGTGGCGCACGTGTCGACGTGCGTGGACCGGTTGCGGGCCAACCCGGCTGTGCGGCAGATGGCGAGTCTGCCGGGGCCGGCGAATCTTCTGGTGACCACGTGGACGCGGTCGATCGAGGAATCGATGCGGATGCAGGAACATCTGGAACAGGACCTGGCGCCGCTGTCGGTGGTGGATTCGGCGCTGATCCTGCGGACGGTCAAGCGGATGGGGTGGCTGCTGGACGATGTGGGGCGCAGCACGGGGTTCGTGGTGACGATGCCCGCTCCGGCCCGGGAGGAAACGTCCTAGGTCAGCCGGAACGTCGCGCGGTATTCGGACGGGGAGACGCCGAGTGCGTCGCGGAAGTGGCGGCGGAGGGTGGCGGCGCTGCCCATTCCGCAGCTGGCGGAGATCTGATCGATCGAGGAATCGGTGCGTTCGAGCAGTTCCCGCGCGCGGGCGAGGCGTTGCTGATGCAGCCAGTTCAGCGGCGCGGAACCGAATTCGGCGCGCATCCGGCGGGCGAGCTGCCGGGAGCTGAGGCCCGCGCGGCGCGCGAGGCCGGCGACCGTGAGCGGTTGCTCCAGCCGGACCCGCACCCACTCCGCGGTACGGGCTAGGCCAGAACCGTCCGGAGAAGGCGGCGGGGACACGAATTGCGCCTGGCCGCCGTGTCGATGCGGCGGGACGACCAGCCTGCGCCCTAGGTCGTTGGCGACCGCCGCGCCCAGGTCTCGGCGCACCAGGTGCAGGCACAGGTCGAGGGCGGCCGTTTTGCCCGCCGAGGTGAGGATGTCGCCCTCGTCGGCGTAGAGCACGTCGGCGCGTACTTTCACGCGCGGATAGCGGCGGGCCAGGTCGTCGGCGTGCATCCAGCGGGTGGTCGCGATCCGGTCATCCAGCAGGCCCGCCTCGGCGAGGACGAACGAGCGATCCGGACCCCGCTCGCGTGCGCGTCCCGGAGAGCGGCCGCGAGCGCCGGATCGACCTCCTCGCCGGGGGAATCCGTGGAGGGGACCACGATCAGGTCAGCGGCGGCCTCGCCGATCTCCGAGACGCCGATCGCGGGCAGATGCGGCAGCCAGTGCCGCGGCGACCGTTCGGGGCAGGCCACGACGACGTCGTACCAGGCGCCGGTGGGGGAGAGGGCCGAACGGTCGACGCCGAAGACTTCCGCCGCGATCGCGACCTCGTACAGCATCGCGTGCTCGTGGAGGACGAGCACCAATCGAGGCATGTCCGATACTGTACGCAACTCGTCCTTTCAGACACTCACCAGTGGGGTGCGGGAGTGTCCAGAATCGAGGGCAGGACAGATTCTCAGCGGGTCCTGGTCTACGGAGCCAGCGGTCACACCGGAAAGTTCGTGATCGGCGAGTTGCTGCGACGCGGTCTTCAACCGGTCGTCGCGGGGCGCAGTCTCTCGCGGCTCGCGCAGTTCGCGGATCTGGACCGGCGAGCATCGACGACGACGCAGGGTTGCGGGCGCTGCTGAACGACGTCGCGGTGGTGCTCAACTGCGCTGGCCCGTTCCTGGACACCGCGCTCCCGCTCGCGACGGCGGCGGTCGAGACCGGCACTCACTACCTGGACGTCACCGCGGAGCAGCCAGCCGTCCAGCAGCTCTATCGCGAACTCGACGCACCCGCCCGCTCGGCGGGGACAGCCGTAGTGCCCGCCATGGCGTTCTACGGCGGACTGGCCGATTTGCTTCTCACCGCCATGCTCGGTCCCGAGAAGTCCGCCGCCGAGGTCGAGATCGCCATCGGACTGGACCGGTGGTGGCCCACGGAGGGAACCCGGGTCACCGGCGCCCGCAACACCGCGACCCGGCTGGTGATCCGCGACGGCGTCCTCGCCCCGATCGCTGATCCGGCAGCGACCGGCACCTGGGACTTCCCGGAGCCGATCGGCGCACAGTCCACTGTGGAGCTGCCGTTCTCCGAGGTGGTCACCATCGACCGGCATCTCGCGGTGGGAACCCTGCGTTCCTGGCTGAACACCGCCCCGCTCGACGACCTCCACGACCCGGACACCCCGGCCCCGCAAGCCCACGACGAGCACGGACGCTCGGCACGACGCTTCGCCGTCGAAGTCACCGTCGGGTCCGGCACGCAGACTCGCCGCGCCACCGCGACCGGGCGCGACATCTACGCCACGACCGCACCGATCCTGGTCGAGGCCACGGTCCGGCTTCTCGACGGCCGGTACCGCGGTTCGGGCGCGCTGGCACCAGGCGAGGCGTTCGCCGCCGGCTTTCTGACGGCGCTACCGGACGCCGATTTCAAAGCTGTCTGGCACTGAGCCGCTAGGCGCGCAACCCGTCGAACGCCATCTTGCACACCGCGTCCGCCAGTTCCCCCGGAGACGCCCCCCGGCGCGGCCGGTACCACTCGATCAGCGAGTTCACCGTGCCGAACAACAGCCGCGCCGCGATCGCCGGGTCGATATCCGGCCGGACATCCCCTTCGGCTTCGGCCTGCTTGACCAGATCCGTCACCAGATGATCGAACTCGCGCCGCCGCGCCAACGCCGCCCGCTCGGCCTTCGTATTGCCCCGCACCCGCAGCAGCAACGTCACGAACGGCAACCGATCCGCGAGCACCAGCACACTCCCGCGCACCAGGTGCTCCAAGCGGTCAATGGCGCGCCCGTCCAGTGCCTCGGTGGACTCCGCGACCTCGAACAGCCCGTCCAGCGCCCGGTCCACCGCCAGCCGCAGCAGTTCCTCCTTGCTCGGCACGTGGTGGTAGATCGCGGATTTCGTGATGCCGAGCTTGCGCGACAGGTCCTCCATGCTGGTCCCGTCGTAGCCGCGGTCGTTGAACAGCTTGACCGCGACCAGGAGCAGCGACTCCAGGTCGTAGCCGGGCCGGCCGCGGCGGGCGGGGGCAGTCACGAGCGTTCGTCCAGCACGCGGCGCATTTTACCGAGCGAGCGCTCCAGCGTGTCCGGGTCGACGACCTCCACCGAAACGCTTACGCCGACGCCGTCCTTCACTCCGGCAGTCACCACAGCGGCGGCGGCGGTCCTGGCTTCGGCGGTCGTGCCGGCGCGGGCTTCGACGCGCACCGTCAGATGGTCCAGGCGGCCGCGGGTCGAGCGGACCAGCTGGAAGTGCGGGCTCAATCCCTCGGTGCGCAGCACGACTTCCTCGATCTGCGTGGGGAAGACGTTGACCCCGCGCAGAATGATGAGGTCGTCGCTGCGGCCGGTCACCTTCTCCATCCGGCGGAACGCGGGACGCGCGGTGCCGGGCAGCAGGCGGGTCAGGTCGCGGGTGCGGTAGCGGATGATCGGCAGCGCCTGCTTGGTCAGCGACGTGAACAGCAGTTCGCCGCGTTCGCCCTCGGGCAGCACCTGTTCGGTGAACGGGTCGATCACCTCGGGGAAGAAGTGGTCCTCCCAGATGTGCAGGCCGTCCTTGGTCTCCACGCATTCCTGCGCGACGCCCGGGCCCATCACCTCGGACAGGCCGTAGATGTCGACCGCGTCCAGCGCGAACCGTTCCTCGATCTCGGACCGCATCTGCTCGGTCCACGGCTCCGCGCCGAAAATGCCCACCTTCAGCGAACTGGCCCGCGGATCCACGCCCTGGCGCTCGAATTCGTCGAGCAGCGTCAGCAGATACGAGGGCGTGATCATGATGACTTCCGGCTTGAAGTCCGTGATCAGCTGGACCTGCCGGGCGGTCATCCCGCCGGACGCCGGAATCACCGTGCAGCCGAGCTTTTCCGCACCGTAGTGCGCGCCGAGCCCGCCAGTGAACAGGCCGTATCCGTACGCGACATGTACCTTGTGCCCCGGCCGCCCGCCCGCGGCGTGGATCGAGCGCGCCATCACGGTGGCCCAGGTGTCGATGTCGTCCTCGGTGTAGCCGACGACGGTCGGCTTCCCGGTGGTGCCGCTGGACGCGTGCAGCCTGCGGATCTGGTCCTGCGGCACGGCGAACATCCCGAACGGGTAGCTCTCGCGCAGGTCGGCCTTGGTGGTGAAGGGGAACTTCGCCAGGTCGCCCAGCTCGCGGCAGTCGTCGGGATGCACGCCCGCTTCGGCGAACTTCTTGCGGTACAGCGGGACGTTCTCATACGCGTGCCGCAGGGTCCACTGCAGCCGTTCCAGCTGGAGCGCGGCCAGCTCGTCGGCGCTGACGGTTTCGGCGAGGTCTGCGGTCAGGGGAGTCACTGTGTTTCCCGGGTCTTCTCGATGACGCGGCTGCGGCCGCGGAATTCGGCGACGACCTCGGGCCCTTCGGGGGTCTCCCGGTGCACCGTGACGTCGTAGATGCCGTTGCGGCCGTAGCGGGTGCGCTCGGCGGCCGTCGCGACGAGGTGATCGCCCAGTTTCCCGGCGGCGACGAACGAGATCTCCGCGCCCGCGGCGACGGTGACCGGCCCGTGCGTGTTGCAGGCGAGGGCGAAAGCGGTGTCGGCGAGCAGGAACACGTAACCGCCGTGGGCGATGTCGTGTCCGTTGACCATCGTCTCGGTGACCTTCATCGTGGCCACCGCCCTGCCGTCGGCCGCTTCGACGAGTTCGATGCCGAGGGAGCGGGACGCCGCGTCGGTGTCGAACATGGCGTGCGCGGCGTTGCGGGTCACGAGCTAGGCCTCCGGGACGGTGACTTACTGACCGATTGGCCGGTAATCCCGGCTGGAGCCCAGTAAAGGCCGCGACCCGTTCGGTGTCAAGCAATGCGGGGGTTCCGATCAGCCGGGAGACCGGCTATCCTGCGAATTACTGAACGTCCGGTTGGTAATTCGGCGAGAGGGTCGGCATGGTTCTGCTCCGCAGCTACGTCTCCGGGGGATGGCACACGGCGCCGGGCGAGGGCGCCCCGCTGCACGACGCGGCGACCGGGGAGGAAGTGGCCCGGATTTCGTCGGAGGGGATCGACTTCGCCGCCGCGCTCGAGTACGGGCGCAGCGTCGGCGGCCCGGCGCTGCGGAAGCTGACGTTCCATCAGCGAGCCGCGCTGCTGAAATCGCTCGCCTCGCACCTGCGCGAGCACCGCGAAGAGCTGTACGAGCTGTCGGCCCGTACGGGCGCGACGCTGGGCGACTCCAAGTTCGACATCGACGGCGGCATCGGCGTCCTGTTCAGCTACGGCTCGAAGGGCAAGCGCGAACTGCCGAACGACACCGTGTACGTCGAAGGCGCGGTCGAGCCGCTGAGCCGCGGCGGCACGTTCGTCGCACAGCACATCGCGACCCCGCTGCAGGGCGTCGCGATCCAGATCAACGCCTTCAACTTCCCGGTGTGGGGTCCGCTGGAGAAGCTCGCGCCCGCGTTCCTCGCCGGGGTGCCGAGCCTGATCAAGCCGGCCAGCCAGACCGCGTACCTGACCGCGCGGCTCGTGGAGCTGATCGTCGAATCCGGCATCCTGCCCGAGGGCACAGTGCAGTTCGTCGCGGGCAGCGTCGGCGACCTGCTCGACCACGTCACCGCGCAGGACCTGGTGTCGTTCACCGGTTCCGCGTCCACCGCGCAGAAGCTGCGCGCGCACCCGGCGATCGTGCGGAATTCGGTGCGGTTCAACGCCGAGGCCGACTCGCTGAACTGCTCGATTCTCGCTCCGGACGCCCGGCCGTCGACGCCGGAGTTCGACCTTTTCGTCAAGCAGCTGACTACCGAGATGACGGTGAAGGCGGGCCAGAAGTGCACCGCCATCCGCCGCGCGTTCGTCCCGGCGGAGATGCTGGACGACGTCGCGGAGGCGGTCAGCGCCCGGCTCGCCAAGGTGACGGTGGGCAATCCGAACGCTGAAGGCGTCCGGATGGGTGCGCTGGCCAGCCTGGAACAGCGTGAAGAGGTGCGTCGTTCGCTGAAGGCCCTGCTCGACGCGGGCAGCGTCGTCTTCGGCGACCCGGAGCACGTCGACGTCGTGGACGGCGACGAGGCGACCGGCGCGTTCATCTCGCCGATCCTGCTCAAGGCCGACCCGGAGCGCGCCGAACCGCACGAGGTCGAGGCGTTCGGCCCGGTGTCCACGCTGATGCCGTACACGTCGGTCAAGCAGGTCATCGAGTTCGCGGCACGGGGCGGCGGCAGCCTGGCCGGGTCGGTCGTGACCGGTGACCCGGTGTTCGCCCGCGAGATCGTGCTGGGCGTCGCGCCGTACCACGGCCGTCTGCTCGTGCTCGACAGCGAAGACGCGAAGGAATCAACCGGGCACGGTTCGCCGATGCCGCAGCTGGTGCACGGCGGCCCCGGCCGCGCGGGCGGCGGCGAGGAAATGGGTGGTATCCGCGGCGTGCTGCACCACATGCAGCGCACGGCCGTGCAGGGCAGCCCGAAGGTGCTCGGCGCTGTCACCGGCCGGTGGGTCGAGGGCGGTCCGCGCGTCGAAGGCGAGCACCCGTTCCGGAAGTCGCTGGCAGAGCTGAGCATCGGCGACACCGTGGTGGCAGGCCCGCGCACCGTCACTCGCGCCGACATCGACCACTTCGCCGAGTTCACCGGCGACACTTTCTACGCGCACACCGACGAGGCGGCGGCCGCGGCGAACCCGCTGTTCGGCGGCATCGTGGCGCACGGCTACCTGGTCGTCTCGTTCGCGGCGGGCCTGTTCGTCTCGCCCGAGCCGGGTCCGGTGCTGGCCAACTACGGCCTGGAGAACCTGCGGTTCCTGACGCCGGTGAAGGTCGGCGACGCGCTGACGGTCACCTTGACCGCCAAGCAGATCACGCCGCGGATCGACCAGGAGTACGGCGAAGTCCGCTGGGACGCCGACGTCACCAACTCCGACGGCGACTCGGTCGCGAAGTACGACGTGCTCACCCTCGTCTCGAAGGAGCGGCCGTGACCGCTGTAGCCGATCTGGAGACCCAGTTCGAGCACACCATCGAACGGGACCAGCGCATCGAACCGCGCGACTGGATTCCCGAGGGCTACCGCAAGACGATGATCCGCCAGATCGCGCAGCACGCGCATTCGGAGATCATCGGCATGCAGCCGGAGGGCAACTGGATCACGCGCGCGCCTTCCTTGCGGCGCAAGGCGATTCTGCTCGCGAAGGTGCAGGACGAGGCGGGGCACGGGCTGTACCTGTACTCCGCGGCGGCGACGCTCGGCGCGGACCGCGCGGACCTCACCGACAAGCTCATCACCGGCAGGCAGAAGTACTCGTCGATCTTCAACTACCCGACGCTGACCTTCGCCGACGTCGGCGTGATCGGCTGGCTGGTGGACGGCGCGGCGATCTGCAACCAGGTGCCGCTGTGCCGGTCGTCGTACGGGCCCTACGCGCGGGCGATGATCCGGATCTGCAAGGAGGAGTCCTTCCACCAGCGGCAGGGCTACGAGCTGCTGATGACCATGATGAAGGGCACCCAGCAGCAGCGGGACATGGTGCAGGAGGCGGTGAACCGCTGGTGGTGGCCGTCGCTGATGATGTTCGGCCCGCCGGACGCGGATTCGCCGAACACCGCGCAGTCGATGGCGTGGAAGATCAAGCGGCACACCAACGACGAGCTGCGGCAGCGTTTTGTCGACATGTCCGTCCCGCAGGCCGAGGCGCTCGGCGTGACCTTCCCGGACCCGGAGCTGAAGTGGAACGCCTCGCGCGAGCACTACGACTTCGGTGCGGTCGACTGGGACGAGTTCAAGAACGTGCTCAAGGGCAACGGCCCGTGCAACGCGGAGCGGATCGCACACCGGCGTCGCGCGCACGACGAAGGCGCCTGGGTCCGGGAAGCCGCGGCGGCGCACGCGGCCAAGAAAGAGGTTTCGGCATGAAGCACGACTGGCCGCTGTACGAGGTCTTCGTCCGAGGGAAACGGGGACTGAACCACGTCCACGTGGGTTCGCTGCACGCAGCGGACGACGAGATGGCGCTGCACCACGCGCGCGATCTCTACACGCGCCGCAACGAGGGGGTGTCGATCTGGGTCGTTCGCGCCTCGGACATCACCGCGTCGTCGCCGGACGAGAAGGACCCGTTCTTCGCGCCAAGCGGGGACAAGGTGTACCGGCACCCGACGTTCTACGACATTCCCGACAACGTTCCCCACATGTAAGGGATGTCTTGCTGTGTCCTTTGACAACGTCTACGAAGCCATCACCGAGGACAACGACGCGCGGTGGGCCTTCGGCACCGGGTTCGCCGATCCTTTGTCCGGTGTGGACACTTCGGTCCCGTCCGGAGTGGACGGTGCGCGGCTCGCCGCGTATTGCTTGATGCTGGGCGATGACGCGTTGATCTTCTCGCACCGGTTGCAGGAGTGGGTCGCGGGCGCGCCGGAGCTGGAGGACGAGGTCGCGATCGCGAACATCGGCCTCGATCTGCTCGGCCAGGCGCGGTTGCTGCTCGCTCGTTCGGGCAAGGCTGACGGTACGGACCGTTCTGAGGACACGTTCGCGTTTCTGCGCGCCGAGAACGAGTTCCGCAACGTTCGGCTGGCTGAGCTGGGCGGCGGGCACTTCGGGCACCTGATCGCGCAGCTGTTCGTGTTCTCGACGTGGCGGCTCGCGTTGTTCCAGCGGCTGGAGTCCAGTGCGGACCCGGTGCTGGCGGCTATCGCGGCCAAGGGCGTGAAGGAACTGGCCTATCACCGGGATTATGCCGCGCAGTGGCTGGTGCGGCTGGGTGACGGGACGCCGCTGTCGCACGAGCGGATGGCCGAGGGGCTGGCCGCGGTGTGGCCGTATGTCGAGGAGTTGTTCTCGACGCATCCGGTCGAGCTGGTGGATGCGGCTTCGGTGCGGCCGGAGTTCGACGCTGTCCTGGATCAGGCGTTCGCGGCGGCAACGATGGACCGGCCGGAGATCGGGGCCATTGCCGGGGTTTCCGGCCGGATGGGGCGCGACGGCGTGCATACCGAGCAGATGGGGTTCCTGCTGGCCGAGATGCAGAGTGTGGCTCGGGCGATGCCTGGAGCGTCGTGGTGAGCGCCGACGTGTTCTTTCCCCCGGAGGCGGCGTCCAGTACCGCCGACGTGTTCTTTCCCTCGGAGGCGGCGGCCAGCACCGCGGCCGCGGTGGCTTCCACGGTCACGGATCCGGAGCTGCCGATGCTGACGCTCGCGGATCTGGGTGTGCTGCGCGAAGTGTCCGAAGAGGACGGTCGAGTTACCGTTTCTATTACGCCGACCTATTCCGGTTGCCCGGCGATGGACACCATGCGCGACGATCTCGAACACGCGTTGCGCGGCGCGGGATATGTCGAGATCGACATCCGCACTGTGCTGGAACCGGCTTGGACCTCGGATTGGATCAGCGCGGACGGGCGGCGGAAGTTGGCGGAGGCCGGGATCGCGCCGCCGGGGTCCGCGCCGCGGCGGGCTGCCGGGCCGATTCCGCTGACGCTGGGACCTTCTGTGCGGCGGGTGGCTTGCCCGCATTGCGGGTCCTTGGATACGGAGGAGCAGTCCCGGTTCAGTGCGACCGCGTGCAAAGCGTTGCGGCGGTGCCGGGCTTGCTGGGAGCCGTTCGAACACGTCAAGGAGATTTGAGTGACTGCCACCGTTTCCCGCCGTGCCGGGTTCCATCCGTTGCGGGTGGCTGAGGTCGAGCGGCTCTGCGACGACGCTGTGGCCGTCACCTTCGACGTGCCTGAGGAGTTGTCCGAAACCTACGCCTTCGCGCCCGGTCAATCGCTCACCCTGCGGCGGATGGTGGAGGGGCGGGACGAGCGGCGGTCGTACTCCATTTGCGCTCCGGCGGGGGAGCGGCCTCGGGTCGGGGTGCGGTTGGTGCCGGACGGAGTGTTCTCCTCGTGGCTGGTCAATGAGGTTCGTGCGGGGGATACAGTTGAGGTATCCGCGCCCACGGGTTCGTTTACTCCGGACCTTGCCGCCGGCGGCCACCACGTGCTGATCGCCGCCGGGTCCGGGATTACCCCGGTGTTGTCGATCGCGGCCTCGTTGCTTGCCACGCCGGATGCTTCGGTGACGGTGCTGTATGGGAATCGGCGTACTGACACGGTGATGTTCGCTGACGAGCTGGCTGATTTGAAAGACCGGTATCCGGCGCGGCTGGAACTCGTGCATGTGCTGTCCCGGGAGCCTCGTGAGGCTGAGTTGTTCACCGGACGGCTGGATGCGGACAAGCTGCGTGCGCTGTTCGCGTCGATCGTGCCGGTCGAGGATGTTGACCATTTCTGGCTGTGCGGGCCGTTCGGGATGGTGACTTCGGCGCAGGATCTTCTTGGTTCGCTGGGAGTTCCCGGGGAGCGGATTCATCAGGAACTGTTCTATGTGGACGATGTGCCGCCGGAGCCGGTCAAGCATGCCGACCCCGCTGTCGCCGGGGCTTCGTCCGAGGTGACGTTGGTGCTGGACGGTCGGTCTACGACGATGAATCTGCCCCGGGAATCTTCGGTCTTGGACGGGGCGCAGCGGTTTCGGCCGGATTTGCCGTTTGCCTGCAAGGGCGGGGTGTGCGGTACCTGCCGGGCGCGGGTGACCGAGGGGGCCGTGGACATGCGGCGGAATTTCGCGCTGGAGAAGGCTGAAGTGGATGCTGGGTTTGTGCTGACGTGCCAGTCGCATCCGGTTTCTGAGCGGGTTACTGTGGATTTTGATGCTTGAGGGGTGCGGTTCGCAGGCGGGGTGGTTGCGCGGTGCGCTGGTGCGGCTGGGTGCCTCGACGGCGGGCGGGTTGTGAAGGGCTCCCTGAGGGAATCCAAGTACGTGAGGCCCCTCCCGGCCGGTGGAGGGTCGTGCGGGGAACCCTGAGGGAATCAGAGTCGGCGCGGGTTCCCCTCACGGACGGTCAGCGGCGTCGGCGGCGTTTGCGTGGGCCGGCGGGGAAGTCGTCTGGTACGGGGGTTTCGGGCGGGGCGGGGTCGCCCAGGCCCAGCATTTCCGCGGCCAGTTGCTGGGACGACGCGAAGCGGCCGGTGGGTTTGTCCTTCGCCCTCCGTAGTGCGGAGGGGCGGAGGCGGTTGTAGCCGCGCACTGCGATGGGGCGGCGGGTGCGGAGATCGAACTGTGGCAAGGATTCCAGTTCCCCGGCCAGTTCTCGGTCGACCAGCACGGTCCCGGGGCGAGCGGCTGACGTGAGCCGTGCGGCTAGGTTCACTACGGAGCCGTAGACGTCGCCGAAGCGGGACAGGACCCGGCCGGTGGCCATTCCGGCTCGGACTGCGGGGAGGCCGCCGTCCTCGCCGGTGCGTTCGGCTAGCGTCAGGGCGATTTCCGCGCCGTCGGCGGGAGTGTCGGTGACGAAGAGGACTTCGTCGCCGATCATCTTTACTACTCGGCCGTGGTGTTCCGCGATGACTTCAGTGGCCAGGGATTCGAAGCCGTCCAGGACTTGGGTCAGTTCTTCTTCGTCGGCTTCTCTCGTGAAGCGCGTGTAGCCGACCATGTCCACGAAGCCGACTACCAGGGCGCGCGTTTCCAGGTCCTCGTCGGGGCTGGCGAAGGCGCGGCCGGCGAACG
Source organism: Amycolatopsis sp. M39 (assembly GCF_001651785.1). Classification (NCBI taxonomy): domain Bacteria; kingdom Bacillati; phylum Actinomycetota; class Actinomycetes; order Pseudonocardiales; family Pseudonocardiaceae; genus Amycolatopsis; species Amycolatopsis sp. M39. The sequence goes on from NZ_LWSF01000029.1 coordinate 92,989, forward strand.
CGGCCAGGTGGCGGCGCCAGACGTAGTTCTGTACTCGCTCCAGTTCGGGGAGCAGGCGCTCGACCAGGCGGGTGACCTGGCGGTCGCTGCGGGCCAGTTCCGGGTTTTCGGTGATCAGCCGCCACAGCATGTGGACCTGCCACTCGGCCAGCCGGGACAGATGCTGGCCGAGGGCACGGGTCACCGCGACTTCCATGCCGGGCGCGACGAGCCCGGAACTCACCAGACCGTCGGCGATGCGCATGGCTTCGACGTCCGCGTCGGTGAACACCATCTCGTCGTCTTCGACGGTGGCGAAACCCAGCGCCCGCCACAGCCGGCGCGAGCGTTCTTCGGGTACTCCGGCCCGTTTCGCCACTTCGAGCCGGGTGTAGCGGCGGGGTCCGCCCAGCAGGGCGCGTTCCAGCCGCTGCTGCAGGTCCCGGGAAGAATCGGCCACGGCCTCAGGTGGTGTGCACGATCAGCACGTCGACGCCCGACTTCCGGGCCACCTCCGACGGCACCGAGCCCAGGATCCGCCCGGTCAGGGTGTTGAGCCCGCGGTTGCCGACCACCAGAAGATCGGCCTCGCGGTCCTTCACGACCTTGCGCAGCGTGTCGACCGGCTGACCCTCCAGCGCGACCGTCTCGATGTTCTTGGCCCCGGCCTTCGTCGCACGGTCCCGCGCGGACTGCAGCGAGTCCTCGGCGGGCGCGGACCCGACTACCTGGTAGGCCTCGTCGCCCAGTTCGTCCTGCGCGCGTTCCACGTCTTGGCGGCTGGCCGGGTGGTACGCGCAGACGACGACGAGCGTCGCCCCCGCGTCGGCAGCCACCCCGGCGGCCTTGTCCACCGCGGCGAAGGACGAGTCGGACCCGTCCGTGCCCACCACCACAGTCCGATAGACAGCCATCCACAACCTCCCGGCGAATCGGTCAGCGGGGCGGCGCGGCCCCTTCGCGGGGGAAGGTTACTCGCCAGTCGGTTTTCCCGCCGGGCGCGGTTTCGGTTGCGGCTTGGGCACGTCGGACGTACGCAGCCGGACGGTCTGCTCGACGTCGCCGCTCGCCGCGGGCTTTCCGCTGTTCGCCGGGGCGTTCTTGCCGCCCTGACCAGCGGATTTCTGCCCGGCTGGAGCGCTGGTCCTGCTGTTGTGCGCACCCGCGTTGCCGCCTGGCTGGGTGCCGCTCGCCTTCGCGCCGCCAGCCGGCGAGCCGTTCGTGCCGGACCCGTTGGCGGTCTCCGCCGCGGCCTTGATGTCCGCGGGCACCTCGCCGTCCATCTCGCCGAGCACGTGCTGCGCCTCGGCCAGCACCGTGCGCGCCGACCGGACCTGCTCGGCCAGGCTCGCCCGGACGCCGCGCAGGGCCTCGACCCGCTCGTTGGCCTGGGTGATCCGGCGGTTGGACTCGTCGGTGGCGGTGCGGACGCGGCGGCGGGCCTCGTCGGCCGCTTCCGCGAGCCGCGCGTTGGCCTCGGTGATCGAGTCCTGGCGGCGCTTGTTCGCGTCGGCGACCGATTCGCGCTGGCGCCGGTCGATGTCGGCCTTCGCGGCCGTCTCCTCTTCCAGCACCTTCGCCCGGATCGCGGCCGCGTCTTCGGCGGCCTCGCGGACCCGGCGCTCGGCCTCCGCCTTGCTGGCCGCCTCCTGCTCGGCAAGCACGCGCATCGCCTCGGCGCGGCGGGTGGCCATGGCGATCTCGAAGTCTTCCTCGACCTGCGTGCGGCGGGCCTCGGACTCCGCGTCGAGCTTCTTGCGCTCGGCCTCGGCCTCGTCGGTGATCCGCTTGGCCTCGGCGCGCGCGTCCTCAAGCACCTTGCGGTGCTCGGCTTCCATTTCCTTGCGGCGCAGATCGAGCTCGGTGAGCAGCTGCTCGTACCGGGCGCGCATGGCGCTGGCGTCGGTCTCCGCCTTGGCCCGGATGTGACCGGCTTCGGCCTCGGCGCGGGCCCGCGTGTCGGCGGCCTCGTCCTGCGCCAGCCGCAGCATCCGCTGGAGCCGTTCGGACAGGCCCTCGACGCTCGTCGGCGGCTGCGCGAGCCGGTCGACCTGACCGCGCAGATCGGCGATCTCGCCGCGCGCGACTTCCAGCTGCCGGGCCAGGTCGCCGGCTTGGGCGATGGCGGCGTCGCGGTCGGCGGTGAGCATCTTCAGGTCGCCGTCGAGCCGTTCCAGGTGCTCGTCGACCTGGGCCCGGCTGTACCCCCGCTTCGCTACGTCGAAGCCGGCTCCCAGCGGCACGAGTTCGCGTTCATCGCCAAGACTCATGACACCACCGTAGTCGCTCCGCGGTCACGGACGGGTGAGCACCCACGGGGTCCGGCCGCTCGTGCGGCGAGCGGCCGGACCGAAGAGGCAGGTGGTCTGCCCTCACGCGCCGCGGAAGGCGTTGATGCCGTCCAGGTGCTTCGCGCGCAACTCCTCGTCGCGCACGCCGAGTCCTTCTTCCGGAGCGAGCGCGAGCACGCCGACCTTGCCCTGGTGCGCGTTGCGGTGCACGTCAAGGGCGGCCTGGCCGGTTTCTTCCAGCGAGTACGTCTTCGACAGCGTCGGGTGGATGAGGCCCTTCGCGATCAGCCGGTTCGCCTCCCACGATTCGCGGTAGTTCGCGAAGTGCGAGCCGATGATCCGCTTCAGGTTCATCCACAGGTACCGGTTGTCGTACTGGTGCAGATAGCCCGAGGTCGACGCGCAGGTGACGATCGTGCCGCCCTTGCGCGCGGCGTAGACGGACGCGCCGAAGGTCTCGCGGCCCGGGTGCTCGAACACGATGTCCGGGTCCTCGCCGCCGGTCAGCTCGCGGATCTTCGCGCCGAACCGCTGCCATTCCTTGGGGTCCTGCTCGTTCTCGTTCTTCCAGAACTGGTAGCCCTCGGCGGTGCGGTCGATGATCAGCTCCGCGCCGAGCTTCCGGCAGATCTCCGCCTTCTCCGGGCTGGACACGACGCACACCGGGATCGCGCCGCCGTTGAGCGCGTACTGCGTCGCGTACGAGCCGAGGCCGCCCGACGCGCCCCAGATCAGCACGACGTCGCCCTGCTTCATGTCCGCGCCGTTGCGCGACACCAGCTGCCGGTACGCGGTCGAGTTCACCAGGCCGGGGGAGGCGGCTTCCTCCCAGGTCAGGTGGGCTGGCTTCGGCATCAGCTGGTTGGCCTTGACCAGCGCGACCTCGGCGAGCCCGCCGAAGTTCGTCTCGAAGCCCCAGATCCGCTGCTCGGTGTCGAGCATCGTGTCGTTGTGCCCGTCCGGGCCTTCCAGCTCGACGTTCAGGCAGTGCGCGACGACCTCGTCGCCGGGCTTCCAGTTGTGCACGCCCGCGCCGGTGCGCAGCACGACGCCGGACAGGTCGGAGCCGACCACGTGATACGGCAGGTCGTGCCGTTTGGCCAGCGGCGAGAGCTTCCCGTACTTGCGCAGGAACGTGAACGTCGGGATCGGCTCGAAGATCGACGTCCAGACGGTGTTGTAGTTGATCGCGCTGGCCATCACCGCGACCAGCGCCTCGCCGGGGCCCAGCTCCGGCGTCGGGACCTCGTCGACGTGCAGCGAGCGGCGCGGGTCCTTGCCCTGGCTTTCGAGGCCCTCGAACATGTCGACCTCGTCGGCGTGCACGGTGACGCCCCGGTAGCTCTCGGGCACGGGCAGCTCGGCGATCGCGTCGAGGCGGCCGTCGAGGATCGCCTGCTGGATCTCGTCGAGGTGCGGCATCGGGAACCTCCAGGGGTCGGTCGCGGCGCGACAGGACGAAATTACTCGTCGGTAACCGGGGGCCTCACTGTACGAGACGCAGACCCCGCACACGAGTCGAAGTGTGACGCACCAATCTTGACCGGCTGGCCAGTCAAGGAGCATAGTCGGAGATGGGAAATCTCCCTGAACGGCTCTTTTCCGGCGGAGGTGAGCACGAATGAGTGAAGTCTCGACGCGCGCCTGGACGCGGCCCTACGACTGGGCCGAGGTCGTGATTGGTGTTGTCGCCGCTCTTTCACCCCTTTGGCTGAGCACGAACACCACGATGGTGTGGACGATGGTGGTCCTCGGTGCGCTGATCGCGATCGACGGCCTGGTGTCGCTCGCGGCGCCGAGCATGGTTTACGGCGAGGGCGTGCAGATCGTCCTCGGCGCGTTGCTGTTCATCGCGCCGTGGGTGATGGGGTATACGGAATTCAACGGGGCGTCGTGGACGTCCTGGGTCGGCGGTGCGCTGGTGATCATCGCCGGTGCGGCCGCGATGCCGGAGGCCAACGCCGCCCACCGGATGGCGGGCCAGCACTGACGGGGCGAAGGAGCCCCGCGAGGAAGGCGGAGATGACCGACGACTCGGCGAAAGAACGGATCCTGTGCGCGGCGGAGGAGCTGTTCGCCGAGTCCGGCTTCGAGGCGACCCCGACGTCCCGCATCGCGGAGCGCGCCGGGGTCCCGAAGGGCCTGGTCCACTACTACTTCCGCCGCAAGTCCGACCTGCTGGCCGCCTTGGTCGACCGGCTGCCGGACGAACGCATCGAACCCGCCGCGGTCGTCGTTCCCGGCGACCTGGCGGGTTCCCTGCGCGGGCTGGTCGGCGAACTCGACCGCCGGTTCACCGGTTCTCTGGGCCTGTCGCACCTGCTCTGGCGCGAGGCCGACACCCATCACGTGGTCCGCGACGCGCTGTCCGAACGATTCCAGCAGCTGGTCCGGCTGATGCGGTCGGTGATCGTGGCCGCGACCGGCGGACGGCTCGCCGGAGCGGACATCGACAACGCGTCCGGGCTGCTGGCGCGTGCTGTCACACATCGGCACGCGACGGCCCGGCACACCGGGGACGACCGGCCCGCCGAGTTCGACGGCGAGCTGACGTTCGTGGCGAACGCGTTGTCGGCCCGGGTCGGCAAGGGGAAGCCGCCCGCTTCGGCGGTGTGAGGGTGGTCGTGAGTGTTTGTGCCGGTGAGAACCGGGATTGCCGCTCACGAGCCCACCTCCGGCCTCGACGCTCGGCGCTGGCTCGCTCCCGCCTCCGCCCGGCGGTCAGTGCGCGGAGGAGGCGGGCTCCACCAGCTCGACCAAAACCCCGCCCGCGTCCTTCGGGTGCACGAAGTTCACGCGGCTGTTCGACGTCCCGCGCTTGGCCGCGTCGTACAGCAACCGCAGCCCCTGCGCGCGAAGCGCCTCCGCCGCGGCGTCCACATCGGACACTCGCAGCGCGAGCTGTTGCAGGCCGGGGCCGTTGCGGCCGATGAACTTCGCGATCGTCGAATCGTCCCGGGACGGGGCGAGCAGCTGGATCATCGTCTCGGTGCCCGCGGTACCCGGGGCGCGCAGCATCGCCTCGCGCACGCCCTGCTCGTCGTTCACCTCCTCGTGCGCGACCTCCAGGCCGAAGTGGTCGCGGTGGAAGGCGATGGCCGCGTCGAGGTCGGGCACGGCGATGCCGACGTGGTCGATCGCGGTCACGAACGGCTTGAGCACGGATGCGCTGGGCTCGGTGTCCATACCGGGGAGGATAAGCCCCGGCGGGCGTCGCGGAACCCCGCGTGCGCCCCCTCACACTGGCTCCATCAAGACGCGCCGGGAACCCCGCGCAGGCCGTATCGTGGGAACACTGCCAGTGCACCGATGCTTTGGAGGACGTCGTGTCCGGTTCCGTGATCCTGGGCGCTGCCCGTACCCCGATCGGGCGGCTGCTCGGCTCGTTGAAGGACTTCTCGGGAGCCCAGCTGGGCGGGATCGCGATCAAGGCCGCGCTCGAACGCGCCGGCGTCTCCCCGGACCAGGTCCAGTACACGATCATGGGCCAGGTGCTCACCGCGGGCGCGGGCCAGATCCCGGCGCGCCAGGCGGCGGTCGCCGCGGGCATTCCGATGGACGTCCCGGCGCTGACCATCAACAAGGTCTGCCTGTCCGGCCTCGACGCGATCGCGCTCGCCGACCAGCTGATCCGCGCGGGCGAGTTCGACCTCGTCGTCGCGGGCGGCCAGGAGTCGATGACGCAGGCGCCGCATCTGCTGCCGAAGTCGCGTTCCGGGTTCAAGTACGGCGACACGACGCTGGTCGACCACATGGCCTACGACGGCCTGTTCTGCGCGTTCGACCAGGTCGCGATGGGTGTTTCGACGGAGAAGCACAACGGCCGCTACAGCGTGACCCGCGAGCGGCAGGACGCGTTCTCGGCACGCTCGCACCAGCGGGCCGCGGCGGCGATCGAGGCCGGGTTCTTCCGCGAGGAGATCGTGCCGGTGCCGATCCCGCAGCGCAAGGGCGACCCGGTCGTGTTCTCCACCGACGAGGGCGTGCGGGCCGACACCACTGACGAGAGCCTCGCGAAGCTGCGTCCGGCGTTCGCCTCGGACGGCACCATCACCGCCGGTTCGGCGTCGCAGATTTCCGACGGCGCGGCCGCGGTGATCGTGGCCAGCCCGGAGAAGGCGGCCGAGCTGGGCATCACGCCGCTGGCCGAGATCGGCGCGCACGGCGTCGTCGCCGGTCCGGACGCGAGCCTGCACGAGCAGCCGTCGAACGCGATCCGCGCCGCGCTGAAGAAGGCGAAGCTGGACGTGGGCGATCTGGACCTGGTGGAGATCAACGAGGCGTTCGCCGCGGTCGGCCTGGTGTCGAGCGAGAAGCTCGGGCTGGACGAGTCGAAGGTGAACGTCAACGGCGGCGCGATCGCGCTCGGCCACCCGATCGGCGCTTCCGGCGCGCGGCTGGCCGTGCACCTGGTGCACGAGCTGCGCCGGCGCGGCGGCGGTCTCGGCGCGGCCGCGCTGTGCGGCGGCGGCGGACAGGGCGACGCGCTGCTGATCCGCGTCCCGTCGGCGTAAGTTGGCCGGCCCGGACCTCGATGAGCTGGTCGCCCGCGCGCGGGAAGGACAACCGCGCGCGGTCGCCCGGCTCATTTCGCTGGTGGAGGATTCTTCGCCGCGAGTGGCGGACATCGCCCGCGCTTTGACGCCCTACACCGGGCGCGCCCGGGTCGCCGGGCTCACCGGCCCGCCCGGAGTCGGCAAGTCGACCTCGACGTCCGCGCTGCTCACCGCCTTGCGCGGCGAGGGTTTGCGCGTCGGGGTGCTGGCGATCGACCCGTCGTCGCCGTTCTCCGGCGGCGCGTTGCTCGGCGACCGGATCCGGATGACCGAGCACGCCACGGATCCCGGTGTGTTCATCCGCTCGATGGCGACCCGAGGCCACCTCGGCGGCCTTTCGTGGGCGACCCCGCAGGCAGTGCGAGTGCTGGACGCCGCGGGGTTCGACGTGGTGCTGATCGAGACGGTCGGAGTTGGACAGTCCGAAGTGGACGTGGTGAAGCTGGCCGACACCACCGTGGTGCTGCTGGCTCCGGGAATGGGCGACGGCATCCAGGCGGCGAAAGCCGGGGTGCTGGAGATCGCGGACGTGTTCGTGGTCAACAAAGCCGACCGCGACGGCGCCGACGCGACGGTGCACGACCTCAAGCAGATGATCACCCTGGCCCGCCGCGAATTGCGCGGACCGAGCTGGCGGCAGCCGATCGTGCGCACGGTGGCGGCTAAGGGCGAGGGTGTCGACGAGGTGGTGTCGGCATTGCGGACGCACTATGAATGGCTTGTGGCGCACGGGGAACTGGACCGCCGCCGCGCCGCTCGCGCCCGGGAGGAGGTCGCCGCGATCGCGTTGCGGAGGCTGCACGCGGAGCTGGCGGATCTCCGGGACGGCGATCGGCTGGGCGACTTGGCGGCGCGAGTGGCGGCCCGGGAGCTGGACCCGTTCACGGCGGCGGACCGGTTGATCGCGGAGCTGAAGGGCTCGTGAGCGGCGATGCCGGTTAGACCGGCATCGACGCTCTACGAGCCTTGCGNGCGGCTTCGTCACCTTGCTGCTGAACTGCGGCCCCACCAGATACCGCGTGCAGCCGGCATCACGCGCGCACGGTTTCCCGTCCGCGGCGAAGAATCCCGCGTGCGTATTGTCGCCGACGACCGTTCCCCGTCCCGTTTCCGGGTTGAAGTCGCGCAACCGGGGACCGCCGCTGGAACCGCCGCCCATGACGCACGCCGTGCCCCACTGGTCGGGGGAGTCCGGATCAGTCGGCGTGCCGGTCCAATGCCGTGCGGTGCCGGTGCAATACGCCAGCCTCGCCCCGGTGTACTCCGGCAGCCCCTCACGGGCCGGGTCGGATGCCGCCCTCGGGTAGCCGAACTGCGTCACCTTCGCCGCGCCCGCCCGGTCGAAACCGATCTCTTGCGCGCCGACCGCGTCCTGCGCCAGCTGTCCGGATTCGTTCGGCCCGAGGACCGCGAACGCTTGGTCGTAGGTGTCGAATTCCCGTGCGTTCTGCTGATCGTTGGCGAGCCAAGTGCGGTCGGCGACGCCGAGCCGGGCGGCGAACTTCCCGTACGGTGCCTGGCCGTCGTGGTAGCCGGGGACGAACATGACGTGTGCGTTCCAGGCGTTGTGCTCGCCGATGAGGTCGGTGTCGTTGACGCAGTGCCCGGCCGTGACGATCGTGCCGCGGTTCTCGCTGCGGACGACGGTCGCGGTGCAGCTCGCGTCCTCGCCGTGGTCGGTGTAGAAGAGCCGGCCGACCGTCTTCGGAAGCGGGTCCGGCCAGGGGGCTCCGTCGGGTCCGCTCTTCGGCGGATTCTCTGACGACGGCTGGGTCAGCGCGGCCAGGCGCTGCGGGGTCCAGTAGGCGAGCACCGCCTGCTGTTCGGCGGCGGAGGAGGCCAGCGGCTGCTGCACCGGACCGGCGGGGACGGCCAGCAGCCCGGCGACCAGTCCGGAGAGAAGGGGAGTGATCATGAAACCGCACGGTAGGACGTGGGTGTCAGGAACCGGTCAGGATGCGACTTTCGCCGGAAGCGCGGGCGGTTTCCCGTCCCTATACTGCGGTCCTCCGTGCACTGGGAGGGAACCGGAATGAAAAGACTGCTCGTGTCCGTGCTGACCGCGTTGTCGCTGGTCGCGGTAGCCGCACCGGCTTCGGCGGCGGAAGCGGCGCCGCCGAAGGTCACCTCAGGGCCGTGCCAGTACACCTCGACTCCGGACGATCCCGCCGTGCGCCCGGTTTCCCTGCCGCGCGACCCGAAGCACACGCCGGACCACGGCAGCGTCGACGTCGCCGTGTTCTCCAACCAGGGCCTGCTCCCGCTGCGGCTCGACCGCGCGCAGGCGCCGTGCACCGTGCAGAGCTTCCTGCACCTGGCCGCCCGCGGCTTCTACAACCAGACGACCTGCCACCGGCTCACCGCATACCCGACGCTGAAGGTCCTGCAGTGCGGCGACCCGTCCGGCACCGGCGAGGGCGGTCCGGGCTACAAGTTCCGCGACGAACTCCCGACGACGCTCCCGCCCGCCCCGTCCGACCCGACCGGCAAGCGCCGCACGTACGCGCGCGGCCTGCTGGCCATGGCGAACGCCGGCCCGGACACGAACGGGTCGCAGTTCTTCGTGGTGTACGGGGATTCCAGCCTGCTGCCGGACTACACGGTCTTCGGCACGGTCGGCTCGGCCGGTTTGCGCACCCTGGACCGCGTCGCGGCGGGCGGCATCCAGCCGTCGGCGGACACCCCGCCGGGGACGGCTCCGGTGGACGGGAAGCCGGTGCGGAAGACGGATCTGGCGCTGGTTCTGCCGTTGTGCCTGTTCTGCGGCCGCTGAACGAGGAACAGAACGGGCGGATGCGACCCGAGCCTGGTCAGGTACTGCACTTTTCCGAGGACCCGGGATCACGCGTTTCGTGCCCCATGCCGCGGCGACCGCACGACAGCCGCAGCCCTACGTCTGGGCGGCCGGCTCCGCCCGCTGTCCGGAGTATTGGTTCCCGCGGCAGTGCCCGTGGCCGACCGGGACCGGATCCTCGGTGCCGACGACCGGGTCCACGCCGTCGAGTACCGCTGGCTGGATGCGCTCCGGAGGGGCGAAATTGTTCGCCGGCCGGCTCCCCGCTGCCGGTTTCCGGCCGTTCGGCGAGCCCGTCCCGCACGCCCAGGGTCGAGCCGCTCGGGTCCGGCCGAACCGGTCGGTGATCTCCTGCGCCTGCACGAGGGGGCGGGGATTCAGCTGCGGGTGCTCGCGAATCCCTGGCCGTTCTGGGACGTGGCGACCGCCAGCACGGCGGGGTTCAGCGGGATCCGGCTCCGCAACGCGCGGCCGCGGGACTGACTGGCCCACGGTGCCCAGCCCGAACTGGACCACCCGGCTAGGCCAGTCCCGATTAGCGTAAACGGCATGACGAAGCGAATCGCGCTCGCGACGGGCGGGTTGTATCAAGCGATGTCCCACCTGCAAGGCGAGGTGAAGAAGGCCAGCGCGAACGCGGGGCTCGACGCGAAGCTCATCGAGCTGGTCAAGATGCGCGCGTCGCAGATCAACGGATGCGCTTATTGTCTCGACATGCACGCGGCGGAGGCCGTCGCGGCCGGGGAATCGCCGCGGCGGCTCTATGTGCTTGAGGGGTGGCGTGAGACCGAGCTGTTCACCGAGCAGGAACGCGCCGCGCTCGCCTACACCGAGGCGATGACGTTGATCTCGGACCGCAAGGACGTTCCCGAGGACGTCTACGCCGAGGCGGTCCGCGTGTTCACCGAGGACCAGTACCGCGCGCTGGCGTGGTGCGTCGTCGCCATCAACACCTGGAACCGGCTCATGGTCGCGAGCCACGCCGAGTTGCCGGAATGAGCGCCGGGGCGCTGCGGGCGCTGCAGGTGCCCGGGAAGCCGCTGATTCTGCCGAACGCTTGGGACGCGGATACCGCGAAGGCGGTGGAAGCCGCCGGATTCCCGGTGGTGGCGACGAGTTCCGCGGCGGTCGCGGCGGCGCTCGGGCAGGCGGACCACGAAGGCGCGCCAGCGGACGAGATGCTCGCGGCGGCCAAGCGGATCGTGGACGCGGTGTCGGTGCCGGTGACGGTGGACGCCGAGGCCGGTTATGGCTTGGCTCCGGCGGATCTCGCTGCCCGGCTGAAGGAAATCGGTGCGATCGGCTGCAACATCGAGGACACCGACCACGGCAAGGGTGCGCTGCGGCCGGCGGCGGAGCAAGCGGAGCGGCTCGCCGAGTTGCGGCGGGCGGCCGGCGACGGGCTGGTGGTCAACGCGCGCGTGGATTCGTTCCTCGGCGCACCGGACGAGCAGGCGGTGCTCGACGACGCGGTGGCTCGCGGGCGGGCGTATCTCGAAGCGGGGGCCGACTGTGTGTACCCGATTCTCGTGCGTTCGCCGGAAGTGCTGGCCGAATTCGTCCGTCAGGTGGGCGGTCCGGTCAATGCTTCGGCGCTTCCCGGCGGTCCGGGTCTGGCCGGGCTTGCCGAACTGGGGGTAGCCCGGGTTTCGCTGGGGGCCGGATTGTGGCGGTATCTCCGTCGCGTGCTGGAGGACACGCTCGACGGGATCGCGCGGGGGAAGCTGCCGTACTGAAAACCGCTGGGTGCCGCGGCGAAAGCGGCACCCAGCGGTTTCCGCGGGCGAAACTCAGTGCTGCACGGCCTTTTCCGCGCCAGCGCCGGTGAGCGCCCGTACTTCCATTTCGGCGAACTTCGCCTTGTCGTGTTCCTTCGACAGGATCGTGCCGAGCCAGCCGAGGACGAACGCGATCGGAATCGACACCAGACCCGGGTTGTCGAGCGGGAACCAGTGGAAGTCGACGCCCTGCAGCATCGACGCGCTCTTGCCTGTCTTCGGGTCGACCGGCTTCCCGGAAACAGCGGGCGAGAACACGATGAGCACGATCGTCACGATCAGCCCGCCGTAAATGCTCCACAGCGCGCCCTGGGTGTTGAACCGCTTCCAGAACAGCGAGTACAGAATCGTCGGCAGGTTCGCCGAGGCCGCCACCGCGAAGGCCAGCGCCACCAGGAACGCGACGTTCTGCCCGTTCGCCAGAATGCCGCCGAGAATAGCGACGATGCCGATCACCACGGCGGTGATCCGCGCGACGCGCACCTCCGAACCGGTGTTGGCTTTGCCCCTCTTCAGCACGTTCGCGTAAACGTCGTGCGCGAACGAGGCGGACGCGGTGATCGTCAATCCCGCGACCACGGCGAGGATGGTGGCGAACGCGATCGCGGAGATCAGCCCGAGCAGGATCGGGCCGCCGAGGTTCAGTGCCAGCAACGGGGCCGCGGAGTTCACGCCGCCGGGCGCCTTCTTGATCGCGTCCGGTCCGACCAGCGCGCCCGCGCCGTAGCCGAGCACCAGGGTGAACAGGTAGAACACGCCGATCAGCACGATCGCCCACACCACCGAACGACGCGCCTCGCGCGCGGTCGGCACCGTGTAGAAGCGCATCAGCACGTGCGGGAGACCCGCGGTGCCCAGCACCAGCGCGATGCCGAGGGAGAAGAAGTCCAGCTTCGTCGTGCCATTGGTGCCGTACTGCTTGCCCGGCCCGAGCAGCGCTTCGCCCCCTTGGCCCGCCTTGTCGACCGCGCCCTGCAGCAGCGAGGAGAAGTTGAAGCCGTACTTGCCGAGCACCCACAGCGTCATCGCCAGCGCGCCGATGATCAGCAGCGCAGCCTTGATGATCTGCACCCAGGTGGTGCCTTTCATGCCGCCGATCAGGACGTAGGCGATCATGATCACGCCGACCACCGCGATCACCAGCGACTGCGCGGCCTTGCCGTCGATGCCCAGCAGCAGCGCGACCAGCCCGCCCGCGCCCGCCATCTGCGCCAGCAGGTAGAAGAACGACACCACGAGCGTCGAAATCGCCGCCGCCGCGCGCACCGGACGCTGTTTCATCCGGAACGCCAGCACGTCGCCCATGGTGAACTTGCCGGTGTTGCGCAGCAGTTCCGCCACGAGCAGCAGCGCGACCAGCCACGCCACCAGGAAGCNAGGAAGCCGATCGAGTACAGGAACCCGTCGTAGCCGTACACCGCGATGGCGCCGGCGATGCCGAGGAACGACGCCGCCGACAGGTAGTCGCCAGAAATCGCGATGCCGTTCTGCGGGCCGGTGAACGCGCGGCCGGCCGCGTAGTAATCGGACGCGGTCTTCGTGTTGCGGCTCGCGCGGAACACGATCACCAGCGTGATGACCACGAACAGCGCGAAGATCAGGATGTTGAGAGTCGGGTTGCTGCCCTCGACGCTCGCGGCGAGCGTGCTCATGCGCCCTCCTTCGCCGGGTTCTCGATGTCGTCCTTGATCCGTTCGGCGAGCGGGTCGAGGTTCTTGTTGGCGTAGCGGACGTACAGCCACGTGATGAGGAACGTGGACACGAACTGCAGCAGCCCGAAGAGGAGGCCGACGGTGAAGTTGCCGGTGATCTTCGTGCTCATGAAGCCGTGCGCGTAGTCGGCGAGCAGGACGTAGAGCAGGTACCAGGCGAGGAACAGTCCGGCCATCGGGAACACGAACCGGCGGAGCCTGCCGCGGAGTTGGCGGAACTCGGCGCTGTCGTGCACCTGCTCCCAGGCCGGGTCCGGCGGGGCGCCGGACGGGTCGCCTGCGCTCATGGGATCTCCCTTGTGCGACGCTGCGGATGTGGTCCGCGACACAGTAGGGAGGACTCCGAGCCGGGGAAACCGTCAGCGGCTCAAACGCCTCGCCGCACGACGAACGGTTGACGAACGGTCACCGGGCGCGGACGAAGGGCGTTCGTCGAGGTGCAGCCGCAGCATCGCGGCCCCGGCCCAGGACGGTGGGCGCCCGCGCAGTGACACCGTGATCATCACGCCGAACGCGAGCGGTACCGACCAGGGTGCCGGTTGCGCGACCAGGATCGCCACCCAACCCTGCATCGAAGGTCCCGCCAGCGCGAACAGGATCGACCCGGAGGAGGCAGCCAGACCCGTCAGCACTCCGGCGATCGCGCCCGCCGCGGTGAGCCGCTGCCACCAGATGCCGAGCACGAGCAGCGGGCAGAACGTGGACGCCGCGACGGTGAACCCCCACGTCACCAGCACTCCGGCGTCGAGCCGAGCGGACGGCAGCGCGAGCAGCACCATCGCGATCGCGGCGAACACGACCGTCACCCGCAGCCGGCGCAGACCCCCGGGCATCAGGTCGTAGGCGAGCGCGCCGGACATCACCAGCAGCAACCCCAGCGACGTCGCGAGAAACGCGGCGAACGCGCCCGCGGTCAGCAACGCGGTGAACAACTGCCCGGCCCAGCTGTGGTCGACCTGCGAGGGGAGCGCGACGACCACGGTGTCGGTGTTGCCGGACAAGTACAGCTGCGGCACAAGCACTCGGCCGAGGACGCCGTAGACGCCGGGGAAGAGGTAGAAGACTCCGAGCAGCGCCACGGTGATCGCGGCGGTGCGGCGTGCGGCGCGGCCGTCCGGGCTGGTGTGGAAGCGCATCAGGACGTGGGGGAGGCCCATCGTGCCGAGGACGGTCGCGATGAGGACCGCCCAGGTGCCGAGCAGCGGGTACCCCTTGTCGATTTCCAGCAGCGGACGCTGCCAGTCCGGCCCGCCGAGCGCGATCTCTCCGCTGACGCCGGGGACCTGCGCACCGGCGGCGAAGGTGAGCTGTTCTCCCTTGTGCGCCACCAGTTGCCCGGGCGGCACCGTGCCGCGGCCCTCGATCGCGGTGGGCACGCGGAAGGTCAGGGTGACGTCGTGGTCGAACTGCACCGGGGTGGCGTGCGAGAAGCGGGTGAACTCGACCGGGGTGAGGCTCGCGTCGCGGGTTTCGGCCCCGATCTGGAGCACCAGCCACAACGCGGGAACGAGGAACAGCACGAGTTTCAGGAAGAACTGGAACGCCTGGACGTACGTCGCCGCGCGCATCCCGCCGAGCGCGAGCGTGACGCTGACCGCGGTGCCCGCGATGACCACGCCGACCCAGTACGGGGTCCCGCCGACCGCGGTGAGCACCAGCCCGGCGGTACGGAATTGCGGGACTACGTAGATGGTTCCGATCACCAGCACGACAACCGCGGCGAGACGGCGTAGTGCGGGAGAGGCGAGGCGTGCTTCGGCGAAGTCGGGGACGGTGAGTGCGCCGGATCTGCGCATGGGCGCGGCGACAAGGACCAGCATCGCCACGTATCCCGCGGTGAAGCCGACCGGGTACCAGAGCGCGCCGACGCCGTCCTTCACCATCAGCCCGGCGACGCCGAGGAACGACGCTGCGGAGAGGTATTCGCCGGAGACCGCGGCGGAGTTGACGAAGGGTGAGATTCGCCGGGAAGCCACCAGGAAGTCGGACGTGGTGCGCATGGCGGCGACCCCGCGCACGCCGATGAGCAGCGTGACGAGGACGACCGGGGCTACCGCGAGCGCGATGTCCATCTATCCGCCCCCGCCCGCCGCTCCGGCCGCGCCCCTCAATGAGGTTTTCTCGGTAGCGCGGTGGGCGGGTTCGCGGTCGGGGCGCTGCGGCGCACCGACCGGCGAGACGCACCGGGCGGCTTTCCTCCTGCTGAGGTCCGCGGTGGGCTCCTTGAGGGAACCAGACTCCCTCAAGGAGCCCACTGCGGACCTCGCTACTGCGGACTTCGCTACTGCGGACTTCGCTACTGCGGACTTCGCTACTGCGGACTTCGCCACCGCGGACCTCGCCACCGCGACCCGGGCCCGCCGTGGCCGGGGCGAGAGCCCGCGCGGGCGTGGTGCGCGGAGCCGCCCCTGGCCACTGACCCTGGCCGGGTTGGTGTGAACGTCTGTGAGGGGAACCACGCGACCCGGCCGGATGCTGCGCATCGCCGCAGCGGAGCCCGCGCACCACAGCTGCTGAGAAACCCCAATGCCACAGTGGGCGCAGGCAATCTCCAGGCCGCGCCGGACATTACTGCCGCGAAGGCAACGGGTACCGCCGAAGGGGGCAAACCGTGTCCGGTTCGTC
>NZ_LWSF01000030.1:0-135941 GCF_001651785.1 Amycolatopsis sp. M39
ACCGGGCGCCCCCTCTGACACCCGGACCTTAAAACTCAAGCTCAGGGACCCCCTCACATACGTCCGACCGGGCAGTCTCGCCAGGCGGGGCTCCGCAACGCGCTGACGAGCACCACTACCGCATGCGTTCGTGCCGACAATTCGGCGGGAGTCAGTTATCCGGCCGGGACAACGCGGCTCGCTGCCCGCGTCTCTACCGTGAAGGCAGGAACATCGACGCGATGAGGAGTCGAAATGGCAGAGACCGTGCGGTCCGGCGCGCTGGGTTTGATCGAGACCAAGGGGCTGGTCGGCGCGATCGAAGCGGCCGACGCGATGGTCAAGAGCGCCAACGTCGAACTCGAGGGCTACCGCACACTCCGCAATGGGCAGGTCGCCGTGCTCGTGCGTGGTGACGTGGGTGCCGTCAAGGCCGCGGTCGACGCTGGGAGCGCGGCCGCCGGAGCGGTGGGCGAACTGTACGCCTCGCACGTCATCCCGCGCCCGCACGGCGAGACCGAGGGTGTCATCGGCCAGGCCGTGACCGGGCTCGGCTCCTAGCCCGCGGCGGCGTCTTCGGGGTCCTCCAGCGGGCGGGTGACCTGCAGCAGGCGCAGCGCGAAGTCGGCGCGCACGCGGTCCTCGTGGCGGGCGAGGTCGAGCCCGGTGAGCTGCTTGATCTGCTCCAGGCGATAGCGCAGCGTCTTGTAGTGGACGAACAGGCGCTCGGCGGCGACTCGCTGAGAGCAGTTCGCGTCGAAGAAGGCCCGCAGCGTGCGTACGAGTGCGCCGTTGTTCTCGCGGTCGTAGGCGACGAGCGGGCCCGTGAGTTCGTCGACGAACGTCTGCAGGTCGGGGTCGTCGCCGGAGCCGAGCAGGAGCCGGACGATACCGAGTTCTTCGTAGAGAAACGCGTTCTCGCCACCGAGGCGGCGTGCCGCGGCCAGTGCGGTCTTCGCCTCGTTCAAAGCGCTCGGGAGATCGACCACGTCTTCGTGCGCCCGGCTCGCTCCCCAGGTCGCGCGCAGCTCCGGCCAGTCCCCTCGGAGGGCAGTGGCGAGCTCGCCGACCAGGTCTTTGACCGCGGTCCGGTCGACGTTCACGGCGATGCCGGTGATCAGGTTTCCCCGCAATGCCGACAGGGCGACCACGTGATGGGTGTCGACCGCGCGGAATCTCCGCAGCACTTCACGGCGGACGCGGTCCGTTTGCGAGGTGTCCCAGCCGCTCTCGGCCGCGATTTCCTCCAGATTGTCGATGCGTCCGTAGAGGACGCGGAGCTGCCCGCGCAATGCGACGTTGAGCTGCTTGGCGCGAGTTCGCGCGGCGATGCGGTGTTCGACCGACCCCTGGAGCAGGTCCCACAGCAGCTGTTCGAGTTCCTCGGCGCGGGCACGGCTGGCGGCGTGCTCGCGCAGCAGCGTGAGAGAGCACGCCATCGCGACCTGGCCGACGATGACGTCCATCATTTCGGCCGAATGCTCGGCCGGGATGATGGCGGCCGAACCGACCTGGTCGCCGTCGGCGTAGATCGGCTGCAACCAGGCCGTGGCCGTGCTGCCGTCGGTGAGCGTTACCCGGTGGCGGCCCGGGGTCGTCCTGGTGGCCGCGGTCGACGGCAGCTTGCTGGTCAGGCTGCGGCCGCCGCAGGCGGCGACAAGGTTGCCTTCGGGTCCGTAGATGCCGATCCGGCAGTCGAGCTCGGTCGCGACCGTGCGGGCGATGGCCGGGAGACCGACGCCGGAGAGCACGGTCGCGAGCAGCTTCTGCTGCAGGCTGGACGAGCGCTTCAGCACCGAGACCTGCCGTTCAAGGGCGTCCCGGGTCTCCTTGAGCTGTTCGACGGCGTTCGCCTGCCGGTCGTTCAGCCGGGCGTTGTCGATCGTGATCGTCACGAAGTCGGCGAGGGTGACCATGCGCTGCACGTCCCGGTCGGTGAAGACCGACGGGCGGCGGCGCCACACCTCGAGGACGCCGATGAACTCGCCCTGCAAACGCAGCGGGACAGCGAGGGCGGAGAGCGTCTCCTCCTTCTCGGCCAAAGACATGAAGTCGTGGCTGATCGTCTCGTCGGCCAGGTAGTCGTCGACCTTCGACGGTTCGCCGGTGAGGAAAACCAGGCCGGCGACTCCTTGGCCGCGGGACATGCGCAACCGGGCCGTCTCGACGGCCCGGTTGCCGACGCAGGACTTCATCGCGACTTCGTCGCCGTCGACGAGCATGACCCCGCAGATGTCGGATTCGAGCAGGTGCAGGGTGCGATCGGCGATCGACAGCAGCACCTGGTCGAGGTCGCGCACCGTGAGGAGCTGCCCGACGACGTCGCGAAGGGCGTTCATCTCCTCCCCGGCTTGCTGGGCTTGCTCCCGGACCGCGTCGATGGCCAGGGCGGCGGCCAGCCAGGCGCAACCCTGGCGCAGCAGCGTGGTCACCGCACTCGACGGCTGCTGCGGGGAGCACCAGCGCAGGGTGGCGTTCGCGCAGTCGACCCGCTGCCCGCCCGGACCGGCGGGTGCGGGACCGGCGAGCAGGCAGTCGCCCGTCATGACCGCCACGTCCGCGCCGAGGGCGGCCGATGCTGCTTTGGCAAGGGCGGGGGCGGCGAGCGAACTGGTCGTCGCGGGCTTGGTCAGCAGAGCGCGGAGAGCGCCGGTCGCGTCGGCAACGGCGATCCGTTTCTCCGCACGTGACGGCGTCATTGCCGTTACCTCCAAGCTTTACAGCCTGATCAATGCCTTGAGCGTACGTCGTTCGGCCATTTGCCGGTACGCGTCGGGCGCGTCGGCGAGGAGAACCGTCGCCGAGGCGACCACCGCGGGATCGATGGCGCCGGCCCGGACGAGGGCGAGGATGTCGTCGCCGTCTCGCAGGAAGTCACCGATGACGAACCGCAAGGTCAGCTCGTCGGCGAACGCCTGGCCGGCCGGCAAGGGCCAGCTCTTCGCGGGCAGCCCGACGGAGACGATGGTGCCCCGGCGGCGGACGAGCCCGAACGCGGTGTCGAGACCGGGAGCGCCGCCGATGGCGTCGACGACTACGTCGGCACCCCGGCCCGCGGTCACCCGTTCCACCAGTTCACGGGCATTCTCCGGGGCCGCGGTGAGCGCCCCCTCGGCGGCCGCGGCCGCGCGTCGCGCTTCGACGGGTTCGACGAGAACCACGGTTCCGGCACCGCACGCCTGCGCGGCGAGGCTGGTCAGCTGCCCGACCGGGCCGCCCCCGACGACCACGGTGGTGTCTCCCGGGCGCAGCCCGGCGCGCTGGACCGCCGCGTGCGCGGTGGCGAGGGTGTCGCCGAGGAAGACCGCGGCGTCGGCACTGATCTCTTCGGGAACCGGACGCAGCGCAGCGTCAGCGAAGGGGACGCGGACCAGCTGGGCTTGTGCTCCGGCCAGCTCCGGCCCGAACGAGGTCCCGGTGCCGAAGAACTGCCGTCGCGGGCACTCCCAATGGTCGCCGCGACGACACCACCAGCACGTTCCGCACGCGGTGAAGTCGCCGCCGGCCACCCGGTCGCCGACACGGTGTGCGGACACGCCCGCGCCGGCGTCCACGACGCGGCCGGTGAACTCGTGGCCGAGCACGAACCCAGCCGGAAGATGCTCGCCGTCGGCGATCAGGTGCAGGTCGGTGCCGCATACCGCGGCACGCTCGACCTGCACGATCGCGTCGGCCGGGTCCTTCAGGACCGGATCGGGCACGTCGGTGACCTCGACCCGGCCGAGCCCGGCGTAGACGACGGCCCGCATCAGGACACCGCGGCGAGCTGGCGGAGCCGGTCCTTGATCCGCGTGGCGGCGTCGCGCAGCGCGCTCAGCTCGTCCGGCGTCAGGTCGAGTTCGACGATCTCCCGCACTCCGCCGCGGCCGAGCCTGACCGGCAGGCCGACGTAGACATCGCGAATGCCGTAAGTGCCGTCGGCCAGCACGGCGGCGGGCATCACCTCGCCGGTGTCGCGGGCCATCGCCAGCACCATCCGGGCGGCCGACATGCCCGGCGCCATGAACGCGCTGCCGGTCTTGAGCAGGCCGACGACTTCGGCTCCGGAGCCGCGCGAGCGGTCGACAACCGCGTCCAGGGCGGCGCGGTCGACCAGCTCGGTCAGCGGCCGGGCACCGCTGCGTGCCTGCGAGAGCGGGATGACCATCTCTTCGCCGTGGCTCCCGAGCGCGACGGCGTCGATGCCGTCCGCGCGGCCCGCGCCCGCGAGGGCGGACAGCGCCTGGAAGCGAGCGGTGTCGAGGACGCCGGCCATGCCGACGACGCGTTCGGCCGGGAAGCCGGAAGACCGCCAGGCGTGCTGGGTCATCTCGTCGAGGGGGTTGGTGACCACGACGATGACCGCGTCCGGCGAAGTTCGCGCGACTCGCTGGGCGAGATCGCCGACGATGGCGGCGTTCGTGCTGACCAGGTCGGAGCGGCTCATGCCGGGCTGGCGCGGGCGACCGGCGGTGATCACGACGTAATCGGCCGGACCGGCGTCCTCGACGGCGCCCGTCCCGCGCACCCGCGTGGCGAAGCAGCCGAGCGCGGCGGTGTGGGCCAGGTCGAGCGCGACGCCGGCCGCACGGCCCTCGTCGATGTCCACGAGCACGATCTCGTCGAACAGGTCCGCGCCGGCGAGCCGCAGCGCGGTGATCATCCCGACGTGCCCGGCGCCGACCACGATCACCCGGCCGGTGCCTCCCCCGCCGGCGGCCAGGCCCTGCGGCAGCGGGGCGCCGCGACGGAACAGCGCGCCGGACGGCGGCCGCATCGCCGGCACCGATCCCCTGCCCGAGGGAGGGCGGGCGGCCGGCGGTGCGTTCCGGGACGGTGGAGCCGCCGGTGGGGGTGACACCGGCGGCGCCGGTGGATTCGGCGCGGCCAGGACGATGTCGATCCCGAGCTCGCGAGCCCGTTCCCGCGCGAGCGGGGTCACGAGGTCCTGCTGCCCCACCCGCAGGGTGCCCGCGCTCGCGGCGTCGACGTCGCCCGCTCCCCAGACCTTCATCGCTTGTCCTCCCTGCCGTGCATGTCCTCAAGCGCGGCGACCGCCGCGTCCCGGGCCGTCTGCACCTCGCTTTCGCTGCCGGACAGGAACATCCGGCCGAACCGGCCGACGGCGCGCAGTTCGATGACGGTGATCGCCGCGGCCTTCTCCGCCTCGTTGGCGGCGACCGAGATGTAGGCGGCCGGCGCGACCTCCATGACGAACAGGCTCTGCCCGGGCAGCAGCATGCTGCCCTTGCGCCACTTGTTGAGCAGCTGAGCCTGGTAGGGGTGCACGTTGGTGATGAACTGCGTGGAGGCGATCGCCGGCTTGATCCGGTCGGACTCGGTCATGCCCAGCTCGTCCAGGATCGCCTGGCCGGACGCGAGAACCTCGGCCTGCTGCTCCGAGTGGATCTCCAGCAGCCCGAACTCGCGCTCGATGATCTGCAGCGCCGGGCGCACCCCGGCGGCTTTGAGCGCGATGTCCGCGGCGCGGAACACCTCGTTGCCCGGCGCCATCTCGATATAGAGCTCGGCCATTCCGGCCAGGGGGACGTCGCCGGGGCTGGTGGCGGCGATGTGTGCCGCGCATTGCGGCTGCATCCGGTCGACGAACGCGTACGTGCGCAGTGTGGGCCCGCTCATGCCGCCGACCTCGCGATCCCGAGCGGGGTGATGAGCAGGGCGTGCGGATAGGTCATGACCGGCCTTTCCAGGTACTTGGCCAGCACGTCTCCCGCGCCGGCGATCATCAGGGCGCCACCCGCCAGGTACAGGGGGAGTTCCTCGGCGCCTGCGGTCATCGCCCGCACCGATTCGGCGATCCGCTGCAGGCCGGGCACGAGGATCGGCAGCGCCTTTTCCGGGTTTTCCCGCTTGTACGCTTCGGCGTCCTCGACGCTGACCGCCAGGGCGCCGGCGAGCATCAGGTCGAGGTGGTGACCGCCGCCGGCCCGGTCGTCGAGCGCGACCAGCTCGCCGCCGCGGAACACCCCGGTCCCGGTCGATCCGCCGCCGACGTCGACGACCACCCCGTCGGACACCTCAAGGGTCCGCTGGGCGGCCGTGACCTCGTCCACCAGTACCGCGTCCTCGAATCCGGCGGCCTCGCAGACGTAGGTGCAGGCCTTCGCGTCCTTCTCGGGGATGCACGGCGGGTACGCGGTCGCGGTCGAGGTCAGCGCCGTGCCGAGGACTCCCTCGGCACGGCCCTTCAACCGCCGGACCGTCTCCGCGGCACGGGCGAAATCGACCACGACACCGTCGCGCAGCGCGCCGGAGGGGTAGCTGTCCACCCAGACCGGCTGGTCGTCGCCGTCGAGCACGACGAGCACGCAACTCGCCGTGCCGAGGTCGACACCGACCCGCAGGGTGTCCGCCGAGACCTCCGCGGGCGGCCGGGCAGCACACCGCGCGCCCGCCCGCAGCAGCTCGACCACAGAGCCCGAGGTGTTGGCGACCGCCGGCATCACAGCTCCACCGGGTCGTACACGGTCCGCCAGGGGCGCACCTCGTGGGCGATCCGCTTGATGTTGATCAGGTGCAGCGGGGTGACGTTGTCCGAGCAGATCGAACCGCTCCATGTGCCGGTGCCCAGCTGGAAGGACGGGTCGACGTCGGTGGAGTAGCCCATCCCGCCGAACAACGCCGGGGTGTTGATCACGATCCGGCCCGCGGGCAGCGTCCCGAACGGCGCGATCTCGGCCGGATCTTGCGCGTGGACGGCGCACGTGTGGCCTTCGCCGCCGAGCGCGAGGATCTCCCGGCAGCGCCGCCGTCCCTCCGCGGCGTCCCGGACCCGGTAGACCGACAGCACCGGCCCCAGGATCTCGCGGGAGAGCAGAACGTCCTCGCCGACCTTGTCGAGCTGTGCGGCCAGCACCCGGGTCCCGGCCGGCACACCGAAGCCGGCCAGCTCGGCGAGCCGGGCGGCGGTCTGCCCGACCGCGGCGGGCCGCAGCCCGCCGCGCTCGTCGAACAGGACGCGAGCGAGCGCGTCTTGCTGCCCGGCGTCCAGGAACACCGCTCCCCGGGACTGGAACTCCCGGGAAAACTCCGGCGCCACGGCCTCGACGACCACCACCGACTGCTCGGCCACGCACGCGGTGCCGTTGTCGAACGACTTCGACGTGATGATCATTTCGGCGGCTTCGCCGACGTCGGCCGCACTCGCTCCGACATAGGCCGGCACGTTGCCCGCTCCGACGGCGATGGTCGGCTTTCCGCTGGAGTAGGCCGCGCGGACCATGCCAGGCCCGCCGGTGGCCATCACGAGAGCGATCTCCGGCCGGCTCATGAGCTCGGCGGTGGCCGGGAGAGTGGGGTTCTCCAGACACGAGACGAGCCCGTCCGGAGCACCGGCCGCGACCGCGGCCTCGGCCATGATCTCGGCCGCACGCAGCGTGCACTTGGCCGCGCGGGGGTGCGGGGCTTGCACGATCGCGTTGCCGGACTTGACCGCGGCCAAGCTCTTGAACAGCGCCGTGGAGGTGGGATTGGTGACCGGGATGATGCCGGCGATCACCCCCATCGGCACGCCGACCGCGGTCACCCGCGACGGCTCGTCGACCCAGAGCACGCCGACCGCGCGGCGCTCGAGCATCCACTTGGCGACGAATCCGGTGTTGTACCGGTTCTTGTAGATCTTGTGCTCGTAGACCCCGTAGCCGGTCTCGTCCACAGCCAGCCTGGCCAGTTCCTCGGCCGCTGCGGTACCGGCCAGCGCCATCGCCCGCACGTAACGGTCGAGGGTCTCCTGGTCGGTGCCCTCAAGCTGGTCGAACGCGCGTCGCGCGGCCCGGGCCTTGGCCCGGACATCGGCCAGACCGGCCAGGTCGGCGTCCAGTGAGGCGGTCATGGGCGGACCCCTCTCAGCTCTTGGGGCGGGTCAGGATCGCGAGGATCCCTTCGGTCTCGTCGTGCGGACGCGGGATCACGTGCACCGAGACGACCTCGCCTGCCTTGCCCGCGGCGACCGCGCCGGCGTCGGTGGCGGCCTTCACCGCACCGACGTCCCCGCGCACCATCACGGTGACCAGGCCGCCGCCGATTTCGCGGTGGCCGAGAATCTGCACGTTGGCCGCCTTGACCATCGCGTCGGCGGCTTCGATCGCCCCGACCAAGCCCTTGGTTTCGATCAAGCCGAGCGCCCCGCGCAGCGCGGGCGCGCCACCGGCGGCGGCCGTCGTTGTAGCCATCCGTTCCTCCTGGATTTCCGTGTTCGCTCCGGTCACGCCTTCTGGTACGTGACTTCTCCCGCGCGGACGACCGAGTCGACGATCGCCACCACTGCCCGGTCCGTGGGCACGTCGGGACCGACGGCGGCTCTGGCCGCGCCCCCACGCGCGACGAGCACGACCTCGCCGGTTCCCGCACCCGATTGGTCGACCGCCACGTACACCGCGCCGCCCGGTTGTGTGACATCGGCATCCACAGCGTCCTGCACCAGCAGCAGCGTGAAGAGGCCGAGCTTCGGTTCCTTCACGGTCGCCACGACCTGACCAAGCACTGTCGCGAGCTGCATGCCCGGTCACCTCCGTTGGCGCGGATCGCGGCGCGACGTGAACGCTCCGCCTGTGAGCCAGGACAGTAAGAGCGAGAGTGTGGTCGCGGCCCTATCCCCGCGGGACAACATCACCGGGGCCCGCTGTCTCCGCATTCCCTGGCCCGGGAGCGTTCCGCACGGGATGGTGCTCTTGACGCTCGGCACGACTGTCCGCACCACCAGGGCCAGGAGGGTTCACCGGTGATCCGTCCCGAAGACGCACAGTTCCACCCGCCGACCAGCGAAGACCCGTTATGGGCCGAAACCAACTACTTCGGCCTCTACGCCGGCCAGGACACCGCGACGCCGGTGAACATCGGCGTCTACGGCCTCTTCCGCGAGCCCCTCGGCGTCGCCGGTTCGACAGTGTCGGTCAACAGCAAGCGCGTGACGACGCCGTGGTCCGCCGACTACTGGGACGCATGGGAGCACCTGGCCCTGCCCAAACCGGGCAACCTGCTGCACTACGAGCTGGCCAACGGCCTGACCGTCGACTGCGTCGAGCCCAACCAGATCTGGGACGTCGCCTACACCGACCCGGCCGCCCAGCTCGACCTGCGCTTCCGGTTCTCCGCGCTGATGGAGCCCTACGACATCAACGACCCCGGCCAGGACCCGCTCGCCGCCGGCCGCGACATGGACCTCACCTGGGGCCACGCCTACGCCGGGCACTTCGACCTCACCGGCCGCGTCGAAGGGGAGATCTCGCTGCGCGGCGACCGGCTGCCCATCGACTGCGTGTCCACGATGGACCACAGCTGGGGCGTCCGCGCCGAGCGGCAGACCTCCCGGCTGAGCTGGCTGCACGCGCACTTCTCCCCCGAGTTCGCCGTGCACGCGCTGTTCGACTTCACCACCGGCACCGGCCCGGACGCACCCGGACCGCTGCAGCTGACCCACGGCTACGTGCTCGACCACGGCGAGGTCTACGGCCTCAAGGCCGGCGAGGGGACGACGTGGCGCTCCGGGTTCTATCCCGAACGCGTCGAGCTGCGCGTCACCGACTCCCGGGACGAGACCTTCGAACTGCGCGGCTCGGCGCTGACGACGTTCCCGTGGCAGGCGTGGCCGGGCACCGTCGGGCACAACAGCCTGCACCGCTGGACCTGCGACGGAGCGACCGGGTACGGCGAGATCATGGACTTCATCGGCCTCGGCGAACTCGGCGCCGCCTACAACAAGGCCTGATCATGGCAGCCCCGACACGCCCGGTACGGGCGGTGCTCTTCGACCTCGACGGCACGCTGGTCCAGACGAGAACCGCGTCCTGGGAGATCTTCTCCCGGATCAACGACCGGTTCGACCTCGGCGTCGACAGTCCGCAGCGGTACTACGAACTGTTCCAGGGCAATGTGTTCGAGTCGATCCGCCGGATCTGCCGCAATCAGGCTCACGCCGCGGCAGTCACCGACGCGTTCCTGGCCCTGCTGCGCGAGGACTATGCCCCGCCGCTGGTTCCGGGCGTGTCCGACGTCGTGCGCACCTTGGCCGGGCACTGCACGCTGGCGGTGATGTCGTCGAACGCCATGCAGGTGCTCCGGCGCGTGCTGACCGACAACGGCCTGGCGTACTGCTTCGCTCACGTCTTCGGCGGCGACGTCGCCCCGGACAAACGCACAGCGATCACGTCCTTCCTCGCCGACGCGGGCAGCGGGTTCGGCCGGCGGTGTTCGGCCGACTACGACGAGACCGGAAAGGTGCTCCCCCCGGACCCCGCCGCCACTGTGCTGGTGACCGATACGGCGGGCGACGTACGCGACGCGCTGGCCGCGGGCATCCGCGCGGTCGGAGTCGCCTGGGGCATGCACGGTGTCGAGGAACTGACCGCCGCGGGCGCCGAGTTCGTCGCGCTGTGGCCACAGGAGCTTTCCGCCCACCTTCTCGGCGATGCCGCCGCGGCGGGGCCGGTCGGCGCGTGCGCGCTGCCCGCGACAACCGCAGCACCAGCTCGGCCAGGAGGTTGCGGGTGCGGCTGTGACGGCAAGGACCAGACGCAGCCGTCGGTGGCGGCGCGCCGGCAGCGTCGTCGCACGGCGGTCGCTTCCCTCGCCGCTCCAGCCCCGATCAGCTCGGCGGTGCCGGACGAGCTTCTGGCTGCGATCGTTCGAGTCTGCGAAGGGGCTTGACATGCCGTTCGATCTCTCCCCCGGCTTGACCGGCGCGTACAACTTCCGCGATCTCGGCGGACTGCGCACCGGCGATGGACACAAAGTCCGCGCCGGTGCGCTGTTTCGCAGCGACACCCTTCAGGCGCTGACCGAGCAGGACGCCGCCAACCTGGTCGACGCGCTCGGCGTCGAGCTGATCGTCGATTTGCGCGGCGGAGCCGAAGCCGTCGAACAGGGCCGCGGGCTCCTCGCCCGCGCGGCGGTCTGCTACCTCAACGCCCCGCTGCGCGACGCGCCGGTGACCGACCTGGACCCCGCGGAGCAGACGCTTCAGTTCTACCTGCAGACGTTGACGGCCTCCGGCGCGATGCTGACGAACGTGGTGCGGTTCCTCGCCGCGCTGGCGGGCCGGCCCGCGGTGTTCCACTGCGCGGCAGGCAAAGACCGGACCGGTGTCGTCACGGCCCTCGTGCTGTCGCTGCTCGGCGTTCAGCGCGAGGAGATCGTCCGCGACTACCTCACGACGCAGCAGAACATGCCGCGCATCGTCGAGCGGTTCCGGCGATGGCCCTACTACCGCGACCACATGGCCGCGGTGCCGCCCCAGCTCTACCAGACCGACGAGAACACCATCCGGGCGTTCCTCGACCACCTCGACAAGCAGTTCAACGGCGCCAAGGGGTGGGCACGCACCCGCGGCGTCCCGGACGAAGTGATCGATCGCCTCAAGGCCGGCCTGCTGCAGACCGCCGCACCCTGATCGCGCCCCGGGCGGGTTCAGCGCCCCGTCCAGCCGGCCAGAAGTGCTCCGGCCGAGCGAGACTCCCGGCTTCGTCGTCACCGCTCAGGCCGTCCCGCGCCCTCGACCCGGGCCGGACCGGCCCGACCGCCGCTTCGAGGGCGGCCAGGCCGGATCACCCGCCACTCCGCGCGGTCAATCCGCACTCGGCCGAACACGACACCTCAATCGATGCCGGCGGGCTGGCGACTTCGCAGGGTCCGTCTTCGAGCGGCGATGCACCGGCTCCTCCGCGGCCGCGATGGCTGTTCCCCCGACGCGCTTCACCCTACCGGCGCAAGAGACAGGCGGAGTCCTCGGCGGCAGTACGCCCAGAACCGCACCGCGGGCAGGCCGATCACCCGCACAGCGCTGGGGTGATCGGCCCCGGGGTTCGGTCCGCCCTCACCCGGCTGCCGCGGCCTTGGCCAGGGCCAGCAGCGCCGGCCGGGTCTCGCCGGCGTCCACGGCGAACCGCCGGAAACCTTTGCCGTAAAGCCCGGCGACCAGCGATTCCGACACCGTTCCGGACAGCCGGACCCCCACGAGGCCGCTGCCGCGATCGGCGAGCGGTGTCAACGCCGTGTCGAGCGACGGGTCGATCCCGGATCGCGGATCCGTGCTCAGCATGCCGCGCTTGACATAGCTGTCCAGCGGCTCCGCCGTGAGCAGCTGCCGGGCCGGGATGCCGAACATCGCCGCCTGCAGCACCCGCAGCTCCAGCCAGATCCGATCGCCCACCGCGGCGATGCCGGCGAAGTTCGCCAGCGCCCGCGGGCTGGTGAGGTACGCCCCCACGCGCAATCCGCTCTCGTCCGGCGGACTCATCTCGTGCAGGGCGACGACTTCAGCCGGGTCCGAGACGTGCCGGATCGCGAGGTGGACCTTCGCGGGCGTCCCGGAGTCGCGGATGGCCCGCCGAAGCCCGGCGAGCTGGGCCTCGACCAGCGCCGGAATGCCCAGTGGCACCGCGAGGGCCGGGTATCGGCTGGTCAGGGCCGTTTGCCGCATCAGCTCGCGGGACTCGTCGGAGACCAGGTCGATGGCGCGTACGCCGACTTCGACGCGGCCGGCCTCGCGCAGCAGCGGCGTGAACTCCGCGGCGACGATGTCGGCGACCGAGCCGAACCGGTCGGCATCGGCTGCTCCGTCCCGCATCAGCGCCTCGACGAGCGCGTCCAGGTGGCCCGTCGCGGCGAGGACGTCGTCGAGGGCGGTCACCAGTCCGTGGGCGCCGGCCGACAGCGCGGTCTCGACATTGCCGGGCAGCGTTACCTTGCCGAAGACCGCGACGTCGGTCAGCTGGCGGCTCGCGGCGTCCAGCAGAGCGCCGAGGGCACCACTGGCCGCCGCGGGCGTTCCGCGTGTGAACTCGCCGGTGAAGACCTCGCCGGTGGCTCCGTCGAGGGAAACGGGCTCTCCCTCGGCCAGGACCTGTCCGTCGACGGTGGCCGTCCGGGCGGCCGAGTCGATCTTCATCGCCGAGGCGCCCACGACGCACACCTTGCCCAACGCCCGCGCGACCACGGCGGCGTGACTGGTGGATCCGCCGGTAGCGGTCACGATGCCCTGGGCGGCGATCATGCCGTGCAGGTCTGCCGGGCTGGTCACCGCGCGGGCGAGGACGACGTCACGGCCCGCCGCGGCCTCAGCCTTCGCTCGATCGGGATCGAGCACGAGGTTCCCGCTGATCTGGCCCGGGCACGCACCGGTGCCGGTCGTCAGCAGCCTCCCGCCGGCCCGAGCCCGTTCCACCTCGTCGGTGTCGAAGCCCGGCCGCTGCACCTGCCGGACGTGCTCGGAGGTGACGCGCGAAAGGACCTTCGCGGGCGAGACGGAGCCGTCGGCGAGAAAGTCGGCGGCGATCCGCACCGCGGCCTCGGCCGTGCGCTTGGCGCTGCGGACCTGCAGGAAGTACAGCGTCGACCGTTCTACGGTGAATTCGATGTCGAGGACGTCGCCGAGCTGTCCTTCCAGTGCCGAGCAGGTTCGNCAGGTTCGCTCCAGCTCTTCGAACACCGGTGCCGGCAGCGCGTCCCGGACCGGATCAGGCGTGCGCGTTCCGGCGACGACGTCCTCGCCCTGGCTGTGGGCGAGGTACTCGCCGAACAAACCCGGTTCGCCGGTGGCCGGGTCCCGGGTGAAGACCACGCCCGACCCCGAGTCCTGGCTGATGGTGCCGAACACCATCGACTGGACCACGACGGCCGTGCCGATGTCGTGCGGGATCCGGTGGAACTCGCGGTAGGTGCGAGCCCGGCTGTTGTTCCACGAACCGAACACCGCCCGCACCGCGCCGGCCAGCTGCTCCCGCGGATCTTCGGGGACCCGCTCGCCGGTTTCGTCCAGCAGACGCTCGGAGCAGGCCGCCCACACCCGGTCGAAAACCGCGCCAGGGTCGTCAGTCGCCTCGATCGCGACGAGATCGTCCAGCGACGTGTCGTCGCCGAACGCGCCGAGGACGATCTCCCCGTACATGGAGTGGAACCGCGCGACCAGATCCGCCACGAACCGGACATCGCCCGTCGCCGCGGCCAGGGCGATCGCAGCGTCGCGGCACACGCCGAGGTTGAGGATGGTGTCCATCATCCCCGGCATCGACACCGGAGCCCCGGAGCGCACCGAGAGCAGCAGCGGCGTCGGGCCGGCGCCGAATGTCTTGCCGGTCGCGGCCTCGAGCTCGGCCAGCCGCGCGTAGACCTCGTCCAGCAGGCCGGCCGGCATGCTGTCTTCCTCAAGGTAGTTCCGGCAGGCGTCCGTGGCGACGATGAACCCCGGCGGGACGCGCAACCCCTGCTGGGCCATGCGCGCCAAGCCGGCGCCCTTGCCGCCGAGGCGGTCGACCGCCTCCGGGTCGGCTTCGTCGAACCGGAGAGTGAACTGCGGGTTCTGCACCGGGTCCGCCTTTCCGCTCATTCGGCGCGTTCCCGGCCCAGCGTGCGCAGCAGGTCCTCGTGGAACTCGAACCAGATGTTGTGGATCGAGTCGGCGGTGGGCGAGGACACGAGCTCGTGTTCGCCGCGGTCGACCGCGTGAGTGGCGGCGGTGAACCGGCGCTGGTACATCGCGAACCGGCGGTCGTGCTCGGCGAGCGCGTCGAGCAGCGGAACCAGTTGCTGGATCAGCCGGCCGAGCCGGAAGACGACCTTGTCGTCGTAGGCCGAATCGGTGTGGGTGTTGGCGATCTTCTTGCCGCCGGCGTCGATCAGCTGCCACGAGGACATCGTCTTGAGGAAGTGCCGGTTCACCGTCTCGAATTTCTCGACCAGCGAGCCGACGAGCGGGTCGGTCCGGACGGAAGCGTAGATCCGTGCCGCAGCGTCGAGGAGCGCGGGCTCGGCCTCGTCGGTGGGCAGAGCCGCTCCCGAGGCCACGGCCACGAGACCTTGCGCGGCGAGGCGCTCGAACGCGGTCTCGACTTCGGCGGTGTCGCGGCCGCTTGCCCGCACGACGGCGGCGGGGGTGGCCATCTTCTTCAGCGTGATGGTGTTGAGAACGTCGTAATCGGTCTTTTCGAGAGCGGCCACAGTCATGTGCGTCCTTTGCCCAGGGGGACGGGGCCGGCGCGCCGGCCCCGTCCACTCGGATACGGAAGGGATCAGAGCCAGCGGTACTTCGATCGGCGCACGTCCGCGCCGTCCGGGAACGGCAGGTAGCCGGCGCCGGAGAAGATCTTGCTGGGCACCGTCTCCTGGGCGAAGCCGCGCTTGGTGATGTCGTAGTAGTAGTTCGCGACGCGCTGGTCGACCTCCCACAGGTCGTAGTCGCGGCAGGCCTTTTCGTAGGTGCCTGCCAGCCGCAGGTGCGGGAGGATCATGTCGACGTAGTAGACGTACTGACCGTTCCAGATCAGGTCGCGACGGCACATCTTCGACGTCTTCGCGTACAGCTTCAGGGTCGCGTTCTGCACCCGGGTCAGGTGGTCGCCGAGGTCGGCGATCTTGATCGGGTAGACCTCGCCCATCGGGGTGTTCCACTTCTCGCGGGCGAACACCGCGCCCCCGACGATGGCTTCGATGTAGTTCTTCGGCCGGGTGAACGTCGTCGAGATGTCGTTGACCCGGATCTCGTTGAGCCCCATCTTCTCCGGGTCGATGGTGAGGGCGAGGGTGTAGCAGTGCGGGAGCTTCTCGTCCTCGCACACGTCGCTCCAGTGGAAGACCTCTTCGTTGACGAACAGGTCCCGCAGGATCAGCAACCGGCCGTCCGGCAGCTCGTAGGGCCCGGTGTCGCCGAGCCCGAGCCGGCAGTCGTAGTGGTCCAGGAAGGACAGCAGTTCGGCCGCGGCGTTGAACTGCGTGAACGCCGAGTGGGCCGGGCTGCCCGCTTCCAGCGGCTCGCTCTGCGAGGTGATCTGCTCCAGGAAATCCGCTTCGTGGATGCGGCAGCGGTAGCGGTCCTGCGAGTTGAGGATGTAGCCGTCCTGCCGCTTGCCCCACAGCACGCGCTGCATGAACTTGAGGATCTCGTTGGACTCGCCGATGTACTCGTCGGGCTTGATCGCCTCCAGCGCGAGCAGGCCGCAGCGGCCCATTCCGAAACCGACCGCGCCGATGGCCCAGTCGTGCACCGCGTTGACCTTCGTGCCGATCTCGCGGCGGGCGGTGGCTCCGATGTCCATGACCCCCTGCGCGCCGACCTCGTCGGTGGTCATCCGCAGGAGTTCCGGCCAGCGGTAGAACTCGTGCATGAACGCCAGGATTTCGTACTCCTGACGCGGAATCATCCCCGAGACGCCTTCGGTGGCGCGCATGACCAGGACGTCCCAGATGTTCCAGGCCAGGTAGTTGTTGAGGTCGTTCAGCTCGTCGATCGTGAACTCGGCGCGCAGGACGTCCTCTTTGGACACCCGCTCCAGCACGCCGCTCTTGGCACGGGCGCGCATCATCTTGTCGCCGAGGATGCCGTCGGTGACCGGTTCCATGCCGACGAAGTTGCCGGTGTAGGTCAGCTCCTGGAATCGGAGGCCGTCGTCGGCGTCTTCGTAGCGCTTCTTGTACGTCGCCTTGCTGCCTTCAGTGGTCGTCATGCATGGACTCCTTCGAGGAAAGCGAAGTGGTTTCGATGGCGATCAGTCGGCGATGATCCGGCCGGTCTCGTGGTCGCTGCAGTCCAGCCGGACCTTGCGGCCGTCGAGCTCCTTCGCGATCTCCTCGAAGTGCGCCTCGTCGGTGTTGCCGACGACGTACCGCGACTCGCTGGCGGTGAGGTGCGCGGTCATCACGCACGGCGTCTGGAATTCCCGGGAGAGGATGCCCAGGTGCGACTCCGGCGCACCCGACATCGTGATCACGCCGATCGCACCCATGCTCAGCGCGGGGGCGAGGAAGGTCGTCGTGCCGCCGCGGACGAGCAGGATGTGGTCCTTGAGCTTGCCGGACTGGATCAGGGAGATCACTTCGGCAGGCGACGACAGGTATTTCACCGTCCCGCTCGGCGATTTCGTCGTATCGAAGACGTTGTAGCCCTCTGCCAGAACCTCGCCCATTCGTTCCTCCTTGAACTGATGGTGTGTCGCCCTCGTCACAGTGCCGCTCAGTGCCCGGCCGGCCGATGGAGCAGGCGGACAAAAGTCTCCGGCGCGGATGTCCGGCTGGGACAAGACGAACCGATCCGCCGCTCACGGTAGGCGGGCGCACGCTGTAGCGGCCCACCCGTTCGGGTGTGCCGCCGGACGCGCGGGTCAGGTCTCCGGTCGTCTCCGAGACGAGGAGGTCCCGTGAACGGTCCAGGTGACATCCCGCGAGCCGCGGCCGCGCGATTCGGCGGCAAGGCCGCGTTGATCACCCGGCGAAGACGCTGAGCTTCGCGGAACTCGACGCTCTCGCCGGCCTTCTCGCACGCGGCGTCCGTCCCGGGCAGCCGGTATCGCTGCACTCCCAGAACCGGCGGGAATGGATCGCCGCCTACCGCGGAGCTCTCCGGGCCGGCGCAGTCGTCGGCCCGGCGAACGTCATGCTCACCATGGCAGAACTGGCGTTCGAGCTGCGGGTCTGCGGAGCAGCCGCCGTGTTCACCAGCACCGCGGGTCGCCGAGCTGAGCCGCGATCTACCGGCCCCGCGGGCCGTAGTCGCCTTCGGCCGAGGCGCGGACGGCGCGCTCGGATTCGACGAGCTTCTCGCGGCCGAGGGCGAACCGCCCGCCTTCACCGCCGATCCGACCGCGCCCTGCACGATCGGCTACACCTCGGGCACGACTGGCCACCCGAAGGGCGCGGTCCAGAACCATCAGGCGGTTCTGCTCAGCCGCGCGCTGACCTCGACGATGCACGGCCGCGACGAACGGGACATCGTGGTCACCGCGCTGCCCGCTCCCCTAGTCTAGGGCGACGTCGCCCTCAACGGGACCTCCCTGGCCGGCGGCACGGTCGTGCTGATGGAACGCTTCGCCGCGGCCGAGGCCCTCCGGCTCCTCACCGAGCACCACGCGACGATGGCCGAAGGCATCCCGGCGATGTACCCGATGCTGCCTGTCCGCCCCGAACTGGACGAGGCCGACCTGTCCTCGCTGACCCGCTGCACCGTCGGCGGTCAGACGATCCCGCTGTCCACCATCGAGCGCCGGCAAACGCGCTCCGGTGCCCCGCTGATCGAGCTGCGGGGCACCCCCACACCCTCCACGCGCAACCGGTGCCAGGCTCCATCGGCGTGGCCCTCCCCGGGCTGAACGTCCGCATCGCCGACGTGGGACACGACGCGCCCGCGGGGAAGCCGGGCGAGCTGATGGTGCGCGGTCCACCGGGTGATGCTCGGCTACCACGGCAACGCCGAGGCGACGGCGGAGGCGATCGAGCCGGACGGCTGGTCGCACACCGGCGACATCGCCAC
Organism: Amycolatopsis sp. M39; assembly: GCF_001651785.1. Taxonomy (NCBI): domain Bacteria; kingdom Bacillati; phylum Actinomycetota; class Actinomycetes; order Pseudonocardiales; family Pseudonocardiaceae; genus Amycolatopsis; species Amycolatopsis sp. M39. Next base: position 18,212 of record NZ_LWSF01000030.1, read on the forward strand.
GACGGACGGAACCGGGCACGTGTTCGTGGTCGATCGGCGCAAGGACATGCTCGTCACCGGCGGTTACCATGTCTGCCCGGCCGAGATCGAGCGGGTGCTGGCCGCGCACCCGGCCGTCGCGACGGCGGCGGGCCCGGTCGGCGACGAGGTCCGGGGCGACGGAGGAGGAGTTGCCCGCCTATGCCAGTGAACGCCTCGCCGCCGGCAAACGCCCGCGCCTGGTTCGCTTCCCGGTCGACCTGCTTCCCGCGACGTCGACCGGGAAGATCATGCGCCGGGAGCTGGTCAAGCAGTTCACTCCGCAGGACGGGCACGACGAACGGGACCGCATCGTGGCTGAGGCACCGGAACCGAGCAGCGACCACCTCGTCACGCTCCTCGATCGCAACGCAGAAGCAATGGCGAACCTGACCTCCGCAGACCGGTCCTTCCGCTCCCCTGGTTCGGCCATCATGCCCACGGCCCCCTCAGCCGATGCCCGGTTCCCCGAACAAATCACACGGCCGCCCTCGGCGCGCCCCACCGCTGGCATTGAGGACGATCGAGGGCCACACGGACGGCGCACCATACGCGAAGAAGCAGGTCCGCCCCAGCCCGAAAGTCCCCTTGCCGCCGGCACGACGAGGCCATGATGAGCGCCCTTTCTCTTGCTGCTGCCAGGCCAAGGCGTGGCCATGGGACCAGGGCGAGGAGGGCCGCTCGGCCCGGCGGCGCGGCGAGAACGCGGTCAGGCTCGCGGTGCTGATCGACGCGGACAACGCACGCCCCTCGAACGTCGCAGGGCTGCTCGCCGAAGTCGCCAAGTACGGCACCGCAGATGTCAAACGCGCCTACGGGCACCAACTTCAAAGGCTGGAAGGATCACCTGCTCGCCCAGTCGATCCAGCAGTTCGCTTACACCACCGGGAAAAACGCCACCGACGCCGCGACGGTCATCGACGCGATGGACCCGTTCTGCTCGGGCCGCTTCGACGGCTTTCTGCATCGTTTCCAGCGACTTCACCCTCCTCGCCGCACGCCTGCGCGAATCCGGCCCCACCCGCTACGGATTCGGCGATACGAGACCCGACATGGGCTTCGGCCATCGGTCCGCCAGAGACGAGCAGTGCCGGGCAAGGGTGCCTGGTCTCCTGGTGTGCGGATCGTATCTTCGTCTGCTTCCCGTCAGGAACGTTCTGGATGTCCGCACGGCCGTTGAAATTGCTGGACCCTACAACGCCGACGAAGATCCACTGTGGCATTGCGGCGGTTAGGCTGGGGTAGCGGCTTCTCTCCTGATGCACCGGGCTGTGGGCAGTCGGCGGACCATGGAGATCGGGTTGCGGATCGCGACCGGCGCGCAGGCTGCGGCCTCGGTCTTCGGACGGGGCTGCTGCTGCGGAGTCGCCGAGAGCTTGGTCTTCGTCGCCAGAGCACCTCGGACGTGGCGTCGGAAAGGTGCTGCCGGGCAAACAAGTCACGGCCGACGGCGACAACGGCCTGCCGGGTCCATCGAATTGTGCGGACTCGAGCCTGGACTGATTGGCGAATGTGCCGCAGCGGCCATCCCACCTTCCTTGAGATTCAGCCGGTCTTCGTGCCAACCGGCCGAATCCTGCGGCTGTGCGGCCGCGCGAACGGGCAAGCGAACCGGCTGGCGGACGTCGGGTCGTGTCCTGAACCCGCGGGGCGGGCTGGAGATTCGGCTGTCCCAGCGACCCGGGACTGATCGGCGGCCCCGCAATCCGGAGCTGTTCGGTCAGCCCTTCCGGCGGGATCGACGCGTGAGCGTCTCGGCCGCGAAGGAGATCACGAGCACCGCGATCGCTGCGGTGAGACTGCCGAGTGCGGCCTGGTCCCAAGGCTCGCCGAAAAAGACGGTGAATCCGAGCAGCAGCACCAAGAAGAGTGCTGGGGGCGCGAACAGCCAGTACGTCCGGGATTTCACGTTGTCCTCCTTCACTCGTTCGGTGCCGCTCGCAGGCGCAGCAGGGCCTTGCCCAGCCTGGTGCGCTCATGCAGGAACATGATTGCGAGCCCGGTGAACCAGACCGCGCTGAGCACCGCGAGCCCATTGCCGAGGACCGCAGCGAGCACGCTGAACCCGGCAGCCGACCAGCAGGAGATCAGCGCGCTCTTGCGCTGGCGGCGGTGCTGCGCCAGCCGGTAGACCCCCAGCCGAATGGCCGCTTCGCGCAGCCGGGGGTCGTCCGGCCCTCGCCCGGAGCGGCTGGCGCGCGCGGCGCCGCGGAACTGCTGCCAGTTCAGCTCCTCTCCGGCGGCCCGCCACATCCCGCGCTCCGCCCGGGCGAACGCCGGTCCCGCCAGCGCGCCGAACGCCGCGCCCGCTCCGATGCCGATCAGCGTCGCGCCCCAGAAAGGGGCTTGCGGCAACGACACCGTCGCCGACAGCACCGTCATGCAGGCCGCGAACCATGCTCCGGTCAGCAGCCCGATCATTCCAGCCCGGCGAGATCCTCCTCGCGTCGTCATCCGTCCATCCTCGGCCGAACCGAGTGCCGCCGCCCGGCGACTACGCCTCGTGGCCTAATCACCAGGCCGCTCGGGTGTTCCGGTCGGGATTGGCGGCGACTGAGCCGCTGGAATCCCTGGCGAATGGGAGCTTCGCCGGTTGATTCCCACGCTCGGCGACTCGCGCTCCACGCTTACCGCACTGCGGTGCCGGGTTTTCGGATGTTCGCCGGTGACTGCGGCCTTCTGTTGCCTGGCAACACGTACTCCTTGTCGCTCAGCTGGCGGCGCGGTGCCGCGCAGTCGGGCCGCATTCCGGCTTGCCCGGTGGGGAGCGACCGGGCTCGAACAGCCATCCGCAGCGCGGACCGCGCACCGGAAACCTCGACGACATCGCTCACCGTGGACGCGCGGATCGTCGTGGCCAGCATGGACACTTGCCCGCAGTTCGCCAATGCGTGCTTTGAGCGCCACGACACTGCCCGACCTGCCGGACGAGGGATTGAGAAGGGCACCCGAAGCCGAGCACCTCCTGGCGACTGCGATTCGCGACGCGGCCGCCGCGCTGCCCACACATATCGGGCCGTATGCGGAACCGGCGGAGCGCGATCTGATGAAAGCTGATGGAACATCAGGCACCGCGCCGAGCCAGGCGGGCTGACCGGCGAGCAGCAGGAACGGCCCGGCCTCGCCTTGCGGCCGATCGAACACCGGCTGACGGAGCTTTTGCGACCACTGCGGGCATTCCGCGGCCGATCTGAACCTCGACCTCGGTGCACTGGGCACCAGCTGTGACCGTGTCGCCATGACCGCAGGTGACGATCGCTTGGGCCCGGCCCGCGATGCGTCGAGCCGTCCAGAAAAGGAATTAGTTACGGTTTACCTCAATCAGGTGGACTTTTGACAGATCCGGACAAAGCATCGTGCTTCGCCGAAGCATTCCGAGCAAGCCAGCAGCGCTCGTCGTTGCTGGGCCTATTCAACGATTCCTTCGCTGGACGGCGTCTGCCCGGGCGAAGAAACCACGAGTCGCGGGAGGACGAAGACCAGAGGCGCTGGAACCCGGCCTTCTCAGCTCAGGAGGCCACCGTCGCGAAACCAGCCCGCAAGATTCCGGAAGCATTGTCTCGCGCTCACGCCACGGACCGGGAGCCGACGAGCATATTTCCCGGAAAAAGAGTGATCTTTGCACGATTTATACTCCGCCGCGCGGTTTCGCCGCCGCCAGTCAGACGAGCGCTATGAGAGCTGCTCGTTGTAGTCGGGGAGCTTGAAGCCCTTCTCGTAATTGCCTCCGGTAAAATCGCCGGGGCGGTTCCCGACGTTGGCGATGATGGTGTATCCGGCTGCGGCGTAGTCCTTGCGGCAGCGCTGCTTGGTATCGGTGGCGTGCTTCTCCGAGCTTTTCCGGACGCAGACCCGGTCCACCGGGTAGCCGGCGTCGACCAGTGCTTCTTTGGCGTCCGAGGCGCTGCTGCGGTAGCTCGCCACCAGCACGGCGACACCTTTTTCTTTTGCGTGCTTGATGAAAGAGAGCACGTCGGCGGTCGGTTCGCCAGGGCGGTAATAGGTTTCGAGGGCCGTGTTGTCGATATCCGTGACCACAGCCAGCTTCTCGCCGCCCTGCGCGATCCTGCCGTCGAGGTACGCTGCGCCGCCCTGCATCGCCGTGTGCACGTCGGTCAGCCAGGTCTGGTAGCTGGGGACCCGGCTCGCGGACACCGCGGGCGATGCGGCGAGACAGGTCATGGCGCCGGCGATCACGCCCGCGGCCAGGACTCTTCCTGCACTGCTTTTCCTCATCCGCCTGCCTTCCTCTGGATCGGATTCGCGCTGCGAGAACAATGCGACTGGAATCTAACCGGTCGCAATCGGCCGGGAAACCCCTCCGGGAGAGCTTCCGTAAACAGAGATAAGCTATTCCCAGGTCCAGTGCAGGCCGTGGACTCCAGGAGTCGCGTTGCGCCGCGCCAGGCGGACGGTGCGCCGGAGGTCGGGCCGCACGTCGATCCAGCCGGTCGTCGCTCCCTCGGGAGTGCGGGAGCGCCACGTCCGGCACGCGAGCGGTTCCGCGCCGGACGCGAAAACGAAGCGGGCTCGGTAACGGGCGACTGATTCGGCGATCCGGCGGTGATGGCGGTCGGCGAAGGCAGGCCGGGGGTATTCCTGCACATAGGAAATGGCGAGCCGTTCACCGCGCCCGAGCGTCTTGGCCAGCACCAGTTCGGTCAGGGAAAAGCCCTCTTCCAGGAGGGTGAGGACGGTGCCCGGCCGGCACTGATCGCCACGCGAGATCAGCGGGGGCGGGGCGCCCGGCCGGCTCCGGGCCGCGACAATCATCGTGCGCGTCTCGTCGCGCCTCGCTTCGACCAGTTCCCGGACCTCGATTCGCTGGACGCACCGGTCCGCTGTCACGTGCAACGACTCGCTCAGATCGACTTTGCGAACAGGATCTTCCACGCCGCCGGGAAGCCGGGCGAGCAGCGACGGCAGGAAGGCAGGGAAGCCCCATGCGCGGTGAAGACGGTCGGCCGGTTTCGCCGAACGGACGCCACGGCCCCGCGGCCGGCCAGGACCGAGCAACCGAAGCAGGCATCCCGGGTGCAGCGCGAGTATGTCCTCCAGCAGCCCTACCGCCCGGAGCGATTCAGGCTTTTCCGGCAGGCTCCGCCCGCTCTGCCAGTAGCTCAGCGTCATGACGCTGAGCGAGACGCCCTTGGCACCGAGCCGGTACTGCAACTGGCGAAGACTCAGTCCGCGGCTGCGCGCGGCCGCGGACAGGGCGCGGCAGAACGGCCCGGCTTGCAGCGCTTCGGCGAGTTCGTCCTTCGTTGTCATGGTTCACCTCGCCCCGACAGTCTGAGAGACGCCGCCGGACCACACCACCGTCCTTCGTCTGGCCAGGACTTCCGGCCCGCCCGGACCTTGACGCTGTCCCGAGCCGTTGCCCACGGCACGCCGACGACCGGCTCGGCCCGTACTGTCACGCGGCTCCGGAACCGGCGCACTCCCCTGCCCGCCGAAAGCCCGATCGACCATCGTCAGCACTCGCATCCGCAGGTCCCCAGACCGCGATTCACGGCGGACTCCACCCGGCGCGCCCCGGTTCCGCGACGCTGGTACCCGGCGGCCAGCGTCCGCACAAGAGCACCCGTCCAACCGCCTCCGTGCCGCCCGGAATGCCGGACGAAGCGGACTGGATTACACGCACCCCGGCCCGCGTCGCCCTATCGGCATTTTCGCCGACTGCGGCTCCTTGGAATCCGGCCCGCGCCGGAGGCGCGACGTCCGGCGACCGGGCGCAGGTCCTGGACCTGCGCGGGCGCACAGCGTGCCGAAGCCGCGATGACGCATACGTTCGGCGCGGCCCGGACACGGCGATGCGGTCAGTCCGTTTCGCAGCAGTGGCCGGGAATGCAGACTTGCCGCGTCGGCCCGGAGTTCGGCACCGATTTCCCGCTGCGCGGAGAATCCTCTGATCAGCAGGCTCGGCAGGCACTCATGTTCTCCGGGCAAGAAGGAAGGCGCGCGCTGCGGTTGTCCGAGAAGTACGCGACTCCGGGCAGCGACGGCACTTCCTGCCCAGGAGTGAACGGAAAAACCGAACCGCCGCATGATGCCGGAGAGTTCTGCCGCCGCTTCGGCGGTGCCGGGACTGGCCGATAATGTCCTCAATGGACAGACCCCGATGCGAGACGGCGCGGAAGATCCCAGCCGAGGACCGCACGTAACCGATCATCGTCAGCGGATCGAGCGGGGCGGGAACTGGCCGCCTAGGGGATCTTTCACTGTCCGCGACAGGCAGCACCGTGGTCATGTGGTTGCCTCACCAGCGGTCCGGGGTGCGGAATGGTCGCTGTTCTGACTCGTGCTGCCGCAGCGCCAGCGAGCCAAGATCGGCTGCGGTGAAGTGCGCGCTGCGGCAAGTGTCGTCCACGGCAGGTCAAGGCCCGCTGACGTGACAGGGCATGGTTCACGAAGTGGCGGGACTCTTCACGCCGGGAGGACGTCCGGGCGCGGAAGAAAGCCAGTCTCGCGAAAAGGACGCGGACCCGCCCGCCGGAGCGTTCACGCCGTCGCACGGCTCTCAAGACGGTGCGGACCGACACACCTCCAACCGCTGGACAGACCACCGCGGGAGAACTCGCGCGGTGAGCAAGGCTTCCCAGCTACTGGTCTCAGCGGTCCCACCTTGACGATGAAGCACACGCAGCGCGGCCACCGTACGGGCCGCGCGCCGTCTCCGGACTTGTCATTGGTCGAGCCGTCCGTCACAGTCATCGAGGAGCGTGGGGCGAAATCACCGCTCGCCCAGCTGGACCTGCGCTGACCCCTGGTGCGCACCCGGTTCCAGCGGATTCTCCTGATCTCCGCGTGCGCGATCGATAGGCGGTGGCGCGCTCGGCATTGCGAGTAGCCAAGCCTCGGCATCGTGCCGTCTCGGCGAGCTGGCTTCCTTCGTGCAAACTGTTGCGCCAACGCGGAGCTTGCGCGCGCCGTGTTCGTCTCGCGTCAGTCCATGAACCTGGTGCTGCGTGGACTGGTCGCCCGCCCGGCGAGCACATCGCACGGCAGAGCCTTGCCCAGCCACCTCACCCTGGCAGGCCGAGAGCAGCTTCGGGCAGCCGGCACCGTCGTGGAGTCGGTCGAAAGGCGGATGCGCGCGCCGCCCTCCACGGCGGGGCTGGACCGCCTGCGCCGACGCACTGGCGCACTCCCGAACAGTGAAACCAAATCCGACCTGGTTGCTAACCTGCCCGCACTCGATCGTGCGCCAGAGCACCGGGACCGGCCGCCACCACCAGGCGCTGTCGCAACTGGCTTGCCGAGGCCGTGGTGCCCACCCGCTCCCGGCGACGGCCGCGCAACGACGCTGCGCCCTCGGTGACGCCGAGCAGAACCGCCGGCACCTCCTGCGCAGGACCGGGGTTTGACGGCGGCGCACGACACAGGACGTCGCGATGTTCGTCATGCGGTGCCGCGCGGCCTGTCGGGCAGCATTTCACTGGTCGATCATTGTCATGCTGTGCGTGCCGTAGCGGTCGCCGCGGGCACCCGCTGGGGGAAGGGCGGCGTCGATGCGGGCCAGGTCGTCGGGGGTCAGGCGGAGGTCGATGGCGGCGAGGTTGTCATGCAGGTGGGTACGGCGGGAGCTGCCGGGGATGGGAACGATGTCGGTTCCTCGGGCGAGAAGCCAGGCGAGGGCGAGCTGAGCGGGCGTGGCGCCGAGGTCGGCGGCGATCGCGCTGACGGCCTCGACGGTGCCGAGATTCGCGGTCAGGTTGGCTCCGGTATAGCGCGGGGCGGTGGCACGGAAATCTCCGGACGCGAAGCGCGTGCCGGCGCGAACCGCGCCGGTGAGCAGGCCCCGGCCGAGCGGGCTGTAGGCGACCAGGCTGATCGACAGTTCGCGGAGGGCGGGCAGGACATCGTCTTCGACGTGGCGTTCCCACAGCGAGTATTCCGTTTGCAGCACGGTGATCGGGTGCACCGCGTGGGCACGGCGCAGAGTGGCTGCCGAGACTTCCGACAACCCGATACGGCGCACCTTGCCCGCCTCGACCAGTCCGGCGAGCGCACCGACCGAATCCTCGATCGGTACCTGGGGGTCGATTCTGGCGAGGTAGTACAGGTCGATGTGGTCGGTTCGCAGCCGGCGCAGCGAGGCGTCGCAGGCCTGGCGCAGGTAGTCGGGGCGGCCGTCTGCCACCAGCCCGTCGGCGGTTCGGCGCACGCCGGTTTTGGTGGCCAGGACGGCCTTGTCGCGACGGGAGGCGAGGGCCGAGCCGAGTAGTTCCTCGTTGGCGCCGTCGCCGTAGAAGTCGCCGGTGTCGAAGAGAGTGATGCCGCCGTCGAGAGCGGCCGCGAGGGTGGCCCGTGCCTCGTCCGGGTCGGCGGATCCGTAGCTGCCGGCCATGCTCATACAGCCGAGCCCCAGTCGCGAGACGACCGGACCCGTGGTTCCCAAGTTGGTGGTGCGCATGGACATGTGATCTCCAGGTTGAGTGCGGTTAGCGCCGCGAAGTGCGGACAAGAAGCAGGAACACCAGTGCGATGAGGCCCAGGTCTGCCAATGCGATCCACTGCATGGCGCGGACCGTGCCGTCGTGCGGGACGACGGCGAAGAAGACGCTGCCGAGCGCCGCGACCCCCGCTGCGGCCGCGAACTGCTGGGCGGTGGTGAGCACGGCCGCGCCGATCCCGGCGTGTTCGTGCTCGACATCGACCAGACCCAGGCCGATGAGTCGCGGGAGTGTCAGGCCGTTGCCGATCCCGACGAGGGCGAGCGAGGCGATGACCCAGCCCAGTGCCGTCGCGATACCGGTGGTGTGCAAGCACAGGACGAAGCTGGCCAGTCCGAGTCCGGTCAGGACGGCCCCGACGGCGACGGCGCGGGCTCCGTGCCGGGCGACCAAACGAGAACTGAGGACGGAACTCACGGAGAACAGCGCGCCCATGGGAGCGAACACCAACCCGGCGGTGACCGCGTCCAACCGCAGACCCTCCTGCAGAAACAGGGTGAGGGTGAACAGAAACGACGCGAAGTAGGCCATGAATGCCGTGACGGTCCCCAGCCCGGCCCGGTAGGACGAGCGGCGCAGCAACGCCGGTTCGATCACCGGTGTGCCGCCGCGAGCGTGCAGGCGACGCAGCCACGCCGCCGTCCCCCACCCGGCGGGGATGCTCAACCCGAGGCAAGCCCAGGTCCAGGGCGGCCAGCCCTGGCTGTGGCCAAGAGTCAGCGGCACCATCACCAGCGCGAGTGTCGCGGCCAGGCCGATGGCGCCGACCGGGTCTTGGCGGCCGGGTCCGCCGGGGCCGGTGCGGGGCAGCAGCCGGTGCGCCAGCAGGACGACCGCCACGCCGACCGGGACGTTCACCAGGAAGATCACCCGCCAGCCGAGGCCGAGAAGATCGGCGTGCAGCAGCAAGCCGCCAAGGACCTGCCCGGCGATCGAGCCGAGGCCGCCCGCCACGCCGTACCAGCCGAGCGCACGAGTCCGCGCGCCGCCGCGACAGCTGACGGTGATGACGGCGAGCACCTGCGGCACCATCACGGCACCGGCCAGGCCCTGGGCCAGCCGGGCGGCGATGAGCTGGTCCGGGCTGGCCGCCAGCCCGCACAGCAGCGAGGTCAGCGCGAATCCCGCCACGCCGGCGACGAACACCGGCCGATGACCGAACCGGTCGCCCCATCGGCCGCCGGTGATCATCCCTGCCGCGTAGGTGAAGGCGTAGCCGCCGACAATCAGCTCCAGCGCGCCGGCGTCAGCGTGCAGACCGTGCGCGAGCGAGGGCACGGCGACGTTGACGACGAACAAGTCGAACTGGGCCAGAAACCACGCCGACAACAGCACCACCAGCGTCGGCCCACGCAGCCGGACCGCCGGGCCCAGGGTCGTCGTCGCGGTCACCAGCATCGCCCGGCAGCCGAGACGAACCCGTCGAAATCGTCATGGTGGATCACGTGCCCGGCCCCGGGCACGGTGCGGACGACGAACCCGTCGCCGGCCAGCCGAGCGGCGGCCTGCGGCGGGACTACCGGGCTCGGGTCGGCCAGCACGACCAGCGCGCTCGTCCCGGACGCGACGGCGGGCCAGTGTGCGAGCTGACGGCGGACCAGGCCGGCCGTCGCCGGGTCCCATCGCCCCAGCGCGGCGAGTGTGGCCTGGCGGGCTGCCTCCGGCCAGCGGGGAGAGGCCGCCCGCAGCTGTTCGGCTGTCGCGTTCCGGCGAGCCTCGAACGCTCTGGCGACCTCTTCGGTCCCCGCGGACCAGGCCGGGTCCTCGTAGATCACCTTGGCGGGACGAATCCGGTCCACGGCCATCGAGACCAACCGCCCGCCAAGGGAGTGGCCGACGATCAGCTCCGGGCCCGGCGGCACCGCGGCCACCAGCGCGTCGGCCATCTCCTCGAACGTGTAGCCGGGCCATCGCGGGCTCCGGCCGTGACCGGGCAGGTCGACCGCCAGCACCTCGTAACCGCGCCCGGCCAGCTCCGGCCCCAGGCGCGACCAACTGCCCGAGTCGGCACTCATGCCGTGCACCAACACCGCCACCTGGCCGCCGGCACCCCACCGGCGGACGTGCAATCCGCGCACCTTCACCCCAGTTATTACAGACATTTAATGACCGGAATAGCTATACTCGGGTCATGAAGCTTTCGCAAGGAGTGGAGTGGGGCCTGCACTGCGTCACGCTGCTGGGCCTGGCGCCCGCGTCCGCCAGCGTCCGCCGCGACACCCTGGCAGGACACTACGGCCTGCCCGAAACCGTCCTGGCCAAGCATCTGCAGGCCATGGCCCGAGCGGGGCTCCTGCATGCGGTCACCGGCCCCAAAGGCGGCTACCGGCTGGCCCGGCCGGTCGCCGCGATCACAGTGCTGGACGTCGTCGAGGCCATCGAAGGATCGGCCGCGCCCTTCGTCTGCCAGGAAATCCGGCAGCGCGGCGCCGGCGCCCTGACCACGCGCCAGTGTCGCGAACCGTGCGCCATCTACGCGGTGATGAACGAGGCCGACCAGGCCTGGCGCGCGTCTCTGCGGTCGGTGACCGTCGCCAACCTCCTGGACCGTCTTCCGCCCGGCATCCGCGAACGCAACCAGTCCCTGCTCGCCGAGGCCGTCTCGTGAAGCCCGCGAAGTCCTCGGAGACCGTCGATAAACCTCGGCGCGCTGGGCGCCGCGGCCCTGCTCGGCGAGACGGCCGCCTGCGCAAACTCGGACCGCGCGTTCATGCCAGTTTTCCGGAGCAGAACTTGAGCAAAGCCATGCTTTCGAGGACGCCGGCCGGTGTTGCTCCTGCGGACTTGCGATAACCGCAGGTCAGTGACATCCGGCCACCGCGATACGGGGCAGCGCCACAACACGCGCGACCCGCCGGACGCGCTTCGCCATGCCTATCAGCGCGGGAAAGAAAATTCCCGGCGGCAATGAAGTTGAACTCTCGCGGCTTTAGCTCGATCGTCGCACCCATGAGGCACCAGTCAGCCCCTGACCGCGATTCACTACTAAATCGCCCCCGCTTGCAGGCAAGGCGAAGTCCAGGTCGCCGACTTGGGCTTGGCCCGCCGCGCGGGCTCGAACCAAGAATCCGCCGGTTCATTCTTCCAAGCAGCTTCGCGAAATCGATGAAATTCGATCCAGCTGGGACAGCTTCACCTATCCATGACCTGATTCGACGGCAATCAGCCTCGCCCGATCGCCGCCCTGGCGCTGGGCGACGCGGTGCGCGGCCTGCGCCCGCACGACGATCCCGGTGATCTGGTGCTCGACCAGGTCGTGCAGCTCACGCGCGAGCCGCAACCGTTCGGCGGGCAGCCGCGGCACCGGCGCGGGCGTCGGCGTCACGCAGCAGCAGCCCGACAGCCAGCGCCGCACCCCACGCGACGGCGGCGGCCGCGGCGAACAACGCTGTGGGCGAGCCGAGCACCGTCGCGACTCCGCCCAGCACTGCCTGCGCGAAGGCGGGTCGCGGCCGCAAACGGTGGCACGCCGAGCCGACAACCAGCGCGATCGCGAGCGCCTCCGCTCCGCTCGGCTGGGGCGGCAGCCATTGCCCGAGCGCGGCGACAAGCGCGGTGCTGACCAGCGATAACCGCGACACCGCTGTCGCAACCGCCGCGACGTGCCCGGGGAACCGTCGCCGCAGCACGGCCACGACCGGACCGAGACCGGGCGCGAACTCGGCGGCGACCGTCGCTAGCCACCCGGTCGCCGGACCGGAACGCGCGAACAGCACGGCGTCGACGGGCACCAAGGACGATCAGCACCGCGATCTCGGCCACGAGCGGGCCCCGCCTGCCGGTCCACGGGATAGCGCTCATGCACCGATCGTGCCCGGTACCGCTCCGGACCGCCTCCTGCGGGTGCGAACCCGAGTCGGCCGTGCGAGCGAGGCACCGGCGTGGTTCACGGTCCGCGCCGAGACGCCGCTGCCGCCGGACATCGGCCTCGGTGTCCACAAGCGACAGATCCAGCGCATGGGAACAGCCGCGGGCACGCCCGGCCATGCCCGCACGAAGCCCCGTCGCACCGGAATTGCCCAGTCAGGCCGACGAAACCCGCTCCCGCATGCGCGAGGGACGCCGGACGAGCTGGATAGGTGTCCGACGGCAGGGCATCAGGCCCGGCGACGAAGAAGGGCTACCGGCGGCTGTGGTCGGCGCTGGGGTCGTCGGTCGGAATCGGGTCCAGCGGCTCCAGCTTGGACCCGGTCCAGTGGTAGCGCACGTCCGCCGCCCCGCCGGTGTTCTCCGCGTTGGGGTCATTCGCCTGGTACAGCTGGTAGGAGAGGGTGATCGTGGTGCTGTCCTGTGCTTTCTTGCTCATGTTGGCGCTGGGCGTGGCGGTGTCGGTGCCCAGGAACCGGCCGTCGTGGAAGAAGAAGGCCATCTGGCTGGACGAAGTCTGCGCGTCGGACTTGAGCGCCACGATGACGTTGAGGTCCTTCGGCCGCGGCCAGGAGGTGTCGGAATTGGGGGTGTAGCCCTTGCTGCGCACGAGCTTCTCCGCCGCGGGCAAGGACGCGTCCGCGGGCTGCTCCGCCGGGGCCGCCGCGCTGCGGGAGGGCCCGGAGGTCTTCGCCGAGGCGGGAGACGGGTCGTGCGGTGCCGACTTCGCCGCCCCGCCGGCCGCACTGCTGGCGCTCCCGGCTCCCGCCTGGTTCCCGCCCCCGGCACAGCCCGCCAGCACGAGTGCGAGTGCGCTGATGCCAGCAACGCCGATGACGCGGCCGGTAGCCATGATGCCTCCTAAGTCAGGTTGCCAGCTATTGTTGATCACTGTTCAGGAGACGCGCGAGGCGGCTGACAGTTGCCCCGGCGGCCGCCGCTCCGCTGACCGGGCCAGTTGGCCGCGGTGTCTCGCGGGCAGATCTTCGCCGGTGATGTGCGAGATGGCCGGGCCGGCAGGGCAGCCGACGTCTCCGGTGCCGCCGCTGCGAAGGGTCCTGGCCGGCACGCCCGGCCACGACGCATCGGGACCGTCGCGACGATGCGCGATGCAGGATCTCTTGGGCACGACGGCCTGGCCTGCGCTTCGCTCTGCAAGCGTGCTCGCCAGCTCGATCGTCGCCACGGCGCACCGTCGAGTGCGGACTCCCGCTTCACGGCACACGCGAGGACAGCTCAGTCTTCTCCGAACCGTCAGTGCCGCCTAGGCCGGTTCCGCCAGCAAGCGCGGGCAGGCGAGCAACGGGCCGAACGCATGCTCCACCGCCCCGCTGAGGACCGGGCCGGCGACGGTTCCCGCCACCACGGCCGGATCTTGTGCGCGCGCCACGACCGAGGCCGCCAGTTCCTCGTGAATCCGGCCCGGGGCGACCCGGAGGTACTCCCCCAGCACCCCGCTCAGCACCATCCGGTCCGGGTCGAACAGGTTCGCCAGGCTCGCGAGTGCCCGGCCGAGGCACCGGGCCGCCGCACCGATCCGCTCGGCCGCCCCCGGCTCGCCCGCCGCCGCCCGGCGGAACAGCTCCTTGACCTCGGCCGGGTCTCCCGGGTCGGCGGGCGTCCGGCCCAGCAGGGCGCGGCCGTCCGCCGAGACTTCCAGGCAGCCGCGCATGCCGCACGGACACCGCGGGCCGGCCGGGTCGACCACGACATGCCCCGCCTCGACCGCGTTTCCGGCCCCGGTGAACGAAACCCCCTGCTGCAGCACGGCTCCGCCGATGCCGATGTGCTCGCAGGCCAGCATCAGCAGGGTGCGCGCACCGCGGCCGGCTCCCCGGCGGTGTTCGGCGAGCGCGGCGAAGGAGGCGTCCTTGCCGACGTCGACCCGCGGGATCTCCGGCAGCTCGGCGGCGAGGATCTCCGCGGCCGGGACCGCGGTCCAGTTCAGGTGCAGGGCCGAATGAACCAGCCCGTCGGTCGCCCTGACCATGCCGGCCAGCCCGACCGCCGCGCCCGCGCACGGACGGCCGCTCTCCTCGACCGCCTGGCGCATCCGGGCGGCCAGCGCCGAGAGCGCCCGTCGCGGGTCGCTTCCCGGCGACGGCAGCGGGATCCGCCGCCGGGGCCCGGCCGTGCCGCCCAGTCCGGCGACCGACAGTTCGGCCTCGCTGGAATCCAGTCTGCCCACGACGACGACCGGGCCCGCCGGGTCCGGGCGCAAGAGCGGGGACGGCCGCCCGCGCACGGCTCCGCCGCCGGCGGCCTGACGCGCGGCCGGGCCCAGCTCGATCAGCCCCAGTTCGACGAGTTCCGCGACCGCCTCGCCTGCGGTGCTGCGCGGCAGATCCAGCCGGGCGGTCGCCTCGGCCCTGGTCAGGCCGCCGGTCCGGTGGACAAGGTCCAGCAGCCTCGCCGCGGCGCCCTCGCTCGGTTGGGGGTATGCCGACGTGGTCTGAACCACTACTTTGTTCATCGGGCGAACATAACTGGTCGTGACCGATCCGGCCAGCCGTTCGCCCGGGAGGAGCGTCTCGGACGTCTCCCAACCCTCTCGTCGCAAGCCCGCCGGTGCGCTCGCGACCAGCGAACACTTCAGGCCATCAGCTGGTTCGGAGCAGAGGAGAAGGCCAGATGACCAGAAACGGACCACCCCGGATGCCGACGCTCGGTGTCGGGCCGATGTCGAAGAACGCCGTGGACGCCACCGTCGAGCTCGCGCGGGACCACGACACCCGGATCATGCTCATCCCCAGCCGCCGTCAGGTCGAATCCGCCGCGCTCGGCGGCGGGTACGTCGAGCGCTGGACCACCGACGAGTTCGCCGGCTACGTCCGCGACCAGGACAAGGACGGCCTGCTGCTGCTCTGCCGCGACCACGGCGGGCCCTGGCAGCACCCGGCCGAGCGGGCCGGCAACTACTCCGAGGAGCAGGCGATGGCCGCCAGCCTCGCCTCCTTCCGCGCGGACATCGAAGCCGGATTCGATCTGCTGCACATCGACACCTGCCTCGATCTCGACGGCTCCGCCGCGCTCGAACGGGCGATCGCCCGGCTGGTGCAGCTGTACGGCGAGTGCCACGAGACAGCCCGGGAACTCGGCCGCGAGGTGCGGTTCGAGATCGGCTTCGAGGGCCAGGGCGTCGACACGAACGACCCGGCCGAGTTCCGCGACCAGGTCACCGAAGTGTGCTCCCGGCTCGCCGCCGACCGGCTGCCCGCTCCCGAGTTCGTCGTCGCCCAGACCGGGACGAAGGTGCTGGAGACCGAGAACACCGGCGCGCTGCTCACCGCTCCGTCCGCGGTGGGGTTCGCGGTCGCGCAACTGGCCCGCGTGTGCGCGGACGTCGGCAGCTCGCTCAAGGCGCACAACGCCGACTACCTCCCCGCGGAGTCGCTGCGGCGGCTCATGCAGCGCGGGGTGGCGGCGGTGAACGTCGCGCCGGAGTTCGGCGTCGTGGAGACCCGGGCGCTGCTTGAGTTGCTGGACGAACTGGGCCTCGCCGCCGAACGCGACGAATTCCTGCGGATCGCCCACGATTCGGGCGCGTGGCGGAAGTGGCTGAAACCCGGCACCACGACCTCCGACCACGAGCGCGCGGTCATCGCCGGGCACTACGTGTTCGCCACCGGCGAGTTCCGCGAACTCAAAGACCGGATCGCCGCCCAGGCCCCCGGGATCGACCTCGATGCCCGGCTGCGCGCGGCGGTCTACGCGGCCCAGCTGCACTACCTCGTCCACACCGGCGCGAGCGTCGCGCCCGTCCTCGCAGAAAGCGTCCGCACGGCATGACTGTCTCCAGCGATTACCTGCACGAGATCTTCCCGGCGGCCGGCGCGAGCGGCCCGGGCCTGGCCACCGGCGGCCTCACGATCACCTCGCTGAACGAAGCGAAGGTCGTGCGCAAGGGCTGGGGCGAGGAGCGGTGGCTGGTCTCGGAGGACGCGCCGTTCGGCTTCAAAGTCATCCACCTCAAAGCCGGCGAACGCACCAGCTTGCAATACCACGAGCAGAAGGAGGAGGCGAACCTCATCGTGCGCGGCGAAGGCGTCCTCCGCTACGCCGACCGCGCGGGCGAAGACCTCGCCGCCCGCGCGTTGGCCCCCGGCGACATCGTGCACGTGCGGCCGCTCGCCGTGCACCGGATCGAGGCGGCCACCGACCTCACCCTGGTCGAGGTTTCAACCCCGGAACTCGACGACGTCATCCGGCTGTCCGACGATTTCGGGCGCGGCGACGGACGCGTCGCGGCCGAGCACGAGGGGCGGGACTGACGTGGCCGAATACCGGGTCGGCCGCTACGACTATCCCGGCCAGCTCCCCGGGCTGGACGACGAACTGCTGCCGTCGATCCGCGAAACGCTGCTGCGCGGCGACTACGTGCTCGGCGCGGCGGTCGACCGCTTCGAGCACGCGTTCGCGAGCTACCTCGGCGCGCGGGACGCGGTCGGCGTCAACTCCGGGACCGACGCGCTGATCCTCGCGCTGCACGCCCTCGGAATCGGCCCC
Organism: Amycolatopsis sp. M39; assembly: GCF_001651785.1. Lineage (NCBI taxonomy): Bacteria > Bacillati > Actinomycetota > Actinomycetes > Pseudonocardiales > Pseudonocardiaceae > Amycolatopsis > Amycolatopsis sp. M39. The sequence goes on from NZ_LWSF01000030.1 coordinate 35,059, forward strand.
GGAGACGAGGTGATCACCGTGGCCAACACTTTCCACGCGAGCGCACAAGCGGTGGTGCGCGTCGGCGCGACGCCGGTGCTCGCCGACTGCGGTCCCGGCGACTACCTCATCGACCTCGAACAGGCCGAAGCGGCGATCACGGACCGCACCCGGGCCGTCCTCGTGGTCCACCTGTTCGGGCAGTCCGTCGACATGGCGGCCGTGCACGCACTGGCGAAGCGGCACGACCTGCTCGTGCTGGAGGACTGCGCACAGGCGATCGGCGCGTATTCCGGCGGAGTGCGAGTGGGAACGACGAGCGACGCGGGATGCTGGAGCTTCGCGCCGTCGAAGAATCTCGCGGCGGCGGGCGACGCCGGGGCGATCTCGCTCGGCGGAGCCGACGCCGACCGCCTCGCCGCGGTGCTGCGGCGGCTGCGCCACTTCGGGCAGGACAAGCAGAACGAGCACCGCGTGGTCGGGTTCAACTCGCGGCTGGACACGCTGCAGGCACTCGTGCTCGGGCACAAGCTCCCGCAGCTGGACGAGTGGACCGCGCGGCGGGTGGCGGTCGCGGCCGAGTACCGCGAGCGGCTCGCCGGGCTGCCGGTGTCCTTTCAGGACGGTGCGGGCACCGGCGAGCATGTCTACCACCTGTTCCAGCTGCGCACCGAGCGAAGGGACGAACTGCTCGCGCATCTGCGGGAAGCGGGCGTAGACGCCGTCGTCCGCTATCCGCACCCGATCCACCTGCAGGAGGCGTTCGCGTTCCTCGGGCACCGGCGAGGGGACTTCCCGGTGGCCGAGGACCTCGCCGGCACCACGCTGTGCCTGCCGCTGTTCCCGTCGATGACCGCCGACCAGGTCAGCCTCGTCTGCGACGGTGTGCGGGAGTTCTTCGCCCGCTGACCGCTTTCCCGCACAATCAGGAGCGACCATGCCCATCAGCCTGACCCTGCCGGACCGCGTCGTCCTGTCCTGTCGCGCCGTGCTGTTCGATCTCGACGGTGTGCTCGTGGACTCGATGCCGACAATCGTCCGGCAGCTTCGGGAATGGGCGGCCGGGAGGGGCCTCGAACCGGACCAGGTCGTGGAACTGTCGCACGGGCGCGGCAATCTCGACCTGGTCCGGCTCGTCGCACCGGCCCTCGACGCGGAGCGGGAGGCGCGGCTCATGGAGGCACGGGAAGTCGACGACGTCGACGGCATCACCGCCCGGCCGGGCGCCCGCGCGGCGCTCGAAGCGCTGCCGCCTGCCGCGTGGGCGGTGGTGACCTCGGGCAACGACGGGGTCGCGCGGGCCCGGCTCCGCGTCGCGGAACTGCCCGTGCCCGGCGTGCTCGTCACCGCCGACGACGTCGCCAAGAGCAAGCCGGATCCCGAGGGGTATCTCGCCGCCGCCGCCCGGCTCGGAGCCCGGCCGCGGGACTGCGTCGTGTTCGAGGACGCGCCGGCCGGGATCGCGGCGGCACGGGCGGGCGGAATCCGTGTCGTCGGAGTGGCGGGCACCCTCGGCACGGCCGAACTGGACACCGAACACACCGTGCCCGATCTCGCCTCGGTCGGCGTGGTTTCGTGGCAGTGACCGGAGTTCGGGAGCTGCCGGGCGTCCGGCTGGGCAGCGCGGCCGCGTTCCCGCTGTTTCTGGCCCTCGGCGCGGCGACAGCGGGTCTCGGCGCCGCGCTGCCCGCCGTCACCGAGCGGTTCGCCCGCACCGGCGATTCGGGCGGGCTGCTCGTCAGTGTCTACAACGCCGGCGCACTGCTGGCGATCGTCGGCTGCGGCGTGCGCAAACGGTCTGTCGCACCCCGCCGCGAACTCGCTGTCGTGATCGGCTTGTTCGCCGCGGGCTGCGCGGGCGCCGGGTTCGCTCCCTCGTGGCCGGTCCTGCTGATCTCGATCACGGTGGCGGGCTGCGGCTACGGCGGCGCGGTGCTGCACGTGAACACCGCGTTCGCACGCGGATCCCGGCACCGCGCGGTACTTATGCTCAACCTGGTCAACGCGACGTTCGGGATCGGCGCCGTCGCAGGCCCCTTCGTGGTCGGGCTCATCCCAGGCCCGGACGTGCCCGCAGTGTTCCTCGGCGTCGGCGCGCTCGCTCTGCTGTCCTTCCCTGCGTACCGGTGCGCCGACGGCCCGGCCGGCGAACCTGGTGCCCGCGAAGGGAAACCGGCGTTCGCGGTGCTGGCCCCGTTCCTGGCGCTCGCGTTCTGCTACGCCGGGCTGGAGACCGGCATCGGGGCCTGGGCCGCGACGCACCTGACCTGGACCGGGCTGACCCCCGCGGCCGCCGCGCAGTGGGTTTCGCTGTACTGGCTGGGGATCACCGCCGGCCGGTTCGTCGTCCCGCTGTTCGCGCGCGGACCGCGGCGGATCGTGGGCTGGTGCCTGCTCGCCGCCACAGCCGCGACCGCCGTCGCGGCTGTGCCCGCCGCGGCCCCGTATGCCTATGCCGTGGCCGGGTTCGCGCTCGCGGCGGTCTTCCCGACCGTGATCGCGTGGCTGGCGACGCTGGTCACGACCGTCCGGCAGGCGAACGCGATGCTGCTGGTGGCGGAGATGGCGGGCAGCGTGACCCACCCGCTGGCGATCGGCTGGCTCGCCGGGGCGTCGCGACCGGCGACGGTCCCGCTCGCCATCGCCTGCCTCGGCGTTCTCGCGCTGGCGGCCTCGCGATGGGCCCCGCGCCCGGTGCCGGCATGAGCGTCTTCGGGTATCTCGACCGGTTCTCGTTCAAGCCCGGCGACGAGGTCGCGTGCCGGTTCACCTCGGCCGGCCCGGTCACCGCGGACCTCGTCCGGCTGATCCACGGCGACGCCTCCCCGGCGGGCCCGGGCTTCCGCAGCGAAGAGATCCGCGCTGTCCCGCCGGTCACCGCGGCCGGCGGCGAGCAACCGATCCACCCGGGATCGTTCCTGCGCGCCGAAGAGGTCGTGCCGGCCGGGACCGCCGCCGTCCGGCTTTCGGTGCTCGCCTGGCCTGCCCTGCCCGCCGCGGGCACCCCGCAGGGTCTGCTCAGCCTGACCACAGCGGACGGTTCCGCAGTGCTTTCCCTCGCCCTGGACGAAACCGGTCATCCGCACCTGCGCACGGGCGACGGCGCGACAGCGGCCCGGCTCGGCCGGCCGCTGCTCAAGCGCCGCTGGTACCGGCTCACCGCCACCGCGAACCAGGACAGCGCCGAGCTCACGGCCGTCCCGCTCGACCCGGTGCCCGGGGACGAGGAACCGGGTCGCGCGGTCGGGCCCGGGCTGAGCCTCGCCGGCGCGTCCGGCGCGGTCGCCGCCGCGGTGGCGGCGCTGCCCCGCCCGATCGGCTGTTATCACGGGAAACTCGAACGTCCCGAGGTCCGGGACGGCACCGGGCTGACCCTGGCGAGCTGGGCCTTCGAGCGGGAGATGACCGGCGACCGGGCGATCGATGTGTCCGGCCGGGAAAAACACGGGTGGCTGGTGAACGCACCCGCCCGAGCGATGACCGGACCTGGCTGGACCGGGCAGACGCTCGACTGGCGGACGGCGCCGGAGCAGTACGGCGCCGTGCACTTCCATGGTGACGACCTGGCCGACGCGGGCTGGGCGGCCGGTGCGCTCCTGCGCCTGCCCTCAGACCTCCGCAGCGGGATCTACGCGGTCCGGCTGCGCTCCGGCGGGCACACCGACCACATCCCCTTCGCGGTCCGCGCCACGGGCAAACCGGCGGACGTCGCCTTTCTGCTGCCGACGTTCACCTACCTCGCCTACGCCAACGAACAGACGGGCGACCCAGCGGTCATGACCCACCCGCTGGACGTCGCGCTGCGCGAGCATCCCGGCTTCGGCAAAAGCCTCTACGACCGCCACCTCGACGGCTCCGGCATCTGTCATTCGACAGCGCTGCGGCCCATCCTCACGCTGCGTCCGGACTACCGGCACTGGCATTACGACGCGCCGCGGCACTTCGGAGCCGACCTCTATCTCGCCGACTGGCTCGAACACGCCGGCGTCGAATTCGACGTTCTCACCGACCACGACCTGCACGCCGAGGGCGCGGCCGCGATCGAGGGCTACCAGGTGGTGCTCACCGGGTCGCACCCCGAGTACCACAGCTCGGCGACGCTCGACGCGCTGCACGGGCACGTCCGGGCCGGCCGGTGCTTGATGTACTTGGGCGGCAACGGGTTCTACTGGGTGACTTCGTCCCGTCCGGCGCGGCCGGAGATCATCGAGGTGCGCCGCTCCAGCGGGGTCCGCAGCTGGGAAACCGCGCCGGGCGAAGGGCACCACGCGAGCACCGGCGAGCCCGGCGGCCTGTGGCGGCACCGCGGCCGCTCCCCCAACGCGCTGACCGGAGTCGGCATGGCGGCGCACGGCTGGAGCGAGCGCGGCCGCGGCTACCTGCGCACCCCGGCCTCCCGGGATCCGCGCTGGGCATGGGTGTTCGACGGCATCGCCGAGGACGTGCTCGGCGATTTCGGCCTGGTGATGAACGGCGCGAGCGGCGACGAACTCGACCGCTGCGACCCGGCGCTGGGCAGCCCGCCGCACACGGTGGTGCTGGCGACCTCCCAGCCGCACGACGAGAACTACCACCAGGCAGTGGAGGACGTGATGGAGATCCGGCCCGGGCTCAGCGGCCCGGGCAACCCCGCCGTCCGCTCCGATCTGGTCCTCGTGGAACACACTTCCGGCGGCGCGGTGTTCTCGGCCGGTTCGATCGCGTTCCTGGGCAGCCTGTCCCACAACCGGTACCGCAACCCCGTCTCCCGGCTGATCGCCAACGTCCTGGACAATTTCCGCGGCCGCGGCCGGTAACCGCCGGACGCGCCGCTCGGGCTGATCACGAGGCCGCGACGGACACCAGATGCGCTCGATGTCCAGGCCGGTGCTCCCGGGTGGATCCGTGGCCGGTTTCCCGCCGCAGGCCGACCTGGTCACCGGCTCCCGGGCCGGCCGGCCGGCTTGTCCCGATCTCGCCCCGGTGCCGCGGGAAATCGAAAGACGCGGTTCGCCGGTCGCCGCGCAGATCGGTCCGCGCCGGTGGCCGCCACGGCCGAAAGAAACCGCCGTCTGGTCAATCCCGGCGGCGGGGCAGCGTCAGCCGGCGGCAGGATAAAGTCGGGGCGTGACGACGGCAGGCCAGCAGCAGTCCCGGTTGCGATCGGCTGTTCTCGCACAGGCTTGGCGGCGGATCCCGGGCGTCGAGGTTCTCTCCGCGGGCGACGGCGGACCGCTGACCCGCACGGTGAAGAAGATCATCGATCCGCTGGTGCTCCGCACCGCGGCGCGGCCTCGGCTGGGCCGTCCGCTGCTGGCTCCCGAAGCGGCGGCGGAAGTGACGGAGTTGCTGCTGGCCGACGCGGCGCGGCTGGGTGCCACGGCGGCGTGGTTCACGCACTTGAAGCGGCAGCGCCGCGCCCTGCGCATTACGGCGGGCAATGTTCAGGACGTGTGTTTCCCCCTCGCCTACGAACTCGCGACGAGTTTCGGCAGGCCCGACGCCTCCGCGCCGGAACAGGCCGCGGCGGCGTTGCGCGAGTGGCACGGCGAAGACAGCGCGGCCGCGGTCGATCAGTTGAGCGCGTACTTGGCGGATCCCCGCGCCACGGCCGACTTGACCGCGGAGTTGCGCCGCCGCTGGCACACGACGCCGGACAACCCGGTGGCACCGGACTTCGTTCCCCTGCTCGACGCGGTCGCGAACGGCTTCGCCGACGAGGACTGGCAGGCACTCGCCGGCTCCCCCGCCGGACATGCGTTCGGCCTCGCGCTGCGCCGCCCCGGCGGTGCCGCCGCCCTCGCCCGGGCCGTGCACGAGGTTTCCGGTCTGCCCGCGCCTGATCTCGGCCTGCAACGCGGCGACCGCACCGCCGTACCCCCGCTGAACCAGCGCGACGAGGCAGGCGGCGAACTTCTCGAACGCAGCATCGAACGGCGGGTACGCGCGAGCTTGCGCCGCCTCTCCGCCGCCGAACCGGCTTCCATCGCCGATCTGGTCGATGACGAACTCAGCCGGACGGCCGCCGGATTCGGGCTCGAAACGCCGGTGCTGGCAACGTGTTTCGTGCTCGGTGTGGTCCTCTCCCCCGCGCTTAGGCCCCTTGACGGCAGCGCGCCCGGCGGAATTCCCGCGTTCGCACAGCGGCTCAACGCTCAGGTCGCGCGGGAGGGATACGTGCTGTATGCGCGCCGAGCGCTGGCCGGTTCGACACCGCTGACCGCGCGAGCGGACGCCGATATCCTGCGAGAGCTGCGCGAGTTCGCGAAGCGATTCCTCGCCCGGCTCTGGGTCCGGCTGCACGGTTTCGACGTCAGTGGCCAGACTCCGGCCGCCGCGGCCGACATCCGGGACCTGCTCACCGGCGTCGTCCGGTCGACCTCGCTGGACCTGCGGACGAAAGTGCGCCGCGCGCTCGTGGCCGGCCTGCCCCGGCTGGAGGCGGTCTCGTGAAGCATCCGGTGCACACTCCGGTGATCGCGGCCGACGGCGGCGTCCTCCGTTTCGCCCTGGCCGATCTCCTCGGCGGCGAGGCGCAGTCGATGCGGATCGAACTCCTCGACGCTGACGCCGCCGAACCGTGGCTGACCAGGCTCATCGGCCCCGAAGCCAGCCTGACCGCGCTCCGCGCCGGGCACGCCGAGGTCCCGGCCCAGCCGGACTTGGCCGCTCTCGCGCTCCTGCTGTGGGCCCGCCGCTGGTGGCCCGCGAGCCCGACGCTCGGAATCCCGTCGCTCGATCCGGCGCTGCTGGACCTCGAAGCGGCCGTGGCGACAACAGCGGTCGAAGACGTCGCCGAGGGGCTGCTCGACGGGTTCGAGGCCAGTCCGGCCGAACTGTTCGACCAGGCGAGCAACTCCGGCCTGTTCGCGGCCGCGCGTCCGGTGCCCGGCGAAGTCCGGCTCCGGTGTGCGCGGCTTTCGGCCTGGTTCGACAGCCAGGACGACCTCGTGCGAGCCGAAGCGGCGGCCGGTCTCGCCGCGCGGTTGGAGTCCGTCGCGCCTGGTCGGCGTGCCTACGCCTTGGCCGCGGGCTCCGGTCCCGGCGCGTCCGGCGAGGGCGTGCTGGCCGAGGGACGCGCGAGCGTCGACTGGGCTCGGGTGCCGCCGGGCATACTGGACGCCGCGGAGGACACGGTGACCTGGCGGATCGTCGCGACCCCGGCTGCCGCCCGGCTTGAGGTCGAAGTGGCGGGAGCGCTCGACGACGCGTCCCTCACCGCTGTCGCGACGCACGACGGCGAACCGTTCGCCGAAGCCGCCCTCGATCTCGGCAGCGCCGGATTCGCCGGGACGGCCGACCTGGACGAGGCTGGAGCCAGGCTCGCCGCGACGCCCGCCCTCCGCTTCGATCTCGTCGTCGGAGCAGCGGGCCAGGACGTCGAAGGCACCACGCCGCAAGACCGGGCCGAGGTGGTTTCCCTGGTGCGCGCTCGCGAGGCCCTGCCCCCTCAGGTCCAGACCTTGGCCGAGCGGGCCGCGAGCAGAGACGCCGACGAGGAGTTCTGACGTGCTCGCCGGGTTTCCGCCACCGCTCGCGCCGCCGGACCGGCCACCGCCCCCGGAACTCGCCGGCGCGGTTTCGCACGGCTACAACTGCCGTTGCGTCGCCGAGCATTTCGGCCTCGACCCGGCGGCTTGCCTGGAGTCGCCCGCGTGCGCGCTGACCGAAGCTGAGTACAACTCTCTGCTCGCCGAGGCCTTCGCCGTCCAGGCCGAGGCCAAGCGGCTCGCCGCGACGCGTGATGTCGCCGGTGCGCACCAGGCGTACGCGCGGATGCGGCAGCTCGCCCGGCAGCTCGACCGCGTCAGCCTCGAAGTCGCCGCGGTCAGCGATCTGGCCACCGTCTGCTACTCGGCGGGCGATCTCCGCAACGCGCGCCAGTGCGCGGAAGTAGTGCTCAGCGTCTTCGCCGTGAGCACCGCCGCTGTCGTCCACTTCGGACAGTATGCCGAACTGCGGATGCTCGAAGGCTCCCGCGAGGTGGCGGAGCGCGTCCTCATTTCCCTGTCCACTGAGGATGGTGACCTTGGCCGAGCGCGCGAGCTGCTCGCGGATCAGCGACGTCGCGCGGCGTTCCGGAAGGCCGCCGAACCCGGCCAGTTCCCGCGTGCACAGCTCGACCCGCACGGCGCCGACGAGCTGGAGTTGCGCATCCTCGAAGTGCGCGTGCAGGTGGCCGCCGGGGATCCGGCGGGCGCGCGGGACGCGATCGACGAGATCCTGACCGGCCTGGACCGCGTCGCGGAGGTCGACGAGGTCCGCGACCAGGTGGCGTCGCTGCGGGCAATGGCGCGGGCCGAACGCGCCCGCATCCGCCAGGCGGGCGGCGAGGAAGCGGACGCGACGGCGGATCTCCTGCGGCTCAATGCCCGGCACGAAGGTCCGACGGCGGCGAAATTCGCCATCAGCCTGGCCGAAACCCGCGCGCTCGACGGAGATTTACCCGGCGCGATGGCGACGATCGTCAAGGCCAGAGACGAACTCGCGGCAGCCGGAGTGACCGGCGACGTCGCCGAGGCGAGCTACGCGCTGGGCACCTTGCTCCTGCTCGCAGGCGATGCGGCGCGGGCGCGAGACCAGTTCGAGCACGCGGGAAAGCTGTGGGCGGCGAACGGCGACACCCCGGGCACGCGCCGGCTCGCCTCGGCGCTGGCTCGCTGTGCGGCGGCCGAGGGCGACTGGAGGTCGGCGGACGAGCACGTGGCCCAGCTCCGGGCGGCGGCCCGCGAGTCGGGCGAATGGCTGGAGTGCCTGCGAGCCGATTACCTCTCGGCCGCGATCGGCTGCGAACGCGGCGAAGACCCGCGAGCGGTGCTGGACCTGCTGTTGCCGGCGGCCCTCGCCGCGCAGGAGTACCGGTTCGCGTTCGCGTCGGCCCCGGCGCGCACTGCGTGGGCGAACAGCGTCGCGGGTCCGGCGACGGCACTGCTGATGGTCCTGCTGACCCGGCTCGGCGAAACGCGGCTGACGGCGGAGCTGATCGAGCGCGCGTGCGCGGTCGGGGCGTACCCGGAGAACCGTTCCCTGAACCTGACCGGCGCGCTCCCCGCGCTGGCACCGCCGGTCGAGGACGGTCAGCTTCCGCTGGCCGCATTGGGTTCGGTCACCTCGTCGCTCCCGCTCCGGCTCGCCCCGCCGCCCGGCCTGCGCTGGTCGCCGTCCTCGCCGATGGAGCTGGACGCCTGGTCCCGGCTGGCCGCCGAGCGATACGGGTGCACGGTGGCGCCTGGGACTGTCGAGACCTGGCCCGCTGCCGCACCCGGTCGCGAAACTTTCATCCTGCGCTACGCCGACGCCGGGCACACCTACCTCAGCTGGCGCACCACCAGCGACCTCGACACCGTCCACACGCACCCGATCGACGCCGATCTCGTCGACACCGCGCGCGGCTTCCTCGCCGAAGCTTCCCCGACACCGCGGGAAGGCGAGCCGGTCGCCGACGCGGTTCGTCGTTCACTCGACGCTTTCGGCAGTTTCGCCGGGGAGCAACGCCTTGCCCGCGTCCTCGCGCTCAACCTCCTGCCCGCCGATCTCGTCGCGCAACTCCGGCGCGCCACGCGTCCGCTGCTGCGAATCCAGCCGTCCCCGGCGCTCGCCGCGGTTCCCTGGGGCCTGCTCGCCCTGCCTGATCGCCGTCCGGACCACGTGCTCGACGCCGACGCGGTCGACACCTGCTTCGACAGCGACACCCGGATCCTCGACCTCGCCGACGTCTCGCTGCTCGCCCCCGCCGGAATCCCTCGCCGCGAACCGGCCCCCGCCGGACCGCCCGTCTACCTGCTCGACCCGCGGATCCCAGGTCACAGCGCGTTCGGCGAACTGGGGTCCGTGCTCGGCAAGCAAAACGCGACTTCCCCGTTGATCCGCCACCTCGACGCCCAGCTCGCCGCAGGGCCCGCCCGGCCCGCCGCCGCGCGCGGCCTCGACCTGGTCCGCCGCACCGACACCGACCGGCGGCTGCTCGCCGGTCTGCTGGCCGAACCGTGTTCGCGGCTGGTGTTCGCCGGGCACGTCAGCCGCATCCAGGACGTCCACGGCGCGCAGACCGCCCTGCACCTGTCGTGCCCGGCCGACCTGCCGGGCACCGCCGCGCCGATCGGGGCGCACCGGCCGTTCACCGCTGCCGACCTCGCACTGTCCGAAGTGGACATGCCCGCGCGGGTCGCGCTAATCGGCTGCGCCAGCGCGAGCGACTTCGGCCTGCCCGAACCGTTCGGCGTCCTGCTCGCCGCGGTCGCGTCCGGGGCCGGGCTGGTCGCCGCGACGGTCTGGGCGCTGCCGACGTCGGCCGCGGCGCCCGGCGCGGATCCGATGGCCGAGCTGGTCATCGCCGTCGACACCGCGCTCGCCGGGCCGGATCCGGTAGCCGACCTGTGCGCCTGGCAGCGGACCCGGCTCGCCCGCTGGCGCGAACAGTCCGAGCCAGCCCGCTCGCCGGTCTTCNCGGTCTTCTGGGCGGCTCTGACCTGCCTCGACGCCACCGACGACGGCAAAACCTGGGTTCGGTAGCAGCCCGCCCGCCCGAAGCTGTGTCCAGCACACCGGCACAGCGAAAGGCACCCGATGTTCAAGAAGATCCGCGACAAGATCACCGAAGCGACCCAGCAGGGCATGGCCCGCGGCGCGCAGGATTTCCAGCAGCACGCCGAGCAGTTCCGGCAGGCGGCCGCCGCGCAGGGGCACGACATCACCCCGCAGCTGCCGACGCCGCAACTGGCCGCGCAGGCCTACCGCACCGTCGCGGCCGACCCGGAGACGGCGGCCTTCCTGGCGCTGCCGACGCAGGAGCAGCTGCGCCAGCAGCAGGAACTTCAGGCCTACGGCACCGAACTGCGCCGGCTCTACGACACCGGGGAGAAGGCCACGCTGGTGATCCGCGCGCTGGAGCCCACCGGCCGGACGGTCGCCGGGCAGGCCCAGTACACCGCCACCCTGGACGTCACCCGCGCCGACGGCATGATGTACCGGGCAGTCACCCCGCTGATCACGCCGCGGGCGACGATCCAGCAGTACGCGCCCGGCACCCGCCACGAGGCCCGGCTCGACCCCGCCGATCCGGCGAAGGTCGCCGTGTTCGGCCCGATCGCGTAGGCGGCCGCGGTGTTCAGTTCCTTCGCGTTCGGCCTTCCGGACGACCCTGAACAGACCCGGGCGTCGAGCAGGCGGCTGTGGCTTCTCGGGATTCCCGCGACGCTCGCCTGGGCGGTCGCCGGCTGGTCCGGCGCGCTCGGACTGCTGGACGGCTTCCGGCTGATGTCGCTGAACCGCGTCGGCGCGTGGGGGGCCGACGCGGGACCGGCGGCTTCGCTCGTGTTGTTCTTCAGCCTGGCGGTCACGGTCGCGTCGTCGCTCGGTTTCGCGATGCTGTGGGGTGGCGGAATGTCGTTGCGCCGCATGGGGGTCAGCTTCCGGGCCAGCTCGCTGGCGGCGGCACTCGGCGTGACGCTGGGCAGCGGCGTGGCGGCTCCGTCGTGGACGCCGCCGGAATCCGTGGGCGAACGGCTGCCCTTCCTCGACGGCGAGGCCGAGCCGTGGTCCGATGTGGACTGGGTGGTCTACTACGAGCCGTTTCTGGTCCCCGCGGTGTCCGGGCTCGTCGCGCTGGTCCTGATCGTGGTGCTGCTGCGGGCTTTTCTCCGCGCGGCCGAGGCGGACGACCGCGAACAGGGACTGCTGCACTGCGGCCGCCAGGCGACGGGCGTTCTCACCCGCGTGGATTTCACCAACGTCTGGGTCATGGGGAATCCGCGGTTCACCGTCCACGTGCGGTTTCCCACCGAGACCGGCGAACGCGAGGCTGTGACCACGATGATCACACCGCTCTTCCAAGCCCCTTCCGCAGGCTCGGCAGTGCGGGTCCGCTACGACCCGCGGGATCCGAAAGCCGTTCTGGTGGAACCGGTTTCCCGCTGACCGCCCGAGAAGGGACTACTGCCATGGCAGCCCTCCGCACGATCGCGTCCGGGTTCCTCACCGGCTTGGTGATCGGAGCGACGCTGTGTTCGCTGGTCGTCGGGATCATCGTCGAGAGCGTTCCGTTGTTCGTGGCCGGGCTGGGAATTCCGCTCGGCTACGGCATCCTCCTGTACCTCGGCCGCCTGCCGCGCCGTGCCCGGGAGAAGGCGGTCCCGCCGACAACGGCGCTCGCGCGGATCGACAGCCTGCGCGCCGGAGGCACCGAAACGGGCGATCTTCCCGTCAGCTTCATCCTCACAGTCGCGCCGGACGGTGCGCCGTCCCATCGCGTGGAGGCGACGCACACGGTCAATCTGGTGGATCTTCCGGACTACCGCAAGGGCGACGTCCTGGTGGTGAGCTACCCGCCGGACCGGCCGTGGAAGGTGCGCATCGTGTCCAGCCCGCCGCCGGAATGGCAGCGCCGGGCGGCGAACGCGGTCATCCCGCCCGCGGCCGAATCCACTTTGGTCCATTCGCCGCCGGAGGGCTGCGCCGCCGGTGTCTTCACACTCGTAGGGCTGCTCCTCGGCGCGGGCGCCGTCCTCGGGCTTTTCCGGGCCGAGCTGTTCGCGCCGGAACCCAGTGCCGCTCAGCCGGAGCCGCCTGCCGCGGTAACCTCCTCGGGCTCCGCGACCGTCGACGTCGGCCCGCGACAGTCGCTCCTGGACGAGGGCGAACTGAGCCGCGCCGTCGCCGGGCTGGCCCGGAGCACGGATGTCTCGCAGACGCTCACCGCGGTCGTCCGGGAACACCGGCTGACGGTCGTCTTCGCCCCGGCCGGTGTCCAGGTCCCGCGATTCGACCTCCGCACCCTGCCCGTCCACGAGATCCCTCGTCTGGTCCGGAAAGCCTTGCAGACCCTCGACGTCGGAACGCCGCAGACCTGGCAGGTCACCGTCGTGCCACTGCCCTCCGCACGCACCATCCGCGTCACGGTGACCGGACCCCACGGCAGCGCTTCCCTCGCCGGATGATCACCCCGCCAGCCCGAGCGAAGCGCCGAGCAGCAAAAGTCCCTGGGCGGTCCGCGGATCCGCACCGGTGAGATTGGCGATCCGCGACAGGCGATTGTCCACTGTGTTCGGATGGACGTGCAGCTTCCGCGCGGTCTCCCGGCGGTTGAAGTCGGTCTCGAAATAAGTCCGGAGCGTCGCCGCCAGATCAGGCTCGCCGCTGAGCCGCGCCGCCAGCGCGCGCAGCTGAGGGGTTGCCGCGCTGTCGTGGTTCAGCTGGTATTCGAAGAGGTGGTCCGCGAGCACGGCGACCGTGCCGGGGACCGAATTCACCCGCAGCAACCGCTCCGCTTCCGCCACCGCCGCCGGAATGTGCGGCAGCTCGGCCGCGTGGGCGAACGCGCCGGTGATCTCGACGCCCGTCGTCTGGTGCGCCCGCGGCACCGCCAGCCGGGCCTCGGCCAGCGCCGCTTCGTCATTGTCCGAAGCAGCCGGAATCAGCAACAGACCGCCGTCGGGATCCAACGCGGCCAGCACGTCACCGGACAGTTCGCGACGCAGGTGCTGCAAGAGCAGCCGCGCCTTCCGCTGCCCGGCCAGATGGCGCCCGACCGCGTCGCCGACCGAATCCGCCGGGTCCGCGGCGAACCGCAGCGCCAGCACGCCGTACGCCGGGGCGAGCCGGACGTCCGCCGGCTCCGGGATCGACTCCCCCGCGGCCAGCCGCCGCACCAGGGCCCGTGCCGCCTCGCGTTGTTCGTGGTCCGCGGTCTGGAATTCCTTCTGGTGCGCCTGCACGGCCGCGTTCATCACCCGGTGCAGGCATTTCAGCAGCACCGCCGCCGTGCCGTCCGGCGGAGACCCGGCGGACACGTCGTCGACCTCGGCCCACATCTCCTCGGCCGCCAAGAGGTAGGCATGCACGAACTCGCTGACCGGCAGCCCCTCCGCGCCCCGCTCCCGGCCGCGCTGGCGGAACAGCTCCAGCCCGTCCTCGCCCGGCTCGCTCCCCTCCCGCGCGGCGCGCGCGAACAGCCGGCCGAACTCGCGGATGGTGTGCGCCATGTGCAGGTGCAGATGTGCGGGCACCTCGCCGCGGTAGTGCGGCGAGGTCGCCACATACCGGCGGATCGTCCGTTCGACCGCCTTCGGCAGCCGGTGCTCGAAGCTGCGCCACGACAGTTGTGACATGTCACAGCACGGTAGCCGAAAACCTGGGCAATGTGCGCTACCAGCTGGGCAGGCCAGCGGCGACAGTTGGGGTTGTGTCCATGACCGCGATCACAGGAGGTCCCGCACCGATGCGCTGCGAGCCGCTGTTCCGCCCGAAATCGGTCGCCGTGGTCGGCGTTTCCGCGACCACCGCGCTGTCCTGGGGACGGATCGCGCTGGACCGGCTGCTGCGCGGCGGCTTCGGCGGCGAGGTCTTCGCGGTCTCCCGCGGCCCGCTCGGCCTGCCCGGCGTCCGCACGGTCGGCTCGCTCGCCGAGATCGGCTACGGCCCCGACCTCGTGGTCCTCGCGACCCCGGCGGAAACGGTTCCCGCGCTGGTCAGAGAAGCCCGCGAACTCGGTTCCGGCGCGGTCATCGTCTTCGCGTCGGGCTTCGCCGAGGGCGGCGACACCGCGCTGGAGGACGAACTGCGCGAGGCCGCCGGAGACCTGCCGGTGCTGGGCCCGAACTGCCTGGGCGTGGTGAGCCACCCGGCGGGCGTGCAGCTCTCGACGACGGTTTTCCTCGACCGCGAGCGCGTGCCGCCGGGGCCGATCGCGATCGTCACGCAGAGCGGCGCGATGGGGTTCGTGCTCGCTGACCTGCTCGAACAGGCCGGGATCGGCTACTCCTACTACGCGAGCGTCGGGAACGAAGCCTGCCTGTCCAGCCATGAAATCGGCAGCGACCTGCTCGATCAGCCCGACGTCGAGGTGCTCGTGCTCTACCTCGAAGGCGTGCGCGACGCGGACGGTCTTCGCGCGCTCGGCCGGCAGGCACGGGCGGCGGGCAAGACCGTGGTCGCGCTCGCAGTGGGCAGCAGCGCCGCCGGTCGCCAGGCCGCGCTGTCGCACACCGCGGCCGTCGCCGGTGATCACTTCCTGCTCGCCTCGCTGTGCCGCCAGGAAGGGATCCACCTCGTCACCGACGACGACCAGCTGGTGGACGCGGTGCTCTGCGCCCGCAAAGGAACGACCCTTCCCCCGGCACCGCGGCTCGCCGTGCTCACGATGTCCGGTGGCGCGGGCGGCATCCTCGCCGACAACCTGACCGCGCTGGGGGTGCGAATTCCGCCGCTGTCCGGCGCGACCCGCGCGAAACTCGCCGAGGCCGGCGGTGCCGAGGCGGCTGAGGAGAACCCCGTCGACCTCGGCGGCAACATCGACCGCTGGCTCGACCGGGTCGGCGATCTGCTCGGCGCGCTCGACGAAGACCCGGAGCTGGACGGCGTCGTGCTCTATCTGACGTTCGGCGACCGGTTCCGCGAGGCCTACCACCGGCTGGCCGCGGCTGCCGCCGCGATGCGGACGCCGACGTGGTTCGTCTGGGCCTGTGCGCCGCCCGGCGAGCTGGCGGACGTCGGGCGGCCGGACACCGTGCTGCCCAGCATCGGCGCTCTCGTGCGACGGCTCCGGGTGCTGGTCCCGGACCGGGTCCCCGAGCCCGCGGACCACGCCGCGCCCGATGACCGTCCAGTGTGGACTGAACTGCGAGCCGTTCCGCTGCTGGAGGACGCTGGCATCCCGCACGTGGACACCGTCGCCGGAATCGATCTCGCTGCCGCCGTCGCGGAAAACGGCTGGCCGGAGCCGTACGTGGTCAAAGGCGATGCCGCCGACGTGCCGCACCGGGCCCGCGCCGGGCTCGTGCGCGTCGGCGTCACGGCGGCCGAACTGCCCGCAGTGCTGGCCACGCTCCAAGCGCGGCTGGACGAGGTCTCCGCCGATCCGGACCGGACCCTCGTCGTGCAACCTCTGCTGCCGCACACCGCCGAACTCGCCCTAGGCGCGACGCGGGATCCGTTGTACGGCACCGCAATCGTCCTCGGCGCGGGTGGTGACCGTGCCGAAGACCCCACCGCACCCCGCCGCGCGCTGCTGCTCCCGGCCACCCCAGCGCAGCGAGCTGAACTCGCCGCCTGGGCTGGCGACGTCCTCGCCGCCCCGGTCCCCGCCGTCGCCGCCGCGATCGACGGGCTCGCCCGCATCCTCGGCGACCATCCGGAATTCGCCGAAGCCGACCTCAACCCGCTCTGCGTCACCGGCGACGACCTGGTCGCCGTCGACGCGCTGTTCACCGAGAACGTTCAGGAGGCATCCCGTGACTGACCTGCTCGACTACGCCGACAAGGTCTGGCGGGGCGAGGCCGACACCCGCGTCTACCACACCGGCACGCTGCGCAAGGACGGTCTGCACGAGCTGGCCGAGGGCGTCTGGATGTGGCCGGCGTTCGGCAACGTCTTCCTCTTCCCCACCGCCGACGGCCTGTTCTGCTTCGACACCGGCGAACGCCGCACCGCGCAAGACCTTTTCGACGCGACCCGCGCCCGCACCGGCGCTCCGCTGCACACCGCCGTCTACTCGCACGGCCACATCGACCACGTCTTCGGCGTCGGCCCGTTCGATCTCGAAGCGCAGGAGCGCGGCTGGCGTCGCCCGTCCGTGCTGGCGCACGAAAACACGCCGCCGCGGTTCGACCGCTACGAGCGCACCCGCGGCTACAACACGGTGATCAACCAGCGGCAGTTCCAGTCGCCCGGATTCCGCTGGCCCGACCGGTACCGGCATCCCGACGTGACCTACCGGGACACCACGACGCTGCGGATCGGCGACCTCGACGTCCGGCTGACGCACGGCCGCGGCGAGACCGACGACGCGACGATCGCGTGGCTGCCCGACCGGAAAATCCTGTGCTGCGGCGACTTTTTCATCTGGTCCTCCCCCAACCCGGGCAACCCGCAGAAGGTCCAGCGGTATGCCGCCGAGTGGGCGCGGGCGCTGCGCTGGATGGCCGGGCTGGGCGCGGAACTGCTGCTGCCCGGGCACGGCGTGCCGATCGCCGGCGCCGACCGGATCCGGACCGCGCTGGCCGACACCGCCGAGTTCCTCGAAACCCTGCACGACCAGACCGTGGACGCGATGAACGCGGGAGCCACCCTCGACGAGGTCGTGCACGGCGTCACCGCGCCCGCCGAACTGCTGGCCAAGCCGTATCTCACACCGTCCTACGACGAGCCGGAATTCGTCGTCCGCAACGTCTGGCGGCTCTACGGCGGCTGGTACGACGGCAACCCGGCCAACCTCAAGCCCGCGCGCCGCGCCGAACTGTCGCGGGAACTGGCCGACCTGTCCGGCGGCTCCGACCGGCTGGCCGCGCGGGCGCGGGAACTGCTCGCCGCCGGCGAGCACCGGCTGGCCGGGCACTTCGCCCAGCTCGCCGTCGACGCGGCCCCGGACGACGAGACCGCGCACACCGCCCGCGCGGAAGTGTTCACCGCACTGGAAAAAGCCGCGACCTCGACGATGGCCAAGGGCGTCTATGCCTGGGCCGCCGCCGAATCCCAAGCCGTGCTCGACGGAACCGACCGCGCAGAGCAGCTGCGCGCCCGCACCGCGGGCCGCACCCGCTGGGCCTTCTGACCCGCCGCCCCGTCCGACAACGACGTTGAAATGGGGACCCCACGATGAACGCTCCCGCTCTCCCCGCCGAAACCGCCGCCGGACGGCGCACCGGCGGCACCAGCGCCCGCGGCTGGGTCGTCACCGGGCTGCTGCTGGTGTTCATGCTGATCAACTTCGCGGACAAGGCCGTGCTCGGGCTCGCCGCGAAACCGCTGATGCACGATCTCGGCCTGTCGCCCGAGGCGTACGGCCTGATCAGCAGCGGGTTCTACTTCCTGTTCAGCATTTCCGCGATCGTGGTCGGCTTCGTGTCGAACCGTGTGCCGACGAAGTGGATCCTGCTCGTGCTGGGCGTCGTCTGGGCGCTGACGCAGGCCCCGATGCTCGGCACGGTCGGGTTCGGCGCGGTGCTGGTCAGCCGGATCGTCCTCGGCGCGGCCGAGGGCCCGGCGAACCCGCTGGCGATGCACGCGGCGTACAAGTGGTTCCCCAACGAGAAACGCGGCCTGCCCAGCGCGCTGCTGAACGCCGGTTCCGGCATCGGCGTGGCGCTGGCGTCGCCGCTGCTGACCGCGCTGATCGTCGGCTACGGCTGGCGATGGGCGTTCTTCGCGCTGCTCGTCGTGGGCCTGCTGTGGTCGGTGCTGTGGGCGATCTTCGGGCGGGAGGGAAAAGTCGCCGGAACCGCTTCCGTGCACGCGACCGCGGTCAAGTCCGAAGCGGACGAACCGCGCGTGCCCTACCGGCGGATCCTGCTGAACGGCACCTGGCTCGGCGGGTTCCTCGCCGGATTCGCCGCGTACTGGGCGCTGGCCGTGCTGGTCGCCTGGGTGCCGCATTACCTCGAAACGGCGTTGCACTACAGCACGGTGACCACGGGGACGCTGGTCGCGCTGCCGTGGATCGCGTCGGTCGTGTTCAACCTCGCCCAGGGCATGCTGAGCGACCGGCTGATGCGGCGCGGCGTGTCGAGCCGGGTGGCCCGCGGCGTGCTCGGCGGGATCGCGGTGCTGGTCTCGGGTCTCGCGATGCTGCTGTTCCCGCACACCGGGGGCTGGTTCCAGATCGCGCTGCTGACCGTCGCGTTCAGCCTGGGCGGGGTGGTGTTCGCCCTCGGCGTCACGATGAACGCCGAGATCAGCCCGACCCGGCAGCGCGGCGCGGTGCTGTCGATCACCGTCGGCCTGGTCACCACCGCCGGACTGCTCGCCCCGTACCTCACCGGACGGCTGATCCAGGCCGCTTCGTCGCCGGTCAGCGGCTTCACGCTGGCCTTCACCATCAGCGGCCTGCTGTCCCTCGCGGGCGGTCTGCTTGCCGTGTTCTTCGTCAACCCCGACCGCACCGCGCGGCGGCTCGGGCTCCGCACCGAGGTGGTCGGCTGATGCCTTTTCAGGACACTAAGAACCCGCTCTACGGCAGCGGCCGGATCACCGAGGTCGCACCCGGCGTCCGCTCGATCGGGCTGCAGGGCAACAGCCTGGCGGTGGAAACCGCGTCCGGCCTCGTCGTGGTCGACACCGGACCGTCCCCGGACCTCGTCGCGCCGGTGCTGGACCAGCTGCGCGAACCGGTGCGCTGGATCGTCTACAGCCACGGGCATCTCGGCTACAACTACGGCGTGCCCGGGTTCTTCGACTACGCCGCCGCGCACGGAGAGCGCCGCCCGGCCGTCGTGGCGCACGAGAACGTCGTCCGGCGCTATCAGCGGTATCTGGAGACCGCCGGGCTGCAAAACCACATCAACACCCGGCAATTCCGCCGCCCGATGGCCGATATGGCGGCCCCTCCGCCCATCACCTTCCCCGACCAGACCTACCGGGAAGCGCTGACGCTGGCCCCGGACGTCCGGCTGCTGTGGGCACCGTCCGAAACGGACGACGTGACCGCGGTCTGGTTGCCGTCCCAGCGGGTTCTGTACGGCAGCGCCGCGGTGATCAACGGCATCCCCAACATCGGGACACCCATGCGGACCATGCGCGACACGGTCCGCTGGGCCGACACGCTCGACCGGCTCGCGGCGCTGAACCCGGCCGTCCTGGTGCCGGAGTTCGGCCCGGTCGTGCGCGAGGACCCGGTCCGGCAGCTCACCATGACCGCGGCCGCGCTCCGGTGGCTGCGCGGCGCGGTCGTGGACCAGCTCAACCAGGGCCGGCGGGTGGACGACATCGTGCACGATCTCCGGTATCCGGCCGAACTGTTCGACGTGCCGTGGATGCGCGAGCACTACGGCCACCGGGAGTACATCGTCCGCGACATCGTCCGCTCGGAAACCGGCTGGTGGGACGGAAATCCGACGACCCTGCACCCGTCCCGCCCGGACTTGGCGGCCGCGGCCCGCGCGGAGGCGATCACGGACAAGCAGGCGGTGCTCGACCAGGCCGAGCGGCTGCGCGGGGACGGGCGAGTGCAGGAAGCGTTGCATGTCATCGATTTGCTGGCGCTCGCGCCCGGGGACGATCCGTTGGTGAAGCAGGCGCGGGCGGTGAAGGAGGAACTGTGCGCGCTGCGGGCGGCGGAGGCCAGCAGTTACGTGTCGCGGAGTTTTTACCGCAGCGGGTGGTGACGCGGCTCGCCTGCAATTCACCACCAGCCCTCTCGCGAGCGCTGCGATAAATTCTCTTCGCCGGACAACTTCGCGGGCATGAGCCGGCCCCTCGGGACGAAGCCGCGATCTTGGCCCCCGCGCCGCAGGCACCGCTGCCGGACGCCTGCTTTTCCGGCTGGTTCCGGAGCGAACCGCGCCCGCGTGGTTCACGGTGTGGCTCGTCCTCGCGGCCCTGATACTGCTCAGCTGGCTTGCTGGTCCGTGAGTTCCCGGAGCTCTCGCTGCCAGCGGATGGACCTCGGCCCGGCGCGAGCGGGTTCGCCGGGAGACTTCCCGGCGAACCCTCGGCCACCACGCGGGCAACGCCGTCTTCCAGGTCAGCTCCAGCCGCTGCGGTCGTGCGGTCAGCCACGGCACCTCGGCCGCGAGCTCCAGATCCGGAAACCGAGCCCGCAGCGTCGCCAGTGCGACCTGCAGTTCCAGCCGCGCCATCTGGGCGCCCAGGCAAAGATGCGGTCCGTGGCCGAAGCTCGGCGTGGCGCGGTACGGGGACTTGACCGAGGCGATCGCCAGATTCGCACGGCCGGTGCCCCTGCCCTCGACCGTCCGGTTCTCGGTGGGCCCGACCCCGGACCCCGCCCGGTTCCGGCTGTTCGCGAGCACCCGCGACGGCGAGGTGCTCAAGGCCGCGTCTTTCCGCGTTGCGGATCGCGGGAGGCTAGCGCATGATAGGGCTGTCGGTCGATAGCCTCGGAGACAGGAGGACGCTTGTGCCGATCAAGCAACTGGACAACATCGGGATCGCGGTCAAGGACGTCCGGCGGGCAGCGGAGTTCTTCCGCGACAAGGTGGGCCTGCCGGTTGAGCTCAGTTTGGCCGGCGAGCCACCGTCGGCCCAGGTCACCACCGGTTCGCAGTACCTGTACGTCTTCGAGGTCAAGTCGTCCGCGGCCGCCGCGGAGCGGCACAGCGATCTGATCGGCAATCCGCCGGGCTTCGACCACGTCAGCTTCACCGTGGACAACGTCGACCAGACCTACCGGGAACTGCGGGACCGGGGAGTCGCGTTCGACAGCGAGCCCGTCACCGAAGAGGCATGGGGAATACGCATGGCAGGATTCCGCGACCCGGAAGACAACAGCTACTTTCTCGTTCAGACGCTGGCTCCGCAGTGACCGGCGCCGCCGTCTTCGACAGCGCCCGGCCCCGGTACAGCAAGCTCATCGAGATCGCGACGGAACTGTTCAGCAGCAACGGCTATCAGGCAACCACGATCCGGCAGATCGCGGGCGCGATGGAGATCAAGAGCGCCAGCCTCTACTCGCACGTCGGCAGCAAAGCCGAGATTCTGCGCGAGATCGTGCTCGACGTCGCCCGGGAGTTCACCGATTCCGCCCTTGCCGCCGTCGCGCCCGCGCACACCGGCGAAGACCAGCTCCGCGCCCTGTGCCGAGCCCACATGCGCGTGATGACGGACCGGGCGAGCGCCGTGATCGTGTACTTTCACAATTGGCGGACCTTGAGCGACGAACACCAGCGAGAGATCATCTCGCTCCGGCGGCGGTACGAGGGGTTGTTCCGCGCCGCGATGCGCAAGGCGATCGCCGAGGGAGCCTATCGCGAGACGGACGTAGCTCCTTCGGTCCGAGTCCTGCTCGGTGCGCTCAACTGGACCTATGAATGGCGTTCGCCGAGGCGCCGCTCGGACCCCGATATCTTGGCCGACGAGATACTCGGCGTCGTCGCCGGGGGTCTGCGCCGGACGGACAAGAGGAAGAAGCCGTGACAGCGCGGCGCGCACAGTTCCTGCTCGACCTGTCCGTCTACGTCGAATGCCGGCCGAACCCGAATCCCGAGTCTCCCGCCGTCCTGCCGCGCCCCGGTGCCCGGGTCCTCGCCCCGGTCTACCGTCAAGGCTTCCACGCCGGGTACGCACCGGGCACCGTGGTGTCGCGCGACGAGATCGACCGGATGGCGACCGTCGAGTACGACGAGCAGCAGGACGGCGAACCGGGCTTCCCGGCCACCGGAGTCATTGCCTACGCGATATCGCTCCTCGCCGCCTGCCATCCCGATCCGTCCCCTGTGGACAGTATGCCGAGGCGGTAGGCAAGACTCACCGCCTCGGTCCGATGGGTGGCACCGAGCTTCAGGAAGACCGCGTGCACATGGGCCTTCACCGTCTGTTCCTTGATGCCGAGCGCCCGGCCGATCCGGCGATTGCTCGCCCCTCGGGCAAGCAGGTCGAGTACCTCCGCCTGCCGTTTCGTGAACGAAGCAGACTCCCGCACCTCCGGCGGGGCAGCCGGATTTCCCGAAAATTCGCTTTTCGCGACGGGCACCGGATCCGGAAAAAGGGAGTGCAGATGCTGCAGCTTGTCGATTGCCGCCTGCTGTGATTCGACAGCGTTGCGCAGACTCGAGATCACGCCTTCGATATCGCCCCACCCATCGAGATTCGATGCACGCACAGTCTCTTGAACCCTCCTCCTCGGATAACAACAGCGTAGCGTTTACGTAAAGTAGTCGTGACCGCCAATAGGGCTAACCACAGAGCCGGTTCCGGGTATTAATACGTGCCGATGGTCGCATTGAAATGCCGACCCGCCGAAGGCGAGACTGAGCCAAGGACAACCGACGACCGGGCGAGGGCAGGATGCCGCTCGAATCAGGAGCACTCGAAGGGAAGGTCGCGCTGGTGACCGGCGGGGCCAAGGGAATAGGTCGTTCTGTCACCGACCGGATCGCCCGGCTCGGCGCGCACGTGATCATCAATTACTGTCATGCGGAAGAGGCGGCAAAGGAAACCGAGGAGGAACTGCTCGGACGCGGTGCGTCGGTAGAACTGATTCGATCTTCGGTGGCCCGCGAGAAAAGCGTACGGCACCTGTTCGAGCAGGTTGCGAACCGGTGGCCCGCTCTCGACATCCTCGTGAACAATGCTGCTTCCGGCGCTTTTGGCAGCATTCGCACGCTTACTGAAAAGGATTGGACGAGAGCGGTGGACACGAACCTGTACGGCACACTCCGCTGCTCCCGATCAGCAGCCGCGATGATGCATCGCGGCGGAGTGATCTGCAATCTCTCTTCGACTGGAGCGCACAATACAGTTCCAGGATACGCCGCGGTGGGAACAACGAAGGCCGCAGTCGAAGCATTGACCCGATATCTCGCCGACGAGTTCGCTCCGTTGGGCATCAGAGTGAACTGCGCGTCCGCGGGACCGCTGGACACTCCCGCGCTGTCCGCGCTCGCGGCGGGCGATTCTGTCCACGACTCGCTCGTGGCGCGGACCCCCGCCGCACGCCTGGGAAAAGGCGAGGATCTCGCCAGGCTCGTCGGGTTCCTGGTCTCACCGGAATCCGATTGGATCCGGGGGCAGACTGTGGTCGCTGACGGCGGTCTCACGCTCTCGTCGTGGCCAGCGCGGGACAGCCGGTGACGGCCGCAGCGCCGGTCGCCCTCGTGACCGGAGCATCCGGCCTGCTCGGCGCGCGAGTCGCTGACCTCCTTGGCCGACGGGGAATTCCCACCGCGCACCACTACGCGAACCGGAATCCGTCGTCGGCACCGGGCCTGCCGCAGATTTCCGTCCGGGCCGATCTCGGGAATACCTCGGAAGTCGAGGCCATGATGGACGAGGTGCGCGAACGTCTCGGCCCGGTGGGAATCCTCGTACACTGCGCCGCGACCGCTGCCGATGGGCTGATCATCGACCAGGACGAGAAAACCTGGCGCGAGGTCGTCGACGTCAACCTCGTCGGAGCCTACCGCGTTATCCGGTGCGCTCTCCCGTCGATGGTCCGACGCAGGTACGGCCGCATTGTCGTGGCGTCGTCCCCGTCCGCTCTGCGCGGCGTGCCCGGGCAGTCGGCGTACGCGAGCGCCAAGGCAGGACTGCTCGGCCTGGTCCGGACGCTCGCCGCCGAATACGCGCCGCGGAACATCCTCGTGAACGCAGTCACACCAGGATTCATGGACAGCGAACTCACCGTCGACGTCTCCGAGCAGGCCCGAGCCGCCATTCTGGCCCGCACCGTCCGCAACCGGCCGCTCGATCCGGCACTCGCGGCCGAGGCCGTGCTCTTCCTGCTCGACAACGACGCCGTCACCGGTCACAACCTGGTGGTGGACGGTGGTTTCTCGCTCTGCTGAAAAGGACGGCTCCGATGACCGGCGAACCTGACCAGGTCGCATTGTGCTTCCCCGGCCAAGGAATACCGGCGGCCGATCTCGCCTGCGGGCTGCGCCGGCTGAGCCCCGGCCGAGCGGACCGGTTGCTGGCGACCCTGTCGGCTCACTCGCTCGACGACCTGGACCTCACTGACACAAGGGTCGTGCAGCCGACGATACTGGCGCTCAGCCTGTCCGGTGCCCGCGCGATGGTGCCCCGTACCGGCGATGTCGCCTTGGTACTGGGACACAGTTTCGGTGAAATCAGCGCACTGGCCTACGTCGGCTGCCTGTCCGAGGAGGACGCCCTGCGGGTCGCCGCGATCCGGGGCGAGCTGTGCTGGAAGCAGTCACTGCAGCGGGACGGCGCGATGGTGGCGATCCTCGGCCTGCCCCCGGCTGAGGTCGAATGGCTCCGCAGGCGGGTGCTGGGAAACCTGCCCGGAGCGCAGCTGGAGACGGCTGCCGTCAACGGGCCCCGGCAGCTGGTGCTGTCCGGCGACCGGCCCGCTGTGCACACCGCCGCCGAGGACGCGATCGCGCATGCCGCGGAGGCACGGATCCTTCCGATCAAGGGAGCGTTTCACGGTCCGCACATGGCAGGCGCAGTGCCTGACTGGGCGAGGTTCCTGGACACGGTGGAAATCCGCGAAGCCCGCATTCCCTTCGTGTCGTCGACCGAGGTGCGGCTGTGCGCGACATCAGCCGAAATCCGGCGGGCGCTCGTGCGCGCGCTGGTGCTGCCGGTCCGTTTCGCCGCCGCGCTGGACTTCGCAGCCTCCCAGGGCGTCCGCACCATGGTGGACAGCGGACCCGGCACGGTGCTGAGCAAGCTCGTCCGGCGGCACGGCGGATTCGCGCGCAGATTGACCGCATCGGGTCGATAAGCGAAAACGGCACGCGGACAGCGCCGCCGATGCCGTGACTGAGTGTCGATGTCGTCGCGGCGGTGGCGGACCCCCGGCAGCACTCGGTCCGATGTCAGTCAAGCAAGCGGGCTCCCCCGACATCGCGGCCGCAGGCCGGCGCAGTGCCGCAAGCTGCAACCCGAGCACAACGCCGACCCCGATCGCCGCGGTGGACACAATCGCCTCCGCCACCGCGTCCCCCGACCCGGGGACCCGCGCGAAAACCTGCGACAGGCCCAAATACATCGCGGGCCCCGGCAACACGGCACCGGTCAGACCCGGGATCGTGACCGCGGCAGTGGGCACCTTCAGCGTCCGCGCCGCCGCCCCAGCGAGCACGCCCAGCACCGTCGTGGCGAGAAAGATCGACACCGGAGCCGACAGGCCGAGCACCGACCGTCCCGTCCAGTTCGCCAGCGACGTCACGACCCCGGCCCCGCAGGCGAGCAGCCACCAGCGCGCGGGAGTGCCCATGAGGATCGCGTTGCCCAGCGCGCCGACCAGGGCCGTCACCGGCACCAGGGCCGGCGGCAGCGCGGCGAGGTGCACCCGGCTGGCCTCACCGAGGATGTCGAGGTCGTTCGCCACCGAGACCACGACCATCACGCCGGTCGCGATCGCCCCGGTGAGCAGCAGCACTGTCACGATCCGGGCGGCCGCCATCAACGGGAAATCGCCGACCGCGTCCTCGACCAGCGACACCAGCGACAGAATCGGCAGCAACAGCACGAGATTCGCCGCCGAAAGACTCGCCGCCTCGTGCCCGGTGAGCACACCGAGCGACAGCAACGAGACCGCGCCGGCCAGCACCGTGCTCGCTTTGGCCGCGACCTGGAAGAACTCCGCGATGCCGACCGTGCTCAACGCCCATCCGGCGCGGTTGGCGAAAACGAACAACCCGGCGGACACCACGGCGGCGAGCACGGTCCCGTTCGCCTGGAGGCAAATCATCGCCGCGAGCAGGCAGCCGCCGAGCAAACTTCCGTACCACGGCCATGTCGGCCCCGCTTGAGCGAGGATTCCGGCGTCACGTTCGGCTTCGGCAGGCGAAATCGTACCGGCGGCGGCGCGCACGGCGAGCGCCTCCCAGTCTCCCATCCGGCCGATGTCGCGCGCGTCGTTCGCCTGCACGCTCCCGAACAGCACCAGCGGTTCTTCCCCGCCGCCGCAATACTGGAGGTGAATAGCCCGTACTCCCACCGAAATCCGCAGATCCTCGACGCCGCCTGCCGACGCCAGCCCGCGGACCGTGCGCACGACGACGGCAGTTTCGATGCCCTGCCGGAACATCTGCATCGCCACGTCGAGAGCGAAGCTCAGCACCCGCAGCGCCCGTTCGCGCTCGTCCACTGCCATGACCGCACTCTAAGCAGCCGCCCCGACAAGAAAGCGCCCGCGAACGCGAGGAAAAGAATCCTTCGCCCGATCGTGGCGCAGCCTGACCTCCGCTGAGCAGAACACGCCCGGACAGCCGCTTGCGCGATCGACCGCGAGAGCCGCACTTTTGAGTGAACCGCCGCGATACCTGTGACACGGCCCGCATCCAAACCGATCCACCTTCTGTCGTGGCGGAGGAAGACGGACTGTCCTGGCATCCCCTCGCTGTCCCCGGCCGATTCCGAGCAGTGGACCAATCATCTGGGCGCCACTGCCGAAAGGGGCAGCTCTCCGACCCGCGCGGGGTATTCCGTGTGGCTGAACCGCCCGCCCAACCTCACCCCGATCCCGCCGAACCGGCTGTCTTCGACGAGGTCGTCCAGCGGCTTTCCGGCGGCCCGCCCTTCGCCGCGCCGCCGGGCTGTCGATCGTCCGCGGCGGCCACGTCCGGGTGCTGTTCACTTCTCTGGCCAGCCTCGACGAATGGGGCCCACCGGCCGCATGCACCACATTCCAGGCGATCTGCACCGGCAAACCCAGCGTGTGCAACGGCCGGTCCGCGCGGACGACGATGCCGCCCGCTGCCGTTCTCCGTCGCCGACCGGGGCCGCGGCGAAGGCATCCTTGCCCACGACGCCATCACGGCCGCCGTGCGCGAACGGCAACGCCGGCACGGCGGTGCGCACGCCTGTGTCCCAACTCGGCCTCATCGAGGATGATGCGGTGCCACTACGTCGGCCGAGGCGCGAGCGGGACCATCCAGTTCAGCCCCGATCAGGCGCGGTAGGGCAACCCGGTCGAGAAGCCGTTCCCGGTCGTCGAGATCAGGGCCGACGGGTCCGCCGCGACAGTGTGGAACAAGGCGGTCACGGCTGCGGCGCGGAAAACGTCCTGCTGATGCCGCGGCGGTCGAGCCAACCGCGGTAGCGACGCAACGCGCGTTGCTGCAGCACCGTCTCTTTCGCCAGCGCCAGCTTGGGATTCGTCCGCAGTCGCGGCGAACGGCCCGCTCCCGCCCGCCGCAACTGGCGGCGCACCCGGGCCATCCCCGCGGCCGAGGCCAGCGCCTTGTCCCTGATCGCCACCGGAGCGAGCTCCACCGCGGCGTCCTCGCCGTGGAGCCACTTCTTCGGCAGGTCGGGGTCCACCGCCAGCGCCGTCCCCATCCCGGCCAGGTCGATACCCCCGGCCAGCACCTGCTCCGCGACCGGCCGCCGGACGATGCCGCCGGTCAGCATCAACGGCAGCGGGCTGGTCCGGGCGAGTTCTTCGGCCAGCGTCAGGAAGTACGCCTCCCGCGCCACCGTGCGCTCGTCGGCGGAACGACCCGACATCGCCGGGCTTTCGTAGCTGCCACCGGACAGCTCGACCACGTCCACCCCGAGCGGAGCCAGCATCTCGATCACCCGGCCAGCGTCTGCGGCGTCGAAACCGCCGCGCTGAAAATCAGCCGAGTTCAGCTTCACCGCGACCGCGAACGCCGGTGACACCACGTCGCGCACGGCGCGCACGATGTCGAGCAGCAGCCGCGCCCGGTTCTCCAGACTGCCGCCCCATTCGTCGGCCCTCCGGTTGACCAGCGGTGAAAGGAACTGCGACAGCAGGTACCCGTGCGCGGCGTGGATCTCGACCCCGTCGAACCCAGCCTCCTCGGCACGACGCGCGGTCTCGGCGAACCGGGCCACCGTCTGTCCGATCTGGACTGCCGTCATCTCGGCCGGCCGCGCGAGCCGCTTGCTCTGCTTGCCGACGTTCACCTTGACCGCCGACGGACCCCACGCGACGCCGGGCATGTTCGCCATCACCTGGCGTCCGGGGTGGTTGATCTGCATCCACACCCGCGCGCCGCCGCTCTTGGCCGCGTCCGCCCACGCGCGGAACGGCTCCGGCGGCGACTGCTCGTCCAGGACGATGCCCGCCGGGCCGGTCATCGCTTCGGCGTGCACCATCACGTTGCCGGTGATGATCAGCCCGGCGCCGCCTTCGCTCCAGCGGCGGTACAGGCGGCGGATCCGCTCGCCGGGCAGCTGCCCGGGGCCGGCCATGTTCTCCTCCATGGCCGCTTTGACGATCCGGTTGGCGAGCGCGGGCCCGTGGGCGGGCGCGAACGGCGTGAACAGGGGCGAGGTCGTCATGATTCCTTCGATCCGTGCGGTATGTTTGCAGTGCTCACATGAGAGTAGGAGGCGATGTAAGCAGTGTCAACTTCGACGAAGGACGGCTACCATCACGGCGACCTGCGGGCAGCGCTGCTGACGACCGCGATGGAGATGCTCGAACAGGGCGAGCAGTTCTCCCTGCGGGCCGTCGCACGGAAAGCGGGCGTCTCCCCGACCGCCCCGTACCGGCACTTCGCCGATCGCGACGCCCTCGAATCAGCCTTGGCCGCCCAAGGGCTGCGCGATCTGAATGCCGATCTGAGCCAAGGCGGCACCCCGCCGAAAACAGTCGCCGAACTGGCCGAATTCGGCGTAGCGTACGTCGGCTTCGCCCTCCGCCGCCCGGCACTGTTCCGGCTCATGTTCGGCAACGCGTGCGACGACACCAGCGACGATCGCGTCAGCGCCGCCGCCGCCGTGCACGAGACCCTCGCCCACGCCGTCGCGAACGTGTTCCCCGAGGCCGACTTGGCCGCCATCACCATCGCGGGCTGGGGAATGGTGCACGGATTGGCCTGCCTGCACCTCGACGGCAAGCTCCCCAGCGCCTCCGCCGACGACGTCGCGAACCAGGTCCGGGCGTCTTTCACCGCGGTCTTCGCCGCCCGTACGGGTGAGTGACGACCCTCGTGTTGACAGTGCTCACATCGAGGCCTACCGTCATGTAAGCACTGCATACATGACCCGATGGGAGCGCCCGCGATGGCACCGAGCAGCCCGGCAACGGCCGGATCCGTGGAGGTCGACCTCGGCGGCCGCCGCGTCACTGTCCCCGAGGGCGGATTGTTCGACCGCTACCGGATGGACACCGACCTCGACGAGGTGGCCCGCGACCCGCGCGTCAGCGGCGTCGAGTTCTTCCGCGGGCTGCCCAAGACGAGGGTCGAGTCGCCGATCGGTCCCACGCTGACGCCGAACTTCTACTACCGGATGTCGTCGGCCCGGCTGACCATGCTCGCCCGGTCCCGCGCCATCCGCGCCCGGCTGCCGAGGGAGCTGGCGCCGCTGGAGGTCGCGCCCGGCCTCGGCCTGGTGTCGGTGATGTTCTTCCGCTACGACGTGTGCGACATCGACTTCTACACCGAGGCCGCCGTCGGCATCGCGGTCCGGCCCGCACGGCACGGGAAGCTCGGATTCGTCGACCTGCTCGCCGCGCTGAAGAACGACCACCTCGACACCTACGTCCTCTCGCTGCCGGTCAACA
This sequence comes from Amycolatopsis sp. M39, assembly GCF_001651785.1. Classification (NCBI taxonomy): domain Bacteria; kingdom Bacillati; phylum Actinomycetota; class Actinomycetes; order Pseudonocardiales; family Pseudonocardiaceae; genus Amycolatopsis; species Amycolatopsis sp. M39. The sequence continues at coordinate 64,914 of NZ_LWSF01000030.1, forward strand.
CCGACATCGCGCAGGTCCGCGGCCACGACGGCTACGGCTTCCCCAAGTGGGTCACCGGACTCGACGTCGACATCGACGCCGGCCGCACCACCGCCCGGGTCGCCAACGACTCCGGCGAACTCGACCTGTCGCTGTCGGCAGCCACCCCCGCGCAGACGAGGTACCCGAGCGGCGAACGCGTTTCGGCCCTCACCTCCTACACCACCGTCAACGGTGCCTGGCACTCGACGCTCAGCCAGACCAACGCCCTGTCGGCGGGCAGCACAACCTTCCCGCGCCACGTCGATCTCCGGCTCGGCCGCGGCCGGATGAGCGACGACCTGCGCTCGCTCAACCCGACCCGTCCGGTCCGGCTGGACGTGCTCGCCGAAGGCCAGAACGCCCTGCACCTGCCGGTCCCGTACTCGGTTCCCCAGCAAGGAGTTTCGCGATGACCAAGGTTCTCCAGGTGCTTTCCGCGGCCCGGGTCTGGACGCTGAAGGACGGCACTGAGCACCCGACCGGTTTCTGGGCCGAGGAATTCGTCGTCCCCTGCACGCTGTTCACCGAAGCGGGCTGGGACGTCACCGTCGCCACTCCCGGCGGCAAGCAGCCCGTCGTCGACCAGCTCAGCCTCGGCGTCAAAGGCGGCGTTCTTCCGCACACCGCCAAGAAACTGCGCGCCGAACTCGACCGCCTCTCCCCCGTGCTGGCCGAGCCGGCCGATCTGTCCGAAGCGGACCCGGACGACTTCGACGTCGTCTTCTACTCCGGCGGCCACGGCCCGATGGAAGACCTCGCCCTCGACCCGGTTTCCGGCGCACTGCTGACCAAACGGCTCTCCTCGGCCCGGCCGCTCGCACTGCTGTGCCACGCCCCCGCGGCAGCGCTGGCCGCGAAAAACCCGGACGGCAGCTGGCCCTTCGCGGGCTACCGGATGACCGGGCTGTCCAATGTCGAGGAACGGTTGAACCCGTTCGCGTGGAAAGCCAAGTGGCTGCTGGAAGACCGGCTCAAGGAAGCCGGTGCGGACTACACGTCCGGCCTGCCGCTGAAGTCGCACGTGATCGTGGACCGCACTCTTTACACCGGCCAGAACCCGGGTTCCTCGGCCGCGCTCGCGCGCCGCATCATCGACGACGTCTCCGCCGCATAGCGCGAATGACGCGGCACCTTACGCTCCTGGGCTGATTGTGCTCACCCGTCCGGCGCGCGACGATACCCGGGCCGCTTCGCGAGGCGCGCCCCGAAGCGATGATTCCGGACAGAGACGGACGGATTTCCGATGAGACGATCGCGGTTCCGCTGACCGCTGTCTGCCGGTGGCAATTCTCCGACCGGGTAAAGGCCGACTTCACCGTGCCCAACAACGGCGGCCGATGCTGGGCCAATCCGTCCGCGTACGCCGACGTCGGCGGAATCGCGGTCAACCAATACTGCGACTCCCTCGGCTATTCCGCGCCAGTGTCGGCGACAATGTCGCGTCCTGGCGGTACGTCGAGCACAGAACGTCGGTTCCCCTCGACTTCCGCGCCGCGTGCCGCTGGCAGAATCCGGCTTGGGTCGCCAAGGGCTTCAGCCTGGTCCCCTGTTTCACCAAATACGGCGACCGTTTCGGGATCCGGTGCCTGGCCCTGTCGCGCTAGCCAGCACTCCGGCTCACCGCCGGGACCTCAGCCTCGACGGTGAGCCGCACCAGGTCCGGGTTGTACCGGGCGAGCAGGTAGAACGCCCGGGCCGCCATCACCAGGCTGTCCAGCGACTCCAGCCCGCGGTCCATCGCCGCCAGTTCCAGCTCCTCGCGGGCGACTTCCCACCGCTGCGCGAACAGGTCGAGGATCTTCTCGGATGAGAGGTCGTTGACGTCGCGTTCCTCTCCTTCGGCGAACACCCGGTCGTTGACCTCCCAGGCAACGCGGACGAGGTCCCGCGCCTGCTGCCACGACGGCTTCTCGCGCAGGTGCCGGAGAGGCAGTTCCTCCCACGTCAGGCCCGGATTCACCCGGAAGCTGCGGACGAGGAAGGTGCGGAGCCGCTCTGCCGGAGGCAGGGTTTCGCGCTCGTCCGCGGTCAGCCACTGCGCCAGGAACTCCAGCCGCGCGGGGTCGGCCGGGAGGCGGTAGNGGCGGTAGACGCCCTGGTGTTCGCCGTGCCGCACAGCAGTCTCCGCATCGTCGACCGAGGGCGCGGTGCCGCATTTCTCGACGCATTTCGCCGCCAGGGCGCGGAAAATCACCTTTCGGTGAAATTCCGGATAGTCGGCTGCGAACAGCTGGCAGGCGCGCAGCGCGCCGAGGTCGCCCTGATGCGGCGAGTCGCCGATCTCCAGACCCAACGCGGCCGTTTGCCACAGATAGAGGAAGGAAGTCCGGTTCACGGCCGGCGGGTCGAGCGGGGCCTGCCGTTCGCGGCGCAAGGCGTCCAGCAGCAGGATCGCGTCGGTGCGTTTGGGATCCAGCCGGTGCGCGACACAGTACTGGCCGATCTCGCGGACCAGCTTCGGTTCGATCCCGGCTTCTCGACCGGCCGCGGCCAGGCCGTCGTAAGATCGGCGGCCGAAGGGCCAGCGGGCCAGAACGGCGATCAGGCGTTCGGCGGTCGCGCTGTCGCACACCCCGGCCGCCACGGCCTGCGAGAAGGTGGCGCGCATGCACACCAAGGGTTCTGACAGCGGCCGGTAGTCCTCCTCCGGGGTGCTGTGCAGGAGGGTGACCTCGTCGTCCGCCTCCAGCCGCCCGTCGCGGTAGTCCGCGTAGATCCGGCCGATGCCCTCCATGCCGAAGACGTCCAGTTCGGCAGCCCGCAACGCGCCCATGCTGGCCGCGCCGAGCACCCGCACGCCCTCGCCCAGCAACGCCAGGATTTCCTTGTGCCGCACCGTGCCGATCTGGTGGAAGTAGCCGTCGACGATGCCGACCGCGTCGCCCTCGGCCAGCGACAGCCGGGGCAGCTCGCCCGCGGCCACCGGCGGCAGCACCTCGATCTCCGAATCCCGCGCCAGCTGCGCGGCATCGGGCAGGCTCGGACCGGCGAAAAGAATGCGACGGGGCATGAGGCGTCCGTTCCGGGTCACTGGTGCTGGAAGGAGGTGCCAGGGCAGACGACGTGCGCCACCGGGATGCCGATCTCCGGCTGGGTCAGGTCGACGTACAGCGGGGCATGTCCGGTCACTCGCTTGACCCGCGCCGCGACGTCGCGCACTTCACCGTCCAAAGTGGCCAGCGGTGCCGACTCGATTTCGCCGAACGGGATTGCCGGGCCGTCGTCGTCCTTGAACGGCGGCGAATCCGACGAACGCCGGACGCCGAAGACCCGGGCCTCCCGGTAGGGCGCCTTGCCGATGTCGTCCCGTGCGCCCGCGATGGCTGTCGCACGGGACTGGGCGGCCTCGGTGAGTGCCCGGGACAGCGCGACTGCCGCGTCGAGGTGGGCCCCGGAACCGGTGAACGTCGCGGGAAAGGCGTCGCTCCAGATCAGCACGTCGAACGCCGGGATGCCGAACGGATTCGGCAGGAAGCTCATCTGGACGTGCACCTTCGCCGCCCGGTACTTCTCCAGCAGTGCGCCCAGCCCGGCGTTCCCGACGGTCTCCGGATGGACCAGCAACGACTGTTCCCCTCGGCCCCTGCGTGCCATCGAATCGCGCTCCACCACCTCGTACATCCCGTGCAGCAGCGCCTCGTCCAGGGTGTTTCCGCTGGCCAGACCGTTGCTGCTGATCCGGAACAGCGGCGGGAGCCAGCGCTGGTCGAACCGGAAGTCCAGCGTGATCAGCTCGACCGGCACCAGCGACGTGCCGCCGCCCTCGACCAGCCGCGCCGTCCGCCACTCCAGGCGCGTGTCCGGATTGAGGCAGTTCCGGGCGGCGAGGGCGAGTTCGTCGACGCGATATCCGGTGAACCGCTCCGCCTCGCCGGCGGCGGCCGTCTGGGTCGAGAAGTCCAGCGGATGCTCCGCGTGCCACAGCTCGACGCCCTCCATCACTCCCGACACCCGGGCGAGCGCGGCGCTCGCGCCCTTGCCCTGCGAGACCGAGAGGGTCAGCGCGTTCGGCCGCATCGCCTGGAACACCGGGATCCCGATCTCGTCGAGCCAGGTGACGTCCGCGACGCGGGTGATGCCGAGCCGCGGCAGTTTCGGTTTGACCCACTCCCACGTCTCCTCCGGCCGACGGCTCCGGTGCGTTCCGTCGAACACCACTTTCGCCGTACCCCGGGCCGCCTGCTGCGTCATCTTCCCCTCGTTTCCTCGGTGCCGATCGGGCTGGCGGCACCGCCGCCAGCCCGACGCTGGTCAGCAGCCGCAGAGTTCGCTGCTCTCGGCCACGCCCTCGGCGAACGGCGACTGGAAGGTCGAGATCTTTTCCGAGCGCACGCTCGCCAGGTCGGCTTCCAGTTCGGCGGCCGTGGGCAGCACGATTTCGTTCATGCCGGTATTCCTTTCTTTCACCTTTCCCTGAAGGTCAGGGAAATTCGGGGGCGGATTTCCCGGGCGATCAGGCGGAAGCCGCTCGTTCGAGCAGCGCCGCGTACGCGATCCCGCCCTGCCATTCCTTGCGGTCCGCGATCCGCAGCCCCACGTCCGAACAGGCCTTTTCCAGCGCTTCCGGATCGGCGAACAGCCACGGGAACCACGGTCCCGCCACGTCCTCAAGCCACAGCCGCATGCGGATGTCCCCGCGGTACCCGCCTTCGGGAAGTTCGCCGTCGTTGAACGTTCCGGGCGGAAGCTTGCGCCAATCAGTGCTGGTGAACACGATGCGGCCGGTTTCGCTCAGCCACGAAGACAATCGGCGCAGGAATTCCGGCAGGGCGGCGAGCCGGGCCGCCATTCCGCCGTTTCCGCCGACCGCGAGCACGGCGTCCACGGTTCGCGGCGGCACGTAGGAGAAAACGTCCGCCCGCACGCAGGAAACACCCGCCGCGCGCGCCATCTCCACGGCGGCCGGGATCAGCTCGATCCCGTGCCCGCGCACGCCTCGCCGGGCGAGTATCTCCAGGTCACGACCGGTAGCGCAGCCGATGTCGAGCACGTAGCCGTCCTGGACCCAATCGAGCACATCCGAGCCGACCGGCGGCTTCGCTCCCGGTTCCCGTTTCCACCATTCCAGCGGTTGCGGAGCGACCGGCAGCGCGCTGTCCCCTATTTCGACGGTGAAGGAACCCGGCCGGACTTCGCGTCGCAAAGCTTCTTCGAAAAAAGTGACATCCACGCCTGACACTCCCAGCACCATTGCCGAAGCACCCACCGGGCAATCCGCCGGAGGCAGAACTCCAGCCTCGCAGCGCCCGCGACGCGAGGTCAAAGGTCGTTACCCGAAGAAACCGCGACGCCTGCCCGATCGGCTCTCGGCCGGAAATCCGGCCGCGCGCGCATTAGCCCAGCCGTACGAACAGATCCTGCGCCGCCTGGGCGTTACTCCAGGGCAGCGAGAACCAGCGCGGCCATCGCGGCCGGGTCGCCGTTTTCCGGGCGCAGCACCAGGTCCGGGGACGCGGGCCGTTCGTACGGCGCGCCCACTCCGGTGAATCCGGTGATTTCACCCGAACGCGCCTTGGCGTACATGCCCTTCGGATCGCGGTCCTCGCACACTTCGAGCGGGGTGTCGACGAAAACTTCCAAAAACGGCAAACCCGCGGTTTCGTGGACAGTTCGCGCGAGTTCGCGGTCAGCCTGGTACGGGCTGATCAACGACACCACCGCCACCACCCCGGCGTCCGCGAACAGCTTCGCGACCTCCGCGACGCGGCGGATGTTCTCGGCCCGCTGTGCCGGGGCGAACCCGAGGTCGCCGTTGAGCCCGTGCCGGAGATTGTCGCCGTCGAGCAGGTAGGCGGGGCGGCCCGAGGCGACCAGCCTGCGCTCCAGTTCCACGGCCACGCTCGACTTGCCCGAGGCGGACAGCCCGGTGAGCCAGACCGTCCGGCCGCGAGTCGCGCGTTCGTCCCGCGACACCGCCGCCGGATGCCAGACCACATTCGGCGCGGTCGCGCTCGGGCCGGTGATCATGCCCGCTCCGGCGGTGTCGCCGGAGTGTTCGTCGACCAGGAGGAAACCGCCGGTCGGCCGATTGCGGGCGTAGGGGTCGAACAGCAGCGGCTGCCGGGTCCGCAGCCGGATCCGGCCGATTTCGTTGAGCGACAACGATTCCGCGGCCTCGTCGCGGTGCAGCGTGGTGACGTCCAGCCGGTAGTCGAGCGCGCGGACCTCGGCCCTGGTCTCGCGCGTGGTGTGCCGGACGAGGTAGTTCGCGCCCGGGGCGAGCGAGGCCTGTTCGGAGAACCAGCACACCATGGCGTCGACGTCCTGGCCCACGTGCGGACGGTTGCCCGGACGGCAGATCAGGTCGCCGCGGCCGAGGTCCAGCTCGTCGGCAAGCTCGATGGCGACCGCCAGCGACGCGAACGCCTCGGGCACCTCGACCCCGCCGGGACCCCAGATCGCGCGCACGGTCGTGGTGAACCCGGACGGCAGCACAGTCACCTCGTCGCCGGGTTTGAAAACGCCGCCCGCCACCGTCCCGGCATAGCCGCGGAAATCCCGGCTGTGCTCGCGAATCACGTACTGCACCGGAAAACGCGCGTCGACCAGGTTCCGATCGGAAGCGACGTGCACCTGTTCCAGGTGGTGCAGCAGCGAAGTGCCTTCGTACCAAGGCATGCTCGCGCCCCGGTGCACCACGTTGTCGCCGTGCAGCGCGGACATCGGCACGAAAGCCAGATCCGGGGTCTGCAATTTCATCGCGAACCGGCGGAATTCCTCGCGGATTTCCTCGAACCGTTCCTGCGACCAGTCGACGAGGTCCATTTTGTTCACGCACACCACCAGATGGCGGATGCCCAGCAGGCTGGCGAGAAACGCGTGCCGGCGCGACTGTTCGAGCACGCCCTTGCGCGCGTCGACGAGGATCAGCGCGACGTCCGAAGTGGACGCTCCGGTGACCATGTTCCGGGTGTACTGCACGTGCCCCGGGGTGTCGGCGATGATGAACTTCCGGTGGGGCGTGGCGAAATACCGGTGCGCGACGTCGATGGTGATGCCCTGTTCGCGTTCCGCGCGCAGGCCGTCGGTGAGCAGGGCGAGATCCGGATACGCGTCGCCGCGGTCCCGGCTGGTGCGCTCGATCGCTTCGAGCTGGTCGGTGAACACCGTCTTCGAGTCGAAGAGCAGCCGGCCGATCAGGGTCGATTTGCCGTCGTCCACGCTGCCCGCCGTGGCGAGCCGCACCGTCGTGACCCGGCTCATCAGAAGTAGCCTTCCTTTTTGCGGTCTTCCATCCCGGCCTCGGAAATCCGGTCGTCGGCCCGGGTCGCGCCGCGTTCGGTCACCCGGGTCGCGGCGACCTCGGCCACCACTTCCGCCGGCGACGAAGCGGCCGATTCGACGCAGCCGGTGCAGGTCGCGTCGCCGATCGTGCGGAAGCGAACCGTTGCCGGGTAAGGAACTTCGCCCTCGCCCACGGCAAGAAACCGGGTGTCGGCGAGCAGCATCCCGTCGCGCTGGACCACCGGCCGGCGGTGCGCGTAATACAGCGACGGCAGGGTCACGTCCTCCGCTTCGACGTACTGCCAGATGTCCAGCTCGGTCCAGTTCGACAGCGGAAAAACGCGGATGTGCTCGCCCTTGCGATGCCTGCCGTTGTAGAGATTCCACAGTTCCGGACGCTGCCGCCGGGGATCCCATTGCCCGAACTCGTCGCGGAAGCTGAACACGCGTTCTTTCGCCCGGGCTTTCTCCTCGTCGCGGCGCGCACCCCCGAACACCGCGTCGAAGCCGTTCTCGCGAATGCCGCGCAGCAACGTGGCCGTCTGGAGCCGGTTCCGGCCCGCCTTCGGATCCTCGACGCTCCGGCCCGCGTCGATGTCGTCCTGGACGCTCACGACCAGCAGCCGCACTCCGCGGCGCTCGACGGTTTCGTCGCGAAACCGGATCACCTCGTCGAAATTGTGCCCGGTGTCCACGTGCATGACCGGAAACGGCAACGGCGCTGGCCAGAACGCTTTCGCCGCGACGTGCAGCATCACCATCGAGTCTTTCCCGCCGGAGAACAGCAGCACCGGCCGTTCGAAGGTCGCCGCGACCTCGCGGAAGACGTGCACGGCTTCGGCTTCGAGCGCACCGAGGTGGCTCAGCTCGTAGGCCTGGGTCGCCATCGGATCCGTCCTTCCGAGGTTCGAAGGAAGAAAACTAGAACAAGTTCTTGCGCTCGGTCAAGCGGCGGAGGACGCTGAGCGCATGGACCTGGCCGCACTCGAAGAGATCCGCCGCGTGAAATTCCGCTATCTCCGGTGCCTCGACCTGAAGCGCTGGGACGAGATGGCGGAGACGCTCACCGCCGACGCCCGCGTGCACTACGGCACGCCCTCCTACGGCGAACCGCTCAATTTCGAGAACCGCGACGCGCTCATGGAGTTCCTGCGCACCGCCGTCGGCCCCGGCATCACGACGATGCACTTCGCCGGCCACCCGGAAATCGAGATCGACGGCGGCACCGCGACCGGCCGGTGGATGTTCCAGGACAAGGTGATCGTCGCCGAGCACCGAGTGGTGATCGAGGGAGCCGCGTACTACGAGGACACCTACCGGCGCGAGGACGGCGCGTGGCGGATCAGCAGCACGGGGTACGAGCGGCTGTACGAAACCCTGGTCTCGATGAAGGACCAGCCGGGCTGGAAGCTGACCGCGAACATGTGGGGTCAGCCGGCCTGATCTGGACGGACCCCGCCCGCCTCGGCCGTCACCGCGTCCGCGACCGCGGCCAGCGCCGCACCCCGCCGCGCGATCTCCGCGCCCGTGACCGGCTCCCCGACCGACAACGTCAGCACCAGTTCCTGCCGTCCCGACGCGTCGAAGGTCGGGGCGGCCAGCAGGCTCACCGCGTGCTTCTTCCGCGGTTCCAGGTCCGCGCCGAGGTACACCCGCTCGCCCAGGCTCGACACCAGCTCGCCGACCAGCCCGCGCACCTCCGGCGGCAGATCTCCCGCCGCCACGCCCGCCATCAGCGTGTAGAGCCGACGGCCCGCCGACGTCAGGCTTTCCACCAGATAGCCGTGTTCCCGGCACTCCGCGACCACGCGCCGCAGGTACGCCTCGTCCAGCCGGACCGGCACCGCGGGCGGCGTCGCGAGCCACGCGTCGAAGGCGGAGCCGGCGTCCCACAGCACGTACATCAGCCCGACCGGCGGCGCGAACGGATACGTCTCGCCGAGCCGCACTTTGCCCGGCCCGGCGCTCTGCAGCATCAGGATGCGCCCGTCGACCACCGCCGACGCGGTGCACGTCGCCTGGTACCGGGCGCTGAGTTCTTCCAGGCGGGTACGCGCGATTTCGCTGGCGCCGAAGCCTTCTCCCGCCGCGCGTCCGGCCGCGATCATCGCCGGTCCGAGCCGGTAGGTCGTGGTACTCGGGTCGCGGACCACGTAGCCGCCCGCGGTCAGCTCGGTCAGGATGCCGAGGCAGGTCGGTTTGCTCAGGTCCAGTTCGCGAGCCAGCGCGGACAGTCCGAAGCGCCGCCCCGGCCGGGCCGCGAAATAGTCCAGCAGCCGCACGACCCGCTGCGTAGGCGGGGAGCGCCGGGCAACCGCCATTGACCCGTCCTTAGAACGCGTTCTAGTCTCAATCGACCCTGAACGTACCACTCCGGTACAGATCTGGACCAGTGTGAGGAGTCTCCGGTGCTGACCGAACCGCTCGCCGGCGCGATCGCCGAAGCCGAAAAGATCATCGCCGAGGCGCCGCACGTCCGGACCGAACAGGACCTGATCGAGGGCTACGACTACCTCGCGGGCAGCATCCGGGCCTCGATCCAGACCGCGTGGGCCTACGACCGGGACTTCCCGTACTTCGCCCAGTCCACCGGCCCGTACACGAAAATGGGCCTGGACAACCCGGACACCCTGTACTTCAACGCGAACATCCGCGAGGACCGCGAGTACGTCGTCACCGGCGCCCGGGGCACCACCGCCGACCTCAGCTTCCAGGTCCTCAACGGGGACTACACGCCGGTCGAGGTGCCCGACAGCATGACCGCCTTCGACGACCGCGACATCCCCGTCGCCGCCGACGGTTCCTTCGAGATCCGCTTCGGCCCGGCCAAACCCGACCCGGAGCCCGGCTATTTCGTGCTCGGCCCGGGTTCGTCGATGCTCGTCGTCCGCGAGGTCTACAGCGACTGGGCGACCGAACGCCGCGGCTCGATCCGGCTCCGCTGCGCCGGCACCGCCGGCCAGGCGCCGCCCGCGTTGTCGCGCACCGCGATGGAGAAACGCTACGGGGTCACCGGGAAGATCCTGCTCAGCCGGATCCGGACGTTCCTCGCCTTCCCGAAGTGGTTCTACCTGAACCTGCCGGCGAACACGATGACCGAACCGCGCAGCACGCCCGGCGGCCTGCCCACGCAGTACTCCTCGGCCGGGCATTACGACCTCGCCGACGACGAGGTCATGATCGTCACCGTGCCCCGCTCGGACGCGCCGTACCAGGGCATTCAGCTCGGCAGCAGCTGGTACGTCTCGCTGGACTACCTGAACCACCAGACCAGCCTCACCGCCGACCAGGCCCGCGTCGACCCGGACGGCAGGATGCGGTTCGTGATCAGCGAACGCGACCCCGGCGTCGCGAACTGGCTCGAACGCACCGGCCACGACCGCGGCTACGTCCAGATCCGCTGGCAGCGGCTTTCCCGGGACCTGACCGCCGAGGACGGCCCGGAAGTCGAGGTCGTGAAGTTCGGCGACCTCGCCGACCGGCTGCCTTACCACCAGGAGGCCCGCGTGACCCCGCAGGAATGGGCACAGCGGATCGCCGCTCGACAGGCCGCCGTGGCGGCCAGGATGCTGGGCTGACCCCGTGGATCTCCTGACCGGCAAAGTCGTTCTCGTTTCCGGAATCGGCCCGGGACTGGGCCGCTCCATCGCCCTGCGCTCCGCCGCGGCCGGGGCCGACGTCGTCCTCGCGGCCCGCACCGAATCCCGGCTCGCCGAGGTCGCCGCCGAGGTCGAAGCGCTCGGCCGACGTGCCGTCTCGGTCCCCGCCGACATCACCGACGACGCCTCGGCGACCAAACTCGTCGAGACCGCGCTGAGCGAGTTCGGGCGGCTGGACACCTTGGTGAACAACGCTTTCGCGATCCCGCCGATCACCGATCTCGCCGAAGTCGACCTCGACGCGGTGCGCGCCGGGTTCGAAACCAACGTGCTCGCCGCACTCCGGCTGACCCGGCTCTGCACCTCCGCGCTCGCCGAAAGCGCCGGTTCGGTCGTGATGATCAACTCGGCGGTGCTGCGGCATTCGCGCCGCACTTTCGGCGCGTACAAAATGGCGAAGGCGAGTTTGCTCGCACTCGCGCAGAGCCTCGCGTCGGAACTCGGCCCGCAAGGGATCCGAGTGAATTCCGTTGCCCCGGGCTACATCTGGGCGGACTCGCTCAAGTGGTATTTCGGTTACCTGGCCAAGGAACGCGGCGTGCCCGCGGAGCAGGTGTACGCGGAGACGGCGGAGACGATCGACCTGCGCCGCCTCCCGGAACCGGACGAGATCGCCGACACCGTCGTGTTCCTCGCATCCGCGCTCGCCCGCTGCGTCACCGGGCAATGCCTCGACGTCAACGCCGGCGAATACCATCACTGAGGGGAAGAGCATGCGTCCAGGACGAGACAGCGTCGGCACGGTCGAAGACCTCCACGCGTCCGCCACGAAACTCACCGGCCTCGACGATTTCGGCGGCGACGACTATCTCGAAGGCCTCCGGGTGCTGCTCGATTCCTATGCCGGCGAAGCCGCTTTGACCCCGTACGGCAACAAAGTCCACCGTGCTTTCCTGCGTGGCGCGCTGGTCGCGCGGCTGCTGAGCGAAGCTTCGTGGAAGCAGCATCCGCACTACGCCGACGTGCCCATCGAGCGGCCCGTCTTCGTGACCGGCCTGCCGCGCACCGGGACCACGGCGCTGCACCGGCTGCTGACCGAGGACCCCGCACACCAGGGCCTCCAGGTGTGGCTGACCGAAATGCCGCAGCCGCGCCCACCGCGCGAGACGTGGCCGGAAAACCCGGTGTTCCAAGCGATTCAGGCCGGATACGACCAGCACCATGTCGACCATCCGGAGTTCATGGGCTTGCACCACATGTCGGCCGGCCAGGTCGAGGAATGCTGGCAGTTGCTGCGGCAGTCGCTGAAATCCGTCTCGTACGAATGCCTCGCGCACGTGCCTGGCTACTCGCGCTGGCTCGACGGCCAGGACTGGACCGACGCCTACCGCAGGCACCGGCGCAACCTGCAGCTCATCGGCCTGCCCGACGCCGGCCGCCGCTGGGTGCTCAAGAACCCGAGCCACCTGTTCGCCCTCGACGCGCTGCTGGAGGTCTATCCGGACGCGCTGGTCGTGCAGACCCATCGCGCGCCCAGCACCATTATCGCCTCGGTCTGCAGCCTCACCGAACAGGCTTCGGAGGGCTGGTCGGACACCTTCCGCGGCGAGGTCGTCGGCCGCAGCCAGCTCGACCTGTGGGCCCGCGGCGCGGAACAGTTCGCCGCCGCCCGCGCCCGGCACGACCCCGCGCAGTTCTGCGACGTCCGGTACGAGGACTTCGTCGCCGACCCGATCGGCACCGTCGAGGGCGTCTATCAGCACTTCGGCCTGAATCTCGCACCGCAGGCGCGCGAAGCGATGACCGCGCTGCACGAGCGGAGCCGCACCGGCGACGCGAAGCCGAGGCACCGCTACGACCTCGCCGACTTCGGCCTGACCGCCGAGGAGGTCGACGAGCGGTTCGCCGGATACCGGAGTTGACGCCGTTTCGAGACCGGCCTCCTCGGCGAACCGGCCACGAGGGACGGGGACGTCTCCTAGGATCTGCCTGACGTTCGGTGAGCGGAGAGCAGGTATGACGACCTTCACGTACACGATCCTCGAGATCATCCCGCAGGCATTGCTGCTGATCGTGGGGCTGTTCGGGCTGATCCTCTCGATCGGCAGGCGCTCGCGCGGCGGCTCCGGGCTGATGGTGGCCGCCTTCGCGGTCATGCTCGTCACGACGGCGCTGAGCATCGCCTGGCAGCTCATGCTGTCGAACGTGCCGTCCTGGATGGCCTCGGACCACCTGAGCGCCGACGAGGTGCAGACGATCGTCCTCGTCGTGAGCATCTCGCTCAGCCTTCTCGAAATCCTGTCGTGGCTGCTGGTCGTGCTCGCGGTCGTGAAGGGCAATCGCGCGCCGCAGCCCGGTTTCGCGCCGGGCGGGCATCCGATGGGCGGGCAGCCCGGGTATCCGCAGACCGGGTACGGCCAGGCCGGGTATCCGCAGACCGGGTACGCGCAGCCGGGCTATCCCGCTCAGCCGCAGCCGGGGCAGCCGCAGCCTGGTTATCCGCAGGCGGATCCCGGTCAGCAGTCCGGTTACGCCCAGCCGCTGCCGCCGCAGTCCGACCCGGGCGAAGGGCCGCAGCGGCCCCCGAACTGACGCCGGTCAGACCGCCGCTTCGGCGCGGGCAGGAATCTCGTCCGCAGCCCGCTCGGCGGTCAGCTCCGAGGTGTCCAGCCACCGCCCGATGTGCGGAGTCTGTTCGCGGAGGTACGCGTCCAGCCCGGCGATCCGCGCCGCGGCTCGGCGCGGTGCAGAAGCGCAGGTCCAGCATGCCGAGTCCGCACCCATTCCCGGTCGCCGTCGGTGATCTCGTCGTCCGCCCATTCGACCAGGGTCCGGGTCTTTCCAGTGCACCCGGATCACCTGCGCAGAGGTCCGTGAGGGGAACCCTGACGGAATCAGGTTCCCTCAGCATTCCCCTCACGGACTTCCACCGGTGCGCTCGACGGAGCCCGTGCCGGAGTGGAAAGCTACGCGCCAGCAGCTTCCGGCACCCCGTAACCCCCTCCCCCGCCAGACTCGCAGCGCAGCACATCATCCCGGCGCACCCGGAGGCTGTTCACCTTCAGCATCTCCCGAGCGTCGGCCGTCCCCGGGTTCAGCACCACGCGCGGCGGAGCGCCCGACGACCCGCCGAACAGGCCCCACGCGGGCGTCACCGAGCGTTCCCACCACAGCGACAGGTCCTGATCCGCGGCCATCACGTACTCCCGGATCACCCCGTCGCCCCCGCGCCAGCGGCCCGCGCCGCCCGAACCCGTGCGGATGCGGTATTCGTTCACCCGTACCGGATACAGCGTTTCGACCACCTCGACCGGCAGGTCGCGCAGCGAGCCGTTGACGTTGTTGATCAGCGCTGTCTCCCCGTCGCCGCCATCCCAGGCGCCCCAGCCGCCGACGGTCGCCTCCAGCGTCACGAACGGTTCCCCCGTCCGCGGGTGGTCGCCGGCGAACTGCACGATCATCGAATCGCCGTAGCTGGCCGCGGCGACCCGGTCCGGCATCGCGGGGGCGAGCGCGGCCACCACGAGATCGATGAGCATGCCGAGGCTCGAGTAGTAGTACTGGCAGGCCGCCGGCTCCCGGGCGCCGAGCATCGACCCGTCGCGGACCCGCACGTCCAGCGGCGCGAACGAACCGCCGTTCAGGCTGACCTGCGGCGAGATCAGCAGTTTGTACCCGACCCGTGCGGCCGAAATCGCTTGGGAGCGGCCGCAGTTGACCGGGCCGGTGGCCTGGTCGGCGCAGTCGGTCAGGTCGATCGTCATCGATTCGCCCTCGACGGCGACCCGCACGCGCACCTTCAGCGGCGTGTCCGGGTCGAGCGCGTCGTTGTCCAGGTAGCCGGTCGCTTCGTAGTCGCCGTCCGGGATCGCCGCGATCCGTTCGCGTTCCAGCCGTTCGGTCTGGGCGAAGATCTGCTCGCGCGCGGCGTCGACGGTTTCCGCGCCGTAGCGGGCGAACAGCTCGCCCAGCCGCCGCACGCCCATCCGGGCACACGCGATCTGCGCGCGCATGTCCCCGAGGGTCACATACGGAAACCGCACGTTCGTCTCGATCAGCCGGAGGATGTCGGCGCATTCGACGCCACCGGCGACGATCCGCGTCGGACCCATCCGGAGGCCCTCTTGGTAGATGGTGGTGGAATCCATCGAACCGCCGGGGTCCTTGGAACCCATGTCGATCCAGTGCGCGCGCGAAGCCGCGAAGCCGGCCAGGTCCTCGCCGACGAAAATCGGCGCGTACACGGTGCAGTCGTTGAGGTGCGTGCCGCCGATGTAGGAGTCGTTGAGCACCCACACGTCGCCGGGCTGCCAGACGTCCGCGCCGAACAGGTCCTCGGTGTGCCTGGTGCAGATCTCCAGGTTTCCCAGGAAAATCGGCAGCCCGGAGGACTGGCCGAGGACGCGGTGCCGCCGGTCCAGCAGCGCGACGGCGCAGTCCTTGCCCTCGTAGATCGTCGGCGTGTAGGACGACCGGATCAGGGTCATGTTCATGTCCTCGGCCGCCTGGATCAGCGCCGAGCGGATGATTTCGGTGGTGACGGGGCTGATGCTCACGCGTGCTCCTCCTGCAAGTGGCCGGCGGCCGCGAGGGTGACGACCAGGAAGCCGTGGTCGTCGACGGCGAGTTCGGCGTCCGGCGGGACGACCGTGGTGGCGGTTTCCTCGTGCACGATCGCGGGTCCCGGCAACCGGGTTCCGGGGCCGAGCGACGAGCGCGCCACGATCGTGGTGGGCACCGGCTGTCCGGCGAAGACGACGTCGCGGACCACTCGATCCGGCCGCTCGGGGTTCGCTTCGGCGGCCGCCGCGGAACGGTCGACGACGCCGTGTCCGGTGGTGCGGAGCGCGACGAACTGCACTGGCGCGCCGGGGGTGGCGTGGCCGTAGCGCTGGTGGTGGATCTCGGCGAACCGCGCCTCGACCGCGGGCAGGAATTCCGGGCTGTCAACGGGATCGCCGTCCAGGATCGGGACGGTCAGGGTGTAGTCCTGGCTTTCGTACCGCATGTCGACGCCGTGCGTCACCGACCGGCGGTCCTCGGGGATTCCCTGTTCCCGCAACGCCTCCAGCGCCTGATCGCGAAGCGAGTCGAGAGCGGTACGCAACGCGCGGGTGTCGAGTTCGGCTCCGGTGGCGAAGAACTGCATGGTGAAGTCCCGCCGGACGTCGGCCTCCAGCATTCCCCACGCCGAGAACGCGCCGGGGAACCGCGGCACGATCACCTCGGTGATGCCGATTTCCCGCGCGATGAACGCCGCGTGCATCGGTCCCGCACCGCCGAACGCGAGCAGGGCGAACTGGCCCGGTTCCCGGCCGTGCTCGACGGTCAGGGTGCGGATCGCCTGCGCCATCTTGGCGTTGCCGACGTCGCAGATCCCGGACGCCAGCTCGACCGGATCCATGCCGAGCTGCTGCGCCAGCGTCGAGACGGCGGTGTGCGCGGCGTCCAGGTCGAGCGGCATGCCCCCGCCGGCGAACGACTCGGGATCGACCCGGCCGAGCACGCAGTTCGCGTCGGTGACCGTCGCTTGGGCACCGCCGCGGCCGTAGCACGCCGGACCGGGCACCGCGCCCGCCGACTCGGGCCCGACCCGCAGCGCGTCGCCCTCGGCGTATGCGAGCGAACCGCCGCCCGCGCCCACAGTGTGCAGGTTGACCAGCGGCATCAGCAGCGGGAATCCCTCCGCCTCGCCGTCCGGCGAAACATCGGCGGCGTAGTCCATCACCAGCGAGACGTCGAACGAGGTCCCGCCCATGTCCACGCAGATCAGGTCCGGACGGCCGAGCAGTTTCGCCGCCGCGACGCCGCCCATCGTGCCGCCGACCGGACCGGACAGCAGCGTCTGCAACGGATGCCGCCGTGCGAACCCGGCGTTGACCAGGCCGCCGGACGACTGCATGACGTGCACCGGGACGTGCAGGCCCTTCTCGGTGAACCGCGCTTCGATGCGGTCGAGATAACGGTGCACCGACGGGCCGGTGTAGGCCTCGAGCACGGCAGTCGACGTCCGCTCGTACTCCCGCCATTCCGGCGCGACCTCGTGGGAGAGCACGACCAGCGCGTCGTCGCCCAGCTCGTCGCGCAGGATCTCGCCTGCCCGCCGTTCGTGCCCGGAATCCAAGTAGGAGAACAGGAAACACACCGCGACGGCCTCGAAGCCCTCTTCGCGCACGCGTTTCGCGACCGTCCGCACGGCGTCCTCGTCGAGCGGTTCGAGTTCCGCTCCGGTGGCGTCGAGCCGTCCGGCGACCTCCGCGACCGCTTCCGGGCCGACGAGCGGCGCGGGCTTGCGATAATGCAGGTCGAACAGCCGGTTCCGGTTGCCGCGCGCGATCCGGTAGACGTCGCCGATCCCCTTCGTGGTCAGGATCAGCACCTTCGCGCCGCGCCGTTCGAGCAGCGCGTTCAGGCCTTGCGTGGTGCCGTGCACGAAGAACTCGATCTCCGCGAACGGCAGGTCGAATCCTTCCAGCGCGCCGAAAACGCCGCGCGCGAGGTCGTCGGGGGTGGTGAGCACCTTGCCCGCGCGCAGCCGCTGCGTCGCGCCGTCGTGGACGACCACGTCGGTGAAGGTGCCGCCGATGTCCATGGCGACCCGGTAGGTCATGGGAACTCCTTGTCGGATAAGGGAAATCAGGTGAGCGCGCGACCCTCGGTCTCGGGCAGCGGAAGGACGGCGAGCAGCGCGACGACCAGGAAGGCCACGATCGACGCGACGGTCAGCGAGGACGCCACGCCGTGGTCCATCATCGCGCCGATCACCGGCACCGAAACGGTGTTCGCCAGCAGGATCGCCGAGGTGGACCAGGAATAGCCGACGCCGCGCAGCCCGGTCGGCAGGACCTCGGCCGACCAGGTGTTCCAGATGCCCCAGGCGCCGAGCGAGAAGAACGCGAGGATCAGGTTGCCCGCGTAAAGCTGCGTGGAACCGGTGGCGAGACCGAACAGCACGCCGCCGATCGCCGAGGCGAGCGCGAACAGCAGGAAGATCCGCTTGCGCCCGTGGCGGCGGGTCAGCCACGCGGCGAGCAGGTAGCCGGGCACGGACACCACCTGCGTCACCGCGACGAACCACAGCGCGCCGGACACGCTCAGCCCGCGGTTCTGCAGCAGGACCGGCAGCCACGTCTGCAAACCCCAATAACCCCAGCTGAAAGTGAACGACGTGAGCAGCATCGGCAGGAACCGACGGCGCACCGGCGCACGGAACAGGTTGCGCACCGCGCCCGCCTCGCGGTCGGCGTCCTCGACGGAGAACGTGGTGCTGGCCGGGATGTCCGCACCGAGACCCCGCAACACGGCGGCGGCCTCCGCGTGCCGCCCGCGCCGCGCGAGCCAGTACGGCGATTCGGGCACCCAGCGCAGCACGGCGAACGCCCACAGCCCGGCCAGCGCGGCGACAACGGCGACCGCACGCCAGCTGATCGTCCCGAGCGACTGGCTCACGCCGATGCACAGAAGCGTGCCGATCGGAAACCCGATGCTGAGCGCGACCGCGCCCTGGCCGCGGCGAGCGGTGGGCAGCAGTTCGAGGAAGTACGGGAACGTGACCGCGTAAACCCCGCCGAACGCGACGCCGGAGAGGAACCGCAGCGCGACAAACGGCCAGAACGCCGGCGAAAGCCCCGCGGCCAGCGCGAGCACCGCGTAGATCAGCAGGCTCGCGACCGTCACGCGACGGCGGCCGAGCCGGTCGATCAGCCCGCCCCACAGCAGCGCGCCGGGCACCATGCCGAACGCGACCGCGGACAAGGCCCAGCCCAGTTTCGTGTTGTCCACCCCGAATTCGCCCGAGATCCCGTTCGAAACGTAGACGAGCCCGACCTGTTCCCAGGCTTCGACGACGAACGCGAAAAACAGCACCGAGCCGGCGAGCCAATGCCGTCGGGTCAGCCCCATCCCGGTGCAGACGTCGCCGACAGTCGGCGCGGCGGCGGTGGGCGGGGCGGGCTCGTGCGCGGCGGCCATGGCGGCTCCTATCATCATCAAAACGTTTTGATGAGCTTTCGCGGCATCAAACCCGCGCGCCGGTGCGGTGTCAAGACCTCCGGGGCCGCCCGGTGGGCGATACTGGGCCGTCCGGAGGCAGGGCGAAGGGGAACGACGGTGGACACGGAGGGCGGCAAACGGCCGGTGACGATCCGGGAGGTCGCCGAGCGCGCCGGGGTTTCGATCAGCACGGTTTCGCACGCGCTTTCCGGGCGCAGGCCCATTTCGGCGGCGACCAAGGCGCGGGTGCGCGAGGCCGCGGCGGAGCTGGGCTACGACCCGAACCCGAACGCGCGCTCGCTGCGCACCGGCCGGTCCGGGCTGGTCGGGCTCATCCTGCGGCCGCGCTACGCGGTGGCGGGCACGCCCGACCGCGCCGAGACGTTCAACCGGCTCGTCGGGTCGATCGCGACCGAGATGCTGCGGCACAAAACCGGCCTGATCCACGTGCCCGACCTGCACGACCCGGCGGTGGCGAGCGTGCCGATGGACGGCTGCATCGTGGCCCACCCCTACGGCGGCGACACCGCGCTGGCCGAACTGCTCGGCCGCGGCCTGCCAGTGGTGACCGTCGAGGAGGACCCCGAGCAGCCGGACCTGCCGTGGTCGGTGCGGCTGGACTATCCGCCGGTGGTCGAGGCGCTGCTGGACCACCTCTACGACCAGGGCGCGCGCGACGTGCTGCTGCTGTCCGGCACCGAGGACAACGCCTGGAACCGGCGACCGCGCGAAACCTATCTCGCGTGGTGCGAACGGCGCGCGCTGCCGCCGCGGACCGCCTTGCTCAGCGAGGGCCTGACCCCAGGCGACGTACCCGAACTGGTGCAGCCCCTGCTGTCCGGCCCGGACCGGCCCGCCGCGATCGTGGTCGCGACCAGCGATTTCGCCCCGCTCATCGTCGAAGCCGCCGCCGCACAGGGCCTGCGCATCCCGGACGATCTGCTGCTCGCCGCGCTGACCGACAGCGAACACGCCCGCACGAGCACACCGCCGATCACCGCGATGGACCTGACGCACGAAGCGCTGGCCGAGCGCGCGGTGGACTTGATGCTGGCGCGGCTGTCCGGTGCTGAGACGCCGGCGGGTCCGGTGTTCTTGACTCCGGAGCTGCGGCTGCGGGAGTCGACTCAGCGAACAGTCCCGCGCACCACACGACCGAAAAGTACGTGAGGGGAGCCCTGAGGGAATCAGATTCCCTCAGGGCTCCCCTCACCTACATCCGGAGTGCGGAGCCAAGCCGCTATTCCACCGGCGTGACCTCGGCCATTTCCGACCAGGCCGCGCCGTCGAGGTTCTGGTAGTTGATCTCGGGCTTCTTCGCCACGACCGTCGACATGAACGGGAAGAACTCCCGCGCGTGCGCGGTGGCGACGTGCGCGTCCCCGGCGGCGCTGTCGGCGAAGACCTCGACGAGGACGAACTCGTTCTCGTCGCCGCCGTTCTGGTAATAGTCGAACGACACATTGCCCGGTTCGCCGCGCACCTGCTCGGTGTAGCGCTGGATTCCTTCGAGCCATTCGGCGCGCTTGCCGGGGCGGATCTGTGCTTTGAGGACAATCAAGATCATGCGCCGAGTATCGCAGGAACCTCCCCGATTCCGCAGAGCCGCGACCGCTAGGCGGCCACCGCCGCGGCGCGGATCACCCGTGCCCCGGCCAAAGCCGTCACGAGCAGCGCCACTCCTCCCCCGAAAACCGCACTCGCCGCGAACGGCCAGATGCTGAACGCGGCCGCCGGACTGCCCGTTTTGCCGATCGAGAACGGCAGCACGCACAGCACCGAGCCCACGATCGCGACGGCAATCGCCAGCAGGGTGGCGGCGGCGGTCTCGCGCAGGAGCATGCCGCGGACCTGCCGGACGGTCGAGCCGATCAGCGACAGCGTCGCGAACTCCGTCCGGCGGTCGCCGATCGCGGCCACCAGGTTGTTGGTCAGCGCGATCGCCATGAAGAGCGAGATCAGGGCGACCACCAGGTAGTTGATCGACGCCAGCACCTCGGCGGTGCTGCCCGGGACGCTGTGCTGGTTTTCGATGCCCTGCATGGCCAGCGTGCCCGCGGAAACGCCGACCAGCAGCGTCAGGAAGGTGACGATCGGACGGGCGCGTTCCGGAGCGGCGCGCAGGTTCACGCCCGCCAGATGCGCCTCGGCGCTCTTCGCACCGCGCGAAAGCCGGCCGACGATCCGGTTGGCCGCCGCGAGCAGTTCCGGTGCCAGAATCGCGAACCCGATCGAGCACAGCACCACGGCGGGACCAGTCAGGCCGGTGGTCGCGATGGCGTCGGCAGGCAGGGCGAGCACCGCGCTTGCCGACCCGAAACCCGTTGCCAGCAACACACTCGCGGCAATCCGTCGCGGCCGCGCCGACCCGGCCCGGCGCGGACCGGACGACGCTTCTTCCACCGGACTTCGCCGAGCCGGACCGCGACTCCCGATCCACGCCGCGAGAACTCCGGCCAGCAGCACCACCGCGACGCCGATCATCGGCAGCACGATGCCGGGCGCGTACGACGTGCTCGGCGAGGTGAGGCCGGTCGACCGCACGCCGGTCAGGAGCAGGAGCCCGAGCAGGTAGCCGAGCCCCAGGCCGGGCAGCGCGGCCACGGCGGTGATCGCGAGGGTTTCGGCCGAAACGAGCACGCGGATGTTCCGCGGCACCGCACCGATCAGCCGCAACCCGCCGATCTCGCCGGACCGCGCGGCAAGCGTGACGCCGATGGTCGACACCATCGCGAACACGACGATCGCCACCACCCAGCCGCCCAGGATGAGCGGGAACTGGATGAGGAATCCCCGGTCGGCCGGGGCGGTGCCGCCGGAGAGGCCGGTTCCGAGCAGGGCGGCCATCGCGACCACCAGTGCCATTCCGGCGAGCGCGACCAGCCCGGTGGCCACCGCGGCGGCGCGGTGGTGGCCGAAGAGCCGCAGAGCAAGTCTCAGCATGTCAGTCTCCCGTCGGATTCACTTGCCAGGCACACAGAACCTGTCTGCCGCTCCGCGATTGGCCAGGCAGCAGGTCCGCTTCGGGCTCCCGGCCACGCCACCTCATCGGGCGCCCACGGCATTCGCCGCCCGCTCGGCCGACTCGACCAGCACAGCCATCCGGTTCGCCACCGCCGCCGCGGCCGGCCGGGTCAGCTGATCGACCACCAGGCCGTCAGCCAGGAACAGGACCGCGTCGGCGTAAGACGCGGCCACCGGGTCGTGGGTCACCATCACGATCGTCTGGCCTCGGTCCGCCAATTGCCGCAGCAAGCCCAGCACTTCCCGCGCGCTGCGGATGTCCAGCGCGCCGGTCGGTTCGTCGGCGAACACGACCTCCGGGTCCGTCACCAGCGCCCGGGCCACCGCCACCCGCTGCTGCTGGCCGCCGGAAAGCTGGCCCGGCCGGTGTCCTCCGCGCTGCGCGAGACCGACCTGCGCCAGCAAGGCCGCGGTGCGCCGCGGGTCCGGGTCTCGACCGTCCAAGCGCAACGGCAGTTCGATGTTCTCCCGCGCGGTCAGCGCGGGCAGCAGGTTGAACTGCTGGAACACGAAACCGATCCGCTGCCGGCGCAGTCCGGCCAGCCGTGGTTCATCCAAAGCGGACAGATCGGTGCCGTCCAGTTCGACGGTCCCCTCGGTCGGGGCGCGCAGACCGGCCGCGCAATGCAGCAACGTGGTTTTCCCCGAGCCCGACGGGCCCATGATCGCGGCGAAAGCACCGCGCGGAACGTCCAGGTCCACGCCCCGCAGTGCGTCGACCGGACCGCCTTCGCCGTCGAAGCGGCAACACAGCCGCCGGGCGCGGATCGCGGGTGCGGTCATCTCAAGTCCTCCCAAGGGTCATGAACGATCGTTTAAAACGAACGTTTACATGATACGGTAGCACGTGTGGGACACCGCGAGAACCTGATCACCGCCGCCCGGGAATGCCTCCTCAAGGCCGGTTACGCGCGCACTACAGTGCGGGACCTCGTTGCCGCGTCCGGGGCGAACCAGGCGTCGATCAACTACCACTTCGGCTCGAAAGAACAGCTGCTCACCCAGACGTTGTTCGACCTCAACACGGAGTGGGGCGACATGTTGTTCGCCGTTCTCGCCGACCCCGCCGACGAGAAAGCCGGGCCGGAGCGGCGCTGGGCGCGGATCATCGAGTCGATCCAGGAGCACCGCGAACTGTGGTTCGTGAACTTCGAGAGCGTCAGCTACTTACAGCACGACGAGACGATCCGGAAGATCAACGCGGAAGGCCAGCGGCAGGCGCGCGTCGCGCTCGCGAACGCCTTCGGCGACCTCGGACCGGACGCCGACCCGAAGGACGTCCACGCGGTCGGCGCGCACTACTACTCGCTGCTGGTCGGGACCGCACTGCAGTGGCTGACCGACCCGGACGAGGCTCCCTCGGCCGCGGACGTCGTCCGCGCGGACCGGCGATCCGGCTAACTCGGCACACATCACGCTGACGTCACGGATCCCCGGCCCCGCGGCAGCTCCGTTGACACGTCCGCCATCCGGGTGACATTATTCGGACACCGCTTGGAAACGTTTCCAGATCTGCTGGAACGTCGATTGGAAACGTTTCCAAGCACGGTTTCCGCACCGCTTGGTGCTGTGTCCGACTGGGAGGGACGATGACGTCAACCCGAGCCACGCTGATCCAGGTGGCCGAGCGCGCCGGCGTGTCGCTGGCTTCGACCTCGCGCGCGCTGCACGGGACCGGCGCGAGCAAGGCGATGGTCGAGCGCGTGCGGGCCGCCGCGGCGGAACTCGGGTACAGCGCGGACGCGATCGGGCGGTCGCTGCGGCTGAAGAAGACGTCGCAGATCGCGTTCGCGGTGGCGGACATCGGCAACCCGGTCTACGTCGAGATCATGCGCGGCATCCACGAAGTCCTCGCGCCGCACGGGTACCGGGTCGTGGTGATGTCCACCGGGGACACCGCGGCGTCGACCGCCGAACTCTTGCACAGCCTGCACGGCGGGTTCGCCGACGGGATGATCGTGATCCCGCTGCGCACCGACGACGAGCTGATCGAGCAGATCGGCCGGGCCCCGGTGCCGGTCGTGGTGATCGGCCGGGCGATGAGCGACCGCGGGATCAGTTCGGTCTCCACCGATTCCGCGGCCGGGATCGGCGCGGCGGTGCAGCACGTGGTTTCGCTGGGCCGCCGCCGGATCGGGTTCCTCAACGGGCCGCTCGACACCACGCCGGGCTCCTCGCGCCAGCGCGGATTCGACGAGGCGGTGTCCGCGAAGGACTTCGCCGCGCAGACCGACGTCGAGGTCGCGGCCGATTTCACCGTCGCGGCGGGGATCGAGGCGGCACGGAAGCTGCTCGACCGTCCGCACCGGCCGGACGCGATCGTGGCGGCCAACGACCTGCTCGCCATCGGCGCCATCCGCGCCGCCCGGGAGCTCGGGCTGAGCATCCCGCACGACGTCGCCGTGACCGGGATGGACGACACCGAACTCGGGCAGGTTTTCCTGCCCCGGCTGACCAGCGTGTCCCTCGGTTCGGCCGAGCGCGGGCGCGCCGCCGCCCGGCTCATGCTCGGGCTGACCGACGACGCGGAGGCTCCGGCGCGGCAGATCTCGGTCGGGACCGAGCTGTTCGTCCGGGAATCCACCCGGGACTCCACTCCGGACCAGACCGCGGAGGACGCAGAATGACCACCGCGACGCGGCCGCGGGTCGCTCCCGCTCCCCCGCCGCGCCCGAAGAAGACCACTCAGGCCCGCACCCGCCGGCGCGAGGCGATCGCGCTGGTGATGCCGTCGCTGATCCCGATCCTGGTGCTGTCGGTCGCCCCGCTGGTGATCGCCGTCGTGCTGGCCTTCACCGACACCCGGCTGGTGCGGCATCCGGACTTCGGCTTCGCCGGGATCGACAACTTCGTCCGCCTCGGCGGGAACTCGCTGTTCTGGGACTCGCTCCGGATCGGTCTGATCTGGACGGTCGGGGTGACCGTCCTGCAGCTGGCCGCCGCGATGGGGCTCGCGCTGCTGCTCAACTCCGGACTCAAACTCCAGGGCCTCACGCGGGTGCTCGCGCTGATTCCGTGGGCGATGCCACCGGTGGTCGTCGCGATTATGTGGCAAATGATCTACTCGGCCAACGGCGGTCCGCTCAACGCGTTCCTCGGCAGTATCGGATTGCCGGACGGAATCAACTGGCTCGGCGATTTCACCACCGCCTTGCCCGCGGTGATCGTGGTCGGCGTCTGGGTCGGCATGCCGCAAACCACGGTGACGCTTCTGGCCGGCCTGCAACAGATCCCGGCCGAACTGCACGAGGCGGCAGCGGTGGACGGCGCCGGTGCGTGGCGGCGGTTCGCCGCGGTGACCTGGCCGAGCATGCGCCCGATCGTCAGTTCCATCACCTCCCTGAACTTCATCTGGAATTTCAATTCCTTCTCGCTCGTCTACGTGCTCACCGCGGGCGGACCGGGCGGCAAAACCATGGTCCCGGTGCTGTTCGTCTACCTCGAAGCGTTCAAGAACCGCGAAATCGGCTACGCCGCCGCGATGGGGCTGGTCCTCGTGATCGTGGTCGTCGCGCTGCTCGCGATCTACCTGCGGTCGCAGTTCCGCGGCGACCGCCCGGAAAGGGGGCGGTGATCCATGCGCTGGTCCGTGCGCCCCGCGCAGTACCTGGCTCTCGTGCTGTACCTGCTGTTCCTCGGTTTTCCGCTGCTGTGGCTGATTTCCGCGTCGGTGAAGTCGTCGGCGGAGCTGAACTCGCTGTCGGTCAACCTGGTCCCGGGCGAATGGCACTGGGACAACTACGGCGAAGCGCTCTCCCGCCAGGGCCTGCTGCATTCGGCGTTCAACAGCCTGCTGGTCGCGCTGGCCAGCACCGTGCTGGCGGTCCTGATCTCGGTGCCGGCGGCCTACGTGCTGGCCCGGCTCAAGGGCAAGCTGCGCGTCGCGGGCGTCACCTGGATCCTGGTCAGCCAGGTGTTCCCGGTGGTGCTGGTGATCCTGCCGCTGTTCCTCGTGCTGCGGACGCTCGGCCTCGCCGACAGCCTCGTCGGGCTGACGCTCGTGCACACCACCTACATCCTCCCGTTCGCGTTGTGGATGCTGCAGGGCTACGTCGCGGCGATCCCGGTCGAGCTGGAGGAGGCCGGGGCGATGGACGGCGCGAACCGGTTCACCGTGCTGCGCACCATCGTGTTCCCGCTGCTGGCCCCCGGCGTGGTCGCGACGGCGATGTTCAGCTTCGTGTCCTCGTGGAACGAGTTCTTCTTCGCGCTGGTGCTGCTGCAGTCGCCGGAGAACTACACGCTGCCGATCACGCTCACCATGTTCATCGGCGGCGAGGGCAAAGTCGCCCTCGGCCCGCTGGCCGCGGGCGCGGTGCTCGCGGCGATCCCGAGCATCGCCTTCTTCAGCCTCCTGCGGAAGAAACTCACCGGCGGCCTCATGGCCGGGGCGGTGAAGGGATGAGCCCCACCCCATCGGAAACACCTTCGAAAGGTCGGTCGATGAAGACACGACGCGCGGCCGTCGCCGCCAGCCTCGCTCTCACCAGCCTGCTCGCCGCCGCGTGCGGCAGCGGCGGTGACAGCGGGGACGGCGGTCCGGTCACCCTCACGTTCCAGTCCCTGTCGGACCAGCCCGCCGCGATCGCGGCCACGAACAAGATCGTCGGAGCGTGGAACCAGGCGCATCCCGACACTCAGGTGAAGGTCGTCCAGGCCGGCTGGGACAGCGCCTACGACAAGCTGATCACCCAGTTCAACGCGGGCACCGCGCCGGACATCGTGCACTACGAGGCGGCCGGGATCGGTCCGTTCGCGACCGACGGCTACCTCGCCGACCTCTCCCCCTACCTGTCCGAGCAGAAGCGCGCGGACATCCCGAAGGGCGTGCTCGACTCAGTGACGGTCGACAGCAAGGTCGTCGCCTACCCGACCGAACTGCAGTCCTATGTGGTCTTCGCGAACAAGAAGCTGCTTGAGCAGTCCGGCGCGCAGATCCCGACCGGCGAAACGATGACCTGGGACCAGCTGCGCCAGCTGGCCAAGACCGCCACGAAGGACGGCAAGTACGGTCTCGGCTGGGGCCTGTCGAGCCCGGCCGCGACGTTCGTGGCGATGGCCCCGGCGTTCGGCGGCAAGTACTTCGAGGGCACCGGCGACCAGGCGCAGATCACCGTCGGCCAGGGCGAAATGGCGCTGCCGCAGCTGGTGCGCGACATGAACGCGACCGACCACTCGATCCTGCCGGTGACGCTGACCCAGTCCGGCGGCAAGGCGCTGGCCCCGTTCTACGCGGGCCAGGTCGCGATGACCGTGCAGGGCTCGTATCAGGCGGCGAACATCGAGAAGGACGCGCCGAAGGACCTCGACTGGATCGCGCTGCCGCCGATCGCCGGCCCGGCCGGACCGGCGCAGGCGGCGAACCCGCAGACGCTGTCGGTCAACAAGGACTCCAAGCACGTCGAGCAGGCCGCGAAGTTCCTGGACTTCTTCACCAACACGGAGAACCTCGCCGCGCTCAACGAGGCCGACACGCTGATCCCGGCGAGCAACTCCGCTCGGGAAGCGCTCGACAAGAAGCTCAGCGCCAAGAAGGGCTGGAGCACGATCCTGGCCTCGGGCAAGTACCTGACCTCGGCGCCGTATCTGTTCGCCGGCAAGTACGCGCAGTGGAAGGACACTGTCGCGACGCCCGCCTACCAGCGCTTCCTGGCGAACCAGATCGACGCGAACACGCTGGCGCAGCAGCTGAAGGACGGCTGGACGAGCGTCGGCAAGTGACCGCCGCGCCGGGGCCGGGCACACGTCCGGTCCCGGTGCGCACAACAGGCGCGGGCGGCCTGCCCGCGCCGGGGAACGAAGGGACGCAAGCCGGTGACCTGGCTGGAGGACCGCGCGGTGGCAGTGATCACCGGCGCGGCAGTGGGGGACGCGCTCGGCGGCGCGACCGAAGGGTGGACGCCCGAGCAGATCGAGGAGCGGCACGGCGGCCGGGTGACCGGGATCGTTCCGCCGTGGTACCCGAACTGGCGGGACGCGCGCCCGATCGCGCCGTACCACAAGGGCGACGGGCATATCACCGACGACACCTTGATGACCCGCGCGATCGTGGAGGTGTACGCGAAGCGCCGCACGCACCTCGACGCGTACTCGATGGCCGAGGACCTGGTTCCGCTGATGATCGGCGAACCGCGCTGGGTGCCGGAGCTGGAGTCGACGGCGCTGTTGCTGCAGCGGGTGTTCCTCGCCGAGAAGTGGATCGTCGCGAAGCTGCACTACGGGCATGTGGACCCGCGGGAGGCAGGCGTCGGCAACATCGTGAACTGCGGCGCGGCGATGTACATCGCGCCGGTCGGCGTCGTGAACCCAGGTGATCCGCAGGCAGCGTATGCCGAGGCGATCGACCTGACCGCGCCGCACCAGTCGAGCTACGGCCGGGAGGCCGCCGGGGTGCTGGCCGCGATGGTCGCCGCTTCGGTCGCGCCGGGTGCCTCGATCGACGACGTCGTGCAGGCGGCGCTCGCGGTGTCGCACGACGGGACTTTGGCGGCGATGCAGGCTGTGGTCGACGCCTTCCAGGGATGGAACGCCGCGCCCGAGACCGACGACGCGGAGCGTGCGCTCGCGCGGAAGATCCGCGAAGTGGTCGCGCCGTTCGATTCGGTCGGGCCGGAGTACCGGCAGATGTCGATGGACGCGCGGCGGCCGTCGCGGACCAAGGCGATCGAGGAATTGCCTGCCGCGCTGGGGTTTGTGCTGGGCCATCAGGGCGATTACCGCGGTGCCGTGCTGGCCTCGGTGAACTACGGCCGGGACGCCGACTCGATCGCGTCGATGGCGGGTGCGCTCTGCGCCGGTCTCGGCGGGGCGGCCTCGGTGCCGGACGAGTGGATCGATCCGGTCGGCGAGGCCAGCAAGACGGACCTGCGCGAGACCGGGTGGCTGCTCGCGTCGGCCGCAACCGACATCGTGAAGGCCGACCGCGCGCGGGCGAAGGCACGCCTCGCCGCGCTCGACGCGCTGGACGCGGCATGAGGCTCACCTGGGCTCAGCCCGAAGACCTGCTCGCGCACGAGTTCGTCCAGTCCGCTGCGGAGGGCAAGGACGTGACCTCGGTGCGGGAGCGCTGGATCGCCGCCGGCGGCGATCCGGCACCCGCCGTGAGCGGGGCAGGACCGCGGCCGGCGCCCCCAGCGTTGCGGGCGCTGGCCCGGACGCTGCTGGACGAACTGGCCGCGCTCCCCTGCCCGGCCGCGCCGCACGAGCCGGACGGATGGGACGAGATCGCCGCGCTGCTCCCGGCCGCGCCGGTCCTCCCCCGGCCCGGCGCGGACCGCACGCTCGGCGCGTGGACCGGCCGGGCGGCGGGATGCCTGCTCGGAAAGCCGGTCGAGAAGATCCCGCGCGAGGGCATCGAGGAGATCCTGCGCGCGACCGGACGCTGGCCGCTGGACCGCTGGTTCACCGCGGTCGGGCTGCCGGACGACGTCGCGGCGCGGTGGCCGTGGAACCGCCGGTCGGCACCGGCTTCCCTGGAGGAGAACATCTCCGGGATGCCGGAGGACGACGATCTCAACTACCCGATCCTCGCGCTNTCGCGCTCACGCTGCTGGAACGGCACGACCGCGAGTTCACCGCCGACGATGTCGCGCAGCTCTGGCTGGAACAGCTGCCTGCCGGGCGGGTGTTCACCGCCGAGCGCGCCGCGTACCGGAACCTGCTGGACGCGCGCCCGGTGCCGGAAACGGCGACGCACCTCAACCCGTTCCGCGAATGGATCGGCGCGCTGATCCGGACCGACGTCTTCGGCTGGGTCTCCCCCGGCGACGTCCGCGCCGCCGCGCGCCTCGCGTGGGTCGACGCGCGGCTCAGCCACACCCGGAACGGCATTTACGGCGCGATGTGGGCGGCTGCGCTCGCGTCGGCGGCGATGGTGTGCGATTCCGTCCACAGTGTCCTCGACGCGGCGGAAACCGTTCTGCCGCCTAGCAGCCGGCTGGCCTCGGCGGTGCGATTCGGGCGGGCGGCCGCTGCTTACGACGACGGGCTGGACCGATTGCACGCCCGCTACGGCGACCTGCATTGGGTGCATGTGCTGAACAACGCGGCGGTGATCGCGTACGCGCTGGCCCGCGGCGATGGCGACTTCGGGCAGAGCATCTCGCTCGCCGTCACGGCTGGCTGGGACACGGACTCGGCGGCCGCGACGGTCGGCGGCGTGGTCGGTGCGCTGGCAGGGGCGGACGGGATCGGCGAGCAGTGGACGAAACCGCTCGACAACCGGATCGCGACCTCGTTGCCCGGCGGCGAGCAGCGGATCACCGATCTCGCCGCGCGGACGGCCAGGGTGGCGCGATGACCGGGCGAGTTGTCGTCGTCGGCTCGGCGAATGTCGATCTGGTGGTCGGCGTTCCGCGGCACCCGGGCGCGGGCGAGACCGTCCTCGGCGGCGACCTGCGGCGCAGTCCCGGCGGCAAGGGAGCCAACCAGGCAGTCGCCGCGGCGCTCGCGGGCGGCGCGGAGACGACGTTCCTCGGCGCGTTCGGTCCCGGCGACGGCGCGGGCTTTCTGCTGTCGTCGCTGGCGAAGGCCGGGGTGCGGACGGATCTGGTGTCGCGAGTGGACAGTGCGACCGGGACCGCGTTCATCATGGTGTCGCCGGACGGCGAGAACTCCATCGTGGTCGCGCCCGGGGCCAACTCGCGGCTCTCGCTCGCCGGGGAGCAGCTGGAGCGGATCGCCGCGGCGGACGTCGTGCTCGCGCAGCTGGAGATTCCGCTCGAAGCGGTGACCGCTGCCGCCGCGGCCCGGCGGCCCGGGGCCCGGATGGTGCTCAATGCCGCGCCGTCCCGGCCGCTGCCGGAGATCGATGCGGACGTGCTGATCGTCAACGAGCACGAGGCGGCCGACCTGGCGGGCGCGTCCGCCGCGCCGGAGGAATTGGCCCGGATTCTGCAGCGGCGCGCACCCGCGGTGGTGATCACGCTCGGGGCGGCCGGTTGTGTCGTCGCGGAGCGGGAAGTCGCGCACCTGCCCGGCTTCCGGGTGTCCCCAGTGGACACCACCGGTGCCGGGGACACGTTCTGCGGCGTGCTCGCGGCGGCGTTGGCCGAGGGCCGTCCGCTCCGCGAGGCCGCCGAACGCGCTGGGGCCGCCGCGGCGCTCGCCGTCACCCGGCCCGGTGCGCAATCCGCTGTCCCGACCGTCGCAGAGGTCGCCGAGTTCGCGGCCGGAGGAAACACCTGATGACCTACGTGTTCGACCCGCTCGTCCCGCGCCCGATCGACCAGCCCACCGAGGTCCCGCTCGGCGCGCCCCTCTCCCCCGAGCAGCTCGCGGCGCTGGACGAGGCCAAGATCTTCGTCGGCCCGGCGGACCCCGCCGACCGTCCGGAATGGCGGGCTCGGCTGCGGCAATGGCGTGCCGACGCGCACGAACGGCACGGCTACCACGGTCGCGCCTACGACCGGCCGGAAGCCGCGTGGGCCGCCGGATGCCACACGGTCGCGCAGGTCTGGCTGTGGGACGAGTTGCTGTATTCGTTCGAGGAGCACCGGTTCACGCCGGAGCGGTTCCTCGCCGACGCGCACCAGCGGTTCGGCGGCCTCGACGCGGTCGTGCTGTGGCACGCGTACCCGGTGATCGGCCTCGACGACCGCAACCAGTGGGATTTCTACCGCGATGTGCCCGGTCTCCGCGAGCTGGCCGAGACATTCCATTCGGCAGGCACGCGGGTGTTCGTGGACTACAACCCGTGGGACGTCGGCACGCGCCGGGGCGAGGACGACGCTGCGGAGCTGTCCGCGGTACTGGCCGATTCCGGCGCGGACGGCGTCTTCCTGGACACCCTGAAGAAGGCCGACCCGGCGCTGGTCGAGCAACTCGAACGCGCGCGGCCCGGGGTCGTGCTGGAGGGCGAATCGAAGCTGCCGGTGGAGCGGATCGAGGACCACTCGGCGTCGTGGGCGCAGTTCTTCGCCGATTCGCCGGTGCCGGGCGTGCTGCGTTCGCACTGGTACGAGCGGCGGCACATGCAGCACCACGTGCGGCGATGGCACCGCGACCACACCGAGGAACTGCATTCGGCGTGGCTGAACGGCGTCGGCGTGATGGTGTGGGAAGTCGTGTTCGGCGTGTGGGTCGGCTGGTCGCAGCGGGACGCGGCGACGGTGCGCCGGATGGTGTCTGTGCAGCGTGCGGCGGGTGAGCTGCTGCGCGAGGGCGAGTGGACGCCGTTGGCTCCGCTGACGCCGGAAGCCGAAGCCGCCGGGGTCTACGCGTCGCGCTGGGAACTCGGCGACTGGACACTGTGGACAGTCGTGAACCGGGGCGATTCGGACTATCTCGGGCCGGTCGTGGACGGGCCGGTGATCGATCTGTTCGCCGACGGGCGGGTGCCCGCGCGCGGGATTTCGGCGTTGCTGCGGGTCGCCGACGGCGCGGCGGAACCGTCGTGGCTGTCCCAGGTGGCGACCCTGCCGCATGATCCGGACGCTCGTTTCCCGCATCGGCTCGCGACGCGGGTCCAGCCTCAGCCGACGAGCGGTACGCCCGAGGACGACGCGGTCATGGTGCCTGCCGGGCCGTATGTGCTGACGGTCCGGTACCGCGGGCGCGAGACCGGGATGTACCAGGGCGCGCCGTATGTGGACGAGTGGAAGCCGCTGCCGCCTCGGCTGCACGACGCCCGGACGCTGCAACGCGACGGTTCGCTGGCGTCGCCGGTCGCGGTCGCCGCAGCCGAGGTGACGAACGGCGAGTTCGCGGAATTCCTTGCCACTACGGGATATCAGCCGGTCGAGGCGCATCGGTTCCTCGCGCACTGGGCCGACGGTCAGCCTGCTGCCGAGGACGAGCCGGTGACCTTCGTGGACCTCGACGACGCCCGGGCGTACTGCGCGTGGCGCGGCGGCCGGTTGCCGACCGAGGACGAATGGCAGCTCGCCGGGGAGACCGGCGGTCTGCGGCGCGGCACACCCGCGGTGTGGAACTGGACCGAAAGCGAACACTCCGACGGGAGGACCCGGTTCGTGATGCTCAAGGGCGGCAGCGACTACCGCGCCGAGGGTTCCGAGTGGTACGTCGAGGGCGGCCGGCACGCGCCGGACTACAGCGTGAAGCTGCTGCTGCCCGGGTTCGGGCTGGCGCGCGGGGCGACCGTCGGGTTCCGCTGTGCGTGGGACGTGACGCGATGACCGTGTCGAGGGAAGCTTCCGCGGGCGCACTGGCCGGGCTGCGGGTCGTGGACGCGTCGACCTTGTTCGCCGGGCCGATGGCCGCGATGCACCTCGGCGACATGGGCGCGGAGGTGATCAAGGTCGAGCATCCGGCGCGACCGGACCCGTCGCGCACGCACGGGGTGGCCAAGGGCGACGTCAACCTGTGGTGGAAGACGTTGGGGCGCAACAAGCGCACCGTCACGGCGAATCTGGGCAGCGACGGCGGGCGCGAGGTGTTCCTGGCGCTCGCCGAAACCGCGGACGTGGTGATCGAGAACTTCCGGCCGGGCACCCTGGAACGCTGGGGGCTCGGTTACCCGGAACTGTCCGCACGGAACCCGGGTCTCGTTCTCGCGCGGGTAACCGGATTCGGCCAGTTCGGGCCGTACTCCCCGCGGCCCGGTTTCGGCACGCTCGCCGAGGCGATGAGCGGATTCGCCGCGGCCACCGGCGAACCGGACGGCCCGCCGACGCTGCCGCCGTTCGGGCTCGCCGACGGGGTCGCGTCGCTGGCCACCGCGTACGCGATCATGGTCGCGCTCGCCGGGCGCGCTGCCCGCGGGCGCGGCCAGGTCGTGGACGTCGCGATCATCGAGCCGATTCTCGCCATGCTCGGACCGCAGATCACGCGGTGGGACCAGCTCGGCACGGTCCAGCCGCGCACCGGCAACCGCTCCACGAACAACGCGCCGCGCAACACCTACCGCACGAGCGACGGACAATGGGTGGCGGTGTCGACGTCGGCGCAGTCGATCGCGGAACGCGTGGTGCGGCTGGTCGGACGGCCAGAACTCGCTGCTGAGCCGTGGTTCGCGACCGGCGCGGACCGGGCGGCGCACGCGGACGAACTGGACGAGGCCGTCGGCGGCTGGATCGCGCGGCACACACGGGACGAGGTCGTGGCGGCCTTCGAGGAGGCGCAGGCGGCGGTCGCGCCGATTTACGACGCGGCCGACATCGTCGCGGACCCGCAGTTCCGTGCGCTGGGCACGATCCACGAGATCGAGGACCCGGAGCTG
Source organism: Amycolatopsis sp. M39 (assembly GCF_001651785.1). Lineage (NCBI taxonomy): Bacteria > Bacillati > Actinomycetota > Actinomycetes > Pseudonocardiales > Pseudonocardiaceae > Amycolatopsis > Amycolatopsis sp. M39. Next base: position 98,952 of record NZ_LWSF01000030.1, read on the forward strand.
GGCACGACATTGATGCAAGGACCGCTGTTCCGGTTGTCGGACAACGACGGCGTCATCGGCTTCACCGGACGCCCGCACGGCGCGGACACCGACGAGGTGCTCGGTTCGCTGGGCTTCACGGCGTCGCGGATCGCGGAGCTTCGGGCGGAGGGAGCGGTATGACGCCCGCGCTGACCCTGCTCTACGTCCCGGCCGACCGACCCGACCGCGTGGGCAAAGCGCTCGCCTCGGACGCCGACGTCGTGCTGGTCGACCTCGAAGACGCCGTCGCGCCCGCACACAAGGATGCCGCACGAGACAACGCGATGCGGCTGTTGGCCGACGTGCCCGCGGCGCGGCCGGTGCAGGTGCGGATCAACCACCCGGACACGCCGTGGCACGCGGCCGACCTGGCCGCGGTGGCCGCGCTCCCGGCCTGGGTGGGCGCACGGCTGCCGAAGGTCGAGAGTTCGCTCGACGTCCGGTCGCACGCCGATGCCTTGCCGGGGCGGGAATTGCACCCGCTGATCGAGTCGGCACTCGGGGTGGAGCGGGCGTTGGAGATCGCACTCGCGTCTCCGCGGACGGCGTCGCTCGGGCTCGGCGAGGCGGATCTGCGTTCTGACCTGCGGCTCGCCGACGAAGCCGGACTCACCTGGGCGCGCAGCCGGATCGTGAACGCCGCCCGCGCCGCGCGGCTGCCCCCGCCCGCGATGTCGGTGTACGCGAACGTCCGCGACCTCGACGGCCTGGCGGAGAGCTGCCGGGCCGGGCGGGCGCTCGGCTTCCGCGGCCGGAGCGCGATCCACCCGACGCAGCTGCCGACGATCCGCGCGGCGTTCCTGCCGACGGCGGAGGAGATCGCGCGGGCGCGGGAGGTCCTGTCCCGAATGGACGGGGCCACTCAGGCCGGGGTGGGCGCGATCGCGCTCGCCGACGGGACGTTCCTGGACGTCGCGATGCGGGACCAGGCCCTGGCGGTGCTGGCGCTCGTCTCCGACTAGGCCTTGTCCGCGGAAACCAAGCGCAGCAACGGGTCGAAGCGGGCCGGTCCTTCGGTCGTCAGCTGCACCGGTTCCGCGACCGGCTGGTATCCCGTCACGACGACGGTGTACTCGCCGGGGAACAGATCGTCGACGGTGTAATGGCCCGCCTCGTCCGTGACCGTCACCCGCTGGACCTGGCCCTTCGCGTCCAGCACCGCGACCTGCGCGCCGGGGAACGGACCCCGGATCGCGTGCACGGTGCCGGTGAGCCGGACCGACCGCGCCAGTCCGACGTCCTCGCGCACCGGCTCGGCGCCCACCTGGACATGGCGGGCCACCGGCTCCCGGCCGCCCGCCTGGACCAGCAGCAGATAGGTGCCCGCCGGGGCGTCCAGGGCGAACGTGTTGTCCGCGCCGGTGGTGGTGCGGCGTACTTCGTGGGTCTCCAGAGACGTCAACGAGACAGACGCGGTTTCCGCGGGAGCGAGGCCGCTCACGGAGCCGGAAACCGCCGCGGGTGGCGCGCTTTGCGTTGTGCTGCGGCGTTTGCGTGTCCGCGACAGCAGCACATCGACGACGCCGAACAGCAACGCGAGCACGACCAGCGCGGTCGAACCGATCAGCCCGAGGGCGGTCGCGGAGTGGTAATCCCCGTGCGAACGCCCGAGTTCGCCGAAGAACAGCGACCCGCCGAGCGCGGTGCCGACCGCCGAGCCGATCCGCTGACCGGTCTGCAGCACGCCGGCCGCGGTGCCGCCTTCCGCGGGCGGGACTTCTTCCAAGGCGAGCGTCGAGTTCGGCGAAATCACCAGCCCGCTGCCGAACCCGCCGACGAACAACGGCCCGGCCAGCACGAACGCGGTGTTCGCGCCGGAGTACTCGCGGACGAGCCACGCGGTCGCGGCGAGCCCGATCGCCACGAGCAGCGTCCCGAGCACGACCATCGGCCTGCCGAACCGGTGCACGAGCCGCCCGCCGATGGTCGGCGAGATCGCCGAACCGATCGCGAACGCGAGCATCGCCGCGCCGGCCTGCAGCGCCGTGTAGCCGAGGCCCTGCTGGAAGAAGAGCGTCAGGACCAGGAAAATCCCGGTGAATCCGGCGAAATAGACCATGCCGAGCGCGGAACCCATCGAGTAGCTGCGCACGGTCAGCAGCTTCAGGTTCACCAGCGGCTGCTTGCCGCGGTTGCCGAGCCAGCGCTCCCACAGCACGAACAGCACGAGCAACCCGGCCGCGACGCCCATCAGCCACCAGCGCGGCGCCGTCGCCTGCTCTTCTTCCTCGATCAACGGCAGCATCACCAGCACGACCGCCACGCCGAGCAGCACGCTGCCGACCAGGTCCGGCGTCCGCTTCCGGCCGCTGCGCGCGTCCTTCGGCAGCAGGCGCAGCCCGAACAGGATCGCGAGGATGCCGATCGGCAGGTTGACGTAGAACACCCAGCGCCACCCCTGGTCGACGCCGATGCCCTGGATCAGCAACCCGCCCAGCACCGGCCCGATCGCGGTGGACAGCCCGACCGTCGCCCCGAACGCGCCGAATGCCTTGCCCCGCTCGCGGCCGGAGAACAGCTGCTGCATCAGGCCGATGATCTGCGGGTTCAGCAACCCGCCCGCGACGCCCTGGCCCAGCCGCGCGACGACGAGCCACGTCGCGTTCGGCGCCGCGCCGCACAGCACGCTGGCCGCCACGAACAACGCCAGCCCGAGCAGGAACATCCGGCGGCGCCCGTAGTCGTCGCCGAGCCGCCCCGACGGCACCAGCGCGAGCCCGAACGTGAGCGCGTAGCCGGAGACGACCCACGAGACGTCCGCGGGCGTCGCGCCGATCCCGTGCTCCATCGAGGGCAGCGCGACGTTGACGATGCTGACGTCGAGCAGCGTCATGAACCCCGCGATGAGGCACACCCACAAGGCGCGCCAGCGCTGCGGATCGGGCTCGGCTGAAGGGGAAGAGTGCACGGACCGTCCTGATTCGAGACCGGTAAGATAATTACTGGTGTTAGAATACTCGCCCATGCCAGCGGAGCGGGACCACGTCGACGGAGTCATGGCGCAGATCACCGGCGTGCGCGCGGAAGACCGGGTCAGCAAGGCGCTGAGCTTCCGCCTGCTGCGCGCCGCCCGGCTGCTGGAAACGGAACTGCGCCGCGAATTCGACGCCTTCGGGGTCGGCCTGTGGGAAGTGGAACTGCTGGGCGCGCTCAAACGAGCCGGCCCCCCGCACCGGCTTTCGGCCGGGCAGCTGCTGGACAGCATGCGCCTGACCTCCGGCGGGGTGACCAAACGCGTCGCCGGACTGGAACGCAAAGGCTGGGTCCGCCGCGACATCGCCCCCGGCGACCGGCGCCAGATCCTGGTGAGCCTCACCGACGAGGGGCTGGCACGGGCGCAGGAGGTGTTCGGGATGAAGACCCAGACCGAGGCCCGGCTGCTGGGAGTTTTGTCGCACGCGGAACAGGACCGGATGAACGCCGATCTGCGGGAGCTGCTGCTGGACTGGGAAGGGCCGGACAGACGGGCTTGACCGCACGGCGGGCGGCAATTCCGCCACGCCCGCTCCCGCGGCAAATCGGACCGCCCCGCGCTACGCCCCGCGAACTCCCGGCCGCGGCTGCCCGGCAGCTCCGCCACGGCAGACCCCGGCACTCGGAAGACCTCGGCACTCGGCAGAACCCGGCACTCGGAAGACTTCCGCGCGCCGCAGCAGCCAACGCCGCCACGGCACACTTCGCCGCCCGGCGGACTCCCCCACACGCAACGGCAGCCAACCCCGNCAGCAGTCACCCCCGCCACAGCGCACTTCGCCGCCCGGCGGACTCCCCCACACGCAACGGCAGCCAACCCCGTCACGGCGCACCTCCCGCCCCGCGGACTCCCCGCACAGCACCAGCCCACACCGCCACGGCGCACCTCCCCGCCCGCCCGACTCCCCGCACGCGGCAAGAGCCAAATCCGCCACCGCTCGTCCCCCGGCAGACCGCGTCGGCGCTCACGCATTCCCGGCAGCCAGCTCCGCCACGGCAAACCTCGGCACCCGGCAGCCTTCCGCACGCCGCAGCAGTCAACCCCGCCACAGCGCACTTCGCCGCCCGGCGGACTCCCCCACACGCAACGGCAGCCAACCCCGCCACGGCACACTTCGCCGCCCGGCGGACTCCCCGCACAGCACCAGCCCACACCGCCACGGCACACCTCCCCGCCCGCCCGACTCCCCGCACGCGGCAAGAGCGACTCCCCGCACGCGGCAAGAGCCAAATCCGCCACCGCTCGTCCCNGTCCCCCGGCAGACCGCGTCGGCGCTCACGCATTCCCGGCAGCCAGCTCGGCCCCCGCGCCGGAATCAGGCCACGTGTTTAAGCCTCGGCGAACTCCCAGCAAGTCGCCCCGTGCGGTTCCGCCGAAGCGACTCCCGCCGCGCGTCGCAGGGCAAGCCGGTACAGGTGCCGCGGCGGCGGGCCCGCGCTCGGGGCGCTGAAGGGTGCCGTGAGCGCGGCGCCGGACGCCGTCGCTCGCCAGCCGCCGGAGCGGTACACCTCGGCTAGGCGCGCCGCTGTGCCGCTGTCCGCGACTCGGCGGGCGTCGCCCTCCAGGATCAGGTCCAGGCCGCGCAGGCGCACCGAAATGCTGCATGCCGGGTTCCCCGCGAGGTTCCGCGAACGGCGCGTACCCGGGCCGCCGACGACATACAGGGCGTTGGCCACCCAGACCGCGCCTGCGCCCGCCGAGTGGGGGCGGCCGTCTGGGCGGACGGTCGCGACGAAGAACGTCAGATCGGCGGTCGGGGTGTCGGCAGCCAGGACATCGCGGGCGCGGCTCCACGGCAGCGGGGCGTTCCCGTAGCGGTCGAGGTTCCGGGTCGAGGTCGGTTCGTCATCAGTCATGCCTCTGCCTCGAACGGGGCGACGTCGAATCGACACGGCCCCGCGGGCAGAGGTTCAGGCGGCTCCTAACGAGACGGGGCGGTAGCGGAAACCGTCGCCGTCTCGGTCGATTCGTCCGGCTCCGAAGTGCGCGGGCAGGAGTAGGGCGTCCCGTTCGACGGCTAGTTCGCACAGAATCCGCCGGGACTCCGCGGCGGTGGCGGGGTCTGCGTCGCCGCCTTGGGCGAGTGTCAGGTCCGCGAACTGGAACGGGTGGTGCAGCACATCTCCGCTCACCAACGCGTGTTGACCGCCGCCGGCGAGTTCGGCGATCAGGTGGGCGGTGGTGTGGCCGGGCAGGGCGCGCAGGGTGATGCCGTCCGTTACCTCGTACGGGAGGTCGATGAGTTCGACCAGGCCCGCCTCGACGACTGGGAGGACGCTGTCTTCGAATGTCCTCGCCAGGTCGGCCGCCGCCCCGCCTTCGGGTGCCGCGGCGTGCACCTCTTGAAGCCAGGCGTATTCCTCGGCCGGGATCAGGTACCGGGCGCGCGGGAAAGTCGGGTCCCACGAACCGTCGACCAGTTGGGTGAAGCCGCCGCAGTGGTCCGGGTGCAGGTGGGTCGCCACGACGACGTCGACGTCCTCCGGCACGACGCCCGCCGCGGCCAGGCGGTCCAGGTACGGCGTGTCGAACTGGTGGTGTGCCAGCAGGACCGGACGTTCCTTCGCGTTGCCGTTCCCGGCGTCGAGCAGCACGGTCTGGTCCGGCGTGCGCACCAGGTACGTGGTGATCGACAGGTCGAGCTCGCCGCGGTGGTCCCCCAGTTGCGCGGGCGTGACCGCGGGGAACAGGTCGGCGGGGGCGAAGGGCCAGTGCTCCAGTTCGGTCACCGGGTCGATCCGCAGCGGCCCGAGCGTGACGGTCATCGGGCTTCCTGCCGTTCGGGGAACTGGATCATCGCGGCACCGCGGCCATCGCCTCGATTTCCACGGCCAGCTCCGGTTTCGCGAGCGCGGACACCACGATCAACGACTGCGGCGGCCAGTCGCTCTCCGGGAACCACCGGCTGAGCACGTCGCCGCTCGCGGCGCGGAAACCGGCCAGGTGCTCGGTGCCCGCGACCATGCTGAACACCTTCACCAGGTGCTCCGGCCCGGCACCGGCCGCGGCGAGCAGGCGTTCGATGTTGGCCAGTGCCTCCCGGGTCTGTGCTTCCGCGTCCGGCCCGGCGAGCGTGCCGTCCGGTCGTGCGCCGATCTGCCCGGCCACCACGACCAGCTCGTGATCAGCGGGAATCTGCGCGAGGTGGCTGTAGCGGCCGACCGGCCCCGCGACCGTCCCGGGATTCCAGCGCTTGCTCATCAGGTGTTCCCCTCCTTGGGTTCGTGCCCACAGTTCACCACGAGGCACCGACAAAAAAATCAACGGCCGGGTCAGCCGATCGCGACCACCAGCTTGCCGAACTGGTCCCCCGACGCCAGTTCGGCCAGCGCGCGAGGCCCGTCGGCCAGGTCGTAGACCTCGTGCACCACCGACCGCACACGGTGTTCCGTCACCAGCGCGACCATCTGCGAGAACTCCCGCGCGCTGCCCATCGACGTGCCCAGCAGGCTGATCTGCCGGAAGAAAAGATCGCGCAGCGACAGCTCGACATCCGGGCCGGCGGTCGCGCCGAGCGTCACCATCCGGCCGCCGGAGCGGAGTACGGAGAGACAGGCGTCGAAGGTCGCCGAGCCGATGCTGTCCACGACCAGGTCCACCGGCTCGCCGAGTTCGGCTGCCCAGTCGCCGCCGCTGCCGATCGCACGGTCGGCGCCCAGTTCCGTTGCCCTCGCGAGCTTTTCGGGGCTGCGCGAAGTGACGCTGACCGTCGCGCCGACGGCTTTCGCCATGGCGAGGGCGAACGTCGCGACTCCGCTTCCGATGCCCGGCAGCAGCACGTGTTCCCCTGCGGCGAGGCCGCCGCGAGTGAACAGCGCTCGGTACGCGGTGAGCGCGGCCAACGGGAGCGCGGCGGCTTCGGTCCAGCTCAGGTGCGCCGGTTTCGGCACGACGTTGCCCGCCGGAACGACGACGTACTCGGCCAGCGTGCCGTTCGCCGGCACCCCGAGAATGGCGGGAACCTCCGGCACCGCGCCCGGCTCGGCCCAGTCGAGGGACGGGTTGACGACGACCTCGGCACCGACCTCGACGGCGGCGTCCGCTCCCGCCGCTGCGACCACTCCGGCACCGTCCGAGCCCAGCACCGTCCAGGGGTCGGCCGGACCGCGACTGTCCACGATGAACAGGTCCCGGTGGTTCAGCCCGGCCGCCTTCAGCCGGACCAGCACTTCGCCCGGGCCGGGCCGCGGGGCCGGAACCTCCGCGACCCGCACCCCGCCGACTCCCGCCGTGCCTTCGTGAACCACTGCCCGCATCGCTTTTGTTGTCACGTCCGCGAACCTAACAGCCGCGCCGGTCCCTTGCCGGCCTGGCGCGAATCCCGTCACAGCAGGGAATTTTCCGCTCCGGGACGCCGTCACGCCGTCCGATCTTTTTCACTAATCTAATTGTATATATGACTCCTCGCCCCGCCGCCGCGGCCTCGTTCGCCGCAGGCGGGGGGCGTCCGCGGTCATCGCCCCGCGGCCGACCCAGCATGGCGCGCGAGCGGTCGCGTAACTCGTCCTGGCCGGCCTCGGGATCGGAAAGGCATTGCTCTCCCCGGCACTGCCTGCCCGCCGGCTGGTCGTCGCTCAGGACGCGGCTGGGAATCTCGGAAATCCGGCCGTGCCAGGCGGAACACTTTCCGCGACGATCCCCGCGATGGGCGGCGGCGCGATTCTGATCGTCGGCTCGGCGCTGTTGGTTCTCGCAGTGCGCGACAGCTCGCCGGACGGTCGCGGACGTGGGGCGCGACACGGCTTTCAGGCACTCGTCGTGCTGCTCGTCAGCATCCCGGCGGGCTCGTCCTCGCGCGGACTGGCCTGACCCGAGTCCGACGCCACGCGCGCCAGCTTGCTCTTTTGCACTATTACTATCGTAACTACTCTTTCCGAAAGGTTCCCAGCACCGACCCCGCGTTCCGCGCCGAATCCGGCCGAGTACCGGGACAAAGCCGCCGTGGTCACGGAACCTCCAGCTCGATGGCAGCTCCCGCGAGGAGGCCAACGCCCGGCTGATCGAGTTCGCGTCGGGCCGGTTGACCGAGTACCTGTCCGCCGACCGCGTCCTCAACACGACCGCCGCCGGCACCCCCGCGACGCGCCTGCAGGTCCGCGCCCTGCGGCGGATCCAGGACGCCGTGCTTCGCACCGTCGAGGAACTGCGGGAATCCGACACCTCGGCCCAGGCCAGCCACGCCGCGCAGGCATTGGACGTGCTCCTCGGCGCCTGTCTGGACACCGAACCCAGCGTCCTGCCGCCCGCGCGGTGCCGACGTCCCGTCCTGGTCAACGACCTCCGCACGCTCCTCGACGGCGGCGAATTGGACCGCGCGGAAGTCCTCGACGTCCCCTCAATCCCGCACGGCACCCGGCATCCGCGCATTCGGCCGCTCCGCGCGGCTCGCCCCCGGGGAATCGTTCGTGCTCGTCAACAACCACGATCCGAAGCCGCTGCGCCGCGAGTTCACCGCCGCGCACGGCGAGGATTTCACCTGGAAGTACGTGGAATCCGGGCGGAGAAGTGGCGGGCCCGGATCGGCCGCGCCGCGGTCCCGGCCTGACCCCGATACCGCGACGGCCGGTCGCCCCCGCCCCGGCCGCCGCGGACCGGCTTGCCGTGCAGCAGGAACGCTCACACAGCCACTGCACTTCGCGGGGGAACTCCGTCTGGCACCGCAAATCAGCGCCGCCGCGCCTGATCCGGCCGCCGGAAACGCTGCCCCACCACCGCGTTCCGCGGGCGAAACTCCGCTAGACGCCGCGAATCCGCGCCCTCGCGCCGATCCGGCACGGCACCGCGAAAATCCCGATCGGACCGGCAAGCGGCGAGCATGGCCGTCAGGGCCGCCAGGGCCGCCAGGGCCGCCAGGGCCGCGAAAACGACCGTCAGCGGCGGTGGTTGCCAGTCCGCCTCAAGTGCGCCAAACACAACGACGGCTCGACAAACGCCTCCAGCCGCTCCGCCGTCAACGGTGCGCGCACCTCGTCCAGCACCCCGCGCATCAGCCCGAGATGCAGGCCGCACACCACATCCCGGCGTTCCTCCGCGATCTCGCGGAAGGGGCAGTGCCGCACCCGGATGACCGGCCGCTCCGGAGAACCGGACGGATCCGGGGCGAATCCGGCGTCGCTCAGCACAGTGGACAGTCGGCGGATCCCCTCGGCCTCGTCGACGCACCGGGTCGGCGGCGGGCGGTCGGCCAGGTACCGCCCCCACGCTTCTCCGGCGGATTCCGCGGCTTTCCCGGGCTCGGCCACGTTTTCCGCGATCAAGCCGGTCAGCATTTCCGCGAGCAGCCGGTAGCTTCGCCGTCCCTCGGCGGCTTCCTCGGCGATCGCGACGTAGACCGTCCGCGGGCGGCCGGGGCGGGTGCGGTCTTCCGCGCGACGTTCGGCGAGGCCGGATTCGACGAGGCCGTCCAGGTGGAATCGCGCGGTGTTGGCATGCAAGCCGACCTGCCCGGCGACGTCCCGCACCGCGACCGGGCCGCCCGCCGACCGCAGCGCGGCCAGCACGCGGGCCCGGCTTTCGCCCAGCGCGCGGGAGGCCGGCGGATCGGTCAGCGTCTGCTCGCTCATGCCGGCCAGTTTAACCGAGCCGGATGAGGTTTTCTCCGCAGTGCGCTGCGCGGCGGGTTCGCGGCGCGACCCCGCTCCGGTGGAAGTACGTGCGGGCCAATCTGATTCCCTCAGGGTGGCCCTCACGTACTTCGGCATCGCGCGACGGGCCCCCGGCTGGGGCACACTACCGCTGCGCGGGAATGTCCGGCCGCGGCTGCTCGGCGACCAGCGGCGTGGCCACCCCGAGATCGCCGAGTTTCGCCGCGCCGGCGGGAGTGTCGAGGGGCGCGTCGCGGCGGGGCAGGGTTTCGCTGAAGAACCGGGCGTTGTCCTCGGCGTGGATCCGCCAGCGGTCTGGAAGGTCGTCCTCGTAATAGATCGCCTCGACCGGGCACACCGGTTCGCACGCGCCGCAGTCGACGCACTCGTCCGGATGAATGCAGAGCGAGCGTTCGCCGACGTAGATGCAGTCCACCGGGCATTCGTCCACGCACGGCTCCGCGATCACATACGCCACGGCCCGCCTCCTTCCGCCATCTTTTTCACCAATGTACTCGGCAAAAAGGTCATCCCAGCGGAATGGCGCGGAAAACCCCATCCGGGTCGTAGCGGTGTTTGATGTCCCGCAACCGTCCGGCGTTGCGGCCGAAAGGGTCCGCCTCGGGGACATCCGGCCCCAGCAGGTTCGCGTACGCGCCGGGCAAGGCATGGGGGGCCAGCGCCGCCGAGGTGGTCTCCGCCCAGGCTCGGTCGTCGTTGCCCTCCCCCAGTCCGAGGATCTCGACCATCAGATGGTCCTCCCGCAGCGGAAACGCCGTCGCCGTGGCCGAAACCCGTGCGGCCGAGCCGTGGAAGTGGTGGATCGACAGGCCGGACAACGGCGAGGTCCGGGTTTCCGCGGCCGAAGCCAGCACCGACACGACCTCCGGAGTGAACGACGGAAGCGACCGCGTGCGGATGGCGACCGAGCGGCCGCTGGGGAACATCGCGTCCCGGCGGGCGATCTCCGCCGCGTAAGACGAGACGGTCTCGATTTGTGAAGCGAGAGGGTGCCCGACGCGGGCGAGGAAGCCGTCGGGATCAGCGGGGCCGCACCAGGTCGGCCAGACCAGCACACACAGCGAACCGCCGGCGCCGGCGAGTACACCGGTCTGCACGGTGAGTTCGTCCGGCGCGTCGGCCTGGATTTCGGCTACCGCAGCGAAAACCCGGGCCGCCTCCGACGCCGGATACCAGGCCGGGCCAGTCGTGATCGGCCGTGCCTCGTGCAGGCGCACGCCGAGCGCGGTCACCACGCCGAAATTCCCGCCGCCGCCCCGCAGCGCCCACCACAGGTCCGGCAGCCGGGCAGCGTTGGCGAGCACGACCTCGCCGTCCGCGAGGACGATCTCGGCACCGAGCAGATTGTCCGCGGCGAGCCCGTATTCGCCCAGGAACGGACCGTATCCGCCGCCGAGCGCGAGCCCGGCGAACCCGACCGTGCCGATCGTCCCGACCGCGGCGGTCAGGCCGTGCGCCTCCGCTCCCGCAAGCACAGCGTTGGCCCGGGCGCCGCCGCCGACCACCGCGGCGCGCCGCCCGGAATCGACCGCGACCCGGTTCAGCGGACGCAGATCGAGCGTGATCCCGCCGTCCGCGATCGCGCGTCCGGCCCAGTCGTGCCCGCCGCTGCGCACCGACAGCGGCAAACCCAGCTCGCGCGCGGCACGCACCGAAGCCTGGACATCCGCCGTGCTCCGGCATTCGACCACCACCGCCGGACGCGCGAGGACGGCGGCGTTCCAGACCGCCGCCGCCGACGCGTACTGGGGGCCGGACGTGTGCACCTGCCCGGCAGGCAGTCGAGCCCGCAACGCGCGGGCGGCATCCTCGGCAGTCATGGGCGGCTCCCCTGCTCGTCGATTCCGACTCTAGGGCCGAACCGGCCGGAAAAGGCAGCCGCGCAACAAGATTCAGTGATTCAGATAAGCCGCCGATGCCTCGCCGAGCGCCTCCAGCGCCGCCCGCACCCCGCCGTGCGCCTCTTCCCCGGATCGGCACGCGGCGATGATCGTGCGGTTCAGGACCGGCCGCGTCGCGAGCATCCGAACGCCGTCCGGCACCGGTCCGCGGGCGAGCCGCGGGACGAGCGCGGCGCCGACGTTGCCGGCGACGAGCGCCAGCTGCGTCACGTAACTCCCGATGGTGCAACTGATCCGCGGCTCCAGGTCCTGCGAACGGAGCACGTGCACGAGCCATTCGTAGCAGCCGGAACGGCCGGTCCAGCTGATCCACGACACGTCGTCCACCTCGGAGAGATCGACCGTGCGGCGGTGCGCGAGCCGGTGCCCGGCGGGCAGCGCGAGATCGGCGACGTCGGAGAACAGCGTGACCTGCGTGATCCCCGCGGGCACCACGGTCGGCCGGTCGGCCCAGCTTTCGAACACCGCCACGTCGAGGTCCCCGGCGAGCACCTTCGGCAACGTCTGTTCGGCTTCGCCCTCGCCCAGCGTCACGTTCAGCCGCGGGTGTTGTTCGGTGAGCACGGCGAGCGCGGGCGGCAGCAGGGCGTGCACGCACGTCGCGATCGACCCGATCCGCAACGGCCCGAAGACGTCCTCGCGCAGCCGTTCGAGATCCGTGCGCGCTTCGGCCAGCTGAGCCAGCACGCGTTCGGCATGCCCGACCAGCACCTGCCCGGCGCGCGTGAGCCGCACAGTCCGCCCGCGCGGCTCCAACAGCGCAAGCCCCGCTTCCCGTTCCAGTTTCGCCAGTTGCTGCGACACCCCGGACGGCGTGACGTGCAGCGCGGCCGCCGCGCGAGCGACCGAGCCGTGCTGCGCGACCGCGTGCAGGGCGCGCATCCGATCCACACTGAACACGGTAGTGATGCTACCGGATTTCCCGCAGGAACATTCACTTGTCCTTGATAGTTAGCGCCCCCACCATTGAGGGCATGACCAGCGAATCCGCCCCGTTGCCCGCCGCCGGCCCGATCGCCGCGCTCACCGGCCGCGCCGACCCCCGGCTGCTGGCCGCGGCGGGCTGCCTCTGCATCGCGCTGACCTCGGTGCTCATCAAGGTTTCCGGGGCCAGCGGGGCGACCAGCGCGTTCTGGCGCTGCGCCCTCGCGCTGCCGCTGCTCGCGATCCTGGCCTTCAGCGAGGCGCGGCGGACCCGCGTGCGCGCGAAGATCCTGCTGCCGTTGCTGGCCGGGCTCGGCCTCGGTCTCGACTTCGTCCTGTGGGGCGAGGCGATTCCGCGCGTCGGCGCGGGCGTCGCGACCATGCTGCTTTCGGTACAGGTGGTGATCGTGCCGCTGCTGGCGTTCGTCTTCCTCAGGGAGCGGCCGGACCCGCGGTTCAAGTTCGTCGCGCCGACGCTCGTCGGGGGCATCGTGCTCGCCGGCGGCGTGTTCGGTTCGTCGATGACCGGCTCGAACCCGGTGCTGGGCATGGTTTTCGCGCTCGCCGCCGGAGCGGGCTACTCGGGGTACCTGCTGTTGCTCCGGCTCAGCAGCACCCCGGCGACGCAGGTCCGCTCGCTGTCGCTGGCCACCGTGTCGGCGGGCTTCGTCTCCGTCGTGCTCGGACTGCCGTCCGGCCGCCTCGACCTGGCGCCGAGCCTGCCCTCGCTCGGCTGGTTCGCCGCACTGGCCCTCGTCGGCCAGGTCATCGGGTGGCTGCTGATCGCCGGGGCGCTGCCCCGGCTGGCGGCCTCGACCGGCGCGACGATGATGCTGCTGCAGCCGGTCGGCGCGGTCGCCTTCGGCGTCCTGCTGCTGAGCGAACGGCCGGGCGCGCTGCAGCTCGCCGGCTGCGTGATCGTGCTCGGCGCGGTGTGCTTCGCCGGCCGCGGCGCGGGGAAGAAGCCCGCGGTTCAGCCGTCGGCCAAGCTCAGCCCGGCCGCGTCGAGCAGCCCGCGCGCGATATCCCTGAACTCGTCGCGGCGCTGATCGACCAGGCCGTCCCCGCCGAGCAGGTCCGCGGCCAGCTCGCCGACCGGCCAGCAGACCAGCGTGCCGTGCCGCCCGAGCAGCAGCCCGACCTCCCGGATCCGGTACAGGTCGGCGACGTCGAGCCAGGCGTACAGCAGGATCTGCCACAGCCAGCGCCCGGCCCGGTCCGGATCGCCGGCGGTCAGCACGGTCTTCACGTCCAGCAGCGTGCCCTCGGCGATCCCCGCTTCGGGGTCGAGCTTCCCGAGCAGGAGGTCGCCGTCCGCCCAGCCGGGCACGATGGTCGGCCCGGCGATCCCGAGCGGGCGGCCTTCCGGCGGAGTACCGCCGAGCCGCCGCAGTTCCCACAGCGCACCGTTGTCGTGCAAGCGTTTCGCGAGTTCCGCCAACTCGGTCACCTGTGCGTCGGCGGGCAGCGCGCGCAGCTCCGCGATCGTGCCGCCGCCGTCGACGACCCGGGCGAGCCGGGGGTCGATGCGGCCGGAGCGGTAGATGTCCTCGCACGCCGACAGCACCCAGTTCGTCCGTGCCAGTCCGGCTTCCGCGCCCGGTCCGCCGAGCGCGCCGGGCGGAGCGTGGCGCGCCTGGTAGCGGCGAGCCCGTCCCAGCAATTCGCCCCACAGCTCCTCGGCGCCCGGGATCGCCCCGTCGTCCGGCAGCCCGTCGCCGAGGTCGAGCCAGGTCGCCGCCGCCGGGCGGATGCCGAGCGCCCGCGCCCGGTACTCCGGCGGAAGCTCGTCGTGCGTCGGGTACCCGGCGGCTTGCGCGTGCGCCCACGGGCCGCTGCCCCACTGCGCCCGCACCATGCCGAGCAGCGCGTAGTACGGCGGCGCGGGCTGCACGAGGTCCGCGATCCGCTGGCCGAACGCACCGCCGATCTCGGCCCAGTGCTGCCGCGGCGGCCGCGCGAGCGCCGGGCGGATCGGGCGGACGCCGTTCGTCGCCTCCTCGATCCGGCGCGCGGCCGCGGTCGTGCCGGTGAAGACCCGGGCGCACCAGCGCGCGAGCTTCCCGCGCGGGTCAGCCAGCTCGGACGTCAACGACACCCGGCCAGTATCTCCCGGGACAGGAACGGCAGCAGGAGATCGAGGAACTCGCGCGGACGGTCCAGCGGGATCAGGTGCCCGCAGTCCGGCAGCACGTGGCCGGTCAGGTCGTCGGCGATCGGGCGCAGTTGCCGCTCCAGCGCGTCGCCCACGGGGTTCGCGCCGATCGCCATCGTCGGGACGGTCAGCCGCTTCTCCGCCGCTTCGGTCAGCTGCCGGGCGCTTTCCGGCATCGCCCGGTAGTACTCGAAGGCGCAACGGAGCGCGTCGGTGCCGGTATACGCCCCGGCGAAGGCCGCTTGGATCTCCTCCGGAACGCCGCGGCCGAGCGTGCCCTGGTCGAGGAACCAGCCGACGTACTCCGCCTCGTGTCCGTTGAGGACAGTCTCGGCCAGTCCCGGCACCGCGTGGAAGCCGAACCACCACGGCGGGCTGGCCGGGAACCCCCAGGGCAGCGACTCCATCAGCACCAGGCGGCGTACTCGCTCCGGCTGCCGCAACGCCAGCAGCAACGCACTCGACACCGCCAGATCGATGGCCACCACCTCGGCATCCGGCTCCTCCAGCACGTCGAGCAGGCCCGCGATGTCCGCGGCGATCGTCCCAGCGTCGAAGCCGGTCTCCGGACGGCTGCTCGCGCCCAGCCCGCGAAGGTCCGGCGCGAGCACCCGGTACCGCTCGGCGAGCGTCGGGACGACCTTGCTCCACAGCTGCCAGGTGTGCGGGAATCCGTGCAGCAGCACCAGCGCCGGACCGCTCCCGGCGACGGCGATGGCCAGCCGGACCCCGTTCGCTTCGACCTGCCGCACCGCGTTCATCGGACCTCCCGTGGTTACCATTGGTTACCAGCACACGGTAGGTAACTCCAGGGGTGCCGCCAAGACGGCACTTTCCAGACAGGTGGTGAGCCCGAGGTGACCCCCTCCGCCCGCGGCGATCTGTTCGACCCGGCCTGCCCGACGCGGCGGCTGCTCGACCGGATAGGGACGAAGTGGACCTCGATGACGGTCAAGATCCTCGCCGAGGCCGCGCCGGACGAGGTGCGGTTCGCCGATCTTCGCCGCCGCATCCCCGGGGTGTCGCAGAAAATGCTCTCGGTGACGCTGCAAAGCCTCGTCCGGGACGGCCTCGTCACGCGGCGGGTCGAGGACACGGTGCCGCCGCGGGTGCATTACCGGCTCACCGGCCTGGGCACGTCGCTGGAATCCGCGCTCGCGGTATTGCGCACCTGGGCGGAAGAGCACATGGCCGAGGTCGACGAGGCCAATCAGAAATCCGAGCGGTAATTTCCGCGCTCGGGATCTCCCGGCGGCGGCCAGGCTGCCCGGTGCGCGGGTTCCGCCCGGCAGGCGACGCCGCCCGCGAGGCAACCCGGTGAGACCTGCCCGCCCAGGCCGGAGCGGCGGGCCCGTCGTCTGTGACATCTCACCCGAGCACCTGCGACGCCACCGCGCCGCCGAGAAAATCCCGCGCACGGGCGAGTCGGTCAGCCACCGCGAAGCGAAAACAGCACACACTCTTCCCCTGTGGAGTCGCCAACCGAACGGGACAGCAAACCCGCACGGCACGCAATCGGGCAGTTCTTCGCGCATCCGCTCGCGTCGTTCCGGATCATCGTCGCGATTTGGGCGCTGCTGACGCTGCTCGGCGCGGTGATGGCGCTGTCGTCCTCGGCCGCCGCGGCCGACCCGGCCGCCGGAACCGGGGTGTACCAAGCCTTTTTCCGGCATTTGACGTTCGTCGCACTCGGCTCGGCCGCCTTCGTGCTCGGCCTGCGCATCCCGTTTTCCCGGCTGCGCAAGGCCGCCACCCCGGCCCTCGCCGCCGCTGTCGTGCTGCTGCTTCTGGTGCTGACCCCGCTGGGTTCCGACCACGGCGGCGCGCAACGCTGGCTGCCGGCCGGGCCGTTCACCTTGCAGCCCGTGGAAATCGCGAAGGTCGCCCTCGTGTTCTGGGGCGCGCATCTGCTGGTGTCGAAACAGAAGGTGCTGCACCATTGGCGGCATCTGCTGGTGCCGCTGATCCCGGTGACGCTCGCGTTGTGCGCGCTGCTGCTGGCCCAGCCGAATCTCAGCGGCACGGTCACGCTCGCGCTGATCACCTTGGGCCTGCTGTGGTTCGCCGACGCGCCGAAGCGGTTGTTCGCCGCCGTTCTCGCCGGCGGGGTCGCCGGAATCGTCGTGCTCGCCCCCTTCGCCAGTTATCGTCTCGCGCGCATCCTTTCTTTTCTTTCGCCGAATCCCGACGCGAGCGGCAACGGCTACCAGGCGCAGCAGGCGCAGTACGCCCTCGCCGACGGCGGGTGGTTCGGAGTCGGGCTCGGCCGCGGCGCGGCGAAGTGGAGCTACCTCCCGGATGTCCAGAACGACTTCGTCTTCGCGCTCGTCGGCGAGGAACTCGGGTTCGCCGGCTGTCTCGTGGTGCTGGGGCTGTTCGGCTGCCTCGCGGTGATCGGCCTGCGCACCGCGGCGCGGGTCGCCGATCCGTGGGTGCGGCTGGTCGCCGGGGCGACCACCCTGCTGCTGGTGGCGCAGGCGCTGATCAACATCGGCTACGTGGCGGGCGCACTGCCGGTGACCGGAGTGACGCTGCCGCTGGTGTCCGCGGGCGGGACGTCGCTCGTGGTCACCATGCTGCAGTTCGGCATCCTCGCCCAGGCCGCGCGGGAGGAACCGGCCGCGCGGACGTTCCTCGCCGGGCTGCGGAGGACGGGCTCCGGTACAGTCCCAGCGTGATCAAGAAGGCACTCTCCGCTACCTGCGCCGCTGTCGCGCTCGCCGGCCTGGCCGCGTGCTCCAACCCGACCGGCAAGTCGTGGGCGATCACCTACGAGGTCACCTCCGACCAGCAGACCACGGCCACCGGCGTCACCTACGGCGAGTCCGGCAACCGCTACGAGGACAAGGTCGCGGCGCACCAGCTCACCGGCCCGCTCGGGCTGCCGTGGAAACAGGACGTCGTGGTCAGCGCCGGACAGGACGCCTCGGTCACCGCCACGCCCTCGACCGCCGCGACGCTGCGCTGCCGGATCCTGCTGGACAAGACGAAGGAACTCGCCAAGGCGAGCGCTCCCGGCCCCGGCAAGCCGGTGACCTGCAAGCACACCACCGACTCCTGACCCGTTCCGGCGAGTCCCCGCGGACTCGCGGGGCGTCGCGGACTCCTCTCCGCCGCTCGGTACGCTCGTGACCTTCGGGTGAACGCGAGATGGCCGCCAGGCGAACCGGCGGACCGGAGAGGGGTTGTATGGCGACCACGGCCGGAGCGTCCAGCAGCGAGACGTACGACGCGATCACCCATTTCGGCCTGGCGATGCCGGGCTGGGTGCAGTCTCTCGTGCTGGCGTACACGCACTACGGCCTGGTCCTCGTGGCCCCGTTCTTCGCCTGGCTCTGGTGGCGGGCGCGCGGGACCGGCTCGCCCGAGCGGATGGCCGCGGCGCTGCTCGTCCCGGCGGCCACAGTGGTCGCCTACGTGCTCAGCGAGATCATCAAAGCGTTCGTCCACGAGCAGCGGCCCTGCCGTGGACTCCCGCCGGAGGCGATCGTCGGCGCCTGCCCGCCGCCGGGCGACTGGTCGTTCCCGAGCAACCACTCCACCATCGCGGCCGCCGTCGCACTCGGCGGGGCTTTCGCTTGGCGCAAGAGCGCGCCGTGGCTCACGGCCTTCGCGGCGACGATGGGCTTCTCGCGGGTGTTCGTGGGCGCGCACTATCCGCACGACGTGCTGATCGGGCTCGCGCTCGGGGCCGGAATGGCGTTGCTGTCGCAGCGGTACGCGCTGGGTCCGGCTGCCGGGCTCGTGCGGCGGTTCGCGGGGAAGGTGCCGTTCGGGCTGCTGGGTGCCGCGCCGGGAGGTGCGGCGGCTACGACTGTGCTTGCTCCGGCCGAGGAGAAGCCGCGGCGGCCTCGCGGAGCCGCGCCGGTTCGCGCCGAGGACGCGCCCGCCGGTTCTCTGCCGCCGCGTGGGCCGCGGCCGGTTCGTCCCGCCGACTCAGCGCCTCGGGACGCCAGCGGCCGCCCGGTCCGTCCGCGGAACCCGCAGCCGGACGGCCGGGCCGCAGGCGGTCCGCCGCCGCGGAGGCAGAGTTCGCAACCGCTCCGCACCGCCGAGCCCCAGCCCCGTCCGGCACGCCCGCGGCAGAATTCGCAGCCGATGCGCACCGCGGAACCCCAGCCCCGTCCCGCCGACGCGCCGCCGCCGAACCCGGGCCGTCCGCCCGCGCAGCCGCCAGCCCGTCCGGCGCGCTCCCCGCAGCCGCGTCCGGCCGGTCCGCCGCAAGGCCGCACCGCGGGTTCGCCGCCGCCGCGTCCGTCGAACCAGGCGCAGGCCGGTCCGCCGCCGGAGGTCAGCCCGGGAGATCGCCCGTCGCGGCGAACTCCAGGCGCTTCGCGACCGACACCGCCTGGTCGGCGAAACGCTCGTAGAAACGCGTGAGCAGGCTCAGCGCGACCGCGATCCGCTGGTCCTGCGTCCAGCCCGAAGCGGTCACAGTCGCCATCACGCGGGCGTGCAGCTCGTCCACGCGCTCGTCGGCGCGGCTCAGTTCGGCATAGCCGCCGCGGGCCTCTCCGTGCACGAGGTCGGCGAGCCGTTCCGCCATCGCCGAGGTGACCTCGCCGAGTTCGGCGAACACCGGCTCGAGGTCGGCGGGAACGGTCGGCTCCGGGTGGCCGCGGCGCGCGGTGCCCGCGATGTGCGCGGCGAGGTCGCCCATCCGCTCAAGCTTCTCCGCGCAGTACACCGCGGCCAGCACGGCGCGCAGGTCGCCGGCCACCGGGGCTTGCAGGGCGAGCAGCGAATACGCCTCGTCCTCGCAGGTGGCGCGCTCGTCGTCGAGATCGGCGTCGCCGCTGAGCACCTGCTCGGCCAGCGGCAGGTCCATGGTCAGCAGCGCCCGGGTGGCCCGGCGCATCGCCTCCGCCGCCGCCTCGGCCATCGCCGCCAGACGCCCGTCGAGCTGTTTCAGGTCGTCCTGGAAGCCTTCGCGCATGTCGGGCGACTTTACCGGCGGCCGGCGGACAGGCCAGCGCCGGCCAGCGGCCAGGCCTGTCCGGGCTCGGCCAGCTCGTAGCTGTGGCTGCCCTCGTGCCCGCCGGGCACCCGGCAGAAAACGCCGTCGTCGGACTCCGCGCCGCAGCACGCGCGGGTCTCCAGCACGCGGCGGCCGGGCCACCAGCGCAGCCACATCAGCGGCTCCTCGCCGCGTCCGCCGACCGGGGTCGCGTGCTCGTGGCCGTGCCCGGCCTCCAGCTCGCAGAACAGCTCGGGCTCCGTCCCGCGGACCGCGACGCTCCGCAGGACCGAGCGCTCGCGCCCGGTCAGCTCCACCGGTTCGCGGCACAGCGCACCTTCGGCCATGCGGCCAGCGTAAACGGCCGCCGCCGATTCCGCGCGCAGGGCCCGGCCGCGAGCGCGTCCCGCGTGCCGACCCCCGGGTTTTCGCAGGTCAGCGCACCCGCTCCAGGAGCGCGAACAGGTTCTCCCAGTGCCGCTTCTCGGCCTCCTCGTGATACGCGGCCGTGTCCGACATGGTGTAACCGTGGCCCGCGCCCTCGTAGACCTCCGACCGGTAGGTCACCCCGGCCTCGTCGAGGGCGTCTTCCAGCGTCCTGATCTGCTCGGCGGTGGCCGACGGGTCCTGGTCGGCGTGCCCGAAGTACACCTCGCCGGTGATCGAGCCGACCCGCAGGTGCGGGCTGTCCGGCTGGTCGGTCGCGAGACGTCCGCCGTGGAACGACGCGATCGCCTTGACCCGGTCCGGGAACGCCTCGATCACGCGCAGCGCGTTCGTGCCGCCCATGCAGTAGCCGGTGATCACGACCGGGCCTTCGGCGACGCCGTCCTGCGCGGCGAACCAGTCGAGGTACTTCTCCGCGTCGCGGGTCATCGCCTCGGTGTCCAGGGCCTCGATCAGCGGCATCAGCTTGCCGAAGACCTCGCCGCGCCGCTCCGGGTCCTCCAGCGCGGCGAAGTCCACCAGCGGCGTCCGGCCGCCGCGGTAGAGCAGGTTCGGCGCCAGCACGGCGTAGCCCCGCTCGGCGACGCGGTCGGCCATCTCCTCGATCCGCGGCCGCAGCCCGAACGCGTCCGGGAAGAGCAGCACCCCGGGATGCGGCCCGCCGTCCGGCACGGCCAAGTACGCGTCCGCGGTCCCGTCAGCGGCCGGAACGTCTGGCTTTTCCTTGCGCATCCGCTTTGTCCTCCCGTGAATTCAGTGCGTAGGAGATCAATCTATCCCCGTCCCCGCACCGGGCGGATGTCGTGTTTCTTGTCCGGTTAATGGACTGAACCACTGCGGTCGGCGGATTGACGGAGTCCGGTTTGCCCGGTCAGGATCACCGGGCCCGCTCCGGGCCGCCCTCCGCAGAACGGACTGTCGATGGCCAGACCTCCACGTTCCCCGCGCGCCCGGAACCGGGTCGCGCTCGCCGCGCTCGTCCTGCTTGGCGGGCTCGTCCCCGCCCAAGCCGCTCAGGCCGCCGCTCCCCCGCGCCAGCCGGAGATCGGCCGTCCCGCGCTCGACCAGAACGGTTGCGCCCGCGTCGAAAACTCGCTGCCCACGCTGCCGGACTGGCCGAAGGTGCGCAGCGCGATGCCGAAGAACCCGGTCGACGAACGGCAGATCACACAGCTCGTCTCCGGCATGTCGCTGGAGGAGAAAGTCGGGCAGATGACCCAGCCCGAGATCGCCGCGATCACGCCGGCCGAGGTGACCCGGTACTCGATCGGGTCGGTGCTCAACGGCGGCGGCTCGTGGCCGGGCGGGAACAAGCACGCCGGCCAGCAGGACTGGCTGAAGCTCGCGGATTCCTATTGGGACGCGGCCAGGGCCACGAGGACAAAGATTCCGGTGATTTGGGGCATAGATGCCGTGCACGGGAACAACAATGTGTACGGCTCCACTGTGTTCCCGCAGAACATCGCGCTCGGCGCGGCGCACGACCCGTGCCTGGTGCGCGATGTCGAGAACTCCACCGCACGGCAGATCCGGGCGACCGGCCAGGACTGGGCCTTCGCGCCGACTCTCGCCGTCGTGCAGGACGACCGCTGGGGCCGCACCTACGAAGGCTTCTCCGAGGACCCGCGCATCACCCGCGCCTACGGCTACGAGGCCATGAACGGTCTGCAAGCCGGCGCGCGGCTGCGCATCGGGCCGAACGGCGTGATCGGCACCGCCAAGCACTTCATCGGCGACGGCGGCACGACCGACGGCCAGGACCAGGGCGTCAACGCCTCGTCCGAAGCGGACCTGATCAACCTGCACGGCCAGGGGTATTACGGCGCGCTCGCCGCGGGCGCGCAGACGGTCATGGCGTCGTTCAACAGCTGGACCAACCCGGACCTCGGCATCAACGAGGGCAAGATCCACGGCAGCGACAAGGTCCTCGACCAGATCCTCAAGGGCAAGATGGGCTTCGACGGACTGGTCGTGTCGGACTGGAACGGCATCGGCCAGGTGACCGGCTGCACCAACTCCAGCTGCCCGCGCGCGATCAACGCGGGCATCGACGTCGTGATGGTCCCCAACGACTGGAAAGCCTTCATCGCCAACACGGTCGCGCAGGTGCGCGGCGGCGAGATCCCGATGTCCCGGATCGACGACGCGGTCACCCGGATCCTGCGGGTCAAGATGCGTGCCGGGCTGTTCGAGGAGCGCAAACCTTCGCAGCGTTGGTACGCCGGTTCGCCGGACGCGCTGACGGACAAGGCACTCGCGCGCGAAGCGGTGCGCAAGTCGCAGACCCTGCTGAAGAACAACGGCAACGTGCTTCCCCTGGCGCGCAAGGCGAAGGTGCTCGTGGTNGCAAGAGCGCGGACAGCATCTCGAACCAGACCGGCGGCTGGACGCTGACCTGGCAGGGCACCGGGAACACCAACGCGGACTTCCCCGGCGCGACCTCGATCCTCGCCGGGCTCAAGGAGGATCTCGCCAACGTCACCTTCGACCCCACTGGCACCGCCGATCCGAAGGGTTACGACGCCGTCGTCGCAGTTGTCGGCGAGACTCCGTACGCCGAAGGCGTCGGCGATCTGCAACGTAAGAGCCTCGAAGCCGCGAAGCTGTATCCGGAAGACCTTGCGCTGCTGGACAAAGTGAGCGGCAAGGGAACTCCGGTGGTGACGGTGTACGTCAGCGGCCGCCCGCTGTACGTCAACAAGGAACTCAACCGTTCCGACGCGTTCGTCGCCGCTTGGCTGCCCGGCACCGAAGGCGGCGGCGTCGCCGACATGCTGGTGCGCGGCAAGGACCACGGCGGATACCGCGGCAAGCTGTCCTATTCGTGGCCGAAGAGCGCCTGCCAGACGCCGCTCAACCCGTGGAGTCCCGGCTACGACCCGCTGTTCAAGCTCGGCTACGGGCTCACCTCGAACCAGCGGACCACCGTCGGCGAACTCGACGAGGCCGAAGGCCCGGCCCGCTGCGGGGCGACCGACGGAGGCGGTACCGCCACCGAGGACCTGCCGATCCACGACCGCACGGACGTCGCGCCGTACAAGAGCTTCATCGGCTCGGCGTCGAACTGGGGCGGCACCGAAATCGGCCCGGACGGCACCGCTTCGCATCCGGAGATCACCGTGGCGCCGGCCGACGTCAACGTCCAGGGCGACGGCCTGAAAGCGACGTGGACCGGCACCGGCGCGGCACAGCTGTACTCGCAGCACCCCGGCGGCACTGACGACCTGCGCGGATACCCCAACGCCGACGGCGCGCTCGAGTTCGACGTGATCGTGCATTCGCCGCCGGCGAACCGGACGGTCGTGAGCCTGCACTGCGTCTACCCGTGCTCGTCGGAGGTCAACGCGACGAAGCTGTTCGGCGACCTGCCCGCCGGACAGAAGTCGACGGTCAAGATCCCGTTGTCCTGCTTCGCGAGCGGGCTGGACTTCGAACGCATCGACACGCCGTTCCTCGTCTACACCGACGGCCCGTTCTCCGCGTCGTTCGCGAACGTGCGATGGTCGCCCGGCGGCGCGAAGGATCCGGACGCGCGGAAGTGCTCCGACCTCACCGGATAGCCCGCGCCAGCTCGACGACCCGGGACCTGGCCGCCTCGCGCGACGCGGCGGCCAGGTCCCCGAGCCCGTCCAGCGCCGGGACGTCGCCGACCCGGGTGAACTCCTGGGACACGAACGTCAGCCGCTCCACGCCTTTGTCGCCGAGATAGGCGCGCAGATACGACTCCTGGAACTCGAACGTCTCGCGCGGCGTGCCGGGGCCGTATCCGCCGCCGCGGGCGTTGACGATCACGAAGTCCTTGTCCGCCAGCAGTTTCCGGCCAGTCGCCGGGTCGGCGAAGACGCCCGGAAAGCTGATCCGGTCGATCCACGCCTTGAGCGTCGCGGGCACGCCGAAGTTGTACATCGGCACCCCGAGCAGCACGGCGCGGGCTTCCCGCACCTCGTTCACCAGCGGCCGGGTCAGGTCCCACTCGCGCTGTTCGTCGTCGTCCGCGATCAGCGCCGCGATGTCGTCCAGCGACAGCGCCCCCTTGCGTTCCACCCGGCGGCCGAGCCGCGCGTACGCCTCGCGCAGCGGCGGCACCGGTTCGGCGGACACGTCGCGGTGCCGCACGGTCCCGCCGCTTCTCCGCCACTCGTCGGCGAACAGCGTGCCCAGCTGCCTGCTTGCCGACGCCTCGCGATCGGCGCTCGAATCGACGTGCAGCAGAGGCGCTAGCATGACAGTCATCCGGTTCCTCTTCTCGTCCTTGGTCCTCGGGCCGGCACTCCCATGACGGATCGAGACGGGAAAAGGTGACCGATGGACGACGCACACGCGCGGCGCTTCGAGGACGAACGCCCGCGGCTGCACGCGCTGGCCTACCGCATGCTGGGTTCCGCGGCCGAGGCCGAGGACGTCGTGCAGGAATCGTGGCTGCGGCTGAATCGCACGTCCGGCGTCGATAACCTCGGCGGCTGGCTCACGACTGCGGTGTCCCGGCTCTGCCTGGACGCCCTGCGCGCCCGCCGCGAAACGCCGGTCTCCGCGGTACCCGACGCCGCCGGCGGCGCTGTTCCCGAGGACGAGATCCTGCTGGCCGGCGAGGTCGGCCGCGCGCTGCTGGTGGTCCTGGACCGGCTGGCCCCGCCCGAACGAGTGGCATTCGTGCTGCACGACCTGTTCGCGGTGCCGTTCGACGCGGTCGGCCCGATCCTCGACCGGACGCCCGCGACCGCCAAGAAACTCGCCAGCCGCGCGCGGTCGCGGGTACGCGGGGAACCGGCCGTGCCGGTCGCGGAACTGGCTGAGCACCGGGAAGTGGTGACAGCGTTCTTGTCGGCGGCCCGCGGCGGGGACATGGCGACGTTGCTGACCGTGCTGGCTCCGGATGTCGTCCGGCACACCGATCCGGCGATGCTGCCGCCCGGGGCTGCTGCGGTGTTGCGCGGGGCGGACGAGGTCGCGCAGGGGACGAAACTGTTCGCGGCGAACGCGCGGCTGGCCGAACTCGCGCTGATCGACGGGGATGCCGGGCTGGTGCTCGCTCCGGCCGGACGGCTGGCGGGGGTGCTCAGGATCGAGGTTCGCGGGGGGTTGCTCCAGGCGTATGAGGTAGTGGTGAGCGCCGAGCGGCTGGCGGCGACGGAGATCGCGACGCTTTCCCACGGTGACGTATAGGACGTTATACATCTTGGCCGGCCGTCGGAGGTCTCGGCGAACTGGGCGCTGTGCGCGACGAGTTCGTCGCCGCGGGGAAGGCCTGCGTCACGCGCGATCACCGGCGTGCTCAACTCCCACGGGTACGTGGTCCAGCACCTGATCGACCGGGTGCCCACGGTCTCCGACCTTCTCGGCATCACCCGGCAGGCAGCTTCGAAGCACCTTTTCGAACTGGAGCGGCCCGGCTGCGCCCCACGGGGTGTCGGACCCCGCCGGCAGCCGAGTCGGCGCGCCCAGCTCACCGACCGCGGTTGGCGGCTCGTCGACGACAGCCGCCGGATCCGACAGCAACTGGACGAGCGGCCGGCAAGGACGCTGCCGAAGCGACCCGGCTAGCTCTGGCTACAGGTGGAACCGCGGATGTGACCGCGCGTCGCCCTGCCAAGCGAATAAGCAAGCACGCTCGCGAACTCCTCCGGCATACGACACTGGCGATCAGCAGCGCACCAGGACACTTAAGCTGGCGTCTCGGGCGCGGTGCGATGTGCGCCTGCCCCAGGCCAGGGCCGGCACGAAAGGCTTGCCCGGCCGTGAAGGACGCGGCATTCCCCGAGAGGGCTTTCGCCGGTGTCCCGCTGCCGCTCCCGGCGGCCGCTGACCCTGGCCAGTTGAAGTGCCGCCGGGCGGGATCTGATGGCAAAGCAGCCGCTCCGGCAAAACGCCACGAGTCATCGCCGCGGATCAGCGGTGCCCTCATCGCGGCAATGCATCGCGCGATAGCGACCGGGAGCGTGCCCGGCGACCCGTTTGAAGGCACGGGCGGACGCGAATTCCGCCTCGTAACCGACCTTTCGGGCGATCTGCCGCAGGGGCGCTCGGCCCTCGCGCAGCAGGCGGGCGGCCACGGTCATCCGCCAGATGCCGAGGCACTCCATCGGGGTGTGCTCGGTCGTCGACGTGAACCGGCGGCCGAACCGGGCACGCGGGACGGCGACGGCGTGCGCGAGCGCCTCCACGGTCCAGGGTCTTCCGGGGTCGTCGTGCACGAGCGCGAGCGCGGGACCGACCGCGGGGTTGTGGAGCGCGCCAGCTGGTCTGGCTGGCCGAGGACCGCGTCCGTCCTGCCGGGACAGGCCCCGCGGAGGGCCGCCACTACGCCGCGGTCGCTCAGCCGGGCTTGAGTTCGGCGAGCAGAGCCGTGCACACGGTGTCGAGGTGGGACTTGATCCACCGACGCGCACCGGGAAGATCCTTCGCCACGACGAGATCGACCAGGCCGCGGTGGCGGTGGTCGTGGTCGCGCACCCGCAGGCCCAGCAGGTCGCGCCCGACGCTGCTGCGCAGCTGCTCGATCAGGTCGACCAGCACCGGGTTCTCGTCCGCGGCGTAGAGCAGCCGGTAGAAGGCCACCCGTTCGGTGAGGAAATCGCCGGTCCGCCCGGGGTCGTCGAGCCGGTCGGCGAGTTCGGCCAGTTGCCGCGCGCGCTGCGGGGTCAGGGATTTGATCGCGAGTTTGATGGCCTGGCTTTCGAGCAGCGAGCGGATCGCGAAGGTCTCCCGGACCTTGGCCGCGCTCAGCATCGTGACCATCGCGCCGCGGTGCGGCACGACCGTGACCAGACCTTCGGCCTCCAGCTGCATCAGCGCGCTGCGGACGGGAATCCGGGAGACGCCGATCGTCTCGGCGATCGCCTCCTGCCGGAGCTTCTCGCCCGGCGCGAGGGCGCCGGAGAGGATCGCCTCCCGGAGGATGGTGTAGACCAGCTCGCCGACGGACTTGTAGCCGCCCGACAAGCGGTCCACGATATCGTTCAGCGACGGGGCGGGCAGCCGCGCGGCGGCGGGACGGGTCACGTCGAGCAGCGTAACCGGCGGGATCCTGGATCCGAAACCCGGAGCCGGCGCGGGGCACTGCCGTTCAGCCGAGTTCGCGCAGCCGCGGCACGACGTCCTCGGTGAACTGGGCGAGGAAACGGTCCTGGTCGTGCCCGGGACCGTGGAACACCAGGTGGTCGAACCCGGCGTCGAGATAGGGTTTGATCCCGGCGAGGGCCTCGTCCGGGCCGGAGGCCACGATCCAGCGCCGGGCGACCTGATCGAGCGGCAGCTCGTCGGCCAGCCGCTCCATCTCCGCCGCGGACCCGACGGTGTGCTTCTGCTCCGCGCTGAGCGAAAGAGGCGCCCAGAACCGGGTGCTTTCCAGCGCCGCGGCGGGATCGCGGTCGTAGGCGAGCTTGATTTCGATGGTGCGGCCGACCGTCGCCGGATCCTTGCCCGCACCGGCCGCGCCCTCGGCCACCGCGGGCATCAGCTTGCCGGTGTAGAGCTCCATGCCCTTGCCCGAGGTGCAGATGAACCCGTCGCCCTCGCGGCCGGCGTACTTGGCGACCACCGGGCCGCCGGCCGCGATGTACACCGGGACGGGGGTGCCGGGCCGGTCGTAGATCTTCGCGCCGACGAGCGTGTAGTACTCCCCCTCGAACGAGACCTCGTCCTCGGTCCAGAGCGCCCGCATCAGGCGGACGGCCTCGCGCAGGCGCGCGAACCGCTCCTTGAACCCGGGCCACTGCCTGCCGGACACCGCGATCTCGTTGAGCGCTTCGCCCGTGCCCACGCCGAGGACGACGCGGTTCCCGGTGAGCAGGGCGAGCGTCGCGAAGGTCTGCGCCATGACCGCCGGGTGGTAGCGGAAGGTCGGGGTGGTCACGCTGGTGCCGATCAGGACCCGGCGGGTGCGCTCGCCGACGGCCGCCATCCAGGTCAGCGCCGAGGGCGCGTGCCCGCCCCGGTGGCGCCACGGGAGGAAATGGTCGGACACCCACACGCTGTCGAGCCCCAGTTCCTCCGCGCGGACCGCGTACTCGACGAGGTCGCGCGGGCCGAACTGCTCCGCCGATGCCTTGTAGCCGATTTTCACTTTTGCCTGCTCCCTCTCGTCGTTTCCCGCGGCGGCAGTGCCGTCGCGACCATGCCGTCGCGGACCTGGATCAGGTGCTCGCGCAGCATCCGTTCGGCCGTGTCCACGTCGTCCCGGCGCACCGCCTGCGCGAGCGCCTCGTGGCTGAAGTCCGTGACGACCAAGCGGATGCCGAGCCGGTGCCGTCCCAGCGAGACCCGCAGCTGTTCGATGACCCCGATGGTCACGGGATTCCCTCCGGCGTCGTAGAGACGCCGGTAGAAGGCGATTCGTTCGTCGAGGAAATCCGCGCCCTCGTGAGCCTGGTCAAGCCGCCGGGCCTCGGCCACCAGCACGGTTTTTTCCCCGGGCGAAAGGGATTTCGCCGCCGCGCGCAACGCGTGGGTCTCCAGCAGCAGGCGCAGGCGGTAGATCTCGTGGATCCGTTCCGCGGTGAGCGTGCGCACCGTGGCGCCGCGGTGCGGCTGCACGGTGACCAGCCCTTCGGCCTCCAGTCGCATCAGTGCGGTGCGCACCGGGATCCGCGAGACGCCGATGTGCCGGGACAGCTCCTCCTGGCGGAGGTGTTCTCCAGGCTCGAAGACCCCGTTGAGGATGCTCTGGCGCAGCACCTGAAGCACCGTCTCCCCCACCGTCCGGTACTGGCCGCGCATGCGCTGGGCCAGCTCCTCCAGGGCCGCCGAGGACCCGCCGGGCAGCTCAGTCATCGGCCGGGGCCCCGCCGTGGAGGGACTGCAGGGCTTCGCCCGCTCGCGCCGCGGTCGTCACGTCCGCGTATTTCTGGTCGAGGTCGAACAGCGTCATCGCGTGCGAGGCATCGAAGCGGTCGAAGCAGGCGTCCCCGGCGACGGTCACCCGGTAGTTGGCGGAGAAGGCGTCGACCACGGTCGCGCGGACGCACCCGCTGGTCGAGCCGCCGCACACGACCAGCGAGTCGACGCCGAGATCGACGAGGAACGAGGCCAGCGGCGTGCCGTGGAAGACGCTCGGCTTCGTCTTGCGCACGACGATCTCGCCCGGTCGCGGGGCGATCGGCGCGACGATGTCGTGGCCGCCCGCGCGGCCGGGATCCGAGTCCTCGTCCCGCCGGCTGTTCTTGTCCCGCCAGCGGCCGGACAGGACCGGGTTGCCGCCGGTGTCCAGTCCTGCCGAATACAGCACGGGCACCTCCAGCGTCCTGGCGAGCGCGAGCAGGCCGGCGATCCGGTCGACGGCGTCCCAGGCGGCTTCGCCGCAGCTGTTGCGCCAGCGGCGGATCGAATCGAGCAGGGGCTCGCGCTTCTCGCCGCAGAAGTTGGTGGTCACGTCGATGACGAGAAGCGCGGGACGCCGGCCGAGGCCCTGGCGGCGGCCGAGCCCGGCCAGCTCCCGCACCCGGTGGTCCCGCGCGGTGAGGTACCGGTCCCACGGCTGCGGCGCGGTCACGAGGTCCACCTGGTCATCCGGTCCTCCACGAAGTTGAGCAGCAGGTAGAACACGATCGACAAGGCGATGATCACCAGGACGATCGCGTACAGCCGGGCGATGTCGAAGGTCTGGGACGCGGTCGTGACGAGCTTTCCGACGCCGACGATGCCGATCAGGATCTCCGCGCTGACCGTGCCCTTGATGCCTTGCACCACGCCGATCCGGACACCGGCCACCAGCGGCGCCGCCGCCGCGGGCAGCCGCACGTGGCGGGCGACCGCACTGGGCCCGGCGCCGAAGGACGCGGCCATCTCGACCAGCTCGCGCGGCGACTGCTTCAGCGCGCTGGTCCAGGTGAGGGCCA
This sequence comes from Amycolatopsis sp. M39, assembly GCF_001651785.1. Classification (NCBI taxonomy): domain Bacteria; kingdom Bacillati; phylum Actinomycetota; class Actinomycetes; order Pseudonocardiales; family Pseudonocardiaceae; genus Amycolatopsis; species Amycolatopsis sp. M39. The sequence continues at coordinate 128,769 of NZ_LWSF01000030.1, forward strand.
CCGGTGACACCGCGAACGCGACCGTCGTGACCACGCGGGTCAGTTCGCCGTTGCCCCACAGGAAGGTGAACAGCGGGACGAGCGCGATGTGCGGCACCGACAGGAAACCGGTGACGTAGGGCATCAGCGACCGCTCCGCGACGTCCCCGGCCGCCATCAGGCCCGCGGCGGCGCCCGCGAGCACGAAGGTGACCAGCAGGCCGAGCAGCAGCGTCACGGCGGTCGTGCCGAGCACGGAGAGCGCGCCGGAGGTCACGAGCGCCCACACCTGCGTCAGCACCGCGGGCAGTTCCGGCAGCCACTGCGGCCGCACCGTGACCGCCACGATCTGCCAGGCGGCGAGCACGGCCACCCCGCTGGCCACGTCGGCCCGGATGCCGGGGAATCTCCTGGACCGGGCCTTCATCGCCGCTCACCCCGCATCCGGCGGATCAGCCACCGTTCCCCGGCCTGGCTCAGGCTCACCAGCAGCACCCCTTCGGCGATGATCACCAGGGTCACGGCGTAGAGCGAGGGACCGGCGAACGAGGACTTGTAGTCCAGCAGCAGCCCGCCGAGGCCGACCGGCACCAGGGTCAGTTCGACGACGACCATCCCGGAGATCGCCCGGCCGAGGCCGATCCGCAGCGCGGTGAACAGGTGCGGGGCCGCCGCCGGGAGGATCACGCCGGTCCAGACCTGCCGGTTCGTGGCGCCGAAGCCGCAGGCCATCTCGATCAGGTGCGGGTCGAGGACCCGGACCGCGGCGCGCGCGTTCATCGCGATGACCGGCAGCGCGAACAGCACGACCACCGCGACCCGCGCGGTGAAGGTCAGTCCCAGCGCGACGATCACCACCGGCACGGTCGCGATGATCGGCACGACCATCGCGACGTCGAGCCAGTAGGAGAGCGCGCGGTCCGCCGTTCGCCGCCGTCCCACGAGGAATCCGATGGCCAGGCCGAAGACCGCCGAGAGGGGGTAGCCGACGAGCAGGGAGGTGTTGCTCGACCAGAGCGCGGGGGCGAGCACTCCCGACGAGGCCAGCTCCGGCAGTTGCGCGAGGGTCTGGGTCATCGACGGCACGAAGACGCCGCCGCTGGTCGCGCCGTACCACTGCCATCCGCCCAGCGCGACGGCCAGGATCGCGAGCCGGAAGGTCCAGACGAGCACGCGCGGACGCGTCGCCCGCCGCCGGGCCGGTTCGGCCGGCGGGGTCGCGGGGGTCCGTTCCCGGTCCAGCACCGCCGGCGTGCGCGATGACGACACCATGCGCCTCAGCCCCCGATCCCGGCGGTGAGCAGGTCCGCCCGGCAGCACTGGTCCGCGTCCGGCAGGGAGCCGGCGTCGAGGATGCCCGAGGTGCGCAGGGCGTCGAGGGTGGCCTTGACGGCAACGGGCGAGAATCCGCCGTCCGCGGGCCAGATCTTCGCCTTGAGCGACTCCTCGGCCAGCTCCTTGGCGGCGGCGGGATCGGTCTTGGGCACAGTGCTCGCGATCGAGGCCGCGAGCTTGCCGGCGTCCCGGTAGGTGCTCGCGTACTCCGTCTGCACCGCGGCGAGGAACTTCTTCACGTACTCCGGCGCCGAGTCCGCGGTCTGGCTCGTGGTGAAGATGACCGAGTCGATGATGTCGGGGTTGCGTTCGGCCACGTCGTAGATGACGTGGAACTGGCCAGGGGCCTTCTTCCGCAGCGTCAGCCAGTCGCTGAACTGCACCACCGAGGCGTCGAGCTGGCCGGCGATCATCGCCTGGACCCGGTTCGCCGAGCCGGGAATGATCAGCAGCTGCGGCTTCGCGGCCGGGAAGTCCTTGAGCGCGAGGTTGGTGTAGAGCGTGGTGGAGGAGATCTTCGACTGCAGCCCCACCCGCTTGCCGCCGAGGCCGCCCGGATCGGCGACGGAGGCGGGAGCGACCAGGAGGTAGGCCGGCCGGTAGGCGGTCATCACCGCCTTGATCGGCACCCCCTTGCGGACGGCCGCGAACACGGTGCTGGCGTTCGCCGTGCCGAAGTCCGACTCGCCGCGCACGACAGCCTGCACCGCGTCGTCCCCGGACTGGTGGAACGCCTCGGTGGTGGCGATGCCCTGGGATTTGAGGTTCTCCAGCGCGAAGTGGAGCGGGACTTTCTCCGTCTGCTGCACGGCGTTGGAGTAGGAGAAGTTCAGGGTCGTCTTGCCTTCGCCGCCCGGGGACGGCGAACACNGGCGAACACCCGGCGAGCACCGCCGGGACGGCGAGCAGGGCGAGCAGGCGGGTCGCGATCGGGGTGGAGCGTCGCATGGCAGCCTCCGGGGCGGGGAGCGGCTCAGATGAGCTGTTCGGCGAGGACGTCGGACTTGATCAGGTGCCACAGGCGGTCGACGAGCCCGTTGAATTCGGCGGTGCGCTTGATCTCGAGGGCACGGGGCCGGGGCAGGGCGATCGGCACGATCTCGCGGACCCGGCCCGGGTTGGGCTGCAGGACCACGACGCGGTCGGCGAGGAACACCGCCTCGTCGAGCTGGTGCGTGACGAACAGGACGGTTTTGCGGTCGCGGGCCCAGATCGTGAGCAACTCGGTCTGCAGGACTTCCCGGGTCTGGGCGTCGAGCGCGGCGAACGGCTCGTCCATGAGCAGCACCTCGGGATCGATCGCGAGGGCACGGGCGAGGTTCACCCGCTGGCGCATGCCCCCGGAAAGCTGGGCGGGGTACTGGTTCGCGGAAGCGGCGAGCCCGGTCAGTTCCAGCAGTTCCATCGCCTTCGTCCGCGCCGCGGCGCGCGCGGCGCCGGCGAGTTCGAGCGGGAACGCGACGTTGTCCACGATCCGCCGCCAGGGCAGCAGGCAATCGCTCTGGAACACGAAACCCCGGCTGGTGCTGGGTTTCACGATGTGCTCGGCGCCGGCGGTGATGAGCCCGCGATCCGGCCGGAGCAGGCCGTGCGCCAGCCGCAGCAGAGTGGTCTTCCCGCTGCCGCTGGGACCGATCACCGCGAGGAACTCGCCGGTGCGGACGTCGAGGTCGAGGCCGTCGACGACCGGCTCGTCCCGGCCGGGGAAGGTGAGCGAGACCCCGGCCAGCCGGAGGGCTACGGGGTCGGCGGGGCCGGCGGGGCCGGCGGGGCCGGCGGGGCCGGCGGGCGAGGGCGAAGGGGACATTTCTGTTCTCCCGTGGTTCCGGTGCGGAAGGGGACCGGGTTCAGGTTCCGGTGGCGGTGAGGACGTCGACGAGCACGGTCCGGCGTTCGCGGATCACGGTGGTGACGGCTTCGCCGAGCGCGGTGGCGAGGTCCTCGGCCCGGCTGATCGGGCCCAGTGCGCGCACCCCCAGTGAGCGGGCCAGCCCGGCGATGTCGACCGGGGGGTCGGTGAGGGTGGTCCCGGCCACCGCGTTGGCCGGATCGCGGTCGCGGTGGCCGGCGACGATCCGCGCGTGGTGCACCGAGTTCTGGTAGGCCCGGTTGTTGTCGGTCACGATCAGCAGCGGCAGCTTCTCGTGGGCCGCGGTCCACAGTGCCCCCGGCGTCATCAGCAGATCGCCGTCGGACTGCAGGTCCACCACCAGCCGGTCGTCGTCGCGGTGGGCCAGCGCCGCGCCGATCGAGGCGCCCAGTCCGTAGCCGAGGCCCGCGCCGCCGGAACTGCCGAGGTAGTCCCGCGGCGCGCTCAGCTCCCACGTGCGGTGGGCCCAGTCCGACAGCGACCCGTTCGCGAGGACCGGTTCGTGCTCGCGAACGGCGGCCCACACGGCGGCGGCCAGGTTGGCCTGGGTGATCGCTCCGCCGGGACCCGGGGTCCGGGCGGTGGTGGCCCAGCGTGTCCGGGCCGCCCGGGTGTGGGCCGCGAGCCGCGCCGCGCGATCGTCGCGCGGAAGCGCGCGGCGCTCGATCTCCGCGCGCAGGGCGGCCAGGGTCGGGGCGGGCGAGGCGTGCACGGTCAGCGCGCTGTGCTGGATGCGCTGCAGGTCCGCGGCCCAGGCCCGGGCGCCCAGCGGCGCGGTGCCGAACTGGGCGATCCGCGCGCCGGGCCCGATCGCGACCGGGGTGGTCGCCAGGTCCCGGACTTCGAGCGAGACCACCACGTCCGCGGGGCCGAGACCGTCCAGCGCGCCGGTCGCGTTCATCGGGTGGGCGAAGGGCAGGCAGAGGGCGGGCCGGCCGTAGTCCCGCGCCGGCTCGACCACGGCGGCGCCGAGCGTCTCGGCGATGACGGCCAGGTCGGCCGTCGCCTGCGCGGAGAAGTCCACGGACTCGACGGCGATCACGGGCCGGACGGCTTCGGCCAGCCAGTCCACCGCCGTCGTGATCGCGGCGGGTTCGGGCACGAGCGGCCGCGGTACCGCGTAGTCCGCCGCCGGCCGGTAGCGGAAATCCGGGCCGACCGGCTGTTCCTGGACGTCGCTGTCCAAGCACACGTACACCGGTCCGGCCGGTGCCGCCGCCGCGATGCGGTGCGCGCGCACCAGGGATTCGGGGACCGCCTCGATCGAGGCGGGCTGATCGTCCCACTTGGTGTAGTCGCGGATCTGCGCGGCCTGCGGGAGCGCGGTGTGGATCCAGTCGATCCACGGCCGCCGCCGGGCCGCGTCGACCGGGCCGGTGCCGCCGAGCAGCAGCACCGGGACCCGGTCGCACCAGGCGTTGTAGACGGCCATGGACGCGTGCTGGAGGCCGACGACGTCGTGCAGCGCCACGGCCATCATCCGGCCCGACGCCTTGGCGTAGCCGTGTGCGATGGCGACGGCGATCTCCTCGTGCGCGCACTCGACGAGGCGCGGCTCGGCCCGGTAGTTGACCAGCGAGTCGTGCAGCCCGCGGAAGGTCGCGCCGGGATTGCAGGCCAGGTACTCGATGCCCAGTCCGGCCAGTAGATCGGCGACGACGTCGGAGCCGTACTCCGGCTCACCCACGGCGCACGCTCGTCGCCCGGGGCTGGGTGTAGCCCAGCAGTTCCTCGAAGGATTCCTCGCGGCCGACACCGGAGTCCTTCTGGCCGCCGAACGGGACGCCGGGAAAGTGGGTCGAGGTGTCGTTGACCCACACATACCCCGCCTCCATCTGCCTGGCCACCCCCAGCGTCCTGGCGAGATCACGGCCGTAGACGCTCGCGCTGAGGCCGAACCGCACGGAGTTGGCGACGGTCACGGCCTGCGCGGTGTCCTCGACCGGGATGACGGTGAGCACCGGGCCGAAGATCTCCTCGGTCGCGAGCGCCGAGGCCGGATCGGGCTCCAGCACCAGCGTCGGCTCCGCGAAGAACCCGTCGGCGAGGCGCCCGGGCACGCCGCCACCGGTCACCACCCGGGCCGCGCGGGACCGGGAGTGCGCGATCCGGTCCAGCACCCGGTCGCGGTGCTGCCGGGTGATCAGCGGGCCCATTCCGGCTCCGGGCAGTTCGGGCGGGCCGAGCCGGACGGCGGCGAACTCCGCGGCCAGCGCGTCGACCAGCCCTCCGGCCAGCCGCCGCGGCACCAGCAGCCGCGAGGTCGATCCGCAGGACTGCCCGGCGAACGCCAGGTTCATCCCGCGGACCGCGCCGGCCACCACCGCGTCGAGATCGGCGTCGGGCAGCACCACCAAGGCGTTTTTCCCGCCGAGCTCCAGCGAAACGGACTTGACCGCGTGTTCGGCCGCGGCCCGCTGGATCGCGCGCCCGGTCCGCGGGCTGCCGGTGAACGCGATCCGTCGCACCCGCGGGTCCTCGACCAGCTGGATGCTCGGTGCGGGCGTGGCACCGCTGAGGACCGAGAAGACGCCGGGCGGCACCGAGTCCGCCCACAGCGCGCCGAGCCGGAGCGCGGACAGCGGCGTGAGCTCCGAAGGCTTCAGGATCACCGTGTTTCCGGCCACGAGCGGTGCCGCGACCTTCGAGAGCGCGAACATCGCGGGATGGTTGTAGGCGATGATCCGGGCCACCGCCCCGAACGGCACCTGCTCGGTATAGCTGAGGTGGGTGCCGCTCGCGGGAACGGTCTCCCCGGTCAGCCGCAGCGCCCAGTCCGCGAACATCCGCATCCGCTGGATCCCGGTGCGGACGTCGGCCCGCGTCATCCACAGGGGCACGCCGGTGTCCAGGCTGTCCAGCGCCGCCAGTTCGCCGGCGTGCCGTTCGGCCGTGGCGGCCAGCCGCCGCACCGTCTCGGCCCGGTCGGCCGGAGCCAGCGCCGCCCACTCCGGCCCGGCCCGGAGCTGGGCGCCGATGGCGGACTCGACGTCGGATCCGGTCGCGTCGGGGGCCGAAGCGAGCACCTTGCCGTCCGCCGGTGCTCTGACGTCGTAACGACGACCTCCGCCGGCTTCGACCAGGTTTCCCCCGATCAGCATCCGCGCCGGTACGGCCGTGCTTTCGTTCCGGACGTCGGCCAAGAGCGCGACGTCGGCGGAGGTCGTGGTCACCGCGGCCTACCGGAAGTTTCCGATGACGTCGCCGCCGAGCAGTTCGATCTGCTCGAACCAGCGGTCGAACTTGAAGCGGAAGTCGAACACCAGGTGCTCGACCCCCACGCTCGCGAACCGTTCGATCTCGGCGATCGCGTCCCCGGGAGTGCCGGCGATCAGCTGACCGGAGAGATCCTCGACGGTTTCGAACCGGCCGGACGGCGGTTTCACCGCGAACTTGGCCTTGTTCGCCCACGCGAGCAGCCCCGGCACGTTCACCTGCCGCAGCGCCTCCTCGCGGGTGCGCTCGATCGAGGTCGGCGGGATCACCGCGACGGTGGGCCGTTTCCGCCCCGCGGCGGCCGCCAGATCGTCCATAGTGGACACCCGTTTGGCCAGCGTGTCCATCGAGATCCGGCCCGGCATCCAGCCGTCGCAGAACTCGACGGCCAGCCGCGCCGAACGGGGGGTCGCACCGCAGTACCAGAACGGCACCGCGCCGCCGGCCGGCTTCGGTTCGATGGTCACGTTCTCGAAGGCGAAGTTCGCGTCCCGGTAGGAGACGTCGTTCTCGGCGAAGACGCGGCGGAGGATTTCGGCGTTGGAGCGCACCAGTTCCACGCGGTCGCGCCCGCCCCATTCGATCACCTCGAATTCGTGGTCGAAGGTTCCCGCCCCGAAGCCGAGCACGAGCCGCGGTCCGACCAGTTGCGTGATCGTGCCCGCCATCAGCGCGGTGACCAGCGGATGGCGGAACGGGATCAGCGAACCGGTGCCGAGTTCGAGGCGTTCGGTGACCGCGCCGACGGCGGTCAGCACGGTCAGCGCGTCGTA
>NZ_LWSF01000030.1:135952-141887 GCF_001651785.1 Amycolatopsis sp. M39
AGGTGGTCGCGGACCCAGACCGAATCGAACCCGGCCCGTTCCGCGAGCTTGGCGCCCTCGATGACGTTCTCGCGCGAGGCGTGTTCGCCGAAATGGGGCAGCAGCAGTCCGAACTTCATGCGGAGACCGCCTTTTCCGTCACGGCCGCGAGCTTCCCGTGGCCGGGCTTGCCGGTGACCACGCCGTGCGCGAAGACCTCGGTCCCGCGCACGTGGGTCCGTTCGATGGCCGCGCTCAGTTCGCGGCCCTCGTAGCAGGTCCAGCCGGAGCGCGAGAGCACGTCGGCCTCGCGGATGGTCCAGGGCGAATCCATGTCCGCCACTACGAAGTCCGCGTCGTACCCGGGGGTCAGCGCGCCCTTCTTGCCGGCCAGGCCGAACTTCTGCGCGGGCGCCCAGGCCATCAGCTCGACGACACGGTCGAGGGTCAGCTGCCCTTTGTTCACGGCGTCGAGCGCGAGCGGGTAGAAGTACTGGATGCCGGGCGTGCCGGTGTGCGCGCTCCACATCTTCGTCCAGCCGATCTCCTTCTCTTCCCGCGTGTGCGGTGCGTGGTCCGAGGAGAACATGTCGATCGTGCCGTCGCGCAGGCCCTGCCAGACCGCTTCGCGTCCTTCGTCCGGCACCCAGTAGGAAAGGGCGTACGGGCCCAGCTTTTCGACATCCTCCCAAGTGGACAGAAAAGGCAGCCAGTGGTTGACCTCGCAGGTGACGTCGACGCCGTTGGCCTTGGCGCGGCGGACCGCTTCGACGGACCGGCGGGTCTGCATGTGGGCCAGGTGCACGGGACAGCCCGAGGCTTCGGCGAGCCGGAGTACGACGTCGATGGCGGTGTCCCAGATGACCCCGTCGCGCGAGGCGTAGGCGGAGGCGTAACCGGCCGGGGTGTTCTCGCCGCGGGCCAGGTACTCGCCTTCGATGTAGTCCATCAGCGACTGGTCGTGCGGGTGGATGATGAACCGTTTGCCGGTGTCGCGGATCAGCTCCATCATGCGGAGCAGGTCGCCGTGGCCGTGCATCCCGGTTCCCGCGGGGTGCGGGTAGGTGCGCCCGGTGTCGACGACCATGTAGATCTTGTACGCGTTGACGCCCATCGCGGCCATCGGCGCGATCTGGTCCGCCTCGGTCGCCGCCGGGTTGTGGTTCCAGTCCACAATGGACTTCTCCGCGTAGAGGCCGAACACCTGCCGCAGCGTGGCCACCGACGTGGTGGGCGGGATCAGGTTGGGCATCCCGAAGATCGTCGTCACGCCGCCGGCCGCGGCCTGCAGGGTGGTGGTGTGGATGTCTTCCTTGTGCGTGACACCGGGTTCACGCGTGTGGACGTGGACGTCGACCATGCCCGGCAGCACGACCTTGCCCGTGGCGTCGACGACCTGGTCCACCCCGGTCACCGGGGTGTCCTGGCTGACCAGCCCGGCGACCTTGCCGCCGGCGACCAGCAGGTCGGCGCTCACCGCTCCGCCCGGCAGGTGGATCCGGCCGCCCGTGACTCGCAACTGCACACTCATGCCTGCACCTCGAAGGACTCCTCGGGATCGGTGGGGTGACTCGTGCGGAGAACCAGATCGGCTCCGCGAAGGTGGGTTTCGAACCAGGCGACGATCCTTGGCGTTACCTGTTCCCAGTAACGGTCGTAGGCCGCGTAGTGGCTGGTGTGCCGCTGGATCAGCAACGCCTTGGGGCCGCGGGCCGCTTCGTAGATCCGCTCGGCGTGGTCGGCCGGCGTGGTGGCGTCGTTCTCCACCGCGATGACCAGCAACGGCGTGCGGAGCCCGGCCGCGGCTTCGGCCGGGCGGTAACCGAGGATCTCGGCCGCGGCGGACAGCCGGACCTTGGTGGGCGTACGCCCGTCGACGTCGGCCTTCATCTTGCTGGCTCGCCGCTCGGCGGTGGGGACCATGATCTCTTCGCGGGGATCGACCAGCCGGCCGACGCCGGTGCGCACCTGGTCCCGGCGGTCGGCTTCCAGCGCCGCCAGGAAGTCGAGCCACTCGTACTCGCTGCGCATCCGGTGCAGCCAGTCGGCGCCGTCGGCGACCGGGAGCTGGCTCACCACGGCGCGGACCCGAGGGTCGGTGGCCGCCAGCAGGACGGCGTTGCCGCCGCCGGTGCCGCCGCTGCCGAACACGCCGATGCCGTCGCGGACGACGTCGTCGCGGCTGAGCAGGTAGGTCACCGCGCTCTGCAGGTCTTCCAGCTGCCGCCGGGGCGAGAGCAGTTCGGGATCGCCGCCCGAGCCGCCGAAGCCGCGGTAATCGAAGACGAGCACCGCGAAACCGGCTTCGACGAGTGCTTCGTGATAGCGCACGTAGAGCTTCGCGTCCTTGAGCCCCAGCCAGCCCGGCCCCTGCACCACCACGCGGTAGGGCCCGGGCGTGCCGGGCGTACGCCACAGACCGTCGAGGACGTCTCCTTCGCAGTACCACGAGACGGGGACGGTTCTCACGGGCACTCCTCAAGTTGGATAATGGATACAAGTTGGCCACACAGAAAGGTTTCTAACTGCACTTATGCCGACCGCGATGCCTCAAACTTGGTCCAGATTGGATACTGGTTACAATCTGATGGGTTGTTCGCGGGATGTCAAGACCCCGCTCCCCGCCGGCCGTGGGCGGAGCACCGCCGCGATCTCGGTCACGCGCTGTCCAGCCGCGGTGCGCCGCCGAAAAGAGACCAGCCGCCGCCTCGGGCGGCATGCCGATGTCGGAGGTCTTCCCGATGGAGGTGCGAGCGCCGGGGATCGGATGCCCGGGCCACCGTTCGCTCCTTCCGCACTGCCTGGTCCCCGGCATCGAGCCTGACCGCCCGTGCGTGAAGGCGACCGCACTCGTGCGCAGCCAGTTCTCGGTCCGGCGGATGGCGCGGCTGCTGGAGGTGAAGATCGCCCAAGTGCACCGGGATTCGCGCAGCGGGTGACACGCCAGCCGTATTCGACGACCACGAGCTTGCCGAGCACCCCGCCGAGGTGGGCACCGACCTTGAGCCTGCCCTACGCCGCCGTCGCCGGTCGCGGTGTGCCGCTCGGCGGCGAAAGCGGTCAGCAGCCGACGTGGATTGACCTGGACCAGACGTCGGCGAGCGTGTTCTCTGACGACCGCATCCGCGCGTACGTGCGGATGCGCACGGCAGGACAGGTTTCGGGGGTGCGCTGAAGCCCGTCGCCGCGGCACGCTCATCGGAGTATTTCAGGTAGTCGTCAGGCAGGGCGGCCTGGTCGCCCCGCCTGCACACGCCCACAGACACGCTGCGGGTCTGCACAAGAGCCCTCGAAAGCCGGGAGGCGCTGGGAACAAGCGACGCGGAAGACCCGCCCTGGTTCCAAACGGATATTCGGCGCCTGGCCATCTCACGCTTCCGCGAGCACGCGCCGCAGCCCGCTACTTTGTCCGGCTCTTGCGCGGAGCGCGCCGTCGGCGCAGCCGCGACGGCCCCGCCCGCGGGCGGCCACCGAGTTGAAGCCGTTGGCCCGAGCCCACTCCCGGATCCCCTTGGCCCGCTCGCGATTCCCGGCCGATCAGCCACCGGTCCGCCAGGACCGCGCTCGGATTTGCGTCCGCTGACCCTGCGGGCGTTCTCGCGGTACTGGTACAAGCTGTCCCGCGATAGTCTCCGCGCCGGCGAGGTCGTCCACGAGCGAAACGAACACTTTTTGAGCCGCGAGAATCCTCCACGCGTTTGTTTGCAACAGGTTCCAAAAGCGCTGGATCCTGTTGTACCACAAGGGCTTTGCATCAAGATGCGTCGACAGCAGAGGCCATTCATGCCCTAATCCGATTTATGACCTGAATGTCCGAGCACTGCTGCGTTTCTGCGCGAAGGAAGCAGGATCGACCGCTGTCTCATCGAATCGTCCCGCAGTGCCAAGATCGCTTTGCTCACTCCCGACAAGCCAGAGGAGCCGTGACCGTGATCCGCGTTGATCCGACCGCTGATTCCCACGTCAGTTCTGCCGAGGGCCCGACCGAGCTCGCCGCCGAGAACGAGTCGTACCGGACACCGCGCCTGACGCCCTTCAGCGACCACCGCGCTGCGCAAGGCGCTGGCCGTCCGGTACAACACCGTCCGCCCGTTCCGCACCCTGCTCGGCGAGTCCTCCGCGCTGTCCGCGGCTCAGGGCGGCAAGAGGATCCTCGCGGCGGTGCGGAAACTGCCTGCGCTGGCCGCGCGCAAACCCAGCCGTCGCCCGCTGCTGCCGCGCGACATCGACGGTGACCTGGTGCCGAGGGCGTGGCGCCCGGCGGTGTTCGCCAACTCCGCGTTGCCCGAAGGCCGGGTGGACCGCGACGCCTACGTGGTGCGCGTGCTGGAGCTACCGCATCGCGCTGGCGCGCCGCGCCGTCTTCGCGGCCCCGTCGAATCGCTGGTCCGATCCAGCCGGCGATCTGCCTCGCCTCCGCAGCGCCGCGGCCCAGCTCAACGCCCTGCTGCTCGATCGCCGAGCCCCGCCTGCTGACCGACCAGGCCGCCCGCGAAAGCGGGCTTGACCTGACCTCGTCCGCCGTTGCAGTCGGCGAGGCGGCACCGAGAGTTTCGGTAATCGCCGGGGCCAAGCGATCGCATTCGTTCGGTCGCGATGCATGCGCAGTCTCGTCAGAGCTGCGTCGTGAAATCCCGATTGGTCGACTCCGTGATGTCACGTCCCGATTGACACATTCGACGGAGATTGGTCCGCAGGTCGTTGTCGATGGATTCGATGTCCTCTCCAGAGAACAGTTCGCGGGGAAAGATTCCGTTGACCGTGATACAGCCGTTGAATGTGTAGGCGGCGTACACCGCGTGCGGAGATTTCACCGGGAACTGGTTCGCCACCGAGTTGAGCCACTGCAGCCGGACAAACGACAGCCCGGGCGGTGTCGCGTACGGAGGGATCACCCCCGGGTTGGTGATGGCCACAGTCAGCAGATGAGCATAACGGCCGAAGGCTGTGTCCCGGCCAGTATGCGCGACCGCGTCTCCGTGGCGAGGCTTTGCGCGGGCCGACTGGAGCGTCTTCTTCATGCTCTTCCCGACGGCGACCGGGTCGTCGTCGGGAGCCACGCCGACGGCAACGTCGGTCCACAGCGAGAAGTTTGCCGTGTCGACGGGGTCCAGCGGCGGATTGGCTCGGGTGCGGAGGTCGACGATGGAACTGCACGTCATGGGCGCCAGCCCCGGGATGGGGATGCGTCGGCGGGTGCTGCCGAGTATCGCCCCGCAGACGAGCGCGTGGACCGACGTTCCGAATATCCGCGATGCGGCGACCAGCTGCCCGGTCTCCTCCTCCGTCAACATCAGCCATTTCTCACGAGGGAAATCGCCGACCTCAGGGTGTGCTTCCGGGGCCGTGAACGGGTTCGGCGCCCCGTTGAGCAAATCGTTGACGATTGCACGATGGGACGCGAGGAATTCCGAGGGAGCGCGGGGAAGGCCTGTGCCGGGGCCCGGCTGAACGTGCCGGCCTTCGGCCAGCGCGGAGTAGATCTCCCACAGTTCGGCGAGGAATTTCTGGACCGTGCGGCCGTCCATGACCGCGTGGTTGACCTGCAGTGCGATCCATCCGGTGGATTCGGCGCCTGGCCGGGCTGCCGCTATCAGGCGGCTCGTGCCGTGCTCGATCCTGTTCGGATAACGCACCATCGCGAGCAGGTCGTCCCGCGATCCGGTCAGCGTGACCAGTGCGGGATAGTGGCCCGCCGGAACGTGCATGGTGTGAGCGTGCCCGTCGTCACGTATGCAGCTGCGCAGGACCAGGTAGCGGTCGCTCAGGATCCGGAACGCCTGGCGAAGCAGCCGGGTGTCCAGTTCTCCCTCGTACTCGACGGCGCAGGCCGGTTCCAGGTGTCGAAGGTTGACCTCGCGCGGATCGAGGCGGCGCTCATGGTTCATGTCTCGCTCGCAAGTGGAGGTGGTGGTTGCGTCGACGTGGCTTCGGAAGAGCATCAGGTCGGTCGGTC
>NZ_LWSF01000031.1:0-9960 GCF_001651785.1 Amycolatopsis sp. M39
CCAAAACCAGTTGAACCACCCGCGTTGCAACGACCCCTCGAATCCACCCTGATTCCCTCAGGGTTCCCCTCACGCACCCAGCCGCCGCACCCGGCCCGGCCCAATGCGGTATTGGGGCGCGCCAGACGCACCGAACGCCCACTGAGCACTAGTGCGCGGGATGCCCCGCCGACGAGCCAGCACCCAACTCACCTCGGCAAGCACCGCCGCAGACCGCGCTATCGATTCGAGAACCTCGCTGGGCCCACCACCGACCGCACCGACGCACCCCACCGCCCAGCCGCACCGAGGCACCGAGGCACCGAGGCACCGACGCACCGACGCACCGAGGCACCCCACCACCGACGCACCCACACCACCGACGCACCCACACCACCCCCAACCCCGATACGAAGCCAAAAACACGGCGCGGGGGTGCTTGTCAAGGCATCTTTCCCGCCTTGACAAGCACCCCCGCGCCGTAGTCACACTCAACTTCGGGGTGCCCCACGCAACCACCACCCCCGAAGGGGGCGTCAGCCCTCTTCGGAAAACCGGCCAGCCACCGAAGAAGAAACCAGGCCAGCCACCGAAGCAGCACCCATCACCGATCCGACCGCAACGACGCCGGATCAAACCCCTCCCACTCCTCCGCAGCAGCGGAATCCACAGTGGACTCAACAGAAACAGGAGCGGGAGCAGGAAACCGCCTCTCCCCCAGCCTCTCCCCCCGCAACCGCTGAAACTCCTCCACCGTCATCCCAGGGTCGTCATCCGAAGAACGAGCCGGAGCCGCCCGCCCAGACAACGCCTCCACCAGCAATCCAGCCTCCTCCCCCAGCAGCAACCCCACCCGGTTGTAACAATCCTGCTCAGCCTCAGCCATCGCCACCCGCACGGCCTCAAGCACCAAAGCCGAAACCCGGGACGGATCCGCCGATACCAGCGAAGGCGCGAGCCACAACCGCTTCAACGCCCCCAACGCATCCACCGTCACCTCAACCGACCCGTCCAAGGCATGAGCCGACCCCCGCGCCTCCGCCATCAACGAGGCGACCTGGCCCACCGCGGCCTCGCGAGACCGAGCCAGTTCGATAAGCTCCCGAGTCTTCACAACACCACCGGCTCTTCGTCGTAAAAATCGGGATCATCCTCAGTCAACGCCGCATACCCCAGCGCAGCCACGGCCTCCGCCCCCAAAACCGGCGACAAGACCTGATGCATCCGATCCCCGGCCCGCCGCTCAGCCCGCCGCGACAACTCCAAGATCTGCGAAGCCACCGCCTCCGACCCACCACGCAACGCAGCCCGCGTCAACGTCAACCCAGTCAGCAATCCCCCAGGCGCGACCTCGACGGAAACCCCGCCAGCAGCAGCCTTCCCGACCACCGGCCCAGCCCGCTCGAACCGGGCGGCAGCCGCCTCCCCGGTCCGGGAGGCCTCCTCCATCACCCGCGCCACGGCGCGATCCAGATCGAATTCAGCCACCACTCACCCCGTAGGCCGGTAAAACCCGATGAACTGCTGTCCGGCGTTGGTCGTCCGGATCTTGCTGATCTGCACCGGATCCCCGGCCTCGACCATCTGCCCGTCGCCGATCACCATCGCGACGTGCCCGGACCACACCACCAGATCCCCGGGCAGCAACTGGTCAAGTGAAGGCACCTCGGCCCCGACAGTCTGCTGCTTGGCCGTCCGCGGCAACTGCAGCCCAGCGTCCTGGTAGGACGTCATGGTCAGCCCGCTGCAGTCGAGCCCCTGCCCGCGCGCGGTCCCGCCCCACACGTACGGCACGCCCAGCTGAGACAACGCCGCCCGAACCGCTTTGGCCGCGGTTTCGTTCGGTGCCATCACGGTTTTCCCGCCCGGCAGGTTGATCCCGACCCCGCTGCCCGGCTGCGGCGGAACGGCCACCGGCAATCGCGGCTTCCCGGCATACCCGCCGCCTCCACCGCCGCCGCTCTCGCCGCCCCCGCCACCACCGTGGCTGGCGTGTGCGCCGTTGTTGTTGAACGCCTGCGGCACCGACGTTGTCGCGCTGCTCGCGGAGGTCGATTCCGACCCGCCGAGCCGCTGTCCCAGCCCGGTCAGCTTCCCGAGCGTCTCCTCGGTGAACGTGGCCGCCTGCCCGGTCAGCTGCCCGATCTTCGTCTGCAGCTGCACCAGAATCTGCCGCGCCGCGGCCGCCCGGCTCTCCGGCGGCTGAATCCCGTTGACCGCGGCCAGCGCCTTCATCGAAGGCGCGATCTCCCGCAGGATCTGGTCCCGCACCTGGTCATTGCGGATCTCGCCGACGTGCAGCGTCTCCGCCGCGTCCGCGACCGCCCGCTCGATTTCCGCGCTCTCGTCGAGAAGGTCCTGGACTTCCTTCTCCAGATCCTTCGACGTCTGGACCGCGCGCTCCGAGGTCGCCCCGGAGCTGGCCTGCGCCAGATTCACCCGCTGAGTGCCCGCGTGCTGATTGGCGTGGCCGACGGACGTCTGCAGCGCGACATGCCCGTCGCGCGCGCCGTTGATCGCCGACGGATCGTGCTTCAGCTTCGCGGCGAACTGATTGGTGGTGTCCAGCCCGTTGCGGACCAGATGGTCGACCGGGGCGTTCACGAAAGCCTGCGCATCGCGTCGCCGTGTTCCTGCTCCACTGCGGCGTAGTTGCCCTGCGTGCGCCGAGCGGCCTCGCCGACGTCGTGCCAGCCGCCGCCGAGGGCGTGCATCCGTTCCTGCAACGCCCGCATGCGCGCGCCGTACGCGCCGGCGAACCCGGATTCGTCCCCGATCGCGGAGAACCCGTCGCCGGACAGCGTCACATGCGGGCCGAGGTGCGCTTTCGCCGCGGAACGCACCTCGTCGCCGAGTGGGTCGACCTGCTTCGCGTAGTTCTCGTACGCGCCGTCGTCGACATGAAAACCGGACACAACCCGCCCCTCCCCTGAACCCTGCGGCCCAGGTTAGCGGACGGGTTGTGCCCGGACAGGCGAATTGACCGGATCAGGTCAGCCGCCCAAGATCTTCGCCAGCCAGTCGCCCTGCGCCGGAACGGCCTTGCCGTCGACCGCGACCGTCGGGGTGCCGAAGCCGACCTGGCCGTTGCCGAAGTCCTGCTGCAGTTTCGGGTCGTTCTGGACCTGCTGGAACGCCGTCTGCAGCTGCTGGTCGTAGGTGCCGGCGTTGACCGTCTGCGCGAACTTCGGGTCGCTGATCCCGAGGTCCTGGCCGAGCTTGATCAGCTGGGCCTTGTCGTACCCGCGGCCGCCTTCCTGCGGCTGGTTCTTGAACAGCGCGTCGTGGAACGCGGTGAACTTCTGCTGGTCGGCGGCGGCGAGCGCGGCATTCGCCGAATCGAGCGAGTAACCCGGCGGGTCCGAGTTCTTGTTGAGCAGGATCACCATGTGGTAGCGCACAGTGAGCTGGCCGTCGTTGATCGCCTTCTCCATCCGCGGCCCGAAGTCCTGCTGCAGTTTGGCGCAGTACGGGCACAGGAAGTCGGCGTAGAGGTCGATGGTCTTCGACGCGCCCGGTTTGCCGACCGACACGACGGCCCCGTCGCGCTTCTCGACCACGCCCGGCCCGAGCGACGAGGTCGTGCCCGGCTGGATCGCGCTGTCCTGTGTGGCGTTCTTGCTTGAGTTGATCCAGAGCACGCCGCCGATCACGAGCGCGGCGACCACCACGACGGCGACCACCACCGCGATGATCTTGTTCCGGTCGCTCTTCGAGCCCCGCGCCTGGGCGACCGACCTCGCGGCCGCCGCCTGCTGACGGCTTTTCCGCGCGTTGCGCGCAGCTCCACCCACTGTTCCTAATTCCCTTCCGCGATGCTCTTGGGGTAGTCGTCCGGGTCCTCGCCGGAGTTCCCGGCGTTCCTGCCGTTGCCCCAGCCGAGCCAGCCGTCGACCGAAAACCAGGTGCGCGGCCGGGCGAGCAGCCACACCGCGAGCAGGGCGAAGCCGGTGTCGCGCAGGATCTCCTGCGGGTACTCGGTCTGCCCGGCGGCCACGCGCCCGCCGCCGCCGAAGCAGCCGCAGTCGATGCTCAGCCCGCGCGCCCACGACTGCGCGATGCCCGCGACGAGCACGGCCAGCAGCAGGAGCGACACGCCCGCGACCCAGCGCGTGGCCAGCCCGGCGAGCAGCAGCAGCCCAAGCACCAGCTCCAGCAGCGGCAGCCCGGTGGCGACCGGGCGCACCAGTGCGTGCGGGAGCACGTCGTAGGCCTGCACGGCGATGTACGTCTGCCCCGGATCGGCGATCTTCAGGCCGCCGGACACGAGCCACACGGCAGCCAGCCCGAGCCGGGCCAGCGTGCCGATGGTGTCAAGTACAGGTTGGGGCAGTCGGCGCACGCGCTTAGGCTAGCCGTCTGACCTGAGAACTATGTGAGCAGCCAACCGGCGGAGCGGAGGCACCGATGCGGTTACGCGCAGTGCTCGCTGCCGTGTTTCTGCTGGTCAGCTGCGTCTCTTGCGGAGCTTCGGAGGTATCGAAGGACGATCCGCTTCCCACCCGGGCGCGTGAGGGCGACCACCTGACCATCGGAATCCGGTTCGACGCGCCGGGACTTTCGCAGCGGACCGTCGACGGCAGGCTCGCCGGTTTCGACGTCGATGTCGCTACTTTCGTCGCACGCGAACTGGGGGTCGAACCGGACCGCATCACCTGGCACGAGACCACCCCGGCCCGCCGGGAGACGGACCTCACCTCGGGTGCGGTCGACCTGGTCGTGGCCACCTATTCGATCACTGGCAAGCGGAAACAGCAGGTGGGCTTCGCCGGCCCGTACTTCGTCACCGGCCAGGACCTGCTGGTGCGGCTCACCTCGCCGGACATCACCGGCCCGGAAAGCCTCAACGGCAAGCGGCTCTGCTCGGTCACCGGCTCGACGCCCGCGCAGATGGTGAAGGACAAGTTCGCGCAGCTGGTGAAGCTGGTCGAGTACCCGCGGTATCCGGACTGCGTGACGGCGCTGCTGGCCAACCAGGTCGACGCGGTCACCACGGACGCGGTGATCCTCGCCGGGTACGCCGCGCAGAATCCGGAGCTGCTGAAGGTGGTCGGCCGCCCGTTTTCCACTGAGCGGTACGGCATCGGCCTGCGCAAGGGCGATACCGAGGGCCAGCACGCGGTCGACGACGCCATCCGGAAGATGGTGTCGACCGGGGCCTGGCGGAAGTCGCTGGAGACGAACATCGGGCCTTCGAACTACCCGTTGCCGAATCCACCGGAGATCACCGAGCAGTGACCGACCTAGCCTCGCTGCCGGACCTGCCCGTCCGCGCGGTGCTGCCGTCCGTGCTGAGCGCGCTGGACGACCACGGCACCGCAGTACTCGTCGCCCCGCCCGGCACCGGCAAGACCACGCTCGTGCCGCTCGCGCTGAACCGCGGCGAAGGACGCGTCGTGGTCGCCGAGCCGCGTCGGCTGGCTGCGCGGACCGCAGCCGGGCGGATGGCCGCGCTGCTGGGCGAAACGGTCGGCGAGACGGTCGGGTACGCGGTGCGCGGCGACCGGAAGGTGTCGTCGCGCACGCGAATCGAGGTGGTCACGTCGGGGCTGCTGGTGCGGCGAGTGCAGCACGATCCCGAACTGGCCGGGGTGTCGACGGTCCTGCTGGACGAATGCCACGAACGCCACCTCGACGCCGATCTGCTGCTCGCGTTGCTCCTCGACGTCCGCGCCGGACTGCGCGACGACCTGCGGCTGCTCGCGACCTCGGCAACGGTCGCGGCTGGACGGCTGGCCGAACTGCTCGGCGACGCCCCGGTGATCACCGCACACGCGCGCACATATCCGGTTGAGCTGAGCTACCGCGCTCCGGCTCGCGGGGAACGCCCAGAAGCCACAGTCGCTTCGGCGATTCGGAAAGCCCTCTCCGAAGGAGACGGTGATGTGCTCGCGTTCCTCCCGGGTGCCGGGGAAATCGCGCGTACGTCGGCGTTGCTGAGTTCGCTGGACGCAGACGTGCTTCCGCTGCACGGACGGCTTTCCGCTGCCCGGCAAGACGAAGCATTGCGGCCACGCGACCGGCGCCGGGTAGTTCTGGCGACCGCCGTCGCCGAATCGAGCCTGACCGTTCCCGGCGTCCGCACAGTCGTGGACTCGGGTCTCGCACGCGTCCCTCGNGTCCCTCGCGTGGACCACCGACGTGGTCTCGCCGGGCTCGCCACGGTGCGAGTTTCGGCTGCGGTGGCGGAACAACGCGCTGGTCGCGCAGGTCGCGAAGCGCCTGGCCGGGCGTACCGATGCTGGCCGGAGCACGAGCAAGCGACGCTGCCCGCGTATCCGGAGCCGGAAATCCGCACCGCCGAGCTGGCGCGGTTCGCGTTGGAACTCGCCTGCTGGTCCACTCCCGACGGAACGGGCCTCGCCTGGTGGGATCCGCCCGGTGAAGGTGCGCTCGCCGCCGCGCGGAGCCTGCTCGTCACGCTCGGCGCGACCACGTCAGACGGTGCTGTCACGCCGCGCGGACAGAAGATGGCCGACCTCGGTCTGCATCCCCGGCTGGCGCGTGCGTTGCTGGACGGCGCTGAGGCGGTCGGTGCTCGGGCAGCGGCGGAAGTGGTCGCGCTGCTCGATGCCGGAGCGACGCTGACCGATGTCGAAGCCGAACTGCGACGGCTCCGTTCCGCGCACGACGACGCGGCCCGCCGGTGGCAGCGGGACGCGAAACGGCTGGCCGCGCTGGTCAATTCGCCGGCTTCCGCAGCCCCGGACGCCGCGTTGGTCGTCGCCCTCGCCCACCCGGAACGCTTGGCGCGGCGGCGCCCGGGATCGGCCCCGGTGTATCTGATGGCCAGCGGCACTGCGGCCGAACTGCCCAGCGGCAGCGGATTGGGCGACGCCGAATGGCTGGCTGTCGCCGAAGCCACCCGCGACCCGGGCCGGGTGCACGGCACCATCCGTCTCGCCGCGACCGCCGACCAGGCATTGGCTATCCGGGCCGCACCGGCCCTGGTGTCCGAAGTGGACGAAGTGCATTGGGACGGCGATGTCGTCGCTAGGCGCGTCCGCCGGCTGGGCGCGATCGTGCTGTCGGAAAAGCCCTTACGCAACCCTGACCCGCAGCTTGTCCATGACGCAGTCGTGGCCGGACTCCGCGCCGAAGGCCTCGGTTTGCTGCGCTGGAGCCAAGAC
This sequence comes from Amycolatopsis sp. M39, assembly GCF_001651785.1. NCBI lineage: Bacteria > Bacillati > Actinomycetota > Actinomycetes > Pseudonocardiales > Pseudonocardiaceae > Amycolatopsis > Amycolatopsis sp. M39. The sequence continues at coordinate 7,110 of NZ_LWSF01000031.1, forward strand.
GGCACCCGGCTCCGCGAACGTCTGGCCTTCCTGCACCGCGTGCTGGGCGATCCGTGGCCTTCAATGGACGACAAGGCTCTGCTGTCCGATGTACACAGTTGGCTGGACCTGTCGAGGGTCCGCCGCCGAGCCGATCTGGCCAACGTCGACGCCGGAACCGCCCTGCGCGGTCTCCTCCCCTGGCCCGAAGCCGCGCGGCTCGACGAACTCGCCCCGGACCGGCTTGCAGTCCCGTCCGGTTCGCACTACCGGGTGGACTACCGCGGCGACCAGCCGGTGCTCGCGGTGAAGCTGCAGGAGACGTTCGGCTGGACCGAGACGCCGTCGCTCGCCGACGGCCGCGTGCCGGTGGTGCTGCACCTGCTCTCGCCCGCCGGTCGCCCGGCCGCGGTCACCGCCGATCTCGAATCCTTCTGGCGTACCGGATACGCCGCCGTCCGCGCCGATCTCCGGGGCCGCTATCCGAAACATCCGTGGCCGGAGGACCCCGCGACCGCCAAGCCGACCCGGCACACCACCCGCCGGTCGTGAGTGGCGAGCACGGTGAGAACCGTGCTCGCCACTCACGACCCCACCCAAAGTCAGGGTCGGTCCAGGACGGTCGGCCGATGTCCGCGCACCCCGCGCGGGCGCAGACTTCGCCCTATGATCACGTTTCGCGCATTGACGAAGCGCTACGGCCAGAAAACCGTGGTCAACGGCCTCACCTCGGTCATCGAGACGGGCACGGTGACCGGGTTCCTCGGCCCGAACGGCGCGGGCAAGTCCACCACCATGCGGATGACCGTCGGACTAGACCGGCCAGACTCCGGCGACGCGCTGATCCGCGGCAAACCGTATGCCGAACTACGGTTTCCGCTGCGGGAAGTCGGTGCGCTGCTGGATGCGAAAGCCGTGCATCCCGGCCGCAGCGCGGGCAAACACCTGCTCGCGATGGCGCGCAGCAACGGAATCGCCGCGAGCCGCGTCGAGGAAGTGCTCGCGGCGGTCGGGCTGAGCGACGTCGCGGGCAAGCGCGCCGGGACGTTCTCGCTCGGCATGAGCCAGCGGCTCGGCATCGCCGGCGCCCTGCTCGGCGACCCCGGCGTGCTGATGTTCGACGAGCCGATCAACGGTCTCGACCCGGACGGCGTCCGCTGGGTGCGGCAGCTGATGCGTTCGCTCGCCGCCGAAGGTCGCACGGTGTTCGTGTCCAGCCATCTGATGAGCGAAATGCAGCTGACCGCGGACCGGCTGCTGGTCATCGGCAAGGGATCGATTCTCGCCGACGCGGCGATCGGCGACTTCATCGCGGGCAACTCGAACCGGTCGGTCGCGGTCCTCGTGCCGGATCCGGCTGGGCGCGCGAAACTCGCGGACTGGCTTCAGGGGAACGGCCGGTCGGTGCTGACCGGGGAGAGCGGCGAACTGCTCGTCGACGAGGCGACCGCGGCCGAGATCGGGGACCTGGCTTATGAACTGGGCGTCCGGTTGCACGGACTTGCCGAGCGGACCGCTTCGCTGGAGCAGGCGTATATGGAACTGACCGCCGGATCGGTGGAATACGGGGTTACGGCATGACGAAGCTGGCGATTTCGGCGGAGTGGACGAAGTTCTGGTCGGTGCGGGCGACGTGGTGGTCGTTGATCGGCGGAGTGCTGCTGATGGCGTTCTGCTCCGTCGTCAGCGGGATCTCCCAGCACGCGGGCAGCGATCGGGCGCAATCCGCGCACGGCATTGTCAACGGCGGGGCGATCTATCTGGTCGAGTTCTGCGTGCTCGCGGTCGCGACGTTGTTCGTGACCAGCGAGTACACCAGCGGGTCGATTCGCTCGACGCTGCAATGGGTTCCGGTGCGGGCCCGGGTCACCGCCGCCAAGGCCGCGGTGCTGGTGCCGGTGCTGTTCGGCTACGGCGTGGTCGTCGCCGTGCTGGGCATGGCGGTCGCCTCGGTGCTGATGCGTGGGGCTGGGGGTTCCACGTCACTGTCGCAGGGGGCGGTCACCGCGCTGGGCATGGGCGCGTATTTCGCGCTGCTCGGCGTGCTGTGCCTGGGGATTTCGTTCGTGCTGCGCAGCGCGGCGGGCACGTTGGTGGTGGTGATCGTGCTGCTGCTGCCGTTGCCGATGCTGATGTCGTCGTACGTGTTCCCCGCGGCGATGGACTACTTCCCGGCCTTCGCGGGCATGAACGCGATGGTGCCGCCTGGCGACGTGAACCCGCTGCTGGGCAGCGTGCCGCCCTACGGGCCTTGGGCCGGCGTGCTGGTCTGCCTCGCCTGGGCGGCCGCCGGGATCGGCGCCGGGACCGCACTGCTGAACCGCCGCGACGCCTGATCAGGCGTGCGGCAGCCCCAATCCGGCGAGCACGGCACGGGCTCCGGCAACCAGTTCGGCTTCGGTCGGCGGGGTGAGGGAGCCCGTGCCTGCTAGCGCGTCAAAGATCGATCCGTCGAGCCAGCCGATCAGCACGCGGGTGTGCTCCTCCGGAGTCGGAGAACCAGCCGCGGCAAGCACTTCCGCGCACCGGCGGCGCAATTCCAGTCCGCCGGCGTCGTATCGGGCCCGCAACTCCGGCCGCCGGGTCGATTCAAGCGCGAATTCGTAGCGCGCGAGCATTCTGGTGCGACCAGCGGTGATCGAGCGGTGGACCGTCGCGCCCAGGAACTCCGCGAGTTTTCCTTCCGGCGGGACGATTTCGGCCTGGTCCAGCGCGACCATCCGGTCCGCGGCCAGTTCCAGCAGCGCGACGCGGGTGCGTGCGTAGTACGACGTCGAGCCCGAGGGAAGCCCGGCCACTCGATCGACGGCGCGGTGAGTCAGCCCGCGCATTCCCTCGGCCGCGATGACCTCGATGGCTGCGTCGCCGATCA
>NZ_LWSF01000031.1:9972-98061 GCF_001651785.1 Amycolatopsis sp. M39
GGTGTAGAGTCCTCTACAGACGTAGAGGAGGTCGGCATGGCTTCGCGAAGCGCGGTCGTGGTCGGGGGCGGCATCGGCGGACTGGCGGCGGCGATCGGGTTGCGCCGGGTCGGGTGGGAGGTCACGGTGCTCGAACGGGCACCGGAGCTGACCGCCATCGGCGCGGGAATCTCGTTGTGGCCCAACGCGCAGCGGGCGCTGGCCGAACTGCGCGTCGAGCCGCGGATCTCCGCCCAGCGAGGGGGTGGCCTGGTCGACTGGCGCGGGCGTCGGCTGGCCAGTTGGGACGCGGACCTCTTCGTGCGCAGTCACGGGCTGCCGCTCGGCGCGATCCACCGGGCGAGTCTGATCGAAACGCTGCGTTCAGCACTGCCGGACGAATGTCTCAAGACCGGGGTCGAGGTGACGAGCGTCGAGCAGAACGGCGTGGTGCACCACGGTTCCGGCTCGATCGAGGCGGACCTGATCGTGGCGGCCGACGGAATCAGCAGCCCGATCCGGCAGGCGCTCTTCCCGGCCGCGCGCGTGGAGTACAGCGGCGGCGCGGCGTTCCGCGGGATCGCCAAGCTGCCGCTGAAACCCGCCCTGAGCACGACCTGGGCGGCCGGAATCGAAATCGGCGTCCTGCCGTTGCTGGACGACGAGGTGTACTGGTGGGTCTCCGAAGCCCGCCCGGCCGGGATCCGGCACGACGACCACCGCGCCTACCTGAGCGGGAAGTACGGTCGCTGGCACGACCCGATTCCGCAGCTCATCGACGCCACCCCGGAAATCCTGCTGCACGACACGCAGCACCTGGCGACGCCGCTGCGCAGCTACACCCGTGGCCGCATCGCGCTCCTCGGGGACGCCGCGCACGCGATGCCGCCGTTCCTCGGACAAGGCGGCTGCCAGGCACTGGAGGACGCGGTGGTGCTGGCTTCGCACACCCAAGCGTCCACAGTGGACGAAGCACTCCGGCGGCATGACGCGGAACGCCGCCCGCGTACGCAAAAGGTCGCGAAGGCGTCGCTGCAGGCCGGTGCCAGCGGACCACTCCTCCGCAACCCGGCGGCAGTCGCGCTGCGAGCGGGTTTCACCCGGTTGCTCCCCGCGGCGGTCACCACCCGGGTCGGAGCCAGCATCAGCCGCTGGCAACCGCCGAAACTCACACCAGCCCAGCCTCGAAAGCCGTGATCGCGGCCTGCACCCGGTTCCGCACGTCCAACCGGGTCAGGATCGTGCTCACGTGCGCCTTCACCGTTCCCTCCACCACGAACATGCGCGCCGCGATGTCCGCGTTGGACAGTCCTTCGGCCAGCAGCACCAGCACCTCCCGCTCGCGGTTGGTCAAGACACTCACCCGCTCGCGCGCGGTCGCGGCCCGGCTGAACCGGTTGCCGGACAGTCGCGTGATCACCCGGTGCGCGACCTTCGGCGAAAGGAAGGCCGCGCCATCGGCGACCGCGTGCACCCCGGCGAGCAGTTCTCGCGGATCGCCCGCCTTGAGCAGGAATCCGCTCGCGCCAAGGCCGAGCGCACGTTCGATGTACTCGTCCTCGCCGAACGTCGTCAGTATGAGAACGCCGGTGTCCGGCAGCAGCTTCCGAATCTCCTCAGCCGCGGCGAGCCCGTCGAGACCGGGCATGCGGATGTCGAGCAGCGCGACGTCCGGCCGGTTCGCGCGCGCCAGTTCGACTGCCGCACGTCCGTCCCCGGCCTCGGCCACCACCTCGATTTCCTTGTCCGAGGCCAGAATCGCGGCCACGCCGGCGCGGATCATCGCTTCGTCGTCGGCCAGCAGTACGCGGATCACGGTTCGTCCTCACTGTAAAGATCCTTGCTCGCCACTCGATCGTCCACAAAGCACAGTCGATAGACGGCATAGTTGAAGTTGAGCCAGCTCCGGCCGGCTCCGTAGTACTCGCAGGTGCTCCGGTAAGGCTGCGGCGGCACGTTGATCGACGGCAGCGTGGTGCGCTGGCGACCGGGAAGCATCGGTTCGACGGCCGGGTGCGGCATGCCGATCTGGATCCGCGCGTACGAATCCGGCGGCAGCTCCGACGACGACCACTGCACCAGGAAGGCCACGCCCGCCCCGCCGATGACCACCCCGAACAGCGCCAGCGGCACCACGATCGCCTGCACCAGGCTCGACCGGACAGCTCGACGGGCGCGCTCCAGCTCGCGCGCGGCCTGCCCGATCCCGTCGTCCTGCTCCGGCGCGGGCGCCGAGTCGTGCGGCAGGCTGGCCGCCACCTCGAACCCGCCGTCCACCGGGCCCGCCGTCAAGCTCCCGCCGACCAGCCGCACCCGCTCGTGCAGGCCGATCAACCCCTGTTGCCCGGACCGGTTGGGCAACGGTCCGGCAGGCGGCGGCGCGTTCCGGACCCGGACGTCGGTCGACTCGTTGGTGCTGGTCACAACCACCGTCACGGCCGCGCCAGGCGCGTGCTTCGCCGCGTTCGTGAGCCCTTCCTGCACCACGCGGTAGACCGCCCGCGCGACCATCGGCGGCGCGCCGTCCAGATTGTCCAGTCGCGCGCCGATCTCGATCCCGGACGCCCGCGCACGGTCGATCAGTTCCCCCAGATCGCCCTGCACCGGCTCGACCGGCGCGGCGTCCTCGCGCAGCACGCCGATGATCTCGCGCAGCCGTTCCGTCGCCGTCGCCGCGCCCGCCCGGAGCTGTCCGGCAGCCTCCCGTTGCTCGTCGCCAAGCTCCCTGTCGACCTCCAAGGCCGCCGCGCGCACTGCGATCAGGCTCAGTTCGTGGCCGAGCGAATCGTGCATGTCGCTGGCGATCCGGGCCCGCTCGCGCAGCCGGGCTTCCTGCGCGACCAGCCGGTGCCTGCTCTCCATCTCCTCCGCGCGCCGCCACCCGTCCTGCGCGAGTTCGCGCCGCAGCCGCACGTGCCTGCCGAGCAGGCACGGCGCGACCCCGGCGAACGCGAGTGTGCCGAGCACCGCGCCCCACGCGTCGAATCCCGACTTCAGCAGGAAAGACAGCGGGATCCCGGCCACCGCGATGACGAAGAAGCAGATCATCGCCACCCGTGCCCTGGCCAGCCGCAGCCCGGCCAGGTACGAGATCACGACGATCAGGAAGAACTCCCACACCGCCACCCGGCCGCCCCAGCCGAACGCGATGACCAGCGCCGTCGTCATCGCCACTGCCAGCGCGAACGCCGGGTAGACGCGGGCGGTGGCCATCGCCAGGGTGACCGACACCAGGCCGTAGCCGAGTTCCCAGACATTCGGGGCGAGTGGTCCGTCGAACACGACGAACCCGCACAACGCGGCCCAGAGCAGCAGGTCGAACGCCACGCGCCACCGGACTCGCGTTGCCTCCTTCATTCCGGAGACGCTACAAGGACCGCCCGATTCGTCACCACTGCCGAAAGTCAAGGTCGAGATCGTGCGGCATGATGGGTCACCATGGCTGAACGCACACTGGCGCAGCAGCTCGGCGCTCCGCTACCGGACGGCATCGAATCCCTGCCTGAGCAGCACAAACAGGATTTGTCCTCGGCGTTGCGGGACGCCCGGCACCGGCAAGCGCAGGCACTCGCCCGTGCGGGTGAGGAAAGCCTGAAGTACGTGCCCGCGCTGCTGCGCGGCGCGGTGCGGAAAGCGGTCGGCCTGTGAACCCGGAAATCCTGAAGCTCGCCCGGGTGCTCGACGTCGACCCCGCCCGGCTCGACTACCTCGCCGACGTCGAGCAGGGCGAGGTGCGGCTGCTGCGCGAGCAGATGACGACCACGCTGTTCGACGCGAACCTCGTCGTACTGGAGCGGATGGCGCTGGCGAGCAAGCTGCTGCCGGCCGGAGTGACCGCGAAGATCGCGGAGAAGGTGTTCGGCCCGCTGCTGTGCGCGCGGATCGCCGGACTGGTCGACGTGTCGCGCGGCGTCGACGTCGCGAAACGGCTGTCGCCGAAGTTCCTCGCCTCGGTCGCGGCGGAGCTGGATCCGCGACGCGCGACGTCGATCATCACACGGATCCCAATGCAGACAGTCGCGGCGGTCGCCGAGGAACTGACCCGCCGCGAGGACTGGATCACGCTGGGCCGTTTTGTCGGCCATCTGCCGGACGAAACAGTCCGCCGCTGCATCGGCCTGCTGGACGACGCCGGTCTCCTGCACACCGCGTACGTGCTGGACGACCGGAGCCGGATCGACCACGTACTCGGCCTGCTCGGAGACGACCGCCTGCCCTCGCTGGTGCGCACCGCCGCCGCGGACGAGACGCTGTGGGCACCGGCGCTGGACGTGCTGGCCCAGGTGAACGAAGCCCGCCGAGCGACGGTGCGGCCGCTGCTCGACGAGCTTCCGGAAGAACTGCGAACCCGCGCGGAGGCGGCGCTCGCCTAGGCCACGATCAGGTAGATCCCGTATCCGATCACCGCGGTGCAGATCGCGAAGCACACCACCGCACCTGTCAGCTGAACCGTACCGCTGCCGCCATTCGCCCGCGCCGTCACCCGCTCCGACAGCCCGCGCACCCCGTACGCGAACAGCCCGGTCAGCACGACGACCGCCGCCAGCGCCACCACGAAAACGATGCCGAGAGCACCCCAGTTGATCGCCATGTCGTGCTCCCTCAGACCGCGACCGGGGCGGCCTCGGCGGCCTCCGGCTCGTTGTTGACGGTGGCCGGTGTGACCGGGTTGCGCCGCGACGCGAGCCAGATGCCCAGCGCGAGCAGCACTCCGACGCCGCCGACGAGGACGGTTCCCCAGCTGCCGCGGGTGGAGACCGCGGCCGCGATGGCCCCGACGATCGCGGCGGCGGGCAGCGTGAGCGCCCAGGCGAGCACCATCTTGCCCGCCACGCCCCAGCGGACCTCGGCGAGTTTCCGGCCGAGCCCGGAGCCGATGATGCCGCCCGAGGTGACATGCGTGGTCGACAGCGCGAAGCCGAGGTGCGAGGAGGCCAGGATGACCGCCGCGGAACTCGTCTCGGCGGCGAACCCTTGCGGCGTCTGGATTTCGGTGAGCTTCTTGCCCATCGTCTGGATGATCCGCCAGCCGCCGAGGTAGGTGCCGAGCGCGATCGCCGCGCCGGAGGCGAGGATGACCCACACCGGCGGGTTCGACCCCGGCGCGAGCGAACCGCCCGCGATCAGCGCGAGCGTGATGACACCCATCGTCTTCTGCGCGTCGTTGGTGCCGTGCGCGAGCGAGACCAGGCTCGCCGAAAGCACCTGGCCGGTCTTGAAACCCTTGCCGACCACGTCTTGGCGCGCCTTGGCCGTGATCCGGTAGACGAGGAAGGTGCCGGCGATCGCGACGACGCCCGCCACCACCGGCGACGCGAGCGCCGGGATCAGCACCTTTTCGACGACCTTCGCGAAGTGCACGGCGTCCGCGCCGGAGGCGATCCAGGTCGCCCCGATCAGCCCGCCGAACAAGGCGTGCGACGAACTCGAGGGCAGCCCGACCAGCCACGTCACGAGATTCCAGACGATGGCCCCGACCAGTCCGGCGAAAATCACTACCGGCGTAACCTTGGTGTCGTCGACGATGCCGCCGGAAATGGTTTTCGCGACCTCGATCGAAAGGAACGCGCCGACGAGATTCAGCACCGCCGAGATCGCGACCGCGACCCGGGGTTTCAGCGCACCGGTGGCGATAGAGGTGGCCATCGCGTTGGCCGTGTCGTGGAACCCGTTGGTGAAGTCGAAGGCCAGCGCCGCGACGATCACCACCAGGACGATGAGAGAAAAGTCCATGCCCGCTCTCCAGTCCGGAGTGTCCTGCGGGAGTGACGGTACCTACGTCGGCGGGGTCTCCAGATCCCTCAGCGAGTGGCCAGTAGTTGAACTCTGCGTGAACGCGACCTTGCCGCTGCCGCTGGTTTTCCGCCGTTCACCCGCTGGTCCTTTTTCCTCGTCGCCCTGATGGTTCGAGACCGCGCGCGGAGCCGGGCGCGGGGGCAGCAAATCCGCCCTCGCACCCTTCTGCCGGCCGCTCAGAAAGCAGACACTGGTGACATCTCCGGCAATGGGTTCTGCCCCAGATGCAGCGCCCCGTTCGCGGCGGATTCCCGGACCGCGGCGAAGCCATACCGGCGCATTTCCGCCTCGTATTCCCCGATCGCGTCCGGCGCGCCGCTGCTCAACGCGGCGGCGAGTGCGGCCCCGTCCCGCATCGCGGTGTTGGCGCCGGCCCCGGCGGCCGGGCTCATCGCGTGGATCGCGTCGCCGACCAGGCACACCCGCGATGGCGCCCAGGGCCCGATCGGCACGCTGGTCCGGATCGAAACGAGGAAGGGCGAGTCCGGAAGCCAGCTTTCGACCATCCGGCGCACGCGCGGGTTCCAGCCGGCGACCCGGTCGAGCACGAGCTTGCGCATCTCTTCCCCGGACAGCGCGCGGAGTTCGTCGTCCGTCCGCCCGAAGATTTCCTGGCGCGCACCGAAAGCGCAGGTCATGTACGGCGCGTCGGGGCTGAGCCGAACCTGCGGCGCGAGCCGCGCGCAGGCGTCGGCGATCGGCTCCGGGTAGTCGACCGGCGCGAAGCCGATCATCTGCTTGTGCGGCCCGGAAACGATGCTGAACACGGCGAACATCTCCGGGTCGAACAGTTCCCGGGTCGCCTCGGTGAGCGGGATTTTCGCATACAGCTGACGCAATCCGGTGTCCACGATCCGCGCGTGCGGGAGATATTGCCGCCGCACCGGCGAATTCACCCCGTCCGCGCCGACGAGAACCGCGCCGCGCGCCTCGGTCCCGTCGGCGAAGTGCGCGACCACGCCGTTCTCGTGCTTTTCGTACCGGACGAACTCCTTGCCGAAGCGGACGTTGCCGAGGCCCTCGAACAGAATCTGCCGCAGCGTGAACCGGTTGACGTTGCGCTGGGTCTCGCCGTCGTCGAGCACGAACTCGGTCCGTGGCGTCAGCTGGCTGTCGTAGATCGTGGTGGCGTTGCGCGGCTGGCCCGAGGTGGCCAGGAACAGCTCGTGCAGGTGCGGCGGCAGGACTTGCCGCAGCGCCTGGTCGCCGCGGGAATCGATGTGCAGCCGATAACCCTGCCGGCGCGCGTCCAGCGCGGAATCGCGTTCGTAGACCTCGCACGGGACCCCGGCTTTGCGCAGCCCTTGGGCGAGACACAGCCCGCCGAGCCCGGCCCCGATCACGAGCACAGTGTTATCCGCGTTGTTCACGTCATTCGCCATCAGCGAAGTCCCTTCCGTACCAACATTCTGGTTCGAGAGGGACGCACTGGGCTCGGCCCGCGTAAGCCGGGCGTCGGAAACAGAGCGAATGTGTCGTCCGGCCTAACCCATACCGGACAATGGTCTTTCGCGCGTCCTGTTCCCTTTCACATTAGCGCAGCCGCGGACGCCGTCGCCACCCTGGTTAACGCAGCTTTGCCCCTTTCCGCCACACCGAGTGGGTCAACGGGACCCCGGGCCGATAAGCGAGATGCGTGGTGGACGGCGCGTCGAGTACGTGCACATCGGCCCGCGCACCCGGCCGCAGATACCCGACGTCCTCGCGACGAAGTGCCCGCGCGCCACCGGCGGTCGCCGACCACACGGCCTCGTCGACGGTCATCCGCAGCTGAAGCACCGCCGTCGTCACGCAGAACGCGACCGACGTGCTGTACGAACTGCCCGGATTAGCATTGCTCGCCAACGCGACCGTCGCGCCAGCGTCGAGCAGCCGCCGCGCCGGAGCCAGCGCTTGCCTGGTGGACAAATCGCACGCGGGCAGGATCGTCGCGACCGTGTTGGACGACGCGAGCGCCTCGACATCAGCATCGCTCAGGTACGTGCAGTGGTCCACGCTCGCCGCGTCCAACTCCACCGCCAGCCGCACGCCCGGGCCCTCGCCGAGCTGATTGCCGTGCACCCGCAGCCCAAGCCCGCGCTCCGCCGCCGCTTTGAGCACGCGCGCCGACTGCGCCTCGTCGAACGCACCGGTCTCGCAGAACACATCGGCCCACCGCACGTACGGCGCGACCGCGTCCAGCATTTCGCCGCAAACCAAGTCCACATAGGACTCCGCGTCCGCACCCGGCGGCACGAGGTGCGCCCCCAGGAAGGTCACCTCGTCCGCGGCCGCGCCAGCGATCCGCGCCGACCGCGCCTCGTCAGCGACGGTGAGACCGTATCCGGTCTTCGTCTCCAGGCAGGTCGTGCCCTGCGCGGCCGCTTCCTCGACATGTCGACGAAGGTTCGCCGCCAGCTGCTCGTCCGAAGCCGCTCGCGTCGCATCGACGGTGACCGCGATGCCGCCTGCCGCGTAAGCCTGTCCAGCCATCCGCGCCTCGAACTCGGCGGTGCGGTCGCCCGCGAACACGAGGTGAGTGTGGCTGTCGACCCACCCAGGCAGCACAGCACGGCCCTCGACGTCGACGCGCTCGTCGGCGTCCGGTGCCCGCGCTGCCGGACCCGCCCACCCGACGGTCTCGCCGTCGAGCACCAGCGCGGCGTCGCGGAGCTTGCCCAGCTCCGGGTCGTTCGTGGTGAGCTCGCCGATTCCGGTGATCAGAACTGCCACAACGCCTCGATCTCCTTGGCCAGCAGGGTTTCCGGTCGTTCGATCAGCACGTGCGCGCCGTCGCGCACCACTTCCCGCCCGGCCACCACTACGGTACGGACGTCCGCGGCCGCGGCGGCGAACAGCACGCCGGACGGTTCGATCCCGGCCGTGCGCACCGTGTCCGTCGCGACCGCGACCAGGTCCGCCCCGGCACCCGCCGCCAGGGTGCCGGTCTCCGGCCAGCCCGCGGAGAGGTGCTCGGTCCCAGCGGCGAGCAGTTCCTCAGCGGTGAACCGGCCGCGTTCCTCGCTGGCGAGCCGATCGTCCAGCTCCAGCGCCCGGGTCTCCTCGAACGCGTCGACCACCGCGTTGCTGTCGCTCCCGATGCCGAGCCGCGCGCCCGCGTCAAGCAGGCTCCGGGCCGGGCCGATGCCGTCGCCGAGGTCCCGTTCGGTGGTCGGGCAGAAACACGCGCCGCTCCGGGAATCACCCAGCCACTTGATGTCCTGCTCGGTCAAGTGGGTCGCGTGCACCGCGGTGAGCCGCTCGCCGAGCACGCCGTAATCCCAGAGCAGCCCGGTCGGCGTCCAGCGGTACGCGGCCTCGCACTGCTCGTTCTCCGCGCGCTGCTCGGACAGGTGGATATGCAGTGGCCGGTCCTTCGGCACCGCGTTGTCCACCTTCGGCAGTTCGTACTCCGGCACCGCGCGCACCGAGTGGATCGCCCCGCCAACGCGGAACAGGTCGTCTTCCTTCAGCAGCGCAACGCGTTCCGCCCAGTTTTCGGCGGAACCGTCCGAAAACCGCTGCTGCACCTCGTCCGGCGGCACGCCGATGCCGCCCGCGAGGTAACAGGTGTCGAGCAGGGTCATCCGGATCCCGGCGTCCCGCGCGGCCTGCCGCAACGCGTCGCCCATCGCGTTCGGCGACGCGTACGGCTTGCCGCCCGGACCGTGGTGCAGGTAGTGGAACTCGGCGACGCTCGTGTACCCCGCCAGCACCATCTCCGCGTAGACGCCCCGGGCGAGCCGGTAGTACGAATCCGGATCGAGCCGGGCGGCGAGCGAGTACATCCGCTCCCGCCAGGTCCAGAACGTGCCCCGCTCGTGGTGCGTCCGGCCCCGCAGCGCGCGGTGGAACGCGTGCGAGTGCCCGTTGGCGAACCCGGGGAGCGTCAGTCCATTAAGGATAGTCCCGGTCTTCTCCGCACAAGCAGTCACCGACACTATCCGGCCGTCGGCGATTTCGATCCGGACCGCTTCCGCGATCCCGTCGGGCAGCCAGGCCCGTTCGCACCAGTAGGTGGTCATCTCGCGAGCCGCTCCAGCACCTCGGCCAGCGCCCGGGCACCGGCCTCGACGTCGTCCGCCTCAGCGAATTCCTCCGGCGCGTGGCTGATCCCGGTCGGATTGCGAACGTAGAGCATCCCGGACGGCACGAATCCCGACAGGATCGCCGCGTCATGCCCGGCACCGGTGGGCAGCTCGGGCGGATTGCCCAGCCACTCCCCCAGCGACCGCCGCAGCGCCTCGTCGAACACCACGTCGTCGGAGTACGACTCGCGCGTGACCGCCAGCTCGCACCCTTCCGCCTCGGCAGCGGCCCGCGCCGCCTGAGTGATCTCCTCGACCAGCGCCGGCGTCGAGGTGCCCGGAACACGCGCGTCCAGCCACATGTCCACAGTGGACGCGATCACGTTCGTCCCGCCCGGTGTGGGCACCAGCCGTCCCACCGTCGCCCGCGCGTCCGGCATCTTCCGCGCCAGCCGCCGCACCGCGACCACCGTCTCGGCGGCGGGCAGCATCGGGTCGACCCGATCCGCGAGCAAGGTCGCACCCGCGTGGTTTCCCTGTCCGGCAAAGGAAAACCGCCACCGTCCGTGCGCGATCACCGTGTTGCCGACCGCCACCGGCGACCCGAGGTCGATCAGCCCCCTGCCCTGTTCGACGTGCAGCTCCAGGAACTGCCCGATCATCCCGAGCCGGTCCGGATCCGCGCCGACCCGGTCCGCCTCCAGCCCGGACTTCGCCGCGGCCTCGGCGAACGTGACGCCGGACGGATCCCGCAGCGCCCGCGCCCGGTCCGCGTCGATCGTCCCGGTGAGCAGCCGCGAACCGAGACACGGCACGCCGAAGCGCCCGCCCTCCTCCTCGGCGAAGACCACCACCGCGAACGGTGTCGCCGGACGGAACCCTTTGACCTGCAACGCTTCCACCGCAGCCAGCGCACTCACGACGCCGAGCGGCCCGTCGAACGCGCCGCCGCCCGGCACCGAGTCCAGGTGGCTGCCAGTGACGACCGCGTCCGCGCCGGGAGCGCCCCACCACGCCCACAGGTTGCCGTTGCGATCAGTCTCGACGTCGAGGCCCAGCCGCTGCGCCCGTTCGACGAACCACGTGCGCAGATCGTGTTCCGGCGAATCGAACGCGTGCCGCGAGTAGCCGCCGCGCCGGGCGTCGCGGCCGACGTCGGCGATCTCGCCGAGCAGCCCGGACGCGGTCACGCCTGCTCCCGCATCGGCACCCGCACACCGCGCTCGTCGGCGACCTCGGCCGCGCGGTCGTATCCGGCGTCGACGTGCCGGATGACGCCCATGCCCGGGTCGTTCGTGAGCACCCGCTCCAGCTTCTGCGCCGCCAGCGGCGTGCCGTCCGCGACGCTCACCTGCCCGGCGTGGATCGACCGGCCCATGCCGACCCCGCCGCCGTGGTGGATGGACACCCAGCTCGCCCCGGACGAGGTGTTGACCAGCGCGTTGAGCAGCGGCCAGTCGGCGATCGCGTCCGAGCCGTCGGCCATGCCCTCGGTCTCGCGGTACGGCGAGGCGACGCTGCCCGAGTCGAGGTGGTCGCGGCCGATCACTACCGGGGCCTTCAGCTCGCCGCTGGCCACCATCTCGTTGAAGCGCAGGCCGGCCAGGTGCCGTTCGCCGTAGCCGAGCCAGCAGATCCGCGCGGGCAGGCCCTGGAAGGCGACGCGCTCGCCGGCCATCGTGATCCAGCGGGCCAGCGATTCGTTCTCCGGGAACAGTTCGAGCATCGCGCGGTCGGTCGCGGCGATGTCCTCCGGGTCGCCGGACAGCGCGGCCCAGCGGAACGGGCCGTTGCCCTCGCAGAACAGCGGCCGGATGTAGGCGGGCACGAAGCCGGGGAAGTCGAACGCGCGCTCGCAACCGCCGAGTTTCGCCTCGCCGCGCAGGGAGTTGCCGTAGTCGAAGACCTCGGCACCGCGGTCGAGGAACCCGAGCATCGCGTCGACGTGCTCAGCCATCGACTCGCGCGCCCGGTCGGTGAACTCGTCCGGCTTCTTGGCCGCGTAGTCCTGCCAGTCGTCCACGCCGATGCCCTTGGGCAGGTAGGACAGCGGATCGTGCGCCGACGTCTGGTCAGTGACGATGTCCACCTCGACGTCGCGGCGCAGCAGCTCCGGCAGCACCTCGGCGGCGTTTCCGACCACGCCGACCGAAAGCGGACGCCGCTCCTTCTTCGCCGCGGTGACCCGCCGGATCGCGTCGTCCAGGTCGTCGGCCACCTCGTCGAGGTAGCGGTGCTCGACACGGCGGTGCGCGCGCTGGGCGTCGACCTCGATGCACAACGCCACGCCGTCGTTCATCGTGACCGCGAGCGGCTGCGCGCCGCCCATGCCGCCGAGCCCGGCGGTGACGGTGAGCGTGCCGCGCAGCGTGCCGCCGAACCGCTTCTTCGCGACCGCGGCGAACGTCTCGTAGGTGCCCTGCAGAATGCCTTGCGTGCCGATGTAAATCCACGAACCGGCGGTCATCTGCCCGTACATGGTGAGACCCTGCTGCTCCAGCCGGCGGAACTCCGGCCAGGTCGCCCAGTCGCCCACCAGGTTCGAGTTCGCGATCAGCACCCGCGGCGCCCATTCGTGCGTGCGGAACACGCCGACCGGCTTGCCGGACTGGACCAGCAGCGTCTCGTCCTGCTCCAGCGCGGTCAGCTCGCGGGTGATCGCGTCGAAGCTCGCCCAGTTGCGGGCGGCGCGGCCGGTGCCGCCGTAGACGACCAGGTCGTCGGGCCGCTCGGCGACCTCCGGGTCGAGGTTGTTGTGGAACATCCGCAGCGCGGCCTCGGTCTGCCAGTTCTTCGCGGTGAGCGAGGTGCCGCGGGCGGCGCGGACGGTACGGGCGGTGCTAGTCATGCTCAGGCCTCCAGTTCGGCCGCGGCCAGGACAGCGCCCGACCGCACGAGTTCTTCGGCAGCCGCGATCTCCGGCGCCAGGTGACGGTCGGGGCCAGGACCCTCGACCTTGGTGCGCAGCAGGTCCCGGACGCGTCCGGTGACCGGCGAGGGCCGCAGCGGCGCGCGGAAATCGAGCGCGCGGGCAGCGGTGAGCAGTTCGACGGCGAGCACGGTGGTCAGGCCCTCGACCGCCTTGCGCAGCTTGCGCGCGGCGGACCAGCCCATGGACACGTGGTCCTCCTGCATCGCGCTGCTCGGGATCGAATCGACCGAGGCGGGCACCGCGAGCCGCTTCAGCTCGCTGACCACGGCGGCCTGCGTGTACTGCGCGATCATGTGCCCGGAGTCGACGCCGGGATCGTGCGCGAGGAACGGCGGCAGGCCGTGCGAGCGCGCCTGGTCGAGCATCCGATCGGTGCGGCGTTCGGCGATGCTCGCCACGTCCGCCACCGGCACCGCGAGGAAGTCGAGCACGTACGCGACCGGCGCGCCGTGGAAGTTGCCGTTCGACTCCACCCGGCCGTCGGCCAGCACCACCGGGTTGTCCACCGCGGACCAGAGTTCTCGCTCCGCGACCAGTTCCGCGTGCGTCAGCGTGTCCCGCGCGGCGCCGTGCACCTGCGGCGCGCACCGCAGGGAGTACGCGTCCTGTACGCGGTTGCAGTCCGGACCCCGGTGGCTTTCCACGATCTTCGACCCCTGCAACGCCGCGAACATCCGCGCCGCGCTGGTCGCCTGTCCGGGATGCGGGCGCAGCGTCTGCAGATCGGCGGCGAACGCGCGGTCAGTGCCCAGCAGCGCCTCGACGCTCATCGCCGCGGTGAGGTCCGCGACATCCAGCAGCCGGTGCAGGTCGGCGGCGGCGAGCAGCAGCATGCCGAGCATGCCGTCGGTGCCGTTGGTGAGCGCGAGGCCCTCCTTCTCGGCCAGCACGAGCGGTGTGATCCCCGCCGCCCGCAAAGCGTCCGCGGCGGGCTTCCGCTCGCCCGCGTGGAACACCTCGCCCTCGCCCATCAACGCGAGCGCGACCGCGGCCAGCGGCGCGAGATCGCCGGAACAGCCGAGCGAGCCGTACTCGTGCACGACCGGCGTGATGTCCGCGTTGAGCAGGGCCGCAAGCGTTTGCGCCGTCTGCGGGCGGACGCCGGTGTAACCGCTGGCCAGCGTCCGCAGGCGCAGCAGCATCAAGGCGCGCACCACCTCCGGCTCCACCGCCGGTCCGGCGCCTGCGGCGTGCGAGCGGATCAGGCTGCGCTGCAGCTCGGTGCGGCTCTCGATGGGGATGTGGCGCGTGGCGAGCGCGCCGAACCCGGTCGAGACCCCATAGGTCGGCGACGTGGCGTCGGCGAGGTCTTCGATGTGCTGGCGGGTGGCGGCGAGGTTCTTCTCGACCGACTCGGCGAGCCCGACGTGCGCGTGCCCACGGACGATGTCGACAACCTGCGCCGCGGTCATCGGCTTCGAGCTCAGGAGGACTGGTTCCGGCATGCCGCCATTGCACCTCCCGGCGGGCCGCGGCGACAGGGCGGAGTTCGCGGTAGTGTCTGGTATCCAAGACAACACGTGGCGAGAGCCTCGACCACCGGCGCGAAGGGACCCCTCATACTCCGTTCGGGCAGTGCGAGGGGTCCCCTCGCGCCATTTCCGGAGGAGGCTGAAGAGTCACCCGTGAGCAGTTCCGACGTTCCCGCCCTGCGCAACGGCCTCTCCGTGCTGCGCCTGCTCGCCGGCCACGCGGGCCCGGTCTCGGCCGCGGCCATCGCCCGCGACCTGGAGCTGCCTCGGTCGACGACGTATCACCTGCTCAACGAGCTGACCGCGGCCGGTTTCGTCACGCATCTGCCCGCCGAACGCCGCTACGGCCTCGGCATCGCCGCCTTCGAGCTAGGCTCGGCCTACCTGCGCCATGACCCGCTGGAGCGGCTGGCCGGACCGCTGCTGCGCAAACTGGTCGACCGCATCGGCCACACCGCGCACCTCGGCGTCCTGCACGGCAACGAATCGCTGTACCTGATCAAGGAACGCCCAGCCCGCCCGGAAACCCTGGTCACCGATGTCGGCGTGCGACTGCCCGCGCACCTGACCGCGTCCGGCCGCGCCATGCTGCAACACCTCCCAGCCGCACATGTCCGCGCCCTGTTCCCGGCCGCCGCGTCGTTCGTCCTGCGGACTCCGCGCGGACCCAATTCGCTGGCGGCGCTACGCCGCACCTTGGCGACTGAGCGCCGCCTCGGCTGGTCAGTGGAAGACGGTCACGTGACGGCGGGCTTCGCCTCGGTCGCCGCCCCCGTGTTCGACCACGGTTCCAGGCCGATGGCCGCGATCAGCGTGACACTGCGCCACCTCTGCCCAGACGACGTTCCCTGCGAAGAAACCTTCCCCGACCTGGCCGAAGCCGTCGCCGCGACAGCCGCGACGCTCACCACGCACATCGGCGGCACCCGCCCAGCGTGACCCTCCGTCAATTCCCCCAGAAATAAAACGCGAACGAGCACACCTTAACCGAAATGCTCAACCGCGCAAACCGGCACAACGGCGCTCCCGGGCCACCGCAGGACGTCCCCCACTTGTCGCAATATCCGCATTGACTGCCGCCAACGGCCGATTGACAGTCGCTATCCGCTCAGGTATAGCTCTAATGGGGTTAAAGCGAAACTCAAAACATCAGGGGGCCTTGAGTGGATTCGCTTCAGTACGTTCCTGCTTGTTTGCTTACCGGCAACCGGTAGCTCGTCTTCACCGATCCGGGCATCGCGGGGGCGACGCTCGGATCAGCATTGCTCTGCCTTCCGAACATTCCCGCACAGCGATTCGCGTGCAATTCGACTCGCTGCGATCGCCCTTGCCCGCATTCGGGCGAGGGCGGCAACCGGCCTTGTGCTGTCGGACAGCACCGCATAGGAGCACTTCAGCCATGAAACCGAACTGGGCCTTCAGCCTGGGCGAACTGTTCGATCACCGAAGCAGTTCCGGCAAGCCCATGACGTTCCACCTGTCCCGGCCGCTGGACATCGACCGGGAAGACCGCTCAAGCCTCGACCTCCCCGCACTGGCGGCGCTGGTCCGGGACTCCGCGGGCGTCCTGAGCAAAGCGGGCGTGAAACCCGGCGACCGGGTGGTCGTCTACAAAGCCAATCATTTCGACTGCATTCTGCTGGCCGCCGCGATCTCCCGGATCGGAGCGGTCGCCGTGATGCTGTCCGGCTTGCTGGGAAAACAAGCCGTACAAAGCCTGATCCGCCGGGTGGAACCGTCGGCGATCGTCACCGACGCCGAACGTATCGAACGCGCGGAAATCACGTCCGAGGATTTTCCCGACCTCGCCGGAAAGATCTTCAGCGTCAACGGCGACTCGCCGCACGCGCAGACCTACGCGAACCTCGAAGCAGAACCGCACCCGCGCCCCGTCCTCCGCCGGGACGACGAACTCCTCATGCTCACCCACACCTCCGGCACCACCGGCATCCCCAAATTGATCATCTTCCCGCCGGCCACCATCCAAAAACAAATGGCCAGGCTGGAATGCCGCCATTTCCCGCCCCTGACGTTCCGCCGCAACGACGTCGTGGCCATGTTCACGCCCTACGTGCACGCCCGGGCTTTCACCTGGATCTATTCGGTGCTGACCCTGTCCCCGGCCACCGTGCTGGCCATGGACGACAGCTCCCCGGACGTCGTCGACCGGGTTTTCCGCCAGTACCGGCCGACTTTCATGGAAGCCCTGCCCATCGACTACTCGGCCATGGCTCCGCTGATCCGCACCGGCGCGAACAACCCGTTCGCCCGCATCCGCCTGTTCGCCGGAAACTTCGACGCGATCCGCTGGCCGGTCATCCGCCGGTTCCTGAACGCGTCCCGGCACCCGTTCCCGCTCTGGCGCGACGGCTACGGCCAGTCGGAAACCGGCGGCATGGGCATGACCGTGCTCTCGCGCCGCTCCGCGAACCGCCCGCGCGACTACAAACCCGGCCCGCGCGTCGTAGGCCGCCCGATGCCCGGTTTCGTCACCCTCAAGATCGTCGATCCCGACACTTTCGAGCCCGTCGGCCGCGGCCGCCCCGGCCTGGTTCTGGCCAAAACAAAGGCCCGCTGCGCCGGCTACTACGGCGAACCCGAACGCTGGAAGGAAAAGCTGGTGGGCGACTGGTGGAACACCGGCGACATCGGCATCCTCACCCCGACCGGAGCGCTGAAGATCGTCGACCGCGAGGTCAACTTCGGATCCGGCATCGGCTACCTGGAATTCGAAGACACCTTGGCAGACCGCCTGCCGGAAGGCTCCGACGTCGCCATCCTCCCGCGCGGCGACGACCTGCCGCTGCCCGTTGTCGCCACCCGGGACGGCCGCCTGGACGACACCGACTGGTCCCGGGCCCGCACCGGCCTCCCCGCCCTGGCCGAGCCGGTGGTCATCGCCGCGACGGACATGCCGCGGACCGCGACCGGCAAAATCGTCCGGGAAGAACTGCGCCGCACCCACCTGGACACCGTGGCCACTCCCGGCACCGGACGCTGGACATGATCAGCAACGGCTTCAGTGTGGAACCCTTGACCCCGTCCTGCCGCGAAGTCTGGGAATCCCGCCGCCACGCGGTTTTCGGCGTGAGCCCAGGCAACAGCTATTTCAACGTCGACCGTCTGCGCTCCACTTTGGACTGGCTGCATACGGAGTTCAAGCAAATCGACGTCATCATCCCCGACAGCGCGCTGAAACACACCTTCACCGCCCTAGGCTACGACCAGGCCAAGGCAGCGAAGAAGGCTCGGTCGGAAACCAACGTCCTGCGCAACCGAGTCCTCCGAGCCTGGACAGACCTAGGCGGCCCAAGACCAACCGACGGCGTACACCGCATGTCCGAACTCTCGGCGAACCCCACCTATACCGAGGTTCTGGCACACTGCGCCCACCTGACCGCCATGGATCCCACCCTGGCTTCCGCCAGCACCGAAATGACCGTAGAGGTCCTAGCCGGCAAAGGCCTGACCGGCGATGCCACGCCGCCCCAAATCGCCGAAGCAAAGAACTATCTCATCGCCGAACTTCCTTTCTTCGTATCATCCGGCAGAATCTTTGACGTAGACGCCTCCCTGAACTTCTATCACCAACCCCTTCCCTTGGCGAAGGTGATCTTCTCGGACTCCGCAGCCCTGAAACCAGACCCCGGCCAGGGCTACGCCACAATCCGCCCCGCCTGAAACCGGAGAGTCTTATGACGAAATCCGCCGACCAGTACGACCAGGTAGCCGCCGCCTTCGCCGACGTAGAAGCGATAATCAGCTTCGTCCGGGAAAACCTGGAATGGCCCTCGTTCAAGAATTTGCTAGGCGACCTGCGCGGCCTGCGAGTACTGGACGTCGGCTGCGGCGAAGGGAGCTTCACCCGCCGCATCAAGCAATTGGGCGCCGCGCGGGTAGTAGGCACTGACCTCTCACCCGGCATGATCGCCCTGGCCCAGCAGGCGGAAGCGCGAAACCCGCAAGGCATCGCCTACGAAGTCCAAGACCTGGCGGCAATGCCGCCCCAAGGCGAGTTCGACGTAGTGACGGCTATCCATGTCCTGCACTACGCGGACACCCGGGAAACCCTGCAAACCATGGCAAACACCATGCACGCCAACCTGAAACCGGGCGGCAAGCTGGCAATCCTGAGCGCAAACGCCAACTCCGGCGAAGAATCCGAGACCGCGGCGGGCTTCCGCACCTACCGCCCGGCGAACCCGAAGGAAGGCGACAAGTTCAAGGTGGCTGTCCTGACCACGCCGCCTACGGAGATCGAGGTACATCACTGGCCTGCTGAGACGATCAGTGACGTCCTGCAGACCGCAGGCTTCACGAACGTCTCTTGGGACCTGGTAAAGCCCTCGACGGCTGTCGCCCCAGCCGACCAGGACCGAGCTGCACGCTGCGCAAAAAACCCGACAAGTTTGACGCTTGCCGCGATAAAGCAGTAGCAGCTACCTGCCCCAAACGCAGCCGGCTCGCGCATCCAGCGTGGGCCGGCTACGCGTGCCTACCCAATCCCGCTCCTGCTTGAGCGGCTCGCTTACAAGCCGATTAGCGCTTTATTAGGACATACGGTGACCGAGTCGCTACCATTAGTCGGTGTTGGTGAGCTACCGACTGAGTCCGCGCGCGGGGAGGACGCACATGGCTGAGCAGGCAGGACCACCAATCGACACCGGTTTCCGCCGAGGCGAGCGCCGACGTCGATAGGGGGAAACGTGGATCATCAAGGCAAAGAGTTCGGCGTTGACCTTTACCAGCTTGAGAAAGTCGCCAAGGTTGACTTTCCCGCGATCTCAGCTGAATACGGAGAGGCGATCGGCGGCTGCGAACGCGTCCTTGCCGGAGTAGCCCAGTCGATGCGGCGTCCAGACCGCTTCGGCGGCGACGCGCTCGGGCCGGTGTACCGGGCCTATCTCGGCCTGCACGATGCCGTCGAGACCCTCCTCAAGGAAACGAAGAGCAACCTGGACGACACCGCGACGGCGCTGGGCAAGGTCGCGCAGCTGTACGCGGGGACCGACCAAGCAGCGAGGGACGAGCTGAACCGCCGCGCGCGCACCGACCCCGAACTGGACGGCAGCCGATGACTTTCGACCAGCTGATGCAGCATGCGAAAGACATCAAGGAGAAGGCCGTCGAGCTGGCAATCAGGGAACACGATCAGAAGTACGCGACGCAATCCGGCGTGGTCGGCGATCCCGAGTCGTTCAGGAAGCATTACGCCTTCATCGAAGCGCTGTTCGAGCCGTTCTCCGGGATGCCCGATCCAGCTGGCTACGATCCGCTGATCGCTGACCTCAATGCGGCCATGGCGAAGCTGAACACCAGCCCCAGCCACGCCACCCAGCTCACCAGCGACGTGGGTCTGGCAAACCCTCTCCTCGACAAGATGACCACCGACGGCGGTTATCTGCAGGAGTGGACCGGCGAAGCCGCGATGGAGTTCAAGGCCCGCTTCATCGACACCTTCATAACGATCTCCGGAAATCAGTTCACCATGTTGTCCACGCTTAAAGGCGCGCTCCAAGCGCACCAGGAGATGTGGCGCAAGGCGCGCGACGACATTGACAAGATCGCGGAAAGCACGAAGAACGCGCTCGACAACGCTGGCGGCTGCGGCAAGAACCAGTGGAGTTTCGGGTTCTCGGTGCTCTCCGCGGTTGTTGCCGTCGGCGGAGTGGCAGTCACTGTCGCGACCGGCGGCACCGGCCTGGCAGTGACCCTTCCGGCGATCGGAGCCGCGGCGTCGACAGGCAGTGCGGGCGTGGCCGCGATAACAGCGTCCGGCGACTCGGCGGAGACCATCGTCAACTCGATGAAGCAGGCGGTTGACGACCTCGCCCGGCATATTCACGAGGTCGAGACGCAGCAGATCGCGAGCAAGGTGCAGGCGCTGACCGACGCCGTGCACGGGAACAAAGACAAGCTGGTCAGCGCACGGCCGAACCTGGCCGGGATGAGCGACCGCGAGCTCGCCAGTGACCATGGCATGGGCAAGTCGGACTAGCGGCGGGAGAACACCATGGTGGACCTGGCCGAGACACTGGACGACATCCGGGTGCGAGTGCGCGCGCCCGGATCGGATATCGAAGCCGAACTGCGTCGAAGAACCGACATCACGCTGTCGTTCGGGGAAAGCGTCTACGAATTCATCGACGAACCCGCGCTGGAAAGGGTACTTGCCGGTATCGCACGGTTGTTATGGGCTGGCTGGCAACGGCAGTACCGGGCCGCGATCGACGAGACAGACCTGAACATCGACGCTGACGATGCCCGTGACTCGAATTTCTTCGCCGACCGAGCCCAGGTCGAGGCGATCGGCGGGTCGGCCGACGAGCGGATCACGATCTCGGCGGCGGGCATGGCGGACTTCTCCGTGCGGGTCAAGCCCGGAACCGTCCGCGAGATACCCGAAGACCAGTTCAGCGCGAGTGTTTCCGAAGCGGCGGCGAAGTTGATCCAGGACTTCCAGCTCAAGGTGGATGACCTGAAGAAGCGGTACTACGAATGACAAAACCGAAGTTGCTGGTGCTGGCCGCCGCAGTAGTCGTCGCGGCCGCCGGGATCACCGCGGTGGTGCTGTCCTCGCCTGCGGCCGGGCCCGCGGCGAAGCCGTGCGACATCCCTGGTTCGGTTCCGGAGCGACCGGTGCCGGCAACGACCGCACCCGGTGGCGGCGGGATCGAAGTCGCGGAAAAAGGCGTCTCCTCAACGGGCTTGGCAAGTATGGGCGCAGTGCTGCGCAACACCAGCAACCACATCGCGTACCGAACCAAGGCGAAGCTCAACGTATCGCTCATCCTCGACGGCATTCGGCAGAGACTCGACGGTTCTCAACTGACGATGGAGATCCCCATTGTCCTGCCCGGCCAACAAGTAGGCCTGGGCAGACCGCTGATCAACCTCAACGCGAACGACAAGGTGGCTTCAGCCGACGTAGATGTCCAGACCACAACCTGGCTGCCGAGCGGAGCCCTAGGCGCCTTCACCCCACCGGCAGACACCTACGAGTCCACGAGCCGAGCCACCGCCTCACCGCCAGCGGACGCTATTCGCTACCGGGAAACGTCAACCAACTGCCGAGCGCTCGCCACCCGCCGCACCGCCGTGATCTTCCGCGACGCGACCGGCGCCATCGTGGGCGGCGACCTAGTCCCGCCAGACGGAAAAGGCAACCCGGCCGGCACGACCCAGCAACCGCCGGCAAGCCCTTCCTGCTCCCCCGGGGAACGCAGCACCTGGATCGTCCCACTGCAAAACATCCCGCGCAGAACAGACGACCACCGCACAGTTCTCTACTCCTACTGCGACCTGAACACCCCCCCAACAGACATCAACAACACCTTCTAACTCCCCCCACTCCACCCACCCACCACCCACCAACGAAACCCACCAACGAAACCCACCCACCACGACGGGGGTCCAGGGGGCGCAGCCCCCCTGGCGGGGGTTTGGGGGTCCGACCCCCAAGGCAAAAACGAAGAAGAGCCCTGGCCAACGCGCTAGCGTGGCAGGGCTCTCCCGCGAATCGAGTGGAGGTGCCGGGAATTGAACCCGGGTCCTCTAGCGCCTCCTCAAGGCTTCTCCGTGCGCAGTCCGCTGTGTCTCTGCTTGGCCCCTTCAGTCACGCGAACAAGCTGAAGTGACGAGCCCAGCCACTGTTTGCTTCCCTACCGGGCCCCGTGGCCGGGACCGGCGGTAAGCCTCCTAGCTGATGCCGGCGACCGGGTCGGAGGCGACCCCGGGCCGACAGACTTGCTCTACTGCGATCAGGCAGCGAGAGCGAAGTCGCGCTGGCTATTGGCCTTGGCGCTTATTAGGTTGCGATGACGCTTGCGGTGGTCTCTCGCCTGCACCGGCACGCTTCCCTTGATTCAACGTCCAGAGTCGAAACCGTTCACCCCCTTGTAGGTGCTTGTAACCTCACCATCATAACCCGCGCGGCAACCCGGTAATTCCGGCCTGGGGTAGGGCTGCCCCCACCTCGAAGATGCCCGCTCGCCCCCTGGTTGCCCGGTGCCGCTCCGGCCATGCTGAGCAGGTCAGTTTCCGCAGTGAGGGAGCCCCGCCATGGTCACCGTGCCCGCCGGTCGCAGTTTTGGGCGCCGCACTCCGCCGTTGGGCGGGGCGTTGGCGTATCTCCTGCTCAACCTGCCCATCGGGATCCTCTCGTTCACGCTCATCGTGACGCTGGGTTCGGCGGGGCTGGGGACGCTTGTCGTGTGGCTCGGCGTTCCGCTGCTCGCGCTGCTCATCCTGTTCGCGCGGACCGCGGGACGGGTCGAGCGGGGGCGGGTGTTCGCGCTGCTCGACGTGTACATCGACGATCCGTATCTGCCGTTGCCGCCGTCGGGAGCCAAGCAGCGCTGGCTGACCCGGCTGAAGGACCCGGCGACCTGGCGCGACCTGTCCTACCTTTTCCTGCT
The DNA here is from genome assembly GCF_001651785.1 of Amycolatopsis sp. M39. Taxonomy (NCBI): domain Bacteria; kingdom Bacillati; phylum Actinomycetota; class Actinomycetes; order Pseudonocardiales; family Pseudonocardiaceae; genus Amycolatopsis; species Amycolatopsis sp. M39. Next base: position 32,576 of record NZ_LWSF01000031.1, read on the forward strand.
CTTCCCGCTCGGCCTGGTGGAGTTCGTGCTGGTCGTGACGGTGTGGGCGGTCAGCCTCGGCCTGGTCGGGCTGCCCATCTACTACCGCTTCCTTCCCGACGGCGTCTACGCCTTCCCGAGCTACGATGTGCAGTGGTTCGTCGTCGACTCGACGGTGACCGCGCTGCCTTGGGCGGCGCTGGGGGTGTTGTTCGCCGCGATCGCCGTGGCCCTGACCAAGGGGCTGGCGGCGCTGCACGCGGCGTTCGCGGCCGGGTTCCTGCGGCCCACGGTCGCCCAGCGGCGGCGCATGGAGCGCTCGTGGAACGAGATCGACGGGATCACGGTGGCTGGATGACTGCGCAAGACCCGCCTCCGGAGCACCCTCGTCCGCATCCGGCTCGCACGATCGGGTACATGATCCCGTCATTCGTGCTGCGCCTGGTGCAGTTCATCCTCATCGTGGTCGGCGCGACCGTCGGCACGGCGACGCTGATCATCTGGATCGGCTTCCCGATCCTGCTGGCCGTGACCGGCTTCATCCGCTGGTCAGGCGACCTGGAACGGCGCTGGGCCCGCCGGATGCTCGGCACCCCGCTGGGCCCGGTCGAGCGGCTGTCGCTGGACGGGCAGCCGATGACCCGCCGCTGGCTGACCCGGCTGTCCGACCCGACGACCTGGCGCGACCTGTCCTACCTGCTGGTCGCGTTCCCGCTGTCCATCGTCGAGCTGCCGATCGCGCTCGCGTCGATCGTGCTGCTGCCGATGGCGATCTGGGTGACGCCGTGGCTGGGCTGGCTGCACGGGAACCTGGCGCTGTCGATGCTGGGCCCGAACCGTACGAAGAAGCTTGAAAAGAAGGCCGAGCACCTCCAGGCGTCGCGGGCTCGTGGCGTGGACGCCGCGGAGGCCGAACGCCGCCGGATCGAGCGCGACCTGCACGACGGCGCTCAGCAGCGGCTCGTGGCGGTCGCGATGAGCCTCGGCCGGGCGAAGTCGAAGTTCGACAACGACCCGAACGCGGTGCGCGACCTGATCGACGAGGCCCATTCGGACGCCAAGCTCGCCGTTTCCGAACTGCGCGACCTCGCCCGCGGCATCTACCCCGCCGTACTCGGCGACCGCGGTCTCGACGCGGCCCTGTCCGCGCAGGCCGCGAAGTCGCCGATCCCGGTGGACGTGCACGTCGACGTCGAACCGAGGCCGCCGGCCGCGGTCGAGACCACGGCGTACTTCATCGTCGGCGAGACCCTCACCAACATCGCCAAGCACTCCGGCGCGACCGAGGCGGCGGTGAAGGTGTGGCGCTCGGACACGCACGTCATCACCGAAATCACCGACAACGGCCACGGCGGCGCCGAGGTGCGCCCTGGCGGCGGGCTCGCCGGGCTGGCCGACCGAGCGGCGACCATCGACGGCGTGATCACCGTCGTGAGCCCGGTCGGCGGGCCGACGGTCATCAGAGCGGACCTGCCGTGTCAGTGGTAGGTCACCCGTCGAGGCTGGCGCGTAGCGCGGCCACTCGCTGAACGAGCATCTGGTCGTCCCCGGCCATGACCGTGATGTACCGGTTCCGCTCGGCCCCGGACACCTCGAACGCGACCCGGCCGGCACTGAGGTCGCGGTAGGTCAGAACGCCATCGGCGACCCGTCTGCCCCGCCCCGCCCCGCGAAGCGACACATTGATCTCGCCACGCCCAAAAGCAGGCCGGTTCAGCAGTTCGTCGACCGCCCGCGCGGAGCGGCCACGTTCGTCGGGGAAGTCGCTGTCCTCGCCGCGGAATTCGTGTTGCGACAGCGAAATCAACGCGAGTTTCGCCGGGCGGAACCTCGGGAGACGCGCCACGAGAGCAGCGGCTGGCGTCTCTCGGCTGTCCGAGGCCTTCACCAGCACCCGCGCCCCGTCATGGACCGCAGTGACCACGCCTTGTCCACGAGTCCCCACGAACACGCTGTACTGCTCGCCCTGGTTGTCGACGCGGGCCACATACTCCGTTTCGGGCCGCGCGAGCGTGTACAGCGCGTCCTCGAACGCGTCGGACACGCGGCCGCGTTCGAGAAGTCCCAGCCGGAGCAGCTCGTCGCGAGCCTCATCGGCCAGCTCGCCCGCCAGCGACTCCGGCACGTACCTCGTGCCGAAGCCGAACATCGGGTGCGGATCATTCAGCTTGACTTCACGGAATGCGCTCAGTAACGTACTCAGCGTAATTTCAGTCGTGCGCGCGAACAGCACCGTCGTCCCCTCCCCCTGAACTGTGCGCTATCTCTGTGGGCGATCGCCGATGACCGGCGGGACCGGCTTCACCTCATTGCCGCCGAACACCTCGTCCGGGTCGGCTTCGCGCAGGTAGGGCGCGGCCTTCTTTTCCTTGTCCGCTTCGCCTTTCCCGCCTTTGCCGCCCAGGGGGCCGGCCATCGAGGCCGCGTTCTTCCCGGCCGACCCCGCAGCCCCAGCCGCGCCGCCGCGCGCGGATGCCGACTCGCCCGGCACCCTGGCACCGGAGCGACCTCCCGGTTCGCTGTCGGCACCCGCACCGCCGCGCAGGTTCACCGGACCCGAACCCGTGCCGCCCGGCGAACAGCCCAGCGGGCCGAACGCACTGCCGTGGCCACCGGTTCCGTCGCCTTGCCCGAGGCTGATCGGACTCGGCGACGGAACCGGCTGAAAGCGCGGCGGGACCGGCGGCCACGACTGCTTCTCGACGCGCTCGTCCGCACGTTCGGGCGGGACCTGCCAACCGGGCGGCTGCCGGACTGGCGGCTGGTCGCCCGGATGACGAACCGGACCTGGCTCCGGGGTCGGGGGCGGACCAGGAGCCGGGCTGGGCGTCGGGCTCGGATCTGGACCGCGCTCGACCGGCCTCGGCCCGGACGACGGCGGACGGTGCAACCCGCCGCCCCGACCGCCGCTGCGCGGCTGGCCGGGCTTGGCCGGATCTTCGGCACTGGCCAGGGTGATCTGTGCCCCGGCGTCCCGCAATTCCGCGTATTTCGCGGGGACTCGGCCGTTATTCGATCCGCTGGTCGCACTGTATCCGCTGAAAACCTGCACATTATGCTGCGAATCCGCTTGCCATTGCGTCACCCGGTCGGTGTACTTCTGCCCGTCCCCGTGCAGAAGGGCGACGACCTCCTCGTCGGTGAATCCCGGTTCCTGTGCGGCCACCGGTTTCACGCTGTTCTTGGCGTTCTGGAACGCCGACATCTGCTCGTGGGCGATGGCCTGGACCGCACCCAGCCGCGCCGAGTCTTCCGCGGACGTCTCGATCAGCGGAGTGCACGAATTCGCCGAAGCCTCGTTCGCGACCTCGCCCTGCCACGCCTCGCTCTGGTAGGCGGCCAGCGTCCCGACCCGCGTGGCCAGACCGAGGAGCTGATCGCTCAACTGGGAGGCGGCGTGCTGGGTATCGCCCAGCGAACCCGCTCCCGAGCCAGTGGTCAGCTCCCGGTAGATCTCGGCAGCGCCCATGCACCGTTCCGGTTCCATCATCGCCCCCCGCGAAGATTGCCGATGATCGCAACGGCGACGTCATGTACGGAATCGCACGGATTCTTTTTCTCCTTGCGCGAATCCGGCTGCCGGATGACGACTTCGATCACTTGGTCGTCCCGCACGCCCAGTGAAGCCGCGCACTCGCCGAAGGTGCGCGACGCGGTGGTGTCGACGGCGACCAACGGGTACCCGTCCGCGGGCGCGAGCGGCTGGAAGAACTTGTAAAGCTTCCCCTTGGCCGCGTAGACCGAGGTCAGTCCGCGTTTGTCCACACCGTTGACAATGACGTTGATGCTGGCGTGCTCATACTCGTAGCCGCCGAACCAGCCGCAGGAAGGGCCCGCCGCCTCGTTCTCGGCCTTCGGCGGAACCGGCCCGCCCAGAAAACCCTTGCTCTCGTCCGAAGTGAGGACCATGCACGGATCCTGCGCGGCCTTGGTGGTGTCGATCGGTTCCCGCACCTTCGGCACGCCCGGGCCCGGCAGGCGAGCATCGGCCGGAACCGACGAGGGCGGCTCGCTGGTCGACGGGGCAGGATTGGCCTGTCCCCCGGTCGTACCAGAGCAACCGGCCAGTGCGAACAAGGCGACCGCGGGCAGCAGCACAACACGCCTCACAGAGTGCCCCCGGCCTTCTTCACTTCCTGCGATTGCGTGTCTTCGGCGGCTTGATACTTGCCCGTGGCCGCCCTGAACCTGGCAGCCTGTCCTTCGCAGTACTCCACCCGGCTTCGCAGTGAAGCGACCAGTGCGCTCCCGGAGTTGCGGAAGGTCTCCGCGTTGTTGCCGCTCGCGAAGTCCGAAGCCGGCGACTGGGTCACCGCGATGACCCGCGCGTTGTCGACAGCCTTCGTGAACTCGAGGGCCAGCTCCTCGAACTGGCTCGCGACATGCTCCATCCCCGCCGCGTCGAACGAATACCGCCCTGAACCCACCGCAGTGTGATCGTCAGTCACCCTTACGCCCTCCCTGCGCAGAACAACTCCGGCCGACCGGCCGCTCACCCGTCCGGACCACCGAAACCGCCGGGCGAATCCCGGCTCGTCTTTGTGGTCGACCGCGCCGGATGCTGACTGGATTGCCGGGCGCCGATATCCGTCTCCTGAGCGACCTCTGTCGGCACTTGCAGACAATTTATAGCAGGTCTTTTCGATAGGGTGTCACTTATCGGACCTTGCTTAGAACATGATCCAGTGCACTGGGACGAGGCGACGGCGAAGAAGTTCGGTCGCGCGTTGCGTCGCTTGCGCGAGGAGCGCCAAATGTCCCAGGAAGCGCTCGCCTTCCAGGCCGGAGTCACGAAAAACCAGGTCCAGCTGATCGAGTCGGGCCGGGCCTCCGGGCGCAAGGACGCGGCCGGTCCGTCGAATCCGCGCATGTCGACGCTCGCCGGTCTCGCCGCGGTGCTCAGCATGTCGGTCTCGGACCTGCTCGAATCCGCCGACCTCTGACCCGGTCAGCGGCAAAGCCGACCTGCTGCGCCGGAGATTGCCCACTCGTGAGTGAATAAGCCTGCGAGCCGTGCACTCACCGACCTGGGGGCCTTGATGCGAGTAGTGATCGCCGAAGACGCCGTGTTGCTCCGGGCCGGGGTCACCCGGTTGCTGGCCGACGAGGGCATCGAGACCGTCGCCGCGGTCGACAACGGCGACGATCTGCTCGGCGCGATCACCGAACACCGTCCTGACCTGGCGATTGTCGACGTCCGGATGCCGCCGACGTTCACCGACGAAGGCTTGCGCGCGGCGCTGGCGGCCCGCAAGGAGATCTCCGGCCTGCCGGTGCTCGTGCTGTCCCAGTACGTCGAGGAAAGCTACGCGGTCGAGCTGCTGTCCGGCGGTGCCGGAGGCGTCGGCTACCTGCTGAAGGAGCGGGTCGCCGACGTGGACGAGTTCCTGGACGCCGTCCGGCGCGTCGCGGACGGCGGCACCGCCATCGACCCGGACGTCATCGCCCAGCTGATGGCCCGCGGCCGCCGCAACCCCCTGGATTCGCTCACCGCGCGCGAGTCCGAGGTGCTCGGCCTGATGGCACAGGGACTCTCCAACAACGCCATCGCGAACTCGCTGGTGGTGTCGCACGGAGCGGTCGAAAAGCACATCGGCAACATCTTCTCGAAGCTCGGTCTCGAGGCCAGCTCCGAAGAACATCGCCGGGTGCGCGCGGTGCTGACCTACCTTGGCCGCTGAAACCCCTCACTCGAACTGACGGCAGCCCCGACGGCGGTCTCTCGCCTACCATGGACTGATGTCCGAGCCGAGCGAGGAGAGTCCGATGTCCGACCGCAGCGTCCGCTTCTTCGGCGGCCCGCTCGACGGACGGGTGCAGGAACTCGCCGACGAGGAACCGGTTCCGGGCACCGTCGTGCGCCACATCCACCTGCACCGCGGCCCGAAAATCGAGACGCGGTACGAACTCGGCCTCACCGAGGACGGCTGGGCCTACCGGGTGCAGGCGCACGAGTCCGAGCCGGAGCCGGACACCCTCCCGTGAATGTTGGTGCCGGTTCTCACCAGCACCAACACTCACGAGAACCGTGGTAGGGCAAACCCCACCTCGCTCCCCCTGCTGCCCCGACCCCCTTTTCGGTGGTCTCCCCCGCTGTTTCCGAGCCGGGGAACCGACAGGCTCTTCAGCATGACGACGAGCCAGCTGCCGACCCGCGGCACCAGGGCGACCCGAGACAGATTTCTCGACGTGGTACGCGCCGGAGCGATCCTCGCGGTGGTCGCGCAGCACTGGACGATGCCGGTGCTTTCCTTCTCCGGCAACACTCTCGTCACCGGCAACGCCCTCGCGACACCTGGCTGGTGGATCATCACCTGGGCGTCGCAAGTCATGCCCCTCGTCTTCTTCGCCGGCGGTGCGGCGAACCTGATCTCGTTGCGCCGCGCGGAATCCACTCGCGCCTGGTTCGCCGGACGCGTTCGACGGCTGCTCGTTCCGGTGCTGCCGCTGATGGCGGTGTGGCTCGTCGTGCCGGATCTGTTGCACGGCATGGGAGTTCCGCCGCAACCGGTCCAGGTGGCCAGCGCGATCGCCGCGCAACTGCTCTGGTTCCTCTCGGTCTACCTGCTCACCGTGCTGCTCACGCCGTTGATGGTCGCCGCACACCGCCGCTGGGGTCTCGCGGTTCCGGCGGTACTGGCCGGACTGGGCGTTCTCGTTGACGTGGCACGGTTCTCCGACCTCGGAATGATCGGATACGCCAACGCCGTCATCGTCTGGGTCGCCGTGCACCAGCTCGGTTTCCACTACGTCGAAGGCCGCCTCGGCTCGCTCAGCCGCCGCGCCGCGCTCGCCGTGTCCGCCGCCGGTTTCGGGATGACGGCGCTGCTGGTCGCGTTCGGTCCGTATCCGGCGAGCATGATCGGCATGCCCGGCGCGCCGGTGTCCAACATGAGCCCGCCCACCGTCCTGCTGCTGTTCCTCGCGCTCGGCCAGATCGGGTTCCTGCTGGCGTTCCGCGAGAAGCTCGTCTCGCTCCCCCGCGTCACCGCGGCGCTCAGCTGGCTCAGTCCGCGGTTCATGTCGGTCTATCTCTGGCACATGCCGGCGCTGGTCGTCGTTTCCGGAGTGACCGTGTTCGGCCTCGGCTACTCGACGCCGGCCCCCGGTACGTCGATGTGGTTGCTCATGGCACCCGCCTGGTTCGCCGTGTGCGGCGCGGTGCTGCTGGGCCTGCTGCGCCTGTTCGAGCGCTTCGAGACGCAGCCGGACGGCCTGGTGGTGACCGCGCGGACGCCGCAGCTGGTGCTGGCGGGCCTGCTCGCCTCCGGCGGTCTCCTGGGACTGGCCGCGCACGGGTTCGCCCCGCTGAGCGACAGCCTGCTGACCGGTCCGCTGCCGTGGGTGGCGCTGGTCGCGGCCGGGTACACGCTGGCCGGACGTCAGGTGTCGATGCCGCGGCGCCGGGCTCTCGCGGCGGTCAAACGCTGAGGAGCTTCGCGGGGGTGTCGTGCAGCACCGCCCGCAGGAACGGCTCGCCAAGGCGATCGTCGGCCGCCCAGCCCGCGATCGCCCGCAGCTGGGTGGCGTAGGAGTACGGGATGTTCGGGAAGTCGGTGCCGAGGACGACGCGGTCGCCCACCTCCGCCAACCGGGCCGTCCAGTCCGGCGGCAGCGGCGACATCGCCTCCGCGAACGGCACGCCGACCATGGTGGTGTCGAGATGCACTCGCGGGTAGCGCGCCATCAGCTCGAACGCGGTGGTGAACTGCGGCATCGCCGCGTGCGCGAGGACGGCGGTGAGCCGCGGATGCCGTCGCAGGACTTCCTCGAACACCTCAAGCCCGGTGAAGTCGCCGCGCAACGGTCCGTGTCCACAGTGGATCACCACCGGCACGCCCGCTTCGGAGAGCGAGCCCCACACCGGGTCAAGCAGCTCGTCCCGCGGGTCGTACGCCCCGACCTGCACGTGCGCCTTGAAACATCGGGCTCCCGCGCGCACCGCACTGTCCACATAGGAAGCAGCGCCCGGCTCCGGGTAGAACGTGCCGGTGGGCACCGCTTCCGGCACCTGTTCGGCGAAATCCAGCACCCACGAGGTAAGCCACTCGGCCATGCCCGGCTTGTGCGGATACACCAGCGGCGCGAAGGCTTTCACGCCCAGCGCGCGCAGCGTGTCGATCCGCTCCGGCTCGGGCGTGCGGTAGTGGATCGGCCACGGCCTGCCGTAGTGCTGCTCGGCGCGGTCGAAATAGGCCCACACCTTGTCCAGCACGGGCTTCGGCAGGAAGTGGACGTGCAGGTCGACGATCCCGTCGAGGCCGAGCCCGGCGATCCAGCCCGGGACGTCGGCGTCGGTGGCCGGACCCGCGCTCACTCCGTGAACCGGCCCTTCAACGCCCGCCCCATCGCGCGGCTGATGTCCTTCTGCGCGTCGCGTTTGGCGAGCGACTGCCGCTTGTCGTAGGCCTTCTTGCCTCGGGCCAGCGCGATCTCGACCTTGACCTTGCCGTCCTTGAAGTACATCGACAGCGGCACGAGCGACAGACCGCTTTCCTTGGTCTTGCCGATGAGCCGTTCGATCTCGCGCCGGTGCAGCAGCAGTTTCCGCGTGCGCCGCGGCATGTGGTTGGTCCAGGTGCCCTGGGTGTACTCGGGGATGTGGACGTTGCGCAGCCACACCTCGCCGTCGTCCACCGTCGCGAACGCGTCCACAAGGGAGGCTTTGCCCGCCCGCAGGCTCTTCACCTCGGTGCCCTGCAGCACCATCCCGGCCTCGTAGGTGTCCAGGATGGAGTAATCGTGCCGGGCCTTGCGGTTCGACGCGATGACCTTCTGTCCACGTTCCTTGGGCATACCGACCACTTTACGTGATGTGTCCGACGGCGAGCAGCCGATTTCTTCTCCGCTAGTGCCGCACGTACAGGCGCAGCGTGACGTACCCGGTGATCGCCGAGATCACGATCGACACCGCCAGCAGGATCGGCGCCACCGGGAACAGCACCTCAAGCGTGGTGATCTGCGGGAACACTTCGCCGGTGAAGACCGTGTCGAGGAAGGACAGCTTCGTCAGAAGCAGGAACACCACCCCGAGCACGGCGCCGACCGTGCCGGCGACCACCGCCTCCAGGAGGAACGGCAGCTGGGTATACCACCGCGTCGCGCCCACCAGGCGCATGATGCCGACTTCCGTCCGCCTCGTGAACGCCGAAACCTGAATGGTGTTCGCGATCAGCAGCAGGGCGGCGACGGCCATGATGAGCGCCATCACGAACGCGATGTTCCGGACGCCGTTGAAGACGTTGAACACGCGGTCGAGGAACTTCTTCTGGTCGTCGACCTTCTTGACGCCGGGCTGGCCGGTGTACTGCTTGATGATCGCGTCGGACCGGTCCGGGTCCTTCAGCTTCACCTGCAGCGACGCGGGCAGTGCCTCCGGGCCGGTCAGTTCGAGCAGCTCGGGCTGGCTCGCGAAGATCTTCTTGAACCGGTCGTAGGCCTGGTCGCGGTTCTCGTACACGACCGATTCGACGCCGGGGTTGTTCTGCAGCGACTGGCGGAGCCCGTTGCAGAGCGCCTGCGTGCAGTTCTTGTCGTTCGCGCTCACGTCGTCGACCAGCGCGACCGAAACCTCGACTTCGGCGAGGAAGTTCGCCTTCATCTTGTCGATCGTGCGCACGGCGAGCAGACCGCCGCCGAGCATGGCGAGCGAGACCGCGGTGGTGAGGATCATCGCGATGGTCATCGTGACGTTCCGGCGCAAACCGGTGACGACCTCGCTGAAGACGAAACTGGCACGCATCGCTCTCGTGATTCCTTGGTTCGGGGCGGGAAAGGGCGGGGGCGGAGGGCGTCAGCGGCCGATGCCGTAGACGCCCCTGGCGTCGTCGCGGATCACGCGACCGAGCTGCAGCTCGACGACGCGGCGCCGCATCGAGTCCACGATGGAATGGTCGTGCGTGGCCATCAGCACGGTGGTGCCGGTGCGGTTGATCCGCTCCAGCAGCAGCATGATGTCCTGGCTGGTGTCCGGGTCGAGGTTCCCGGTGGGCTCGTCGGCGAGCAGCACGAGCGGGCGGTTCACGAACGCGCGGGCGATCGCGACGCGCTGCTGCTCGCCGCCGGAGAGCTCGTTGGGCAGCCGGTCGGCTTTGCCGTCGAGGCCGACGAGTTCGAGCACCTCGGGCACGACCTTGCGGATCGTGGGCCGCGGTTTCCCGATGACCTCAAGGGCGAACGCGACGTTTTCCGCGACGGTTTTGTTGGCCAGCAGCCGGAAGTCCTGGAACACGCAGCCGATGGTCTGGCGCAGGCGGGGGACCCTGCGCCGGGCGAGTTTGGCGACGTCGAAGTTCGACACCATGACCCGGCCCTTGGAGGGCACCTCTTCGCGCAGCAGCAGCCGCAGGAACGTCGACTTCCCGGAACCGGACGGGCCGATGAGGAAGACGAACTCACCCTTGTCGATCTCGACCGACACCCGTTCGAGGGCGGGACGGGTCGAGGTCTTGTAGACCTTGGAAACCTCTTCGAGCCGGATCACGATTCGGCATCCTACCCATGGGCCCCGTTAAGCCCGGGTTGCCGGTGCCTTGGGTGACCCGCGCCTCGTCCCGGCCCGGGTCGGGGCCGTCGTGCGGATCAGGCCGCGTTCGCCTGCTTGCGCCAGCGGATCCCGGCTTCCAGGAAGCCGTCGATGTCGCCGTCGAGGACCGCGGTGGGGTTGCCGACCTCGAATTCGGTGCGCAGGTCCTTGACCATCTGGTACGGGTGCAGCACGTAGGAGCGCATCTGGTTGCCCCAGCTGGAGCCGCCGTCCTTGAGTGCGTCCATTTCGGCCCGTTCCTCCTCCTTTTTGCGCTGCAGCAGGCGCGCCTGGAGGACCTTCATCGCGGCCGCCTTGTTCTGCAGCTGCGATTTCTCGTTCTGGCAGGAGACGACGATGCCGGTCGGGATGTGGGTGAGACGGACCGCGGAGTCGGTCGTGTTGACGCTCTGCCCGCCGGGGCCGGACGAGCGGTACACGTCGACGCGGATGTCCTTTTCCGGGATGTCGACGTGGTCGACTTCCTCGACCTCGGGCAGGACCTCGACGTGCGCGAAGGACGTCTGGCGGCGGCTCTGGTTGTCGAACGGCGAGATCCGCACGAGGCGGTGGGTGCCCTGTTCGACCGAGAGGGTGCCGTAGACGTACGGGGCGCTCACCTTGAAGGTGGCGGACTTGATGCCCGCTTCTTCGGCGTAGGAGATGTCGAAGACGTCCGTGGGGTAGCCGTGCCGTTCCGCCCAGCGCAGGTACATCCGGAGCAGCATTTCGGCGAAGTCGGCCGCGTCGACGCCGCCCGCTTCGGAACGGATGTTGACCACGGCGTTGCGGGCGTCGTATTCGCCGGACAGCAGGGTGCGGACCTCGAGCGCGTCGATGTCCTTGGCGAGGTCGGCGAGGTCGCCCTCGGCCTCGGTCATGCTGCCGGCGTCGCCTTCGTCGGCGGCGAGCTCGTAGAGGACGCCGAGATCGTCGAGGCGCTGGCGCAGTTCGGAGACGCGGCGCAGCTCTGCCTGCCGGTGGGACAGCTGGCTGGTGACCTGCTGGGCTTCCTCCACGTTGTCCCAGAGGGTCGGGCTGGACGCCTGCTCCTCGAGCTCGGCGACCTGCGCGCGCAGCGCTTCGAGGTCCATCACCGACTCGATCTGCGTCAGCTTGCCGGTCAGGTCCTTCAGTGCCGCATCGAACTCATCGCTCACGTCGGACAAGGTTACGGCAAAACCCACGACCGGTCGCGAACCGGTCGTGGGGCCGGGGCGGCGCTCAGGCCTGCGGGATCGAGTCGAGCAGCTTCAGGGCGGCCTTGGCCTGCGCCTGGGCGAACTCGGCGACTGCCTTGGCGTAGGGGCCGTCGGCGGTCTTGGTGGCGTTCTTGGCCTCTTCGAGCTGGGCCTGGTAGGTGGTGCGGGCGCTGTCGAGCAGGGCGCCGCGCTGCTTGGCCGTCAGGGAGCCGGCGTGCACGAGCCGCAGGATGAGCGGGCTGCGCAGGTGGTCGGGTCCGGCCTCGGACGTGAGCCACGTCTTGAAGGCCTTCTTGCCTGCCGCGGTGAGCACGTACTGCTGGCTCGAACGGGGTCCCTGCTTGCCGAGCCGGACGAGACCCTCTTTCGAGAGCGCCGGGAGCTCGCGGTAGACCTGGCTGCGGGTGACACTGAAGAAGGCGCCGAAGCGCTCGTCGGCGCCCGAGACGAGCTGCCCGCCGGTGGCGGGGCCGTCGTGGAGCAGACCGAGCAGAGCGGCGGCGGTTGCATTCAATTCGGACACCCCTCTACGGTCCCACTTATCCGCCGCTGTGTCCACAGTGGTCACGAATCAGTCCATTGTGGCCAGCGGCAACCCCTCTAACAGCCCAGTCCGCAGGTATGTCCACAATAGACTCTGCCACTCTGAGCAACCACCGCCGAAACGATCACCGCGCCGCAACCACCACCCGAGCGACGGCCAAATGGCGCACAAAAAAAGCCGGGGCCCGTGCATCCGCACGGGCCCCGGCTGGTTTTCCAGTAGCGGGGACAGGATTTGAACCTGCGACCTCTGGGTTATGAGCCCAGCGAGCTACCGAGCTGCTCCACCCCGCGTCGTTGTGAAAACAACACTACACCCCCCAATTTCCGCACTGACACCACCCCCTCAAACCCTCCTTCACCAGCAAAAACACCCTCCCCGCCCGTCCAGCCCGCACGCCCCCCGCCCAAAAGCCCACACCCACCGAAAAACACCACACCCCCACACCGGAATATTCCAACGCCCCCAACGCTTCCCGGCCCTCTACCCAAGACAACAACAAAGGTCTAAACCTGTCCCCCCAGAAGCCACCAACCCAAACCCCCAAGACAAGCAACACCGTTGCCCGCCGGGCAACCCCACACCCCAGCACAAGAGACCGCCTTCCAGCCTCCCGAGGCAAACCCACCCAGAGACATCGGCACACACTCAGCAAGAGCCAAACCCAACGAACCAAAAACCAAAAACGAGCCCGCCCACCCAACCGGACCCCACACGGGGGTCCAGGGGGCAAGCCCCCTGGCGGGGGTCTGGGGGTTCGACCCCCAGGACACAACGAAAGAGACCCGCCTCGCGCTTTACGCGAGGACGGGTCTCCCATCTCTGTAGCGGGGACAGGATTTGAACCTGCGACCTCTGGGTTATGAGCCCAGCGAGCTACCGAGCTGCTCCACCCCGCGTCGTAGGACCTACCTTACGCCCTGGTTTCGAGCGGGCGCAAAGCAGGTGCCTATTACGTAACCGAGGTCACCCGCCGGGCTGGGACGTCGACCCGGTGGAGGGCGGCGTCGTGGGTTTGGCGGAGTTGTATTCCTTGGTGGCCGCGTCGAGCGCGGAGAGTGCCGCGCCTTGGTCGGCGAAGTTGCCGGATTGCTGTGCTGCCTTGAGTTTGGCGAGCGCGGCCTGGATGTCGGACACCGCCTTGTCCAGCGCCGGGTTGCTGCCGCCGGTGCTGGGCGGCGGTGTGGCGGTGCTGGAGGTCGGCGGGGTCGGCGTGGTGCCTGAGTCGCCTTCCTTCGGTGTGGTCGCCGCCGCGCCGGTGCCCTTGCCGAAGACTTGGTCGAGTGCCTCGTTGAGGGTGGACGCGAAGCCGATCTTGGCTCCGTAGGAGACGAGCACGCGCGCCAGCTGCGGGTAGCTCAGCTGGTTTCGCTGGCGGATGTAGACGGGTTCGACGTAGAGGAATCCGTCCGCGACCGGCAGCGTGATCAGGTTGCCGTAAATGGGAATGACGTTGGGGTTGTTCAGCAAGGTCCGGTCCTGGGCGACGCGGGGGTCGCTCTGGAACCGGTTTTGCACCTGGACGGGCCCGTCGACCTGGTTGGCCCCGCTGGCCGGGGGTAGTCGCAGGACGCGGATGGTGCCGTAGTCCTCCGGATCGGACGAGATGGACATCCAGGCGGAAAGGTATTGCCGTTGCAGACCGGTGAGCGCGCTGGTCAGCTGGAACGTCGGCCTGCCCTCGCCCGCGGCGTTGGCGAGGACGTAGTACCCGGGCTGGTTGGCGACGTTCGCGCCCGCCGTGGTGGAGCTGCCGTCCTCGGTCGGGTCCTGCGGGACGCTCCAGAACGCCTGCTGCGCGTAGAACTCCTGCGGGCTGTCCACGTGGTAGCGGGCGAGCAGTTCACGCTGGATCTTGAACAGGTCCTCGGGGTAGCGGAAGTGCGAGCGCAGTTCCGGCGAGATCTCCGAGCTGGGCTTGACGATGCCCGGGAACACCTTCTCCCATGCTTTGAGCACGGGTTCGTTGTCGTCGATCGAATACAGGGTGACGGTGCCGTCGAACGCGTCGACGGTCGCCTTCACCGAGTTGCGGATGTAGTTGATCGAGTTGTTCGCCTGTTTGGTGACGCCGTTGAGCGAGTCGTTGGTCGCTTCGCCGAGCTGCGTCTGCTGGGCGTACGGGTAGTTGTCGAGTGTGGTGTAGCCGTCGACGATCCACTGGATGCGGCCGTTGACCACCGCGGGGTACGGGTCGCCGTCGAGGGTGAGCCACGGGGCGACCTTCGCGACGCGGTCGCGCGGTTCGCGGTTGTACATGATCTTCGAGCCGTCGCCGATGGCGTCGGAGAAGAGGATCTTCGGTTCGCGGTATTCGGCGGCGAACATCAGCCGGTTGAACCAGTTGTCGAGCGAAACGCCGCCCTTGCCCTGGTAGAGGTAGCCGCGCTGACTGTCGGTGTCGTACTCGCCGGGGGCCTTGCCCGGCGTGCCGCCGACGATCGAGTAGTCGGACTGGTTGGTCAGCTCGCCGTAGTAGATCCGCGGCTGGTCGACCTTGATGCCCGGCTGGCCGTTCACCGAGCCCGCGCCGGTGGGGTTGCTCGTGTCGCTCGTGGTGGCGATCGGGTAGCCGCCGTCGGAGTTCGAATCCTTCACCGCACGGTCGATCGTGTTCGCGGGCGCGGCCACGAAGCCGTTGCCGTGCGTGTAGACCATGTGCTTGTTGATCCAGTTGTTCTGGTTCCCGGTGAGCCCGTCGGTCTTCATTTCCTTGGCGGCCACGATGTAGTCCTGCGTGGTGCCGCCGATGGTGTACCGGTCGATGTCCAGCTTGGACGGGAAGCCGTAGAAGTTCTCGCGGCCGACGCGCTGGGTGAAGGTGTCGCTGAGGATGTTCGGGTCGAGCAGCCGGATGTTGGACACCGTGCCGGTGTCGGCCTTCACCGCGTCCGCGGTGGTTTCGGTCTTGCCCGGGTACTGCTCGTACTTCACGTTGGTGAGGCCGTACGCCGCGCGCGTCGCGTCCATGTTGCGCTGGATCGACGGCGCTTCCTTCTCGTTCGCGTTCGGCTTGACCGAGAACTGGTCGAGAATCGCCGGCCAGGCGACGCCGACCAGTACGCCGGAGAGGATCAGCAGGACCAGCGAAATCGCCGGCAACTGCAGATTCCGCAGGAACGCGCCCGCGAAGAAGGCGATCGCGCAGATCACCGAAATGCACAGCAGGATCAGCTTCGCCGGGAGCACCGCGTTGAGGTCGGTGTAGGTGGCGCCGTTGAACAGCGGCATGTTCCGGTCGGACAGCAGCAGGTTGTAGCGGTCGAAGAAGTACTCGACCGCCTTCAGCAGCACGAAAAGCCCGACGGTGATGGCGAGCTGCGCGCGCGTCGGCCCGGCCAGCTGGCCGCCGCGGCCGGCGAGCCGGATGCCGCCGAAGATGTAGTGCGCGATCAGCGCGCCGAAGAAGGAGACGACGACGGTGACGAACAGCCAGCCGAGCAGCCAGTTCACGAACGGCAGGGAGAAGGCGTAGAAGCCGAGGTCGATGCCGAACTCGGGATCTTTCTGCCCGAACGAGGTGCCGTTGAGGAACAGCTGGATCGTCTGCCAGTCCCCGCTCGCCGAGGCTCCGGAGATGACGCCGGTGAGCACCGGGATGCCGATGCCGAACAGCCGGATCCGGCTGACGATCACCGAGCGGTAGCGCGACAGCGGGTCGTCGCGGCCGGATACCGGCACGAACACCGGGCGCGTGCGGTAGGCGATCAGCAGGCTGACCGCCAGCGCCCCGCCGACCAGCAACCCGACCGCGAGGAAGAGCACGACGCGGGTGACCAGCTGCGTGGTGAACACCGAACGCGCCTGCAGTTCGCCGAACCACAGCCAGTCCACGTAGGTGTCGAGCAACCGGACGCCGGCCAGCAGGGCCAGCACGATCACCGCGGCGATGATGAGAAGGATCCGGCTGCGCCGGGACAGCTTCAGGCTCACCGGGGGCCGAGTCGCCACGGCAATGCTCCTGTCTTCGTGAACACGTTCTCCGGGGACAGCGGTGTCCCCCGTGACCTCTAACTCTACGGATGGTGCCGCGAGTTCCCGGGACCGCCCAAACCGGGCACGCGCGGCGCGTCGCGGGGACGCCTGACACGATGGTCGCCATGCCACCGAGTGAGCCGTCTGCCGCCCACCCTGTCGCCGGGCTGGCCCGGGAAGTCGAAGAGTTCGTCGCGGCCGCGGGCTGGAACCAGCCGCCGCAGCTGTTCGCGCTGGTGCCGACCGCTGCGCTGCTGGACGAACAGCCCGAACTGGCCGGTCAGCTCGACCGGGCGAACCCGCTGACGCCGGTGGCCCAGGAGGCGCTGCCGGACGGCGACCTCGCCGAATCGCTCGGCCGGATCGCGTGGCCGGACATCGTGGTCGGCTGCGCGCTGGCGCAGGAGATCATCGTGCTGCCTCCGGACGTGGAGGCGGAACTCGAAGGAATCGCCGAGGCGGACGCCGAAAGCCTCCGTCGTGCCGCCGCGGACCACCCGCGCCGCACCGAGGCCCGTCTGGTGGCCGCCGTCCTGCGCGAAGGCGACGCGGCTTGCGTGATGCGGCTGCGCGGCGTCCAGCCGGGCGACGAGGACGAGAACGCGGTCGACGAACTGGTGGAAAGCCCGGACCTCGCGCCGAACCTGGTCGAAGCGCTGAAGACGACCCTGCAGCCCTGATCCACCGGCTGCGCCCTGTTCCGTTAAGTCCGTGATGGGCCCCTTGAGGAAATCTGATTCTCTCCCGGGGCCCATCACGGACTTTTCTCGGCCGCTGGTCAGCAGTGCGCGGTCGGGCGACCGGCCTTCAGGTTGTCCAGCTGCTTGAGCGCGTCGTCCAGCGTGGACACCTTGATCAGGTTGAGCCCTTCCGGCGCGGCCGAAGCGGCTTCGGCGCAGTTGTGCTCGGGGACGAGGAAGTCGGTCGCGCCCGCTTCCTTCGCGCCGACGACCTTGAACGAGATCCCGCCGATCGGCCCGACCTGGCCGGTCTCGCTGATCTCGCCGGTGCCCGCGATGTGCCTTCCGCCCGCGAGGTCGCTGCCCGGTTTCCCGGGCGGAGTGAGCCGGTCGATGATCGCGAGGGTGAACATCAGCCCCGCCGACGGACCGCCGACGTCCTGCAGCGAGATGTCGACGGAGAAGGGCGCGACCGCGCGGTCGACGGCAGTCAGGCCGAGGAAGCCCTGGGTGCGGTCGTCGCGCTGGGCGAGCGTGACCGGCACGGTGCGTTCCGGCTGGCCGAGGTGCTGGAAGGTGACCTGGACGGTGTCGCCCGGCTTGGTGTTGACGATCGAGGCGGCGACCTCGCCCGCTTCCCGCACCTGCTTGCCGTTGACCGCGACGAGCTTGTCGCCGGGGGCGAGGATGTGGTCGGCCGGGCTGCCGGACACGATCTGCTTCGCGACGACCTGCACCGGGTAGCCGAGGTGGCGCAGCGCGGCGACCTGGGCGTTGCTTTGGGAGTTCTGCAGCTGCTGGATGTTCTCCTGCTTGACCTGCTCGTTCGTCTCGCCGGGCTTGTAGTACTCCTCGCGCGGCGCGAGCGCGTAGCGGCCGCTGGCCCAGAGCCCGAGCGCGGTGAAGAGGTTGATGCCGTCGTTGAGCGAAACGGTGGTCATCCGCAGTTCGCCGCTGGTGTCGTAGGTCTGCTGCCCCTTGACCTGGATCACCGGGTTGCCCGCGACGTCGCGGCCGAGGGTGTCGTAGGTGGGCCCGGGGCTGATCGCGACATACGGCACCTGGACCAGGAACCCGGCCACGACGAACACCAGGAACAGCACGCCGCTGACCAGCATCGTCCATCCGCGGCGGGTCATCCGCCGGTCGCTGCGGCCCGGCGCGCGCGACGGCTCGGCGCGGCGGGACTGGTTCGCGGTGTCCTCGTCCGGTTTTGTCACGAGCGACAGCGTACGGTGACTGTGTTCGCTTCCCGGTGAAGGCCACGGTTGACGCGCTGAGCCGGGTCGTACCCGCGTACGGTGGAGCTATGAGCAATCCCCCGTTCGGCTTCGGACCGCCCGATCCCGACAAGCGAGGCGACAACGACCCCTCGAACCCGGGCCAGCCCGGCGGAGCCGAGGCGTTCAACCAGCTCGGGCAGATGCTGAGCCAGCTGGGCCAGATGCTGAGCCAGGCGGGCTCGTCGAGCGGGCCGGTCAACTACGACCTGGCGAAGCAGATCGCACTCCAGAACCTGAGCGGGCGGGACGACGCCAAGATCGGCTTCGCGGCCGAGGGCGGCGACTCCGCCACTGCCGTGCGCGACGCCGCGCACCTGGCGGAACTGTGGCTCGACGCGGCGACGATCCTCCCCGCGGGCGCGACGTCCACGGTGTCGTGGTCGGCGCGGACCTGGGTCGAGAAGACGCTGCCGACCTGGCAGCGGCTGTGCGATCCGGTGGCGCAGCAGGTGTCCGGCGCGTGGATGCAGGCGCTGCCCGAGGAGGCCAAGCAGGCGGCGGGCCCGCTGCTGTCGATGATGGGGCAGATGGGCGGGATGGCGTTCGGCTCCCAGCTCGGCAACGCCCTGGCGCAGCTCGCGCAGGAAGTGCTCACCTCGACCGAGGTCGGCCTGCCGCTCGGCGAGGCCACCACGTCGGCGTTGCTCCCGGCGAACATCGAGAAGTTCACTGAGGGCCTGGAGCTGCCCGCCAGCGAGGTGCTGGTGTTCCTGGCCGCGCGCGAGGCCGCGCACCAGCGGCTGTTCGCGCACGTCCCGTGGCTGCGGCAGCGCCTGCTGGCGACGGTCGAGGAGTTCGCCCGCGGGATCACCGTCGACACCTCCGCGCTCGAGTCACTGGCCGGAAGCATCGACCCGGCGAACCCGGCGAGCATCGAGGAAGCGATGTCCTCCGGTCTGCTGGAACCGCAAACCACGCCGGAGCAGCAGGCGGCCCTGAAGCGCCTGGAAACCCTGCTGGCCCTGGTGGAAGGCTGGGTGGACGTAGTGGTGGCCGAGGCCATCGGCGACCGTCTTCCCGGAGCCGAGGCCCTGCGCGAAACGCTGCGCCGCCGCCGCGCGACCGGCGGCCCCGCCGAGCAGACCTTCGCGACCCTGGTGGGCCTTGAGCTGCGCCCGCGCCGGATGCGCGCCGCGTCGTCCCTGTGGAAGCTCGTCGGAGACCGCCACGGCCTCGAAAAACGCGACGGTCTCTGGTCCCACCCCGACCTCATGCCGACCGCCGACGATCTGGACGAGCCCCTGGACTTCGCCGACCGGATGTCCGAACCGGCAGCTCTCGCGGCTGATCTGGACCCGATCGCGGAGCTGGAGCGCACGGAGAAGGCTGAGCGGGAGGCCCGCGAGGCCGGCGAGGCCAAGGACTCCGGTTCCGACGCCGACGCCGCCGACAAGGGTGGCGAGACTCCGAGGGACGAGGGGAAGAAGGACGAGGGGAACTCGCCTTCCTGAGGCTTCCTGGCCGCTTTACCTGGCTGCACTGCCGTCCAGCGCGGACCGTCTCACTTGGTCGAGGCGGTCCGCGCGGCTTTTGTACCGCCGTGCTCCGCTCTGGCCACGACCTCCGCCTCTCTTCGCAGATGCCGC
Organism: Amycolatopsis sp. M39; assembly: GCF_001651785.1. Taxonomy (NCBI): domain Bacteria; kingdom Bacillati; phylum Actinomycetota; class Actinomycetes; order Pseudonocardiales; family Pseudonocardiaceae; genus Amycolatopsis; species Amycolatopsis sp. M39. The sequence continues at coordinate 52,350 of NZ_LWSF01000031.1, forward strand.
CGCGCCGCCCAGTCAAGGACTCCGCCACGCCACCGGTTCCGCCGCACCGCCGCGCCACCGGTTCCGCCGCACCGCCGCGCCACCGGTTCCGCCGGTTCCGCCACGCCATCGCGCTACCGATCCGCCACGCCACCGGTTCCGCCGGTTCCACCACACCAACGCGCCACCGATTCCGCCGCGCCACCACACCAACGCGCCACCGATTCCGCCGCGCCACCACACCATCGCACCACGAGCTCCGCCGCGCCATCGCACCACGAGTTCCGCCGCCCCGTCTGGTCACGCGTTCTGCCGCACCGTCAAGCACGCCAACCTCAGCTGCGGCGAACCACTCACGCAGCCGCCCCCACCCCACCGCACCTAGCTGCCAAGCCCATCCGGCCGATGCCCTCGGCCAAGAACCTCCGGCCCCGCGTCGACCCTCCCGACCTCCCTTAGCCAGTCACGCCCGGCCAGCCGTGCACGCCGCCAGCCCTCCCCATTTCTCTCCTCAGCCGCATCAGCCGCAGCCCAGCCGCCCACCGCCCGCCAAGGCCCAGCCGCGCCCGGCCACCGACTCAGTCCTCCTCCGAAATCCCCCACCCAGCCGCCGCCGAAAGCCCCTCCAGGTACCCGATCGCCCGTTCCGTCCTCGGATACCGGTTGACCAGCGCCCAGAACGCCGGGTCATGCCCCGGCTCTCGCAGGTGCGCCAGCTCGTGGACCAGCACGTAGTCCAGCACCCATTGCGGCACCCGCTGGAGCCGGTTGCTGACCCGGATGGTGGCGTCCACCGGCGTGCACGACGCCCACCTGGTGCGCATCGGCGGCACCCACCGGACGCTGGCCGGCAACGCCTTCCCGTCCAGGTACTTGGCCCCGAGCACCGCGCAGCGCGCCAGCAGCGCCGCATCCGACGTCCTGGGCGGTGCCGCCTTCCGTCCTCCCGAGCGCAGCAGCCTGCGCTCCATCTCCGCGACCCAGTGTTTCTCTTCCTCGCGCGTCATCCGTGCCGGGATGAGGACGACCAGGGTGTCGTCATTCCAGTACGCGGTGACCGTCCGGTGCCTGCGCTGGCTGCGCCGCACCTCGACCTTGTGTTGAGAAGTGTCCGACGGGGCCTTCTCGCCCCTGCCTCTCAGTGAGGGCATCCGTGCTTCGACCACTCGACAACGGTAAGGCTCAGCACCGACAACTTGGAGCGCCGAAAGGTCACAGCCCTGACTTGTCCACAACTAGATTTCCCTGTGGACAACTCAGCTTCTCACCCACGAGTGGCGTTCCGGAGCTGCCAAGCTGACCGCATGACCCTGTCCAGTGTTCCGCCGCCGGACGTGCTCCTTCCGGCGTATCCGACGTTGCTTCCGGGCATCCACGTGCTCGAACGCGACGACAACGAGATCCAGTTCGGCCTCGACCGCCGCTACGGCATCATCGCCAACGGCCTGCCCCCGGCGATCGTCGACAGCGTCCGCAGGCTCGACGGACGGCGTCTGCTCGAGGACGTCCTGCTCGCTGTAGGCGAACACCGGGACCAGTTCCATCTGCTGCTGAAACAGCTGACCGCGCTCGGTCTGGTCACCGAAGCGGCGAAGAAGAACGTGAAACGGGTCGAGACCGGCGTGTGGTCGCTGCGTGCCCGGCACTATCAGCCGGCGCTCACGGATCGTCGCTGGCAGAGCCTCATCGCGGTCCACGGCAGCGGACGGATCGCCGTGGCAGTCGCCGCGCTGCTCGCGACGTCCGGAGTCGGGCATCTCGACATCCGTGCGTCCGGCACGGTCACCGAAGCCGATCTCGGTTCCGGGTTCACGCCCGCTGAGCTGGGCCAACCCCGGCAACGCGCGATCCGGAACGTCGTCGCCCGGGTCGCGCCCGACGTCACCACCGCCCGCAACCAGCGCCGCCTCCCCGATCTCGTGCTGCTCACCGACACCCTCGTCCCGCCGCCGGAGGAGGTGGCCGAACTGGTCGACTCGGCCACCACGCACCTGCCAGTCCGGGTTTGCGAGGGCACGGGCATCGTCGGACCGCTCGTAGTGCCTGGCCGCAGTGCCTGCCTCCGCTGCTGTGACCTGCATCGGACGGACGCGGATCTGTCGTGGCCGAGGATCGCGACGCAGCTGGTAGGCCGGATACCCAGGGCTGATCTCGGTGCCGTGCACGCGTGCGCCTCGCTCGCCGTTGCGCAAGCGATGCGACTGCTCTCGCCGAGCGAAACCCGGCCGCCGGCCTGGAACGCCACGCTTGAGATCGACAGCTTCGACGGAAACCTCCACCGCCGGATCTGGGAGCCGCACCCAGACTGCGGCTGCGGAGCGCCCGTTCCCGTCGAAGACGCTCCCGAAGCGGCGGAGGCGGCTTCCGAGGAGGCGCTGCAAGAGACGTAAGCCACACCTGGGTGGCGTCTGCGGGCTGCGAGCGTCGTGCTCGCCAAGGCAGAATCGCAGAGTGACCGACTTTCGCGACCGCACCGGAGACCGCGATTCCGCCATGCCGCGCCGCGGCGCTGCCCGCACCGCGAAGCTGGCGAGCCTTCCGCTCGGCATCGCCGGACGAGCGGTGGGCGGCTGGGGCAAGCGGCTGGCCGGGCAGAGCGCTGAGCAGGTGAGCGCGACGCTCTCGGCCAAGGCCGCTGAGCAGCTGTTCGAGGTGCTGGGCACGCTCAAGGGCGGCGCGATGAAGTTCGGGCAGGCGCTGAGCGTCTTCGAGGCCGCGGTGCCGGACGACATGGCGCAGCCGTACCGGGAAGCGCTCACGAAGCTGCAGTCAGCCGCTCCGCCGATGCCAGCCAGGCAGACCCACCGCGTGCTCGCCGAGCAACTGGGCCGGTCGTGGGTCGGACGGTTCGCACACTTCGACGACGAGCCCGCCGCCGCGGCGAGCATCGGCCAGGTGCACCGCGCGACCTGGCACGACGGTCGCGAGGTCGCGGTCAAGGTCCAGTACCCGGGCGCGGACGAGGCGCTGCGCAGCGACCTGCGCCAGTTGCAGCGCTTCAGCAGGCTGTTCCAGGCGTTCGTCCCGGGCACCGACGTGAAACCGCTGCTCACGGAGCTGGCCGAGCGGATGGACGAGGAACTCGACTACCTTGCCGAAGCCGACAACCAGCGCGCGTTCGCGAAGGCGTTCGAAGGCGACCCCGAGTTCCTGATCCCGCGCGTCGTGGCGAGCGCGCCGAAGGTCGTGGTCAGCGAGTGGGCCACCGGCACCCCGCTGGCCAAGATCATCGCGGACGGCGACCCGGCCACCCGCAACCTGGCCGGGCGGTTGCTCGCGGAGTTCCACTACTCGTCGCCGGCACGGGCGCATCTGCTGCACTCCGACCCGCACCCTGGCAACTTCATGCTCACCAGCGACGGCAGGCTGTGCGTGATCGACTTCGGCGGCGTCGCGAAGCTGCCGCACGGAATTCCGCGCCACCTGGGCGAAATCACGCGGCTCGCCTTGGACGGCCATTCCGACGAGCTGATGCGGCTGCTGCGCGAGAACCGTTTCGTGCGAGCAGATTCGCCGCTGGAAGCGGACGAGGTCCTGGCCTATCTCGCGCCGTTCACCGAGCCGCTGGCCGAGCCGACGTTCCACTTCACGCGCCGCTGGATGCAACGACAGGCGGGCCGCGTCGGCGACTCGCGCGGCAACGACTTCCACGTCGGCCGCTCGCTGAACCTGCCTCCGGAGTACCTGATGATCCACCGGGTCACCGCGGGTTCGACGGGCATCCTCTGCCAGCTCGACGCCGAGATCCCCGCTCGCGGCATCGTGGAACGGTGGCAGCCCGGATTCGCCGCCTGAGTTATCCACAAGGCGTGGCGACAACACCGAGTTGTCCACAGATTGCGCAGGGTGGTTTCGCGCAGTTGATCAAGGCGTCATTCTCGAAGTATGACGACTACGACAAGCACTGACTCCCTCGCTTTCGGTGATCTCGTTTCCCACGGCGTACTCCATAGACGGCATCTGCGCGTCGCAGGAATTTCCGACCGAAGAGCCGCACAGCTCTCCGGCCCGGGCGGGCCGTGGCGACAGGTGTATTCCGGCGTGTACCTCGTGCACGACAAACCTCCGAGCCGAGAAGAACTCCTGCACGCGGCCGTTGCCAGGTACGGACGCGGAGCCGTCATCACCGGCACGGATGCGTTATGCGCACACGGAATCAGCCATCCGCGAACTCCGGAGATCCACCTTTTGGTGCCACACAACCGAAGGCCGGCCAACGAACCGAGCGTCATCACCTACCGCACCGCCCGGATGCCCAAAGCAATCCTGATCGACGGCCTGCCCTACGCGAGCGCCGCCCGCGCCGCCCTCGACCTGGCCCGCCGGGAGAACGATCCGGACGAGATCGCAAGACTGGTGTCGCTGCCGCTGTATTGGGGCCTGACCGACCGCGCCGAGCTGACGACCGAACTGAACATCGGAAACCAGCGCGGTTCAGCCGCCGTACGCACTGTCCTGCGCAACCTCGACGACCAAGAAACCTTCGCGCACGGGCAAGCACTCCGGGTCCTCCAACGAACCCCGCTGCCCACCCCGCAATGGAACGTCGCGGTCTGCGACCGCCGCGGCCGCCGGCTCGGTACCGCGGACGCTTGGTGGGACGAGATCGGCCTGGCATGGCGCTACCGCACCGCGGCAGGCCCAGAAGACTTCAGCCACCTGGCTTTGGCCGCGACCGGCACCGTGCTGTTTCGGTGCACCCCACGGCAACTCCGGGAATCGCCTGAGGAGATGGGCACAGAACTCCTCAACGCCTACCGCCACGCGACGCGCACACCCCGCCCCAAAGTGCGCGCCGTCTACAAGACAGGAAATGCCGCATGATCCGAACCTGACGCCTGGACCGACCTGAGATCGGGCCGGTACCGCCACTGGCGCTCGGCAGGGCGCCCACGACACCGCGGGCCGCGCATTCACCGGTACTCAGTTGGCGACTTGCTCGGCACCGAAACGCACGTGGACGCGAGACGGGAACGCACGTGCGCGCGAGACGGGTAACCGGTGTTCGAGAGGCATCCAGCCCCTCGGCGTACCAGCCCAAGTCGCGCACCCGACTGATCACCGGTCCTCGCCTGGCAGATCGCCGTCGATTGTGGCGGATCCGACTGCGCAGGCCGATCACCGGCAGTCGTCAGACAGCCTGATCTCGGTGCTCCGGACATGGTTGCGCGACCGATCCACTCACCATTGCTCGTCGGGCAGCCTGCCCGCGACGGCTGCGAACGTGGCTGCGCGCAACCCGCTCACGAACACTTCCCCAGGCAGCCTGCCTTCCGGATCTGGTTGCCCACTCAGCCCAGTCACCAGTCCTTGCTGGGCAGCCTGCCCGCGACGGCTGCGAACGTGGCTGCGCGCAACCCGGTCACAAACACTCCCCAGGCAGCCAGCCTTCCGGATCTAGTTGCCCACTAAGCCCAGTCACCAGTACTCGTCGGGCAGCTTGCCTTCGATGTCCCGGACGTGGTTGCGCGCGCAGTCCGGGCAGAGCCAGCGCTGGTGGCCGTTTTCCTTGGTGCTCACCCAGGCCAAGGTCGCGAGCGGGTCGGTTTCGGCGGCGCGTGCTCGGCCGCAGCGAGAGCACGTGGGGTCGGGCGCGGTCACGGTCGGCGTCCGTGGTGCACGGTGCGGGCGCCGAGCAGGAAGAGGTCGCGGCGGTTACCGAGGTAGTGAGTGCTGTCCGGGTCGAGCAGGGAAGCCAGCGTCGCGCGGTCTTCGTCGGAGAGATGTTCGGCACCGTGCGTCGCGAGACGGGAAAGGTGGTGGTGCACATAGTCGGCGAGACCGTCCGGGCCAGGTGCGGGGTGGTCCGCCAGCGCGCTGAACGAGCTGACGTCAGCGAGTCCGGCGCGTTCGAGCGCGAGTGGCCAGCCGTAGGGCATCGGCACGGCACCGTCGATGCCCTCGCGCATTCCGACGAACCATTCAGCCTGCGCGGCCTTCAACCGGTCTTCCAGACCAGGCCGTCCGAGTCCCAGATCCCAAGGGAGGCAAGAAAAAGATAACCCGCCCTCAGCGAGCGCGACCACGCCGCCAGTCCGCGCGACCGCGGTAAGCGTGCCGATCGCGGCCTGTTGGTCCGGAAGGTGGTGCACGACGCGTGATGCCCATACGAGATCCGCGGGGGGTAGCAAATCGGGCAGGGAACCGTCGGCTAGATCGGCGACTACCGCGCGAATCTCGACTGTCTGCGCGGTTTCCTCGGCTGTCGGTGTGATACCCCCGGCTGCCCGGGCCGCGCCTTCGACTGTCGGGGCGGTGTCCGCGGCTGCCTGCGCGGTGCCCTCGATTGCCGAGGCCGTATCAGTGACTGTCTGCGCGGCACCCTCGGCTGCCGGGGCAGTGTCCGCGACCGTCTGCGCGGCACCCTCGATTGTCGAGGCGGTATCCGCGACCGTCGGCGCGGCACCCTCGGATGCCGGGGCGGTATCTGCGACCGTCGGCGCGGCACCCTCGGCTGTCGAGGCGGTGTCCGCGGCTGTCTGCGCGGCACCCTCGACCGTCTGCGCGATACCTTCGACTGCCCGGGTGCTGTCTGCGGCTGTCGAGGCAGTGTGCTCGGCCGCTGCTCGATGGCCGCCCGATGGCTCCGCGCTGCCGTCGGGTACGCGACCGTTGCTCGTATGCGTTGAGCCGTCCGCGCGGTTGGCCTGCGCAGCATCGGCGGCGGCGCGTACGGCGCGCTCTGCCTCGTGGAGTAGTTCGGGTGTCGCGTCGACCAGGATGATCGTGCCGCCGGTTTGGGTGGCCAGGGCTTCGGCGAAGTGGATGCTCATCCCACCGGCTCCGCAGCCAAGGTCGATCACCGTCGGGGTGGCGGGGAGTTTCGCCGCCAACCGTGCGGCGATGGCGGCGTGGGCGGGAGCGTCGAGGGTATCGGCTGCGCGGAGGAGAACCAGCCGGTCAGCCCAGTCGATGTGATCGTGCGTATGTCCGGACACGGGCTCATTGAACACCCGTCCGCGGTCCCGGACGAGAACGAGCCTGGACTGTCCCCCGACGGACCTTCCAGGCTCGTTTCAGCGAAGCGATCACGGTGGAATCGGTCGCGCGACGGTCGCCTGATCGCAGCTGGGTGCTCAGGCGACGAGAACCCGCGCAGCCCGACCGGGGGCAGGGCAGCCGGAAGGCCGGATCCACGTCCGGGCGACCGGTGCCCGCCAGGACTGGAGGCAGGGCAGCCGGAAGGCCGGATCCACGTCCGGGCGACCGATGCCCGCCAGGACTGGAGGCAGTCCTGGCGGCGGGCACCGGGCTTCCGGACAAAGCGGCCGGTCAGGCAAGGAACCGGGTCGAAACCCGGGCCTGCCTGACCGGGCCGTACCGCATTAATTGGGTGGTTGGTAACGCTCCGCTCGGCTGGCCGCCCAGCGGGCTACCCGTGACCAGCGGCGCGCGGCTCGCGCCTGGCGCCACGGGCGTTGGGCTTCGTGTTCGGTTATCAGGTCGCGTATTCGCGCTCGGGACAGTTCTTCGTGAAGCAACATCTTCGTGGTCTCCTGAGACTTGTTCTGCTTGGGTTTCGGCTGAACGCGGACCGGTTTTCCGGTGCGGGCCTCGAAATCGCGCGTGGTGATGAGGTCGACGGTCATGCGGCTGCGCTCCGGGCTGCGGCGGCGGGTTCGAGGGCGGCGTTCTTGCGCGGACGGCCACGGGGCCGCTTGCGCGCGATCACCGCACCGCGCTCGAAGATCTCCCCTCCCCAGACACCCCACGGCTCACGCCGGGCGAGTGCACCCGCGAGGCAGGCCTCGCGGACCGGGCAGCCGGCGCAGAACGCCTTGGCCCGCTCGAGTTCCGCGGGCGATTCGGCGAACCAGAGGTCCGCGTCGCGCGAGCGGCAGGGGAGTTCCGGCTCGGCGACCCCGTCGAGCAGGTCGCCGATGTCGAACCCTTCGGCTAAGGGGCCCTCGGCGAGGGCGATGGCGGATGACATTTCCGTGCTCCTTTGCGGTGCGGTGGTGGAGTGGCGGTGGGCGATCGAACTGGACAACTTGTTCCTTCTTGTTGTGCAGCCAAAAAAACACGAAGGCCGCGGATCCGGTTACCGGTTCCGCGGCCTTCGTGAGCCTTGAGTCCTGACGTCAGGTCAGGAACTTCGCTCCCGTATCGACAACGGAACACGGAACTGCTTGATGGTCGGCAGATCGACATCAACCTGCGGGTACGCGGCAACAACGGCGGCGCTCGCGAGAGTGATGCCGGCCGGGGCCCCGTTGCGCTCGATGCGACGCGATCCGTCAATGTGACGACGCGTTCCGTCGATGTGCGCGAACGTGGACACACCGGTGCCCTGGCGCGGGGCGTCAACGGTCATGCAGAGAGACAGACCGGCGCCAGGGAACGCGAGTTTCAGATTGCTGATCATTTCACCGGCACCGCCTTTCTCTGTCGGACTGCGCCGCTCAAGGCGGCAACTGTCGTGTGTTCTTCCCCAGACCGGGCTCTCGCCCGGGTGCCTACGCAGGTTATGCGCCCCGGCGCAACCGGGGCAACTTATTTTCCCAAATCTCTGCCGAAAAGCTGAAGATCGCTTCCGAGCTGCAGGTTCGCCGCATCGATCACCGCGAAGACGCGGTCAAGATCGCATCGACGACCGGACCACGTCGAGCACTTCGGCACCGAACCGCTCCAGCTTCGTCGCGCCGATCCCGGAGATCGACACCAGCGCGCCGTCGTCGGTCGGCCGTTGTTCGGCGATCGCCATCAGCGTCGCGTCAGTGAACACGACGAACGCCGGAACCTTCAACTCCCGCGAGCGCTCCCCGCGCCACGTCTTCAGCTTCTCCAGCAGATCCTCATCCACAGTGGACGGGCACTTCCCGCACCGCCCCAGCTTGACCTCCATGGTCTGCACCAGCGGACCGCCGCACAGCCGGCAGCGGGCGACGTTCGACCCCGGCTTCGCCACCTGCTGCGAACGGGCGATGCGCGCCGCCGGGTGGTCCTCCGGGATCAGCCCGTACAGGAACCGCGAGCGGCGCCGGTTGCGTCCCCTGCCCTGCCCGCGCGACAACGACCACGACAGCGACAGGTGCTCCCTGGCCCGCGTGACGCCGACATAGAACAGCCGCCGTTCCTCTTCGATCGCGGCATCGTCGCCGTCCGCGTGCAAGATCGGCATCGTGCCCTCGGACAGCCCGACGAGGAACACCGCGTCCCATTCGAGCCCCTTCGCCGCGTGCAGCGACGCGAGCGTGACTCCTTCGACGGTCGGCGGGTGCTGCGCCGCCGCGCGCTGTTCGAGTTCGGCGACGAAGCGCGGCAAATCCGCGTCCTCGACCGCCGCCGCCAGCTCCTCGGCCAGCTCCACCAGCGCGAGCAGCGCGTCCCACCGCTCCTTCGCCGCTCCGCCGGACGGCGGCTGCTCGGTGAGCCCGACCCGCGCGAGCACCGAGCGCACCGCGGTGACCAGCTCCAACGAGGTCGGTTCCATCGACGCCGTGCGCAGCGCCGCCATCGCCTGCCGCACCTCGGTGCGCTGGAAAAACCGCTCGCCGCCGCGGACCAGGTACGGGATCCCGGCTTCGGTGAGCGCCTGCTCGTACGCCTCGGACTGCGCGTTCACCCGGAACAGGACCGCGATCTCGCTCGCCGGCACGTCCGCGTCGAGCAGTTCGCGGACCCGCCGCGCGACCGCGCTGGCCTCGGCGGCCTCGTCCTCGTACTCGGCGAACCGCGGCTCCGGGCCCTCCGGACGCTGCCCGATGAGCTTCAGCCGCGATCCGGCCGGACGTCCGCGAGCGGCACCGATCACGCGGTTCGCGAGCGCGACGACCTGCGGTGTCGACCGGTAGTCGCGTTCGAGGCGCACGACAGTCGCCTCCGGGAACCGCCGCGTGAACTCCAGCAGAGACTTCGGCGAGGCACCGCCGAAGGAGTAGATGGTCTGGTTGGCGTCGCCGACGACGGTGAGGTCGTCACGGCCGCCGAGCCACGCGTCGAGCAGCCGCTGCTGCAACGGCGTGACGTCCTGGTACTCGTCGACCACGAAGCAGCGGTACCGGTCGCGGAACTCGGCCGCGACCGCCTCGTGCCTTTCCAGCACGGCGGTGGTCTGCAGAAGCAGGTCGTCGAAGTCGAGGACCTGCGCGTTCGTCTTCAGCTCCTCGTACCAGCGGTAGACCTCGGCGACCTGGGCGACCGGCGCGGGCGTGTCGCGCTGCATCCGCGCGGCGACCGACGGGTAGTCGTCCGGCGAGACGAGCGACGCCTTGCTCCACTCGATCTCGCTCGCCAGGTCGCGCAGCACCTCGGTCTCGGTGCTCAGCCGGACGCGCTGGGCGGCCTGGGCGACGAGCCGGAACTTGTTGTCGATCAGGTCCCAGGGCCGGTCGCCGACGACCCGCGGCCAGAAGTAGCGGAGCTGACGGCGGGCAGCGGCGTGGAAGGTCAGCGCCTGTGCCGCGTCGACCCCGAGGCCGCGCAGCCGGGTGCGCATCTCCCCCGCGGCGCGCGTGGTGAAGGTGACGGCCAGTACCTGCCCGGCCGCGACGTGGCCCGACCGGACCAGGTGGGCGATGCGGTGCGTGATCGTCCGGGTCTTTCCGGTGCCCGCGCCCGCGAGGACGCACACCGGGCCGCGGGGGGCCGCCGCGGCGGCGCGCTGCTCGGGATCAAGCCCGTCGAGCAGGCTCGCGCGGCTCTGCCGGCTCTGGGGAGACGATGCGATGGCCACCCTGCGATCCTCGCAGAGGGGGCCGACAGATTCCCGGCCGGGGACGCGGCCGTATCCTGGTCATATGGCGGGCAAGCAGGACAAGGAAGCGGCCAAGCAGGCCAAGCGGGAAAAGCGCGCTGCGAGCAAGGCCCGGCGCGGCCAGCTGTTCGAGGCGTTCAAGATGCAGCGCCGCGAAGACCCGATGCTCATCCCCTGGATGGTCGGTTCGATCGTGGTGGTCGCCGGTGTGCTGTTCGGCATCGGGTTCATCTTCGGCATCCAGTGGACGCTGCTGCCGCTGGGCATCGTGCTCGGCATCCTGCTCGCCGTGATCATTTTCGGCAGGCGCGTGCAGCGCACGGTCTACGGGAAGGCCGACGGCCAGCCCGGCGCGGGAGCCTGGGCGCTGGAGAACATGCGCGGCAAGTGGAAGGTCACACCGACCGTCGCCGCGACGACCCAGCTCGACGCCGTCCACCGCGTGCTCGGCCACCCCGGCGTGATCCTCGTGGCCGAAGGCGCGCCGCACCGGGTGAAGAGCCTGCTCGCGCAGGAGAAGAAGCGCGTGTCGCGGCTGGTCGGCGACACCCCGATCTACGACGTGACGATCGGGCACGAGGACAAGCAGGTACCGCTCAAGAAGCTGCAGTCGCACCTGACGAAGCTGCCGCGCAACCTCAAGCCTGCCCAGATCGACGCCCTCGAAGCGAAGCTGGCCGCGCTCGGCTCGCGCGGCGCGGCGATGCCGAAGGGCCCGATGCCCGCGGGCGCGAAGATGCGGAACGTGCAGCGCACCATCCGCCGTCGCTGACGCTGCTTGCGGGGAACCCCCGGTCGGTTGCCGACCGGGGGTTCCTCGCATTCGGATCAGCTGGGACACGACCGGACGACCGGCGGCGACCGACCCGCCGATCGCTTGCCTCGGCAGACCTCGACGGCACGGGCCTGCGCGCGAGGTTGTCGTCTGTGAAGGACTTAACGTTCCTGGCGTCGGGCCGGCTCCGCCGGAGATCCAGCGGCCCCTTGGAGCAGCCTCAGCGCATCCGGATGACGACGGTGTTGGTGGCGCGGTCGAGCCAGTTGCGGCCGTCGGCATTGCGCACCAGCGGCGGGAGCAGCAGCACCGTCAGCACCATCCGGACCAGTGCGCGCCACGCGCCGACCATCGTCGCCCCGTCCAGGCGCGCCACCCGGATGCCGAGGGCCGCCATGCCGGGGGTGAAGCCGAAGAACGTGACCGGGATGACCGTCATGACCGCCCAGACCGCGCCCGCCCAGAGGTTGAACGTCTGCATCGCGGCGGCGTTCTGCAGGTCGTAGCGCACGAACAGGGTCGTGATCAGCGAGGCGAGCGCCAGATCGAGCACCAGCGCGAGGAAGCGCGGGCCACCGCCGGCCACCGCGCCCACGCCCGATTCGGGCAGGCCCATCGACTCGCCACGCCACTTCGGGGCCTCGCGCGGGCCCGCCGCGGTGGAGCCGTCGCCCGCGCCCGGCAGCCATTCACCCGTCCATCTCGCCACCCGTCCAGGGTATGCCGGTGGCGCGGACCACATCCGGCCTGGTCGACTGGGTTGTGACGGCGGCCCGTTAACACCGGCGAAACATTCGGGTGACGGTCGGGCAACACCGCCCTCTTAGCGTGAGCCGAAGAGAGTACAGCCGCCGGTAACGAACGAGAAGGAGTCACCGAGGGTGCCCACTACTCCAGACGACATTCAGCGCCTCATCGCCGACGAGAAGGTCGAGTCGATCGACGTCAGGTTCTGCGACCTGCCGGGCGTCATGCAGCACTTCACGGTGCCCGCCAAGGCGTTCGACCTGGAGGCGTACGAAGAGGGTCTCGCCTTCGACGGCTCCTCGGTGCGCGGCTTCCAGTCGATCCACGAGTCCGACATGCTGCTGCTGCCGGACCCCGAGACGGCGCGGATCGACCCGTTCCGCAAGGCGAAGACGCTCTCGCTGAACTTCTTCGTGCACGACCCGTTCACCCGTGAGGCCTACAGCCGCGACCCGCGCAACATCGCGCGCAAGGCCGAGCAGTACATCGCGGAGTACGGCGTCGCCGACAACGTCTTCTTCGGCCCCGAGGCGGAGTTCTACATCTTCGACTCGGTCCGTTTCGAGGACGCCGAGCACCTGTCGTTCCACGAGATCGACTCGGTCGAGGGCTGGTGGAACACCGGCGCCGACACCGAGGGCGGGAACCAGGGCTACAAGACGAAGTTCAAGGGCGGCTACTTCCCCGTCCCGCCAGTCGACCACTTCGCCGACCTGCGCGACGACATCGTCCGCGAGCTGACGAACTCCGGCTTCGAGATCGAGCGCGCGCACCACGAGGTGGGCACCGCCGGCCAGACGGAGATCAACTACAAGTTCAACACGCTGCTGCACGCTGCCGACGACCTGCAGCTGTTCAAGTACATCGTGAAGAACACCGTGTTCGCCGCGGGCAAGACCGCGACGTTCATGCCGAAGCCGCTCGCCGGCGACAACGGTTCGGGCATGCACTGCCACCAGTCGCTGTGGAAGGACGGCCAGCCGCTGTTCCACGACGAGTCCGGCTACGCGGGCCTGTCCGACACGGCGCGGCACTACATCGGCGGCCTGCTCAAGCACGCGCCGAGCCTGCTGGCCTTCACCAACCCGACGGTGAACTCCTACCACCGCCTGGTGCCGGGCTTCGAGGCGCCGGTCAGCCTGGTGTACTCGCAGCGCAACCGCTCCGCGTGCGTCCGCATCCCGATCACCGGCAACAACGCGAAGGCCAAGCGCGCCGAGTTCCGCTGCCCGGACTCCTCGGGCAACCCCTACCTCGCGTTCTCCGCGATGATGATGGCCGGGCTCGACGGCATCAAGAACAAGATCGAGCCGCCGGAGCCGATCGACAAGGACCTCTACGAGCTGCCGCCCGAGGAGGCCAAGAACGTCAAGCTGGTCCCGGGCGACCTGGGCACCGTGCTGGACACCCTGGAAGCCGACCACGATTACCTGCTCGAGGGCGGCGTCTTCACGCCCGACGTGATCGAGACGTGGGTCCAGTACAAGCGCGAAAACGAAATCGACCCGCTGCGGCTTCGCCCGCACCCGTATGAGTTCTCGCTGTACTACGACGTGTGATCGGTGCCGGGAGGCACGATCCCCGTCAGACACGGGACGGCGGCCGAGGGAATTCCTCGGCCGCCGTCCCGTTTTCTGCGTACCCGAGCCTCCGCTGCCGGCAATCAGTGGGACGGCTTGCCGGCGCGGATGATCGCCGAGTACAGCTTGGGTCCGGCTTCATGGGTACGCCGGACCTCAACGCTCACGAGTCCCGCGGCGTGCAGCAAGCTGCGGTAATCGTCCGCCGTCAATGCCCCGCCGAGACATTCGACAGTCCCGTCGGCGGCCGTGCGCTCCGCGTCGGTCAGAGTTTCGTCGGCGAGGATGTCCGTCACGCCCAGTCGGCCGCCGGGACGCAGAACACGCGCGATCCCCGCGAACACAGCCGGTTTGTCCGGGGACAGGGCGATGACGCAATTGGAGATCACGACGTCGACAGTGTTGTCCGGCAAGGGAATAGCTTCGATCGCGCCTTTGACGAACTCGACATTGCCGAGCCCCGCTTGAGCGGCGTGCCGACGAGCGAGAGCGAGCATCTCGTCGGTCATGTCGAGGCCGATGGCGTGGCCGGCGGGCCCGACGCGACGGGCGGAAAGCAGCACGTCGAGGCCGCCGCCGGAGCCGAGGTCGAGGACGGTCTCGCCCGGGCGCACATCGGCGACGGCGAGCGGGTTTCCGCATCCCAAACTGGTGGACGCCACTGCTTCGGGGACGCTGTCTGCCGCGTAGTGCACGACGCCGAGCCGCTCGGTGTCCCCTGCTCCGGACAGCAGGCCGGGCGCTTCGCCCGCCAACGCTCGCCGAGCAGCATCGGCGTAGCGGTCGCGGATCGCGTCTTGGTCCGGTCTCATCGCGCCACCTCGCAGGCGATGTCGGCGAACTGGGCAGCGGGGCGACCCATGACGACGTCAGCCGCGCTAGGGAAGCAAGACAAACACTGCTCGTTGACCCGGTACAACCGTGCGGTGCCCTGCGGCCGCACGAGGACGAACCGGGATTCGGTCAGGACCTTGAGATGCGCCGAGACAGTCGACTGGCTGACGCTCACCTGCTCGACGATCTCACCGACTGCCAGTGGGCGGCCCGCCGAGGCGAGCAGGTGCAAGATCTGGACGCGCGTCGGATCCGCGAGCGCCCGGAACCAGCCGGCGTAGGTCTCCGCGGTAGCCCGGTCCAGCACGCCACACCTCCTTCATCGTCCATCGACGATGGACGATGAAGAGGGAGCAGGCCAGGCGACGGCGAGTTCGGCCAGCAGAGCGCGGACCCGCCGGGCTGTCTCGTCGCGGATCGGGCGAATCCGCTCAGCCGGAAGGCCCGCCGGGTCGTCGAGTCGCCAGTCGAGGTAGCGCTTGCCGGGGAACACGGGACAGGCGTCACCGCACCCCATGGTGATCACCACGTCGGCCGCTTGGACGCCCTCGGTGGTCAAGGGCTTGGGAAACTCGCGCGAAAGATCGATGCCGAGTTCGTTCATGACCGCCACGACGGCGGGGTTGACCGTGTCCGCCGGGGCGGATCCGGCGGAGCGGACGACGACCCGGCCCTGCGCATGGTGATGCAGGAGCGCTGCCGCCATTTGCGAGCGTCCGGCGTTGTGGACGCAGACGAAGAGAACTTCGGGGATGGGCACAACGGCTCCTCCGGAGCGGTCACGACGCGGTTTCCGCGGCCAGAGCGGACCCGGCGGCGAACCGGCGCCGAAGCGCGAGAGACACGTAGACCAGGGCCACCAGGACCGGGACTTCGATGAGCGGGCCGACCACCCCGGCGAGAGCCTGTCCGCTGGTCGCACCGAAAGTGGCGATCGCGACCGCGATGGCGAGTTCGAAGTTGTTGCCCGCGGCGGTGAACGCCAGCGTTGTGGTTCGTTCGTACGACAGGCCGACCGCCTTGCCGAGCGCGTAGGAACCGGCCCACATGAGTCCGAAGTAGACCAGCAGCGGCAGCGCGATCCGGGCGACGTCGAGCGGACGGCTGGTGATCTGGTCTCCCTGCAACGCGAACAGGACCACGATGGTGAACAGGAGGCCGTACAGCGCGACCGGGCCGGCCTTCGGCAGGAACCGGGATTCGTACCAGGCGCGGCCCTTCGCGCGTTCGCCCAGCCTCCGCGAGAGGTAGCCGGCGAGCAGCGGGATGCCCAGGAACACCAGCACGCTCTTGGCGATCCGCCACGCGGAAACGCTCAGCTCCGCTTGCGGCAGGCCGGGCCAGCCGGGCAGCACGACGAGGTAGAACCAGCCGAGGACGCCGAACATGACGACCTGGAACACCGAGTTCAGCGCGACCAGCACGGCGGCGGCTTCCCGGTCGCCGCAGGCAAGGTCGTTCCAGATGATCACCATCGCGATGCAGCGAGCGAGACCCACGATGATCAGCCCGGTCCGGTACTCCGGCAGGCCGGGCAGCAGCAGCCAGGCGAGGGCGAACATCAGCGCCGGGCCGATCAGCCAGTTCAGCACCAGCGACGGCCACAACAGCCGCCGATCGGCCGTCACCGCGGCGAGCCGGTCGTAGCGGACCTTCGCCAGCACCGGGTACATCATCACCAGGAGCCCGAGCGCGATCGGCAACGAAATCCCGTCGACCCGCACCGCGGACAACACGGTGTTCAGCCCGGGAATCCACCGGCCGGCGAGAAGCCCGGCGACCATCGCCGCCGCGATCCACACGGGCAGGAACCGGTCCAAAGTGGACAGCTTGCCGACCGCCCCGGGAGACACGCTGTTCATGCCGGTACCGGAGTGTCGCCGGGGACGAGCACGGCCGACAGGCGGGCAAGCACCTCCGGATGAACGCGGTAGTACACCCAGGTTCCCCGCCGTTCACCGGTGATCAGGCCGGACTCGCGCAGCACCTTGAGGTGGTGGGAGATGGTCGGGCCGGTCAGGTCGAACGCGTCGGTCAGGTCGCACACGCACGNCGCACGCTTCGCCGCCGGCATGGGAGGCGATCAGCGACAGCAGCCGCAACCGGACCGGGTCGGCCATCGCCTTGAACAGCTTGGACAGCTCGACGGCTTGGTCCTCGCTGAGCGGTTCGCGAGCCAGCGGGGAGCAACAGGCGTCCATCGCGACGACCGGCAACTGTTTCGGCATGCGTCTATCTTGACACCTTTCTAAGTAGAGGACAAACTCAGCCTCGACGCTGATTCGACAAACGTCTATTCAAGGAGGACGAGATGGCACGGGTACAGCTCGCGCTGCGGGTCGGGGACCTGGAAGGCTCGATCGACTTCTACTCGAAGCTGTTCGGCGCCGAACCGGCCAAACTCCGGCCCGGCTACGCCAACTTCGCCATCGCCGAGCCCGCGCTCAAGCTCGTGCTCCTGGAAGGCGAGCCAGGCCAGGCGACGGTCATGGACCATCTCGGAGTCGAGGTGGAGTCGACCGGCCAGGTCAGCGAAGCCAGCAAGCGCCTCACTGGCGAGGGCCTGGAGACGCTGACCGAGGACGATACGACCTGCTGCTACGCGGTCCAGGACAAGGTGTGGGTACACGGCCCCGGCCAGGAACCCTGGGAGGTCTACACGGTCAAGGCCGATTCGCGGACCTTCGGCACCGACAGCGCCGCACTCGCCACCGCGGCGACGTGCCGCACCCCGGATGCGGAAACCGGCCAGACCACCCGTCCGGAGGGCTGCTGCTCCTGACCGCATTCGGACGCGACGGGTGGAGCGTTGCCATGGCCCGCCAGGATCTCGCTGGCGGGCCACTCGCGTTTCGTCAGCCGTTTTTGGCGCGTGCGGCGACGGACGGCCTCGCCTGTGTCGCCGAACATCACCGGCACGATGGGATGTTCGCCGGGCAGGAGGCGGAAGCCTGCCTGACTCATCCGAGAGCGGAAGGCGGCGAGCGGGAGGGCGTTGGAGAACAGAGCGCTGCCGCAGCAGGTCCACGATTTCGGCATGAGCGCCGGCATAGCCTCCGGACACACCGCCGAGGGCTTTGCCGAATGTGCCGGTGACGATGTCGGCCCGGTCGCGCACGCCTAGGAGTTCGGGAGTTCCGGCACCACAGCATCGGCGAGCGGCTGGAGTACTGGACGACCGGCCTGGTCGCGGAATTCCTGTTGCCCTACACGCCTCGGACGCTGTCGGCGATCCCGAGGAGGCGGCCAGTTCTGGGTGATGAACGCGCTCCGGCACAGCCTCGATCCCGCGCGGACAACGCCGTCATGGAGGGTTTTCTCAACGAAGTCCGTGCGGGGAACCTCGACTACGACGAAGCAGTGCTCGAAGAGATCGCCGCACGGCACCTCCTCGACGGGGGCCAGTGTGAGCGCGCGGTGCCGCAGCCGCCGCGGAGCTAGCGACGACGGCCGAGCGGACACCGGTCGTCGCCCGGTTGCGCGCACTGGTAACTGGCCGACGCGCGCGAGCTGGCAGACTTGCCGAACACCGGCGACCGGATCGATCCGACGATCGGCGACCGGGTTTACCGGACCCAGAGCAGCGCCGATCTGGCGGAGCTGGCGAAAGAGATCCGTGTCGTCCGGGCGGTCAAGGGCAAGCTGGTGCGCGTGGCGAGGAACGCGCGGCTGCTCCGGGGCAGTCTCGCCCTCTGGATCGCGGGCGTTCGACGCACTGCCCTCCCCCGAACTCGTCGTGCAAGGACGCCGGGTGCCCCAGTACACCGTGCTGTTCGGCGAAATCATCGACATAGTGCTGCCCGACGTTCTCAACACTCCGTAAGGCTTTCCCGACCCGATGCCGGTGGGCCGACTCGACAAAACTGTCTGGCACGGACCTGCGCCGGGGTGTTCGCCACGCTCGCGGACTTCGGCGCGGTCACGACCGGTGCGCCCGATCCGATTTTCCGGCCCCGGCGGGCCGCTGGACACCGACGCCCGCCCGCGGACCGCGCTTTCCGGCGAAAGCGCCGAACTGGTGAGCCTGACTCCGTTGGCGGCTCGGGCGGTCCGCGCACGCTTGGTCGCCGAAGGCCGCCACGCACCGCTGATCGGGGAGCTGGCCGAGGCCGAACCCGCCGGGCTGCTCGGCTTGTCTCTCCGAGCACTACCCCTCGGCGGCCGCGAAAGCGGAATTGACCGGATGGCCGTCCGCGGCGGCCGGGAATCCGGGCTGCCGATCCTGCTGGACGCAGTCCGCCGCGGCCCGTTCCGCACGCGCGCGATGCTCGACGTGCTCGTCCAAGCTCTTCCCGCTGCGGGAGCTGTGCAACTCGGGCCACTCGCCGAGCAGCTCCTGGTCGACAACGGCGAGTTTTCGCTGGAGGAACTCGGCGAGCAGGAAGCGCTGCACGCCATCACCGAGCACCTCGTTCACCTGCTCGAAACCGGCGGCCCCGACGCTCTCGCCCCGATCCCGGCTGCCGAGGCCCCGCCGCCCGACTGCGAATCTGCCTGCCTGCGACCATCCCGACGAGGCTGGCCGGGCACGCGACCGTGCGTCCACTGGCCGGAATTTCCCGTTCTTCGCAGAAGGCCCCCCAATAAGCGCCGTTGAGCAGCCCGGCTGTCCTGATTGGCCCCGGACCGGCGTCCGGGTTTTCTTCCCGCGCCCCGGCCGGTCGTTGATCCGGAGCGGCGACACCTCTTGCCACCAGCGGTCCGGCACCATTATGTTAATGAGAAATCACTTCTTCCGAGACTGTCGACAGGGGGCGGCGAGCAGCCCCTGGCCGGTGATGGGATGGCAACGACGCCTACCAGAGAGGCAGACAAGTACATGGAGAATCTCAGCAGAAGGAAGGCGCTGACCCTCGGCGCGGCGTTGGGCATCGCGGGGATGGCGGGCACCACCGGCACCGCGTGGGCGTGGTCGGGCAAGGGGTCCATCGCCGGGAGCGGGACGGGGGCCGATCCGTTCCAGGTGTGGGACGACACCGCGGACGCGGTCGCCAAGGCGGTGCTGGCCGAGGGCAAGGTGGCGGCGGTCAATACGGCGTGGGAGAGCTGGATCGACAACAGCGCGCCGTTGCCCGCCGGCATGCCGGACTATCTGGTGGCGTATCTGCGGCAGGTCAACAAGCTGCCGTCGTGGGCGGATCCGGCCAAGCTCGCCGCTTCGGAGAAGCTTTACACCCGGCTGAGCAGTTATCTGTTCGTCTCGGAGACGCTCGGCAGCGGGATCATGAGCACCGTCATCCCGCGGGCGGCGCGGGCGGTTTACTGGTCGGCCGGCGGCGCGGACATGAAGCAGCGAGCGGCCAAGACGTTCACGTTTGGCTACGACCTGCACAATTCACAAGCTTGGGCACCGGACGGGCATTTCGTCGTTACGGCCAATAAGACTCGGTTGGTGCACGCCGCGGTGCGGAATTTGCTGCCGACGTCGGCGAAGTATCAGTCGGGCGCGGATCAGCCCAAGCCGATCAGCAATGGCGACATTTTGCGGACGTTCCATTCCGTGGCGACCTTCGCGCGCAGCAACATGCTCAAGTGGAACATCGCGTTGTCGACGGCGGAGCAGGACGCGGATCTGCATGCCTGGCAGGTCGCGCTGCATCTGCTCGGCGTCCAGGAGCAGTTCATTCCGCGGACGTGGGCGGACGCGGAAGCGCAGGCGCAGCAGATGTTGTGGCCGGTGCTCGGGCCGACCGAGGAAGGGGTCAGCCTGGCGAAGACGTTGCTCGGGTACATCGAGAAGCCGACGCTCGGGCTCGATTCCGGGTTCGTCAACGAGCTGGTGCGGTATCTGCTCAATGACCAGATGGGCGATTGGCTCGGCCTCCCCCGCGATTACGCGCAGGCGGCATTGGTCCGGCTTGAGTGGCCGGCGTACGTGGCGTTCCGGGAGGGGGCGTCCAAGATCATGCCGGGCAGTTTCTCTCTTTTCGACCAGTTCGTGCGCGGCATTTCGATGCTGTACCTCAACAACGGGACCTCGCCCACGCAGACGCCGATCACGCTCCCGGCGGCGAATCGGCCGGGTGCCTAGAGTCCCAGTGCGCTCAGCAGGAAAGCGGTAGCGGCGGCGCGGTGGCCGGGGGTGTCCTCCCACCGCAGCCGCCGGCCGGTTTCGACTACCGCGCCGAAGCCCGCGTGCACCAGCACGCGGGCTTGGCGCGCGTCCAAATCCGGCCGGGCCAGGCGAAGTTGTTGTTCCCAGACGGCGATGTGCTCACGTTGGGCGAGGATCAGCGGACGTTGCAACGCGGCGGGCAGACCGCCTAGCTCGGCGGCGGCGACGTTGGTCAGGGCGGTGTGTTCGAAGCTGTACGCCACGTAGGTCGCGGCCAGAACGGGCAGGGCTTGCGCGCCGGTAGTGCCGCGGAGGTTTTGTTCGACGGCTTCCGACAGAAGTCCCGCGGCTTGCAGGCAGGCGGCGGCCAGGATTTCGGCTTTGTTGGGGAAATGGCGGTAGAGCGCGGAAGGCACCAAGCCCACCGCCTCGGCGATTCGGGCGTTCGTGACGTTCGCGAACCCGTCGCGCTCGAACAACGGCACTGCGGCGGCGAGGATCTGCGCGCGGCGAGTTCGTGCGACGGGCTGGGCGGGCAACTCAACCGAGGACGCGGTCGGGGTGATCGTTGCGGTGGCGAGGCGGAGGGCGGATTCGGTCAGCAAGTTCTCCGCGCGGTGGTGGGCGATCGACGTGCGGTGCATGGTGATCGAGCCGATCGCGCCGAGTGCGGCTACGGCTCGGAGGTCCGCGTCCGGGGACTGCTGCACCACCTCGGTCACGCGCGCGACCACTTGGGCGAATTTCGCGCTCAGCACGCGACGGTCCGCCCGGTCGAGGTAGCGGGCTTCCCAGCGGTACAAGCCGCCGGACTCGCGATGGGCGAGCGTGACCCGGGCCAGTGGGCGGAGGACGTCTGCGGCTGGTGCGGCAGCGGGCACCGCGTCGAGGGCGGCGACGAGGCGGTCTGCCATCACGTTGGCGCATTCGGTGAAGAGGGCGTACTTGTTCGGGAAATGCCGGTACAGCGCCGCGGCGGTGATCCCGACGGCGGCGGCGATTTCCTCCATGGACGCCGCGTGGTAGCCGCGCTCGCTGAAGGCGCGGCCCGCCGCTTCGACGATGAGCTGCTTGCGGTTGCGCGGACGGGTTGCCGCAGCCGGTTCGGAGGTCACCGCGGACCCCGAGCGCTCGGATGCGGAAGTACGGCCATGCGCGCCAGTCAATCACGAGACGGNACGAGACGGGCGGGTCTTCACGTGGGCGCGAGGCGTGGTTAGCGCCACCGCCGGATCCAGGACAGGAGGTCCGCGTCTCGCAGGGACGGGACCACGACGTCGGCCGGAAATTCGGTGCCGGGCAGCGTCGGGACGCCGACCACTGGCACGCCAGCGGCGCGGGCGGACCGCAGGCCGGTCATCGAGTCCTCGAACGCGAGGGCCGACGCCGGAGCCACGCCCAGCCGGGCGCAGGACGTCAGGTAGATCTCCGGAGCCGGCTTAGGCGCGGCGACCTCGTCGGCGGCCACGCTGACCGAGAACTCGAAGCCGCCTCGCTTCAACGCGGCTTCCAGGAGCGCGCGGGGCGAATTGCTGGCCACGGCGACCGGCACCGCGGCCGCGGCCAGTTCGACCAGGTCGTGGGCTCCGGGCATCGCTTCGGCTTTGGCGGATACCACGTCGGTCACCATGGCCAGCAGTTCGTCCGCGATCGCGGGACCGTTGCCCGGTTCGCCGAACACGTCGGCCATCGTGCCGGCCGCCGCAGCGACCGACTTGCCGATGACCAGCGCCTTCTGCTCCGGCCCGAACGGAAGGCCACGACGGGCGAAAAGCTCGGTTTCGGCGACGGACCAGCAGGGTTCGGTGTCCATCAGCAGGCCGTCGCAGTCGAAGACCACAGCCTGTGGCGTCCAGTCGAAAAGCATCAAGTCCCCCTCCGGACAGCGGATCTTTCATTCTGTCATCGTCCGGCTCCCTGTTCGAGGTTTCGGCGGATTCGCTCCCGAGCGGCCGAATCGCCGGTTCCCAGGTCGGTGCCGCGAATTTCGTGGCGAAGACCGTCAGCCAGGACGAAACGCGGGTGGTGCAGCGAGGCCAGCGACTCGGTCGGGTCGCCGTCCACCGCGATGACGTCCGCGCGGAGGCCGGGCGCCAACCGACCGGTTACGTCCGCCAGGCCGCATACGCCGGCGGCGACCGAGGTGGCGCTGGCGATCGCTTGCCGCGGGGTCATTCCGGCTTCGGCGAAGGTGTCCAGGCAGTCGGCGTAGCGTTCGAAATGCACTAACGGGATTCCGGCGTCGGTTCCGGCGACGATGATGGCTCCCAGGGAGATCAGGGCGCGCAGGTTGCCGACTACGGCGTCGCGCTCGTCCCACGGGCACATGTAGTCCGCCGCAGTGCAGGCGGTGTTCATGGTCGGGCTCACGGCGATGCCACGTAAAACGATCATCTCGGCGATTCGCGGATCGAATTCCGTACCAGTACGGGTGACCCAGCCACAGTGTTCGATGCAGTCGACTCCGGCGAGCACGGCTCGTTCGATGCCTTCGACGCCCAGCGCGTGCGTCGTGACCGGCAACGAACGGGCGTGTGCTTCGGCCACCAAAGCGGTCAGCTCGTCCACGGTGTAGCGCGCTTCCGACGGATGGCTGCCGGGGGTCATGAAGCCGCCGGTGGTCATGACTTTGATCAGGTCGACGCCGTCCTCCGCGTGCTGTTCGACCGTCGCACGGACCTGGTCGACACCGTCCGCGATGCCGCCCATGGACGCGGCGTGGCCGCCGGTGACGGTGATCGGAGCGTTCGCGGCGAGGATTCGAGGGGTGGCGTTCGGGGTGGCGGCAAGGCGGTCCCGTACCCGGGTGCCCAGGGTGCCGGGTGCGCCCAGGTCGCGCGCGGTGGTGACCCCGGCGTCCAGCAATCGCTGCGCGTTGGCGATCATCCGGCGGCTCAGTGCGTCGTGATCGCTGGACATTTCCAGGGTGACTTCGCCGGAACCCGGGTCCTGGCAGAGGTGGACGTGACAGTCGATCAATCCGGGCATCAGGGTGACGTCGCCGAGGTCGGTCGCCAGGCCGTCCGGAGCGGAATTCTGTGGTCCGGCATAGGTGAGCACGCCATTTGAGACGGCGACGGCGGCGTCGTGGATCAGCGGGGCGGACGCATCGGTCAGCAGCCGCGCGGCGGTGAGGATCATGCGTGCCTCCGGTATTCCGCGAGCGCCGTGCACAGGCGGTCGATGTCGTCGATGGTGTTGTAGCAATGGAAGGAGATCCGGAGGTTCGATCCGCGTGGCGCGGTGACGATGCGGCGGGCGGCCAGGAAGTCCGCCAGGGCAACGGGATCGGCGTCGACCAGTGCGACTTGCGGGCCGGGGCGAGCGTCGGGAGCGGGCCCGTTCAGCGTTTCGCCCGCGGCGGCGAGGCGTTCGGTCGTTTCCGCGACCAGGCGTTCGACGTGCGCCCAGGCTGGCCCGGGGTCGAGTTGGCTGAGGGCTTCGATGCCTGCTCGGGCGACGTAGGCGGCGGGGATTCCGGGGGTGCCGGATTCGAAGCGGCGGGCGCTGGCCGGGACGTCGAGGAGCGCGGGGTCGAAGTCGAACGGGTCGACGCGGCCGAACCAGCCGGTCATCCGCGGCGGCTGGTGGTCTTCGACGCCGGAGCGGGCGAACAGCACCGCGATTCCGGGCAGGCCGAGCAAATACTTGAGGGTGCCGGTGATCAGGTAGTCGCAGTCCAGTCGCGTGAGGTCGACGGGGACGACGCCGGCCGCCTGATAGGCATCGACCAGAACTCGGGCGCCGACCGCCCGCGCGTGCTTGGCGATCTCGTTCACCGGTTGCAAGGAACCATTGGTGTACAAGGCGAACGGAATCGAAACGAGCCGAGTCGACGAGTCGATCTTGGCGCGGTAAGCCTCGATCACGCCGAGCGAACGCATCGCGTCCTGGCTGACCCACCGCATCTGCTCGCGCGCCGGACGTCGCGCGTGCAGCACCTGTCCGACGCTCGGAAATTCCGACGCCATCGACACAATCACGCCGCCGTCGTCGAAGTCGACCGCGTTGACCGCCTGGAAAGCGGCGTGCGACGCAGAGGGCACCAAAGCGATCTCGTCCGGTTGCGCGTGGAGGAAACCTGCCGCGGCAGTGCGCAAGCGCTCGACTTCAGTCATCCACGGACCCCACGGCGCACCCTGGTCGCGCAGCGAATACGCCAGCTCCCCCAACGCCGCGGTGACCTGCGCGGAAACCGCGCCCTGACTACACGAAGCCAGGTGCGTGGTGTCGGCCAAACTGGGGAACTGGGCACGGAACCGGTCGGGATCCACGAGTCACCTCCGCGAGAGCTGCCGTCAGCCACAGTGAACAGCGCACACTTCCACTGCGCAAGCCTCTCTCGCGTCACTCCGATTGTCGTCATTGACGCGACACAACTCATCGCTCACACTGATGCACATTCATCCAGGCTGAACATGGCGACGCGGGTAGCTGAGGAGCGATCATGACCCGACCCGGAAAACGCCGATGGCACTGGCTGCTGCTCGTCGTCCCGTTCGCGTGGTGCGTCGCGGCGATCCCGCTGGTCAACCGGATCGGCTACGTCTTCGGCTCGATCCCGTTCCTGCTGGTGTGGATGACCGCGGGCGTGCTGATCGGCTCGGGCGCGATCGGTCTCGTCTACGCGATCGACCGCCGCCGCGGCGACCTGGACCGGGTGTGACGCGATGGCACTGGCGCTCGCTCTTCTCATCGCGGTCGGCTCGATCGTCTGGGGCACCGTCGCCGCCGCGCGCGGCCGGGCGATGAATCTGCAGGAATGGTCCGTCGGCGGACGCCGGTTCGGCACCTGGCTGTTCTGGTTCCTGCTGGTCGGCGAAACGTTCACCACGTTCGCGCTGCTCGGCGCGTCACAGGGCGTGTTCAGCGACGGCGCACCCGGGTTCTACGTCCTCGGCACGGTCGTGCTGACCGCGGCGGTCGGCTATTGGGTGGTGCCGAAGATCTGGCGCGCGGGCAAGCAGCACGGCCTGGTCACCATGGCCGACTACTTCACCACCCGCTTCGAAGCCCGCTGGTTCGGCGGCCTGGTCGCGGTCTTCGGCATCGTCGCGTTGCTGCTGTACGCGCAGGTCCAGTTGACCGGGCTCAGCCTGATCCTGGCGAGCCTGTTCGGCAGCGAGGTCCCGTCGCTGGCCTACGTCATCGCCGGCGGGGTGCTGGTCGCCGGATTCGTACTGGTCGGCGGGATGCGCAGTGCCGCGTTCACCGCGATCGTCAAGGACGTGCTGCTGATCGCGATCCTGCTCGTGGTCGCGATCGGCGCGGCGGACGCGGCAGGCGTCAGCGGTCCGCTGGGCGTGTTCGACGCGATGAAACAAGCGCATCCGAGCGGCGCGACACTGCCCGGACTCCACGGGTCGACGGCCACGAACACCTGGTGGTGGATGAGTTTCCTGCTGCTCACGCCACTGGGCTCGTTCGCGCTGCCGCACATGTTCCAGGTGTCCTACAGCGCGAAGGACGTCGCGACGATCCGCCGCAATCAGGTGGTCCAGCCGCTGTATTCGCTGTTCTACGTCCTGATCGTGATGATCGCGCTCGCCGCGGTGCTCGCACTGCCGAAGCTGACCGGCAAACAGGCCAACGCGTCGTTGCTCATTTTCGTCCGCGAGAAGTACCCGGAATGGGTCATCGGACTGCTCGGCGGCGCGGGCATTCTCGTCGCGCTGGTGCCGACCGCGGTGCTGGTGCTCGCGGCCAGCAGTCTGTTCACCCGCAACGTGCTCGGGGCCCGGTCGGCGAGATGGGCCTCGTCGCTGACTGCGATGCGCGTGGGAGTTCTCGTTTTCACCGCGCTTTCCGTACTTCTTGTCGCACACAGCAACGAAAAGCTGTTGAGCATCATGACGAACGTGTACAGCGCCGTCGGACAGCTGGCTCCCGCGCTGTTCCTTTCGATGCTGTGGCGCCGGGTCACCGCGCCAGGGCTGGCGGCGGGTGCGTTGTGCGGCGGACTGATCGTCGGCGTGCCCGCGCTCGGCTCGCTCGTCGCGCACACCATGCCGGCGGGAACCGTCGTCGGATTGCCCGCGCTCGTCGTCAACCTGATCGTGACGGTGGCGGTCAGCCTGGTGACCCGGCCGCCCTCGCGAACCGCGGTCGAGGTCGGGGCGGGGGACCGCCCAGCGGGACCCGCGGAGGCCGGTGACCTGCGCCGAAGCACCGTTTGACGATAATGATCGGGTGACCGTGACGAGGATCCGCGAGTTCCGCACCCTGCGCGGGCTGACCGTGCGCCAGCTTGCCGACCAGGCGGGAGTGTCGACCGGGTTGATCAGCCAGGTCGAGCGGGGCGTCACCGACCCCAGCCTGGAAACCATGCGGCGGATCGCCGAGGTGCTCGACATCCCGCTGTTCAGCCTGTTCCAGGAGCCGGACGAGGAAACCGTCGCGGTGATCCGGCACGACGACCGGTACCGGATCTCCTCGCCGCACCACGCGATCACCTACACCCGCGCCTCGCCGGGCGGCGCGAAGCTCGAGGTGCTCGAAGGCGTGCTCGAACCCGGCGGGGTCTCGTCCGACGAACTGCGCTCGCATCCGTCCGAGGAATGCGTGGTGGTCATCGCCGGACGGCTCACCGTCCAGGTCGGCGAGCAGACGCACGTGCTCAAGACCGGCGACAGCTGCCACTTCGATTCGACCATCCCGCACCGCTTCCGCAACGACGGCCGGACCACCGCCCGCTTCCTGGTGAGCGTCACTCCACCGAGTTACTGATACTTCCGGCGGAGGTGTCCGCAGCGAAATTGGTCTAGACTTTTCGTTCCGAAACCGGCGAAAAGGACGGACTGATGCGAGGGACGACGGTGCCCCCGGGAATGTGCTGCCGACCGGTCAAAACCGGTGAACTTCCGCTGCACCGGCTTGAGGTGCCCGCACCCGGCGCGGTGCCGTTCGCGGTCGGGTCTTTCGACGCGGTCGGACCGTTGTCGCGGGCGGAATTCCCGCACCGGCACACTTTCCACGAAATCGTGCTCGTCACCGGAGGGACCGGCGCGCACGTGGTCGACCTGACGCGGTGGGAGCTGCGCCCGCCGCACCTCGGCGTCGTCACACCGGGCCAGGTGCACCACTGGGAGGCGAGCGAACTCGCCGGATCGCTCGTGCTGTTCACCGACGATTTCCTCTTCGACCATCCGGCCGACCGCGAAACCCTGCGCAGGCTGCGCGAACGGCCGTGGCTGCAACTGGACCGGACCGAGCACGACCGGACCGCGCGGCTGATCGCCGAACTCGAGGAGGAATTCCGCCGCGGCGGCGAGGACGGCGAATCCGTGCTGCGCGCGCTGCTGCACGTGCTGATCGTGCGCGCCGGACGGCTCCCCGGGATCCCGCCCGCGCCGGCACCCGCCCGCGCCCGCGCGGTAGCGGCGGAATTCGCGCAGCAGGCCGAAAAATCCGAGCTGGGACTCTGGTCGGTGCGCGCGCACGCCGAACGGCTCGGCGTCACTCCCGGCTACCTCACCGAGGCCGTCAAGGCGGCAACCGGGCGCACCGCGGCGGAACTGGTCCGCGAAGCGCGGACTCAGGAGGCGAAACGGTTCCTGCTGCGGACGAATCTGTCCGTGCGGCAGGTGGCCAGCCGCGTCGGATTCGCCGATCCGGCCTACTTTTGCCGGTTCTTCCGGCGCGAAACCGGGTTGAGCCCCGGCGGATTCCGCCGGACCGGCGACACCGCCCCGAAGATTCACCACGACTGCATGACTCCGTCCATCGCCGCGGGCTGATCTCCTCCCTACCGTCGAGGGGAATCCCGAGCCCCCACCGAGGAGCAGGCATGGACGAAGACAGAAAGTTCAGCCGCAAGGCAGTGCTCAAGGCCGCGCTGGCCGCCGGAGTCGCCGCACCGGTCGCACTCGTCGGCGGTCCCGCCCTGGCCCGCACGAATTTCGCGGGCGGGCAGAAGGTCGAGCCGACCCCGTACTGCCACGACGGCGACGAACCGACCGTCGACCAGATCGAGGGCCCGTACTTCAAGCCGAACTCGCCCGAGCGCGGCGTGCTCGTCGACCAGAACACCCCAGGCCAGCGGCTCACCGTGAGCGGCTACGTCTTCGGGTTGTCCTGCCAGCCGATCGGCCGCGCGCTGCTGGACTTCTGGCAGGCGGACGTCAACGGCGCCTACGACAACGTCGGCTACACCTTCCGCGGCCACCAGTACACGAACGACCTCGGCGAGTTCAAGCTGTCCACGATCGTGCCCGGCCTCTACCCCGGCCGGACGCGGCACATCCACGTCAAGGTCCAGGCCCCCGGGGAGCCGATCCTGACGACCCAGCTGTACTTCCCGGGCGAGCCGCGGAACAACACCGACACGATCTTCGACTCGCGGCTGCTCATGACCGTCCGCGACGCTCCGAACAACGCCAAGGAGGCCGCGTTCGACTTCGTGCTCAACGTCCAGCAGACGCCGACCGGCGGGCCCACGACGAGTCCGACGTCGCCGACCGGTCAGCCCGGCGGGACGTCCTGGACCGCGGGCACCTCGTACCCCGCAGGCACTCGCGTCACGTTCAACGGGGTCAGCTACGTGTGCAGGCAAGGCCACACCGCCCAGCAGGGCTGGGAACCGCCCAACGCGCCAGCGTTGTGGCAGAAGGGCTGATCCCCTCCTCGCGAGAACGGCGGGCTCCCCCGGGCCCGCCGTTCTCCGTTTTCCGGGAATTTCCGGGAAGCCCGGCTCGTGCTGTCGAGTTACGGTCGACGCGTTCGTCTTCCGCTGACGAACTCGCCGGACCGGCCCTCGGAGGACACCTGCGGTACCTGCCGGTGATCTACAACTGCGGCCGCCCGGAACCCGGCGATCCGGCCTTCCCGGACGCGCTGGCCAGGGTGAACGCGTTCGCCGACGAATGCCGCCGGCGCGGGACGAACGTGACCGAGCATCCGCTGCAAGGCGAGCACACCGCCACCACGGTCAGCGTCCACGGGGAAAGACGCTGATCACCAACGGGCCGTTCCTGGAGACCCACGAGCATCTCGGCGGCGTCTACGTCCTGGACTGCCGCGACCTCGACGAAGCTCTCGAACTCGCCGCACTGTGCCCGATGGCCGCGGTCGGCACCGTCGAGGTGCGCCCGGTCGCCAGCGTGCCAGGGCTCTCGCACCAGGCATGGCCTCGTCGTTGCGGGAGGACCTACCGCGTGCACCGGGCTCGGATGCTCGCGGCGCTGGTCCGCGTCCTCGGCGACTTCGAACTCGCCGAGGACGCACTCCAGGACGCGTGCGCGCTCGCACTGCGCTACTGGGGCGGCGAGCCGCCGGACGACCCCGTAGCGTGGCTGCTGACCGCCGCCCGCAACAGCGCGATCGACCGGCTCCGGCGCGCCCGCCGCGGTCGGGAGAAGCTCGCTCAGCTCGGGGAACAGCCGGAGGCCGCGGTGGAACCGTCCGAGAACAGCCTGCTCGCGATCGGCGACGAACGGCTCAGCCTCGTCTTCACCTGCTGCCACCCCGCGCTCGCCGAGGCGCGCGTCGCGTTGACCCTGCAAGCAGTGGCCGGGCTGACCGCGGGGCAGATCGCGCGGACGTTCCTGGTCAGCGAAGCGACGCTGGCGCAGCGGCTGGTGCGGGCCAAACGCAAGATCCGCGACGCCAGGATCAGCCTCGCCGTGCCAGCCGATCATCTGCTGCCCGAGCGGTTGTCCGGGGTCTTGGCGGTGCTGTATTTGATCTTCGCTCAAGGGTACACCGCTCCGGAACATCGGGAGCTGCAACAGGAAGGGATCCGGCTGGCGAAACTGGTCGCGACGCTCATGCCGGACGAACCCGAAGCGCTCGGCCTGGTTTCGCTGCTGCTCGCACACGATTCGCGCACCGCCGCTCGCTACGCACCGGACGGCGACCTCGTGTTGCTCGAAGACCAGGACCGAAGTCGTTGGGACTACAGCGAAATCGCCGAAGCTATCAGGTTGCTGGACCGTGCACTGCGCTTCCAGATGCCTGGGCCGGATCAGTTGCAGGCCGCCATCGCCGTGCAGCACGCGCGGGCTCGTTCCACGGCGGACACCGACTGGGCGGCGATCGCCGGGTTGTATCAGCGGTTGCACGAAACGAGTCCGTCGCCGGTGATCGCACTGAACCACGCCGTCGCGGTCGCCATGGCCACCAGCCCGGAAGAAGGTCTGGCGCTTATCGACGGGCTCGACCGGTATCACCTGATGCACGCCGCACGCGCCGACCTGTTGCGCCGCCTCGGCCGCACCGACGAGGCGATGGCCGCCTACCGGCGGGCCCGCGAACTCGCTGTCAATCCAGCCGACCGGCGTTTCCTCGCGGGCCGCTTAGCCATCTTGGAGTCCTGATGAGACTGTCCATTCTCGACAACGGACATCGCCTGCGGGCCAGGCTGTTCCTGTCTGTTACCTCGAAACAGCCGCCGGACATCGTGAAGATGCTGCTGTACCGTCCCGGTTTCCTCACCCGGACGCTGCTGGATCTCACCGCTCCGGCGATGCGCGGCCCGTCGTACTGGACGGCCGGGGAACGCGAATTTCTCGCCATGTCAACGGCGTTGCTGCACGAGTGCCCGTTCTGCATCGACTCGCACGCGGAGCTGACCAGGATCGCCGGACAAGGCGAGATCGACCCGTCGCGACCAGACGCGGCGCGGCCTGAGGTGCGCACCGTTCGGGCGTTCCTGGAGACCGTCACGCTGAATCCGGACCAGATCGTGCTGCCGGATCTTCCGCCGGAGGCGATTCGCGAGGCACTGCGGGTGAACCTGGTGTGGAACATCGTGAACCGGCTCGCGAACGCGTTCGGCTTCGTGCTGCGCGAAGGCCAGTTGGAGAGCGGAACCCGTGCCCTGCACAAATTCGGGTACCGGTTCCCCGGCTTCCTGCTCGCCGATGGTCCGGCAGGCAAGCACGAGGATCCGGTGGAGAACATGCGGTATTCCGTGTTCACCGCGCCCGCGGTAACCGACCAGGCGCTTCGCACAGCGGCGGCGAGCGGGGACGGCTTGCCCGCGCCGTTGCGGCCGTTCGCGGCCAAGGTCCGCGACGCGTCTGACCGGCTCACGGATGCCGATTTCGCCGAACTGACCACGAAATACCAGGAAGACGAGGTCTACGAGATCACCGTCGCCGCGGCCGTCTGCGCCGCGTTGCGCAGTTTCGATGCCGGGCAGCGGAAACTCGACGCGTAACGCGAACCGGCGGCCAGGAATACCCGGCCGCCGGTTCGCGTCAGTCATCCGCTCAGGGACGGTAAAGCTCCTTCACGACGTCGATGTTGTCGTTCTTGTCGACGTGGATCTCGGCCTGCGGCGGGGTCGGGCCGGTCAGCGCCTCCATCAGGGCCTGCTCGGTGCACGGGTTCGTGCCGCGGCCCTGCGGGTCGAGGGCGACCTCGCTGCCCGGGCACAGTTCGGCCGCGCCGAACACCTGGGTGGTCTTGCTGACCGGCAGGCGGTAGATCTTGGGGTCGCTGGGAACGGAGTGGCCGTTGTCCGGACCGCCCTTCTGCCAGGTGATCAGCTGGAACTGGGCCATGTTGACCGAACGGTCGAACCCGGTGAACTGCACGGTCTGCGTCGTGTTCGGGAAGCGGCGCGCCGGGGCGGCGGGCTGCTGGCCACCCGTGCCCCCGGCCGGCGCGGTCTTGATCATGAACTCGGTGCCGCCGTCCTTGCCGCAATTCACGACGCCCTGGGCGAATTCGTCTCCCGCGCCCAGCGCACAGGTCCAATGCCCGTCGATGTCGAGCACCCGGCGGCCGGGACCCTCGCCCTGCGTCGGCGCCAATTCGTAGTACTTCATCATGACATCGAATGCTTCGGTACAGCCCGGAATGGTTCCGTCGTTGCTCTGCACGGCGATCAGATCCATTTTCGGACCGTCCGCCGGGCCGACCTGACCGCCGAGCTTGCTGCAGTTGACATCGCCGTTCGACGTGGCCGCGGTGCCCGCCGCACCGGCCGAACCGCCCTGCGGGTTCTGCTTGACGGCCGCCGCGGCGGAAACGTTCTTCGCCGCGGAACCATTTCCGTCGACATTGTTTCCGCTGCACGCGGAAAGCAAAGCAGTCGCGGCGACCGCCCCGCCGACCATGACCAGCTTCATCGACTTCATCGCGGTGAATCCCATTTCATGCTCCCCGTGTCTTTTGGCGAATCTCTAACCCTCAAGACGTGAAGCGCCGAATGACGTTGCCCGGAAGTCGCCCGGAGAGCCGTCGTTGCCCCAATGTCGCCCCCGCTTGGTCCATGCGGGCACGACCTCGGCCTGCCTCGCAACCCCCGCCCAGAACACGGGTGACGGTCTCCTCGTCGCGGCGGTGATCGGGGTCACGCCGCGGGCGTCTTCTCGACCAGGGACTACGTGCCGCAGGCCGTACCGGACCTGGTACGGGCCATCGCGGTGGATTAGGCCGGGATGCCGAGCGCCGACAGCCACACCCGGGTCAGCGTCGCCGCCGCGTCGTCCAGCGAGCTGTCCGCGACAAACGCCTGGTAGAAGACGCGTTCGGTCATCCAGACCAGCGCCGCGGCGACCTCCGCCGCGGTTCCGGACGGCAGTCCGGCGCGCTCGGCGACACCCCCCATGGTGTCGGCGAGCGCGATCACCGCCGAGCGCCACGCCTGGTCGATCGCCGGAACCGACGGGGAGAGCTCGACCGCCGTGCGCATCACCGTGCCGTGCTCGCGCCACATCCGGGCGGTCCGCTCGATCCCCTGCCGGACCGCGTCGCCGGGAGCCGACGCGGCCGTGTCCACCGCGTCGACCTCGGCGCGCAGTTCGGTCACCGTCCGCTCGACCAGCGCGGCGAGCACCTCGTTCTTGGACCCGAAGTAGAAGTAGAGCGCGCCCCGGGTGATTCCGGCGTCCTGCGCGATCGTGGCGACGGTCATGCCCGCCCCGCCCGTCGAGTTCAGCTGCTGCTCCGCCGCGTCGAGAATCGCGCGTTCGCGCAGATCCCCCTTGGTCGGAGCGGTCCGACGGCGAGTGCTTCGCTCTTCCACCTGCACGTTCTATCACGCTGACTATTTTTGACGCAGTGCAGATTTTTCTCAACGCGGTGTAAAGTCGGCTGCATGACCAAGCTCTTCCTGATCACCGGCGCCAGCTCGGGCCTCGGCCGGGCATTCGCCGAGGCCGCGCTCCAGGCCGGCCACACCGTCGTCGGCACCGTGCGCAAGCAGGCCGACGCTGCGGAGTTCGAGCAGCTCCAGCCGGGGAAGTCCCTCGCACGCATCCTCGATGTCACGGATGACGACGCGGTGTTCCAGACCGTCGACGAGATCGAGGCCGAGGTAGGCCCGATCGACGTAGTCATCGCCAACGCCGGGTATGGCCACGAGGGTGTCTTCGAAGAGTCGACGATGGCTGAGCTGCGCGCGCAGTTCGAGGTGAACGTGTTCGGCGTCGTCGCGACGGTGAAGGCGGTGCTGCCGTACCTGCGGCGGCGGAGGCGCGGGCACATCCTCGGCGTCACGTCGATGGCCGGGCTGATCACCGTGCCGGGCACGTCCTTCTATCAAGGCAGCAAGTACGCCGTCGAAGGCATTCTCGAAACGGTCGGCAAGGAAGTCGCTCCGTTCGGCGTGCACGTCACGGCGATCGCGCCGGGGTCGTTCCGCACCGACTGGGCGGGCCGGTCGATGGTCCGCACCGTCCGTTCGGTGCCGGACTACGACCAGGTGATGAACCCGGTCCGCGAACACCGCCTCGCGGCCAGCGGCAAACAACTCGGCAACCCGCGCAAGGCCGCGGAAGCCGTGCTGCACGTCCTCGACGTCCCGAACCCGCCCGCGCACCTGGTCCTCGGCTCCGACGCCCTCCGCCTCATCGCGAACGGCCGCGCGGCGGTCGACAAGGAGATCTCGGAATGGGCGGAGCTGAGCCGGTCCACCGACTTTCCGGACGGGGCTCAGCTGCCGGGCTGAGCGTCGCGGCGGTGGGTGTCCGCGAGGGAGGCGGGCACCTCCCAGGTGTTTCGCTTGCGCGGCAGGCAGACCGGGTTCGGCGATTTCCGGAAGGATGCGACATCCCCGATGCTCTCCCGCGCACCAGGCGACCTTCGCGCGCGCCGCGGTGTCCGGACCGGGATCGCCGGGCGCGATCTCGCGGATCGCCGAGCCCCGCAGCGCGGTGATCAGCCGCTCCCGCAGCCGCCGGTACTCGCCCGCCACGCCGCGGACTCACCAGCACACACCACACCCGCCACCGCACCGAGACCAGCCCACACCGCACTCCGCACTCCGGCGTGCTCCCCCGGTGCCCCGCAAACCCGCCGAGCGCCGTCAGCCCCGGCTACCCGGGAGGGGACGCCCGCACCCGGACGTCCCCTCCCGGTCACTCCACCAGCAGATCCTCGATCATGATCGGAATGCTCCGCACCCGGATCCCGGTCGCGTTGCACACCGCGTTCGCCACCGCGGCCGCCATGCCCACCGCGCCGATCTCGCCGACTCCGCGGGCTCCGACCGCGTTGTGCAACGTGTCCGGGTACTCGACGAACTGGACGTCGATTTCCGGGATGTCGGCGTTGACCGGCAGCAGATAGCTCGCGAAGTCCGCGTTCGCGGGACGTCCGCTCGGCTCCGTTTCCAGTCCCTCGTGCAGCGCCGCGGACACGCCCCAGATCATGCCGCCGGACAGCTGGCTCCGTGCCTGCGTCGGGTTGATGATCCGGCCGCCGTCGAAGACGCCCAGCATCCTCGACACCCGGACCTCGCGGGTCAGCCGGTGCACCCGGACCTCGCAGAACTGCGCGCCGAACGAGCTGAACGAATGCTTCGTCATCTCCTCGCCCGGGGCCGAAGATCCCTTGGCGGACAAGGATTCCCGGCCGATCGCACGCAGCAGTTCACCGAAGGGCATGGTGCCGTGGTTGCCGTGCAGCAGCCCTTCCGCGTACGTGACGACCTCGCCCTCGAACGGCGCGCCCGGCTCGGCGGCGAGCGCCACCAGCTCGTCGAGCAGTTCGGTGGCCGCGAGCATGATCGCGGTGCCGGTGCTCGCCGTGGCGGTCGAGCCGCCGGACATGCCGCCCGGCGCGAACTGGGAATCGCCGAGGTGCGGGGTGACGCGTTCCGGGTCGATGTCGAGGGATTCGGCCCCGATCGTGGCCAGCACGGTGAGCAGCCCGGTGCCCGGGTCGGCTCCGCCGGTGGACACGTCCGCGGTCCCGTCCGCGTTGAGCACGATCTCGACCGTCGCCGGGAAGCGCAGCCCCGGGAACATCGCGGTCGCCGTGCCCATGCCGACCAGCCAGTCCCCGTCGACGTGCCCCCGCGGCGACCGGTTCGCCCAGCCGAACCGCTGTGCCCCGATCTCGTAGCACTCGTCGAGGTGCTTGCTCGACCACTGCAGATCGACCCCGGGAGGAGCGAGCGAACTGTTGCGCCTCCGCAGTTCGATCGGATCCATGTCCAAAGCGATCGCGAGCTCGTCGACAGCGCTTTCGAGCGCGAACGAACCCGAGGCCTCCCCGGGCGCACGCATGAACGTGCCCGGCGGGATGTGCAGCGGCACCATTTTCTGGCTGATCGACAGGTTCTGCGTCGCGTACCACTCGCGCGAGGTGCCGTGCGACGTCGGCTCCACAAAGGACCGGCTCATCGACGTGGCCGACCAGGAGTCGTGCCGCACCGCGATCAACGTGCCGTCGCGATCCGCGCCCAGTGCGATCTTCTGCACCGTGGCCGGCCGGTTCGCCGTCGCCGTGAACACCTGCTCGCGGGTGAGCGCGCACTTCACCGGACGGTCGAGCGCCCTGGCGGCGGCCGCGGCCAGCATCCCCGGAGCCGAGGTGCCCGCCTTGCCACCGAACGCGCCGCCCACGTACGGGTTCACCGCGTGCACGGCCGACGGCTCGATGCCCAGCACCCCGGCCATTTCCGTGGCTTGCAGGTAACTGGCCTGGTTTCCGCTGTAGAGGGAGAGTTCGCCGCCGTCCCACTTCGCGACCGCCGAATGCGGCTCCATCGCGGCGTGGTTCTGCGTCGCGGTGCGATAGGTCTCCGCGACGACCACCGAACTCTGCGCCAGTGCGTCCGCAATGGACTCGACGCCGTCGGCGAGCACCTCGATCGACGGTGCGCTGCCCCGGCTCTCCGGTGCGTCCTCCGCCGTCGCGAGCCCGTCCTCCATCGACGTCAGCGCGGGCTTTTCCTGGTAGGAGACCTCGATCAGCCCCGCCGCGTCCCGCGCCTGTTCGAACGTCTCCGCGACGACCAGCCCGATCGGCTGTCCGTAGAAGATCACGTCCCGGTCGTGCAGCGGCAGCCACAAGTCCCCCATCAGCTGGGACTTGAACGGGTGCAGTTCGAGCGGGTCGAACGGGCTGTAGACGCTCACCACCCCGGGCGCGCTCTTCGCCGCGGTCACGTCCATCGCGGTGATCTCGCCGTGCGCGATCGTGCTGAGCACGATGTACCCGTACAGCATGCCGGGGAACGTGCGGTCCAGCGCGTAATCGGCCTGGCCGGTGACTTTCCGCGGACCGTCCAGCCGCGCGCTCATGCCCGGCTCCCTTCGGTCAGTTCGAGCAGCGCGCGGACGATCGTCCGCTTCAGCAGCGAAGGTTTGAACACGTTGCCGGACAACGGCTTTGCCCCCTCGACGGCCACTGCGGCGGCGGCCGTGAAGGCTTCCTCGGTCAGCTCCGCGCCGCGCAACGCCTCTTCCACGGCGGGCAGCCGCCACGGCACCGTCCCGACTCCGCCCGCCGCCACACGGGCGTCGGCGATCTTCCCGTCGCGCACGTCGAGCGCGACCGCCGCCGAGCACAGCGCGAACTCGTACGACTGCCGGTCGCGGATCTTGACGTACGTCGAGTTCTCCGCCCAATCCAGCCGCGGCACCCGCACCTCGGTGATCAGCTCGCCCGGACGCAGGTCGTGCTCGATTTCCGGGGTGTCGCCCGGCTGCCGGTAGAACTCGGTCAGCGCGACCGTCCGGGTGCCCTCGGCGCCGGCCAGCACCACCTCCGCGTCGAGCGCGACCAGCGCGACCGCGACATCGCTGGCGTGGGTGGCCACGCAGGAATCGCTGGCTCCGAAGATCGCGTGCATCCGGTTGACGCCGGAAATCGCCGAACAGCCGCTGCCCGGCGAACGCCGGTTGCACGGCATCGCGACGTCCCGGAAATACGAGCACCGCGTGCGCTGCATCAGGTTTCCGCCGATGCTGGCCATGTTGCGCAGCTGCTGCGACGCGCTGAGCAGCAACGCGCGCGAGATCGCCAGGTACACGCCGGGATGCGCGGCGATGTCGCCCATCCGCTCCAGCGCGCCGAAGCGCAGGCCGTCCGCGGTGTCGATGCCTCGCAGCGGCAGGTCGTTGATGTCGAGCACCTGCTGCGGCGTGAGGACGTCGAGCTTCATCAGGTCGACCAGGGTGGTGCCGCCCGCGAGGTAGGTGCCCGCGCCGCCCAGCGCGTCCTCGACGGTGGCGGGTGCGGTCAGCTCAAACGGTCGCATCGGCCTGCCTCGCCTGCTCCACGGCGCGCACGATGTTCGGGTACGCCGAACAACGGCACAGATTGCCGGACATGAACTCGCGCACGTCGGACACGTCGTCGCGCACCGCGGCGACCGCCGACATCACCTGCCCGGACGTGCAGAACCCGCACTGCAGCGCGTCCTGGTCCACGAACGCCTGCTGCACCGGGTGCAGTTCGTCCTCGGCGGACAGTCCTTCGACGGTGGTGACGGGACCGCGCACGGCGGCCGCGAGCGTGAGGCAGGACAGCAC
This sequence comes from Amycolatopsis sp. M39, assembly GCF_001651785.1. NCBI lineage: Bacteria > Bacillati > Actinomycetota > Actinomycetes > Pseudonocardiales > Pseudonocardiaceae > Amycolatopsis > Amycolatopsis sp. M39. The sequence continues at coordinate 90,727 of NZ_LWSF01000031.1, forward strand.
CGGCTTGCCGTCGACGTGCACGGTGCAGGCACCGCACTGACCGCGGTCGCAGCCCTTCTTCGGACCGGTGATGCCGAGCCGCTCGCGCAGCGCGTCCAGGAGGGTCACTCCCGGCTCGACGCCGAGCTGCTCGGTTCTTCCATTGACTTCAAGGGAAATGTCCACAGTAGGGTTCGCTTTCCCGCAGTCCGTCCGCGGCGGACGTCCTGCGGCGTGATGGTGGTGGTGACGGCCCTTCGGGAACACGAGCCGCCGGAGGTAAACCGGATATTCATCCGCTTGGCTCGCTTTGACCGAGGCTAGCGGATTAGAATCCGCTACGCAACGAAGTGGAGCTGGTCCAGGTGACGCTGGAGCAGCTCCAGGTCAGGCAGGCGAAGCAAACGCGGGAGGCGCGATGCCGGTGAGCCCGCGGCGGGCGGACACCCGGCGCAACCACGAACGGATCCTCGCGGTGGCGGCGGAAACCGTGAGCCGGGCAGGAGAAGTGTCGTTCAACGCGGTCGCCAAGGAGGCGTGCGTCGGCGTCGGCACGGTGTACCGGCACTTCCCCACGCCGGAGTCGCTGGTGCTGGCCGTTTACGAACGCGAGGTGAACCGGCTCGTCGAGATCGTGCCCGAATTACTCGCCAAGCATCCCCCCGATCAGGCGCTGCGCGTCTGGATCGTGGACCACCTGGCGCACTACATGATGACGAAACGCGGACTGGCCAACGCGTTGCGCGCGTCGCGGAGCGAACTGCCGACGCAGGCGTACACCCGGATGCTCGACGCGCTCGACACCCTGCGCAAGGCGAACGCGGAAGCGGGCACCATCCGGCCGGACCTGAAGACGGAAACACTGATGCGCGGCCTCGGCGGGCTGTTTTTCCTTACTCCGGAAGGAGATTGGCAGGCCGAGACGGAGGGACTGGTGGACCTGGTGTGGCACGGGATGCGACTGGACTGACTCCGGCGACCCGTCCCGAAGCCTCACTCCGAAGTGGACAGAATCTTCAGATCCACCCCGGCCCGCTCGAAATGCCCCCGCGGATCCGGCACCAGCTTGCGCTTCTCCAGATCCATCAATCCCAGCGTGCACTTGATCTCGGCCGAAAGCGTCCCGTCCAGCTTCACAATGCGCGAGGTCATCCAGAACACCTTGCCGTCGCCGAACGAGGCATCGCAGGTCACGTCCACCACGTCCCCGGCGCGCAGTTCCCGCCGGTACACAATGTTCGATTCGAGCAGCACCGGCGCGAGACGCGATTCGTGCAGCGTGTTGCCGCCGGCCGCCTCGAAGACTTCCAGCCGCGAAACCTCGCCGTACGAGTGGTACACAGCGTGGTTGAGGTGGCCCAGCGTGTCGAGTTCGTAGTGGCGCACCTTGATCCGGGTGCGGAACGGTTCGCGGTCGGTCACGACGTCCAGGCTAGTTGTCGTAGAAGAGTTCCTCGACCACGGCGTGCGCGTGCCGCGTCACACGGCGGTAGGCGTCGAGGAACTCGCCGGGGTCGTCGTCCACCGAGTAGCCGAACACGCGCGCCACCGCGGCCAGGTCGCGGCCGGTGCCGGGCACCTCGTCCGCTGCCTTGCCGCGCACCAGCATCGTCGCGTTGCGCACGCGCGTGGCCAGCAGCCAGGCTTCGCGCAGCGAGTCCACGGATTCGGCAGGCGCGAGACCAGCTTCGGCCAAGGCGGTGAGCGCGTCGAGAGTCGACGTCGTCCGCAGCCCGGGCACCTCATGCGCGTGCTGCAACTGCAGGAGCTGGACCGTCCACTCGACGTCGGCGAGACCGCCGCGGCCGAGTTTCGTGTGCCGCGTCGGATCGGCTCCGCGCGGGAGCCGTTCGGTCTCGACCCGGGCCTTGATCCGGCGGATCTCGCGCGCGTCCGTCGGGTCGAGCCCGCCTTCCGGATAGCGCAACGGGTCGATCATCTCGATGAACCGCTGGCCGAGCTCCTCGTCCCCGGCGACGAACCGGGCCCGCAGCAACGCCTGCGATTCCCACACCTCGCCCCAGCGCTGGTAGTACGCGCGGTACGACTCCAGCGTCCGCACGAGCGGCCCGCTGCGTCCTTCCGGCCGGAGATCCGCGTCCACGACCAGCGCCGGATCCGCGCTCGGCGCGCCAAGGATCTTCCGCACCGTCTCCGCGACCGACGAAGCGAACCGCACCGCTTCGTCGTCCGGAACCCCTTCCGCGGGTTCGCAGACGAAAAGGACGTCGGCGTCCGAACCGTAACCCAGTTCCGCCCCGCCGAGCCGGCCCATGCCGATGACCGCGATCGTCGCCGGAGTACGCCCCAGCTCAGCCTGCCGTTGCCGATAAGCCGCCGAGAGCGCTCCCTGCAACACCGCGACCCACACGCTCGACAGCGCTGCGCAGACCGACGGAACATCCAGCAGTCCCAGCAAATCCGCGCACGCGACACGAAGCAGCTCATGCCGACGCAGCGACCGAGCAGCGGTGACCGCAGCGCTCAGCCCAGGCTGACGGCGTACGGCAGCCCGAAGCGACGTCGCCACTTCGGCTGGCGTACGTCCGGTCAACCGAGCCGGATCTCCCAGCAGCTGCAGCACTTCCGGCGCGCGGACGAGCAAGTCCGGTACCAGGTTCGACGTCCCGAGCAGGAAAGCGAGCCGCTCGACGACAGTGCCCTCGTCACGCAGCACACGCAGGTACCACGGTGTGTCCTGAAGCGCCTCGGACACCTTGCGATACGAGAGCAGCCCGCCGTCCGGATCCGGCGTGTCGGCCAGGCAATCGAGCAACACCGGAAGCAGCGCCTGCTGAATCGCCGCGCGCCGCGACACCCCGGCGGTCAACGCCTTGATGTGCTGCAACGCCCCTTCCGGCGCGGCGTACCCGAGGGCAGCGAGCCGGCTGGCAGCCTGTTTCGTGGTGAGCCGCAACGCTTCGGTCGGCACATTCGCCACCGACTGCAGCAGCGGACGGTAGAACACCTTCTCGTGCAGCCGCCGGATCCCCTGCGCGTGGCGGCGGAACTCGGCAAGCAACGCCTCGCCCTGACTGCGTCCGCGAATCGGCCGAATCCCGCAGGCGCGGGCGAGAATCCGCAGCTCATCGGTGTCCGACGCGGCGGGGAACAGGTGCGTCCGCCGCAGCCGACGCAGCTGCAGCCGGTGCTCGACGGTGCGCAGGAACTCATACGACGAGCTCATCTCCGCCGCGTCCGCGCGGCCGACATACCCGCCGTCGCCAAGCGCGGCCAACGCTTCCAAAGTGGACGACGAGCGCAGCGCGGGATCCACCCGGCCGTGCACGAGCTGCAACAGCTGCACGGCGAACTCGACGTCACGCAATCCGCCGCGGCCCAGCTTCAGCTCGCGTTCGAGATGCTCCGACGCGACGTGGTCCTCCACCCGCCGGCGCATCTGCTGGACCTCGGTCACGAAGTTCTCGCGGTCCGCGGCCGACCACACCATGGGCGCGACCATCTCCGCGTACTGGCGGCCCAGCTCGGCGTCGCCGGCCACCGGACGCGCCTTCAGCAAAGCCTGGAACTCCCAGGTCTTCGCCCACTTCTGGTAGTAGGCGGTGTGCCCTTCGAGCGTGCGCACCAACGCGCCGCTCTTGCCTTCCGGCCGCAACGCCGCGTCGACCTCGAAGCACGCGTTGCCGACCAGCCGCATCATCGTGCTGGCCAGCCGGGTCGCGACGCCGAGGTCGCCGGCCCCGACGAAGATGACGTCGACGTCGCTGACGTAGTTCAGTTCCCGCCCGCCGGTCTTGCCCATCGCGATCACCGCGAGCGTGTCTTCGGCGGACGCGCCGACCTCCTGCTCGGCGACCACGAGCCCGGCCCGCACCGCGGCCTCGGCGAGAGTGGTCAGCTCGCTGGCCACGTCCCGGAACCGCGGGTGCTCCAGCCCGGGTTCGACGAGGTGGCCGAGGTCAGCGGCGGCGATGCCGAGCAGCAGCCCGCGGTAGCCTGCCCGCAGCTCGGATTCGGCGGCGCTCCCGGTGACGTACGTCCCGTCGTCCTGGCGCACCCGCTCAAGCAGCCGCTCCGCGAACTTCGCCGGTTCGGTGCACCGGTTGTCCGCGAGACAACGCCACTCGCCCGGATTGGCGACGAGGAAATCCGCCAACGCGGTGGAGGTGCCGAGCACGCCCAGGAGCCGACCGCGGAACGTGCGGTTCTCGCGGAGCGCGCTGTCCAGCTCAGGCCAACCGGGTTCGTCGGCCTCGCGAATGCGGTCGAGCCCGGCTAGCGCGAGGTCCGGATCCGCGGCGCGGGAGAGGGCGAGGAGGACGTCGGCGGCACCATCGGCGGGTCCGCCTTCGGTCCACCAGCCCGCAGCGCGCAGTTGACCGTCGGCCCGGGTGTCAGTGAAGCCGTACCTGGCCGCCGAAGCTGTGGTCCGCGCGCGTTCTGCCATCGCTCACACCGTAGCCGGAGCCGGGCGGGTTCAGGCAGCCAGGCGGTCCGGTTCGGTCTCGGCGGCGGAGGGTTCGGGGACCTGGAAGCTGTGTGCGGTGACGGGTTTGCGGCGGGAAAGGAGGTAAATCCCGGCCGCGAAGAGAATGCCGGCGACGCCGACCGCGATGGTCCCGGCCTCGCCGAGCGAGGCGATCTTGCCCGCCGCCGCGCCGACGATCGCCGCCGCGGGCAGCGTGAACAGCCACGCGAGCACCATCCGGCCCGCCATCCGCCAGCGCACCGGAGCCTCGCGACGGCCGACGCCGGAGCCGATGATGCCGCCCGAGCAGACGTGCGTGGTCGACAGCGGGAAACCGAGGTGCGAGGACAGCAGGATCACCACGGCGCTGCTGGTCTGCGCGGAAAATCCCTGTGGGCCTTCGATGTCGGTGAGGCCCTTGCCGAGAGTGTGGGTGATGCGCCACCCACCGAGATACGTGCCGAGCGCGAGCGCGGACGCGGCGCTGATGATCACCCAGACAGGCGGCGCGGACCCGGCAGGGAGACTTCCAGCCGCTACCAGTGTCAAGGTGATGACACCCATGGTCTTCTGCGCGTCGTTGGTGCCGTGCGCGAGCGAGACCAGCGATGCCGAGACGATCTGCCCGACCCGGAAACCGCGCCCGCCGCGTTTGCGCACCAGGAACCGGTAGACGAGGTAGGTGACCGCGGCCGCCGCCGCTCCCGCGATGATCGGGGACGCCGCGGCCGGGATGAGCACCTTGTCCACGATCTTGGCGAAGTGGACGGAGTCCGCGCCCGCGGACACCCAGGTCGCGCCGATCAGGCCGCCGAACAGCGCGTGCGACGAACTCGACGGCAGGCCGACGTACCAGGTGAAGAGGTTCCAGACGATCGCCCCGATGAGCCCGCCGAACACGATGGCGGGCCCGATCCTCGTCTCGTCGACGAGACCGCTGGAAATCGTTTTCGCGACCTCGACCGACAGGAACGCGCCGGCCAGGTTCAGCACCGCGGAGATCGCGACGGCGACGCGGGGCCGGAGTGCTCCGGTGGCGATCGAGGTCGCCATCGCGTTCGCCGTGTCGTGGAAGCCGTTGGTGAAATCGAAAACCAGCGCCGTGCAGATCACGACGACAACGAGCAGCGAGGGGTCCACCCCGACCTCCGAACCCTACGGAAATACCTCTCGCAAGGTACCTGACCGTTTGGGTGAACCGTTAACTCGCCGTAAGTGATTCCGACGTCATCCGTTAAGCCAGCGGCAACTGGCGTTGACTTTCCGGAGCCGCCTCCAGCTGCCCGGCGGCCACCTGGACGAACCGGCGCGCGAACGGACGCCATGTCTCGGCGATGTCCGCGTGCGCAGAGATCAGGGCGTCCTCCTCCAGCGCGCCCGGGCGGGTGAGTTCCGCCATTTCCGGTGCCGCCTCGGCCCAGGCGCGGACGACCTCCGGCGTCGTTTCGATGTGGAATTGGACACCGTAGACACAACGGTTCATCCGGAAGGCCTGGTGCGGGTACTTCGGCGTGGATGCGAGCAGCTCGGCGCTCTGCGGCAGGACAGTGATGACGTCGCGGTGGAACTGCAGGACGTCCGGGAGGAAGGGCATGTCCGCGAAGAGCGGATCGACCCACGCGGCGTCCTTCTTGGACACCAGCCCCGGCCCGACCTCGGGCCCGGACTCGCCCTCCGCGACCTGCCCGCCGGTCGCGACGGCGAGCAGCTGCGAACCGAGACAGATCGCGAGCGTCGGCACGGCGTTCCCCGCCGCGGTGGCGAGCAGCTTCCGGACGTCGGCGAGCCAGGGGTGCTTCGCGTCGTCGAGCGCGCCCATGCCGCCGCCGAGACAGATCAACCCGTCGTACCCGTCAAGGCTTGAGGGCAACTCCTGCTCCGGCGGCAGCCGCACGTCAAGTTCCGCGCCGGCTTCGGCAAGCCACTCCCCGAGCGGGCCGATGGGATCGCTGGTATCGGGCTGGATGATGAGCAGACGAGTCACGACTTCCAGGGTACGGGCTGCCCGGCTTCGGTCGGATAGCCATGGGCGAGCCAGGTCGTGCTGCCGCCGGAGAGTCGTTTCACGGTGAAGCCTAGCCGCGCGAGCCGGTAGGCGCCCTGGGTGGCGGCGTTGCAGTAAATGCTCTCGCAGTAGCAGACGTAGACGAGGTTCCGGTCGAGGTCACGGGTGCTTTCCTCGGTCATTTCCCGATAGGGCAAGCAGATCGCGCCCGGCAGGTGAGCTTCGGCGCATGCCCCCGGGCTGCGGGTCTCGACGAGGAGGTAGCCGTCGGCGAGGTCTTGGGCGAGGTCCCGCCCGAAGTACTCGACGGCCCTCGGAAGATTCGTGGGGAAGAGAGAGGATGCGAGCATCTTCACCGGGGTTTTCCGGGCCCGGACGGCAGTTGGCCTGGAGTTTCGGAGAAGGTGCCGCAGTGGAGCCGGACGATGTTGATCGGCGTCTGCTGGAGCTGCTCCAGTCCGACGGCCGCCTGACGTTCTCGGAAATCAGCCGCCGAGTCTCGCTCTCCGCGCCGGCCGTGACCGAACGGTGCGCCGCTGGGAACAGCGCGGGGTGATCACCGGCTACGCGGCGCGGGTCGATCCGGAGAAGCTGGGCCGCCCGATCCAGGCGATCGTGCGGGTCCGCAGCCTGGACGGCCCGCGGTTCCGCGAGGCGATCCTCCCGCTGCCGGAGATCACGGACGCCGACCACGTGACCGGCGACGAATGCTTGCTGCTCCGCGTGCACTGCCGCACGACGGCCGAGCTGGAGCGCTTCGTAGAACGGGCCCAGCGCTACGGCGAGACCACGACCTCGCTGGTTGTTCTCGTCTCCCGTCCGAGGCCGCAGGCTGTCGCTGTGACCTGAACATGGTGAAGGCCCGGGTCCCCGTGGCGGGGTTCCGGGCCTTGTTTTGTCCGTGACATGAGTCTGGGCCCCG
>NZ_LWSF01000032.1:0-38169 GCF_001651785.1 Amycolatopsis sp. M39
TGAACCACCCGCGTTGCAACGACCCCTCGAATCCACCCAGATTCCCGCAGGGTTCCCCTCACGTACGGGCAAACCGTGCGCGCCTCGCGATGGGCCTGCGAAACCGGCTCAAGTTCCTGGCATGGGGCCTCACGGTCGCTGTCCCATCCCGGTAGCGATCTCGTGCCCCCGATGCTCGTCCGGAGCCAGCGGCGGAGTACCCCCGCCCGCTCCGCGGCGTAACCCGTGCAGGAACTCCCGCACAGTCGCCTCCGCCGACCACTCCGGCTGCCACTCCAGCTCGGATCGCGCTCGGGACGTGTCCATCACCGGCAGCCGCAGCACCGTGTCGAAGAGGCCGGGTGTCGCGGGCACCAGGTGCATCCGCCAGGCCGCCGCGAGCGCGGGTTTGACCAGTCCGGCCGGGACCGGCACCCGCCGTGCGCGCAGCAGCCGGGCCAGCAGACGTGGGTCGACTACCGGGTCGGTCGCGATGTTGAACGCACCCGACACCGGCCGCAGTACACAGCGCCGGACGGCGTCGGCGAGGTCAGCCGCGTGCACGACCTGGAAGCGCAGCCCCCGGATGTCCGGCACGAGCGGCAGCAGGCCGGGCCGAAGAAGGCTGCCGGGCACGAACGGCCCGGCGAACAGCCGCCGCTGTTCGGTCGATGCCGTGCGCTGGAAGACGAACCCGGGCCGGACGCGTACGACCCGGATTTCCGGATGAGCTTGTTCGAAGGAGTCCAGAAGCCTTTCCACATAGGCTTTTTCGCGCGGATAGGCGGCACCTGGCCAGCCGTGCGTCGGGTAGTCCTCGCTGACCGGGCGATTGTCGGCGGCGGGGGAGTAGGCCCCGACCGAGGACGCCACGACCAGCGTCGACACTCCGGCTGCCGCGGCGGCTTCGAACAGCCGAAGCGAGCCGCGGACGTTGGTCTCCCACGTGAGGTCAGGGCGGTGGGTCGGCTGGAAAAGCCAGGCCAGGTGGACGACCGTGTCGGCGTCGCGCAGGATGGGAGCCAGATCGTCGTGCGCCACGTCGACGCCGGCGTACTCCGTCTTGGGCGGCGGAATGCCCGTCGGCCGCCGTTCGAGGCCGGTGATCGCTTCGACGTCAGGGTCGGCCGCCAGCGCGCGCACTGTCGCGGTGCCGATGTTGCCGGTCGCGCCGGTCACCGCGATCCGTCGGAAAGTCATCAGGGGCGGGTACCCGCTATGGGGTGGGTCAATCAGCGGTGGTCCAGTTGCCGCAGCAGCCGTCGGACCGGCAGCGCCATCGCGCCCAGCCCGAGCGTCGCCGTCACCCCGTCGTCCGAGGAGACCAGCCGGTCCTCGACCTGGCACATCAGCGATCGGCACCGCTCCAGATCCGCCGCGCGCCCGGGGACCGCGGTGTCCCGCACCGCCGCGGCAAGCTCCAGCAGCAGGTCCGCGAGCGCGTCCCGCGCCTTCGGCCACGGGTAGACGAACGGCTCCCGCCCCTCCGAGGTCGTGCGCACCGCCGCGGCCAACTGCTCTACCGGCGGCCACAACGCACCCAGCGTCCGCAGCGAGGCCTCGTGCTGGGTCCCGGAATGCCGGCTTCGCTTGCGCAGGTTGAGAAACCGGCCCTCCCGGGTCAGTCCCGACGCGTCCTCCGCCGCTCGCGCGAGGCTGCGCACGTCGCTGACTCGGCCGAGCCAGTCGTCGAGGTTCTCCGGCGGTTCGTCGGCCCGCACCAGTTCGGCGGTGTCTTCCAGCAGACCGGTGAGCGCGGAGGCGAGCCGGTCGGCGGCAGCGGCGACGCGTTCCCCGTACAGCGGCGGGAAAATCACCACGTTCACCACCAGCCCGATCGCGGCGCCGAGGGCGGTCTCCAGCAGGCGGTCGCCGAGCAGTTCCGAACTCCGCGTGGTTCCGTAGGTGACCAGCAGCATCCCGGTCACCCCGACCCAGACGCCGGACCCGCCGAACCGTCGCCATGAGCCCACCAGCAAGCCGACGAAGACGACGAGAGCCAGCGTCACCGTCTGTTCCGGCACCAGCTGCGCCGCTCCGGCGGCGAGCAGCACCCCGACCGTCACCGAGCCGACCTGCTGTGCCCAGCCGAGCAGGCTACGGTAGACGGTCGCTTCGACCAGGAAAATCGCCGCGTAGGGCGCGAGGAACGGCTGGGAAAGCCCGATCACCCGTGTGGCCAGCAGCCAGGCCGCCACGGCGGCGACGGTCGCCTTGGCGGCTTGCAACGCGGTGCGCCGCTCGCTGCCGGGCACGCGGATCGCGCGGGCCGCCCAGCCCAGCGGCGTGCGGTCGAGTTTGGGCGTCACGCGCGTACGGGCGTGCCCAGGTGGACGAGCTTCGTCTGCGTCATCTCGTCGAGCAGTTCAGGCCCGTAGCCATATCCGGAACCGCTCCCGCGCCGCGGATGGGCCGCCCCACCGGGAGCGCCGCCGAAAACGGCGTTGACCTTGACCGTTCCGACCGCCAGTTCGCGCCACGCGTGCTGCGCGTGTTCCATCGACGCGGTGAGCACGGTCGCGGAGAGTCCGTAGTCGTCGTTCGCGGCCTCGGCCAGTCCGTGTTCGAAGGAATCCACGACGCACACCGGCGCGACCGGGCCGAAGGTTTCCTCGCGCAGCACGCGCATCTGGCTGGTGCATCCAGTCAGGACAGTGGCCGGGTAGTGCGCGCCCCGTCCGGCCGGGACTTGGCCGCCGGTACGAATTGCTCCGCCCAGCGTTACGGCGTTCTCCACGTGGGAATGGACGTGGTCGCGGTGACGGGTGTCCACCAGCGGGGCAAGCGTCCGCCCTCGGGCGATGTCGACGAGAGCTTCGGTGAACGCCTTGGCTTTCGCGCGATGCACGTAAATCCTCTCCACCGCAACGCAAATCTGCCCGGAGTTCGCGAACGCGCCGAGCGCGGCCTGCTCGGCGGCCCAGTGCGGCTCAACGTCCTCGTCCACCACGAGCGGATCGTTGCCGCCGTTCTCCAGCAGCGCCTTCGCCCCGGTCGCGGCCGCGCTCGCCGCGATCGACCGGCCGGTCGCGGTGCTGCCGACATGCGCGAGAACGTCGACGTCGCCCCGCGCGGCCAGCACCGCCCCGATCCGGCCGTCCCCGTGAACGGTTTGCAGCACGCCTTCGGGAAAGATCCCGGCGAGGACTTCGCCGAACAGTGTTCCGGTGTGCGGACACCGTTCGCTGGGCTTGTGCACAACGGTGTTTCCGGTGACCACAGCCGCACCGATGAGCCCGCACGAGACGGCGACCGGGTCGTTCCAGGGCGTCAACGCGACCACCACCCCGCGCGGCTCGGGGACCATCAGATCGGTGGCGGCGAAATCCCCGAGCAGGCTGCGGCCGCGATGCACTGGACCCAGTTCGGCGTACTGGTCGAGGGTTCCCGCCCCGGCGAGCGCCCCGGCCTTGGCTTCGTCGAGCGGACGGCCGGTTTCGCGTCTGTTGAGTTCGGCCAGGTCGTCGGCGTGCGCGCGCAGCCGGTCCGCGGCGGCACGAAGGGCAGCGCCGCGCTCGGTGGCCGGAGTCCGGTCCCAGCCCGGCTGCGCCCGGTGCGCGAGGCTGAGGGCGGCGTCGAGCTCGTCGGAACCGGCCATCGGGACCGCGCCGACCGAGCTGCCGTCGGCCGGGTCGATGATCGCGAGCGTGGCGGCCCGGTTGTCGAGCGTGGTCACTAGCGCACCTCCTGTAGGTCGGTCTCGCTGCGGATACCCCGGCGCACGCACTGCCATACGTTCCGTTTGCCTGCGCGGAGTTGGGGTAAACCGGCGCGGGTGACTACTTTCCCGGACTACGCCGTGGTGATCCCGACGACCGGCCGCCCGGCGCTGCGAACCCTGCTGGACACGCTCGGGGACGCCGAGGGCCCCGGCCCGGCCGAGGTGATCGTGGTCGACGACCGTCCGCAAGGGAGCGCGCTGGAGGTGCCCGAGTACGTCCGGGTGCTGCGGTCGTATGGCCGGGGCCCGGCGGCGGCGCGGAATGTCGGCTGGCGCGCGGCGAAGTCGGACTGGATCGCCTTCGTGGACGACGACGTGGTCCTCGCCGCCGACTGGCCCGCCCAGCTGGTCGCCGACGTCGCCCGGCTGCCGCCGGACGGTGCCGCCTCGCAGGCCAGGATCGTGGTTCCGTTGCCGGACAACCGGAAACCCACTGACGACGAACGCGGCACCGCTGGGCTGGAAGCAGCGCGATGGATCACCGCGGACATGGCTTACCGGCGGAAAGCGTTGGTCGAGTCCGGCGGTTTCGACGAGCGATTCCCGCGTGCGTTCCGGGAGGACTCCGATCTGGCCCTGCGTGTCGTGCTCAACGGGCACCGCATCGAGCGCGGCGAGCGGGTCACGACTCATCCAGCGCGCCGTTCGGGATTCTTGGCCAGTCTGAAAGCCCAGCGAGGCAACGCGGACAACGCGCGGATGCGGTACAAGCACGGCGTCCTGTGGCGGCAGCGAACCGGTGCTGGCAGCGGAATGCTGGGAAGGCACGCACTGACCGTCGCCACCGCCCTCGCCGCGCTCGTGCCCCGGAAACGTCGCCTCGCCTTGGCCGCCTGGGCCGGGCTGACCGGCGCGTTCGCCGCACAACGCATCCGTTCCGGGCCAGCCACGCCCGGCGAGATCGCGCGTATGCTCGTGACGAGCGTGCTGATCCCGCCCGCCGCCTGCTATCACCGGCTGCGCGGGGAAATCGCCGCCCGCCGTTCGCTCTCGCCGCAGGCTGTGCTGTTCGACCGCGACGACACGCTGATCCACGACATCCCTTATCTGTCGGATCCGACGCAAGTTCGGCCGGTCGACGGCGCGGTGAGCCTCGTGCGGGAACTCCGGCGCAGGGGCGTCCGGCTGGGCGTGGTGAGCAATCAGTCCGGGGTCGCGAAAGGGCTGATCGAGCCGGATCAGCTGACCGCGGTGAACGCTCGCGTGGACGAGTTGTTCGGCGAGTTCGGCACCTGGCAGGTCTGCCCGCACGACGCCGACGACGGCTGCGACTGCCGTAAACCGTTTCCGGAACTCGTCCGGCGGGCGGCGAAAGAACTGTCGGTCGACCCAGCGCGGTGCGTCGTCATCGGCGACACCGGCGCGGACGTCGAAGCCGGGCTCGCGGCCGGAGCGCGCGCCGTGCTGGTTCCGACCGTCCGCACCTTGCCTGCCGAGATCGCTCGCGCCCGGCAAGAAGCGCTGGTGGCGCGAGACCTCGCGGACGCGCTGTGCCAAGCCGGAGTCGTCGCGTGAAGCGGGTGGTGGTGGCCCGGCAGGACAATCTCGGCGACGTCCTGCTGGCTGGTCCGGCGGTCCGGGCGATTGCCGCGCAGGCCGAGCACGTCACGCTGCTGGCCGGACCGTACGGCGCCGCTGCTGGGGAACTGCTGCCCGGCGTCGATGAGGTGCAGGTTTTCCGCGCGCCGTGGATCGACCCCGAACCGCCGCCGCTCACCCGTTCGTCGGTCGACGTCCTCGCCGAACAGCTGACCGGCTTCGAAGCGGCTTTCGTGCTTACTTCGTTCCACCAGTCGCCGTTGCCGCTCGCATTGGTGCTGCGCCTGGCCGGGGTGCCGTGGATCGGTGCGATCTGCGACGACTACCCGGGCAGCCTCCTCAACCTGCGCCACCGCGTACCGGGGGACCCGCCGGAAGCGCTGCGGATGCTGTCGCTCGCCCAAGCCGCCGGGTGCGCGCTGCCTCCCGGCGACGACGGGCGGCTAGCGATCCGCGGTCCGTTGCCGGATGTTTCCGCGCTGACTGGAATCGGCGACTACGTCGTGGTGCACCCGACGGCCTCGGTCCCGGCGCGCAGCCCTTCTCCGGTCCACAGCGGACGCATCGTCGACGCGCTTGTCCAAGCAGGACACCGGGTTGTCGTGACCGGTGCGAAACCGGAGGGGACGACCGCCGGCGTAGACCTGAGCGGCGGTACGTCGCTGCTCGAACTGGCCGCAGTGCTCGCCGGTGCCGAGGCCGTCGTCGCCCCGAATACCGGTCCAGCTCACCTGGCGGCGGCCGTCGGCACCCCGGTGGTGTCGTTGTTCGCGCCGGTGGTTCCCGCCGCGCGCTGGGCTCCGTTCGGGGTCCCGGCGGCATTGCTCGGCGACCAGCACGCGCCGTGCCGAGGAAGCCGCGTTCGGACCTGCCCGGTCCCCGGACACCCGTGCCTGGACGGCATCGATCCGGCGGAAGTCGTTGCCGCGGTGGCGGAATTGGTCAAGCGGCCGAGCCGCCGGGCAACCGCTTGAATCTCAAGGAGAAGAGAGGACATGGTGGACCCAGCACCGTTGCCCGAAGAGACCGACGGACCGCGCACGGCGGTCGTGACCGGCGCGGATTCCGGCATCGGACGGGCGGTGGCCGTTGCGCTCGCCGGCGGGGGCGTGGACGTCGGAATCACCTGGCACACCGACGAAACCGGGGCGGAGGAGACCGCTGCCGAGGCGCGGGAGCAGGGCGTGGCCGCGCACGTGCGGCAGCTCGACCTGACCGACCTGCCGACCGCGGCGAGCGTCGTGGACGAACTCGCGGCCGAACTGGGCGGCGTCGACGTGCTGGTGAACTGCTCCGGGACCGGCAGCAGCGAACTCGCGATGGACATGGACTTCGACACCTGGCGCAGCGTCGTGGACGTCGATCTGCACGGCGTTTTCGTGTGCTCCCAACGTGCCGCGCGGCACATGATCGATGCCGGCCGCGGCGGACGGATCATCACGATCACCAGCGTCCACGAACATGTGCCCCGCGTCGGCGCCGCCCCGTATTGCGCGGCGAAAGCCGGTGCCGGCGCGCTGACCCAGGTGCTCGCGCTCGAACTCGCCGAGTACGGGATCACGGTCAATTCCGTTGCGCCCGGCGAAATCTCCACGCCGATGACCGGCCAGACCGACGTCGACCCGCGCGGCCAGGAACGCCCCGGAATTCCGCTCGGCCGCCCCGGGCACGCCCGTGAAGTCGCCGCGGCGGTGGCTTTCCTCGCCACCCCCGCGGCGGGGTACATCACGGGTTCGTCCGTGGTGGTCGACGGCGGGCTGATCCGCATGGGCGCGCAGGCCGGAACGGCCTTCCCGGACCACCGGTGGCGTCGCCCCTGATCGGGCGTCATCGACCTGGGCAGCCGGATTTTCCGCAGAGCGAGCGGCCGTAGAACCGTTTCTCCACCGTTCGGAAGCGGGCGCGTGCGCGCCACCCGGAGCAGCCCGTTGCCGGCGAGCACTTGCACGGGATGCGCGATCATGCTCGCGGGGCGGTCCAACGCGACTGCGAGTTCGCTGCTCGCTCGTGCCGCAACTTGAGGAGCGCCGTGCGCAACGAGTGCCCGATTGCCTTCAGCTGGGCAGGGCTGGTCAACGCCATCCGATGCTCGTCCTAGGTGCGCTGAATTCGGTCCTGCTCGCCATTCTTGCTCTGTTGGTCGCGACCACGGAGGCTGCGGCTGGTCGTTGCTCGCTCAGCTGACCTCTGCGGCCTGCGGGGTGTGCCGCCCTAGCCACTTTGTGTTTGCCGCTTCGGATTCTGCCTCGTGGCCATGTTGGCCCCGTGAACCTGCCGAACGAGATGACCGGGCCGCAGTCTGGTGCGGTCTGCTCGCGCGGATGGGCCGCTGTCCTACCCTGGTCGGCGCGCCTATCCACTGTGGACGGACAATCGACGGCACTCGGGGTTGAGGGCTCGTCAAGTTACCCGGGGGTCTCTGGCCCCCTTCCGGATGCTGACCCCGTCGCTGCCGAGCGTTGACACCGGAGCCACCTCGGTGCCGACCTTCGGACGGCCGCGTCTTTCACAGCGGGGTCAACCGTGGTTTCGATGCCATCCCGGACAACCAGGCCGCTGCCTCGTTCGGGAGCAAACACGGAACGCGAAAGGCCGACAGCCGTCGCAGGATCGCTTCCTGCGAGCGTGTCCGGCGTCCTGCCCACACATCGTCGTCGACCACCGCCCATTCAACCCCGCGCCCGGGGACGTCGACCACCGCGAATCCGTGTTCGACCACCATCTTGCGCACGGCGACGAGCGCATCGGATCTGCCGAGAAATATCACCGAAGCGGTGCGCTTGGCCGGGCGCTTCTTCATGCCGACGGGGTAGCCCGGTGACCTGTCGGCCAAACCGCCCTCGCGTTCTCGGCGTAGCCGGCGACAGGATGAGGAGAATGCGCAGACCAGCGGCGTCGAGGCCGCAGATCTCCGCCAGATCGGGGACCACGACCAATACCCGGACGTTCGCCGGCGCTGTTGCCACGTGCAAGCCCGCAAGGCTGAGCGGTCCGCAGACCCGGGCGATCTCCACCGTGCCGTGCGATAATGGGCAAGGCGGTTTGCTTCTCCTGGGTGAACCTCAGACGCACGTCTTCCGCCCGCATAGTTCACGCGGGAGAGCGGAGCTGCCGAGTGTCGATTCCGGCCGGGGTGTTTCCTCGGCGCGGGCGGCGGCTGCCGGTTGTTAGCGAAGGACAGCCGGGGTAACGTGGCTGATCTGCGGTTCAGGACAGCAGCCGCCCACCGAGGAGAACAATCGGAGGCGGGCCGTGCGACGGCTCACCTCTCGTCCGTTCACTGGAGGCGCCGCATGACCCGACCCATCTCGTTCACCAGTCTGTCCTCCTCCGCAGGACTCACCGTCGACATCGTCGTGTGCACCGGCGAGGACGCCACGGTCGTGGCGGTGGCCGACGACCTCGACGCATGCGGTGCCCAGCCGTTCGCAGAGCGAATCGCGGCGGAGATCGAGCGCACACCCCCGGCTGTGCTCGCCGACCTCCGCGCCGTGAGGTTCTGCAGCTGCCATGGCTTGTCCGCACTGCTCGCTGCGGACCGCGCGGCGCGGACCGCGGGGGTGCCGTTCTCGATCATCGCGCACCAGCGCGCCGTTCTGCGTCCCCTTCGGCTGGTGGGGCTCGACAAGACACTCGACATCCGCAGCAATATCGACTCGATGCCTCGGCCCGGGAGCGGCGTCGCCTGAACACGTCAGCTTCGGCATGGGTGTTTCGGTGCCGGACCAGCAACGCTGAGCAGGCCCTGAGCACCGGGGACCTGCGCAGCAGCGGCCGGATCGGCGGCTGACGAGCCCGGTCGAGTCGCTGAACCGTTTCTGTTGCGTGCCGTCTTCGAAGGCACGCGGTTCATCGGTGTCGAGTCGATCGGAGCCGCCGTGCACCAGCGCCACACCGGGCGGCCGTCACCGGCTCGGTCCAGGCGGCTGGCCTTCCTCCATCATCAGCAGCGCGCCCTGGCTCTCTCCGTCGGCGCCCCGCAACGCGCCGCAGTGCAAGCGGACCGACGTCGCCCGCCCGCGGCGGTTGATCGCATCGAGCAGCAGTTCGGTGTGATATCCGGCGTCCGCGAGCGCGTCGCGGACCGCCGGACGGAGTTCCGTCAGCGGCAGGCCGATGTCCAGATTGAGCAGATGCGTGCCCTCCGCCTCCTCCCGGCGGACGCCCCAGAGGTCTTCCGCGCCGCGGTTCCAGGCTTTCACTCGCATCTCACGGTCCACCACTACGATTCCCGCGCGGATCGAGGTCAGCACCGACTCGAGGAATTCGTTGACCTCGTCGAGGTCGAGGCTGCGTTCGCGCAGCGCGTCGTTGATTGTCTGGAGCTCGTCGTTGGTGGACTGGAGTTCCTCGTTCATCGTCTCCAGTTCTTCGTTGGTGGACTGGAGCTCTTCGTTTGTCGTCTCCAGCTCCTCCACCGTGGACTGAAGCTCCTCGTTGGTGGTTTCGAGTTCTTCGTTGGTGGACTGGAGTTCCTCGTAGGCCGATTCGAGCTGCCGGTTGGTGTGCTCCAGTTCGGTGAGCAGCTGCCGTGCCCAGCTGACGTCGTGGAACACCACGGACACGCCGAGCAGCTTCTTCTCCTTGCCCAGCAACGGGTTGACGTGCACCTCGTACCAGACGGTCTCGCCTGCCCGGCGCCACTCGACGTCCTTGATCCGCAGCGAGCGCCGTTCCATCCGCGCCTGTTCGACGTAGGCGCGCAGCGCCACCGGCCGGTAGGACACGTCCAGGTCGCGCAACGGACGGCCGATGTCGCGTTCGGACAGCCCGAACGCAACCTCCGCCTGGGCGTTGACGAGTGCGGTGACCTCGTCCTCCGTCACCACGATCTGCGCGACGGGGCTTGCCGAGAACGCGTGTTCGCGCAGTTCGTCGAGCCCGGCGATGTCGTGGGTCCGGCGCTGCGGGAAGCCGGGCGACACGAAGTGGTTGTAGCTGACCGGCGCGTTGACAGCCTTGCGGAAAACCCGGCGTTTGAGGTCGAGCGGTTCGAAGATCCGGGCGTGCGAAAGCAGCATCTCGGCCTTGCCGAGGAAGAGCAGCCCTTTGAGGGCCAGCGCGAAGTGGAATCGCTCGAGGATCTTCGTCTGCGTCTCGGCGTTGAAGTACATCAGGGTATTGCGGCAGACGAGCAGGTCGATGCGCGAGATCGGCGCGTCCTGCACGAGGTCGTTGCGCCCGAAAATGACCGAACGGCGCAGGTCCTTGCGGAAGCAGTAGCGGCTGCCCTGCAGTTCGAAGTACTGCTCCAGCTGGCTCTCGCTGAGTCCGTCGACCTCGGCCGGGGTGTAGGCGGCGTGCCGGGCCTGGGTGAGCGCCTCGTCGTCGACGTCGGTCGCGTAGATCTTGACGCGCTGGCGGAACGCGTCGACTCCGATCGCGTCGGCGAAAAGCATCGCGAGGCTGTACGCCTCCTGGCCGCCCGCGCACCCGGCGCTCCACACCCGGATCGGCTCCTCCGGGCTGCGTTCGGCCAGCAGCGCCGGCACGACGTGGTCGCGCAGGTACTCCCATGCTTCGGGGTCGCGGAAGAACCCGGTGACGTTGATGAGGATCGTGTTGAACAGCGCCACGAACTCCTCGGAGTTCACCTGGAGCTGGTCGATGTACTCGTTGTAGCCTTCGATGCCGATCTGGCTCATCCGGCGGCGGACCCGCCGCATCAGGCTGCTCCGCTTGTACCCGGTGAAGTCGAAGCCCCGCGACTCCTTCAGGTAGGCCAGCACCGATTCGAACTCGCCGTTGGTTTCCTTGGGCTCGGTCACGCTCCGACACGCTACCCGTCGGCGCGGCCGCTTGAGTGAGGGGCGCGCCTGGTGAACACCGCCCAGACGACCTTCCCCCCGGACCACGACCGGCTGCAGCCCCACACCTTCGCGACCTGGGCGACCAACCGGAGACCGAGGCCGCTTTCGTGGATGCTGAGCCGTTCCCGCAGGACCGCCGGGCGCGGGTCGTCGTCGGACACTGCGACGCTCAGGATCCCGCGCCGCAGCTCCAGCCGGATCCGCGGCGCCGAGGCGGTGTGCTGAAGGGCGTTCTCCATCAGCTCGGTGGTGACCAGCAGTGCGTCCTCCGCCAGGTCCGCGGTGCCCCACTCCGCGCAGATCCGCTCCACGAAGTCGCGGGCGAGAGCCGGGGAACGCACCGCGCGGGTCAGCTGCTGCGTGGCACGCCGACGAGGCGGCCGCAGGAGCCGGCGCTCGGCGGCCGCGCGGTCGGGGTGCACCGCGACGAACCGGTCGACGGCGCGGGCGGCGAGCATCGCCTGGTGCCCGGGCCGGTCGGTGGCTATGGCGAACGGGATGCCCGGCCAGTCGCCGACCCGCATGGACACCAGCGAGAACACGCTCAGCAGCGACGGATCGTTGACGGCCAGCTCCTGGATGTCGGCAATGAGGCCGTTGGGCGCCTCAGCGGCGATCTTGAGCAGTCCGTCGCGCAACTCCGGGTAAGACTCCAAGTCGAGCACGCCGCTCACGAGCGCGGTGGTGGCTTCTGCGCGGTGCTCGGGCACAAGGCGCACTCCGTGGCCAGCGCTCATCAAGGATCCTCGGCACGGGGTTTGTCGGACAGCGAGAGCAGGAACTCCCGCAGCGTATTCGCAGCGGCCAGACATTCCCTCGCGGTTCCGGCGTAGCGCTCGGTGAGCAGCGAGTGATGGCGATGCCGGGCGTCGTGCTCAAGCCGCTCTGCCAACGCGACCTTCTCGTCGAGGGAGCGCAGTGCCGTCCAGACCGCGCGCTGGAACTCGGTGTCCTGGGCGAGCAACAGGGCCTCGGGCGACCAAGCGTGCCCGATCCGGCACCGGTACTGGCCCGACGCGACCTCGGTGAGGGTTCCGTGGCAGTCCGGGCAGGTGTAGGCAGCGGAGGACTGCGCTGCCTCGGGCCGCACCGCGCCGAGACGCACCCCGTCGCGGGCGATCCGGTCTTCCAGCAGCAGAGCCCGGGACGGCGGCGGGACGTCGGCCGGTTCCAGCGGCATGCGCACCATCTTGTCCAAAGCACCGCCGAGTTCGGCGGCCGGCAGCACGCGAGCCGCCCCGACCGCGGCGAGCGCGCTCGACGGCATGCCGGAGTACACGGCGTCGGCAGGGTCTTGCACCACAGCCTCGCCGCCGCGGGCGACGATCGCGCGCAGGCCCGCCGCGCCGTCGTCGAGCGTGCCGGACAGGACCACGCCGACCGTCCGAGGGCCGGCTGTCACCGCCGCCGAACGGAACATCGCGTTGATCGCCGGCCGATGCCCGTTTTCCGTCGGCCCCTGGGTGAGTATCACCGAACCGTCGTCGGTGAGCAGATGCCGGTCCGGCGGCGCGACGTAGACGACGCCGGCTCGCAAAGGCGCCCCGTGGGTGGCGGCCGCCGCGGGCAACGGGCCGGAGCGGTCGAGAATCATCGGCAGCGCGCTGCGCGCTCCCGCGGACAAGTGCATCGTCACCAGGACTGTGGCGGGGAAGTCGGCGGGCAGGGATCCGACCAGCGAACGCAGGGCCTCGACTCCGCCCGCCGACGCTCCGGCGACCACGATGTCCCGCCGGACTTCGGACACGGCGATCACCTCCTCCTGGACACGCTAGACCTCGTATCAGGGTAGCCCTCATAGTGCACGGCGAAACACGGCTGCTACGTTCCGTCCGCTTACGGACGGCCTGGACCCCGTTCTGCGGCTCGTTCGGCGTTGGAAGCAGCTAGGCGCCGAGGTTGCGCAGCGGAGACGGAACGGGCATCGCGTGCGGCTCCTGCCCGTGGACGCGGCCGGGATCGTGCTGCCTGGCCAAGCGGGTCGGCTCCAGGTGGCGTCGTGTTCGACCGAGCAGGTCCGGCGCACGGAATCGTTCGATCTGGAAGCAGGCGAAGGCCCCTGCTCGGACGCCTTCCGCCTCGGGGAAACAGCCACCGCCGAGGATCTCCGCGCCCCTGCCGGACCTCGGGCGCAATTCCCGAGCACGCGTGGCAAGAGGGATTCTGCGCCGTCCGCGCATTGCTGATGGGGGTGCGCCGCGAAATGGTCGGCGCGCTCGGCCTTTTCCTGTGCGAACCCGGCGTGTCGGCCCCGTCCGCGGCGCGCGCTGCGCGGGTGTTGGCCGGCCTGGCCGCTATCGGCATCCTGCGCGAACAGCGCGTTCGCAACGCCGATCTGCGCGCCGATCAGCTGCAGGGCGCCCTCAGCAGCCGGGTAGTCATCGAGCAGGCAAGGGGTGCTGGCCGGGCGCGGTGGTCTCGACCTGGAAGAGGCTTTCATCCTGTTGCGCAAGCGTGTCCGGTGATCGCGCCGCCCCGACGACGAAAACCGGTCGGCGGGTGCCGCGCAGCACTTCGGCCGCGCGCTGCTCCCACGAGGCACCGCCAGTACGAGCCGCTGGGATGACGATGAGCCGCGTCCACTCGATCATCAGTTCCAGGTGGGGCGCAGCCCCCGCCGTCGTTCCTGGCGTCGGAGGATCTAGCGGGCCTGATGACCCGATGCCCACGACGGTGCCTGAGCGGGCTTCCCGCACCGGTCACTTTGGTTTGCGGACAATGGTTACCGGTTCGATCTTCCTGGGAAGGTGGTCGAAGACTTCCGGCGGAACGCCGAATACCGCGCCGAGTGCGTCGTGCGGGATCGTGTTCACCGAGGCTGCCAGCCCGATGTCGTCGCGGGGTTCTTCAGCACTGGTGTTGAAGACAAGGAAGGCCAGGTAGTCCTCGGCGGAGACGTTCTCGAAATAGTGCAGTGATCCCTGGGGCAGGAAGACGACGTCGCCCGCGGTGGCGTCGAAGTGTTCGTGGTAGCCCTCGGTTTCCAGGATCGAGAACCGGCCGGTGCCGGCGATGACGTAGTGCAGTCCCCACGCGCTCGGGTGCCAGTGCGGTTCGCGGACGCCACCCGGTTCCAGCCGGACCAGGACTCCGGAAACGTCGTGGCCGGCCAGGATGGGAAAGGTCTTTTCGTCCGCGTTGCGCAGCCGCCCGCCAGAATAGGCCTTCGCGGGCGCTGTGTGCAGGTCGAAGACATGTTTCCGGTGGGTGTCCAGGTCGGCCGTCCTGCCTGCGGCACCCAGGCCTCCCGGCACTTCGTTCGCGGTCATGAACGGCACGCTCGTTCGGAGTGGCGGCGGAGGGTCAGATCGAGGGCAGGACGTCGCGATGCCACGCGTCGAAGAAGCGGTCCTGGTCCGGTCCGATCTGCTGTACGTAGACCTCATCGAACCCGGCGTCGGCGAATTCGCGGACGGCGGCGACGTGCCGGGCCGGATCGGGGCCGCAGGGGAACTGCGCGGCGGTCATTTCCTCGGCGATCAAGGTGGAGGCGGCACTGTAGTCAGCCGGAGTGTTAAGCGTCGAGGGGAGCTGGCCGGGAAGCAGTTCGTTGCGCCACAAACGGTGGGCCGTGCGGATACCGTTCTCTTCGGACTCCGCCCAGCACACCTTCAGCCCGCCCTGCACGCACCGGTCGGCGCCGCCGGACCGGCGGTAGCGGCGGACCATTTCGGTGTCTGGGGAAACGGTGCAGAATCCGTCTCCGGCGCGGACGGCGAGGTCGAGGGCGGCGGGGCCGAATGCCGAGACGTAGATGGGCACCGGCTGATCGGGCACGGTGTAGAGCCGCGCGCGGTCGACCGTGTAGTACCGGCCGCGGTGATTGACCTCCTGGCCGGTGTGCAGGGCGCGAATGACGTCGATGGCTTCCTCGAGCATGTCCCGCCGTTCCTTCGGCGACGGCCACCGTTCGCCGGTGACGTGCTCGTTGAGTGCTTCGCCGGTACCGACTCCCAGCGTGAACCGGCCTTCGCACTGCACCGCCGCTGTCGCCGACGCCTGGGCGATGACGGCCGGGTGGGTCCGGACGATCGGGCAGGTCACCGCCGTGCTGATCGGCAGCGTGGTGTGACCTGGCTGAGCGCGCCGATTACCGACCACACGAACGGGCTGTTGCCTTGCTCGGCCAGCCACGGGTGGAAGTGGTCGGAAATCCACAGCCGGTCGAACCCGGCGGCTTCGGCAAGCCGCGCCTGCCGCACCAGTTCTGCCGGGCCGAACTCCTCGCTGGACAGGAAATAGCCGACTCGTACCATGTCCGCCGGGTACCACCGGCCGATCCGGCCAAACGGATAATCGGGCGCTGGAAGGGTAGTCCTCGAACGGGCTTCGATCGGGAGGTGTTCGATGGACCGCGACGAACGACGCTGCCTGCGGCGGATCGAGCGCGACCTCGTCGCGGCCGATGGCGCCTGGTGCACGCGGTGTTCGGTGACATGCGCCGCCCGGCCGCTCGGCGGGGTGCCGTCCGCGGTCGAGCCGTGAGCGGGATCGCCAGCGCAGCGCTCCTGGTCACGGCGCTCGTCGCGGAGAACCTGGTGGCTCTGTTCGGCGAGATCGTGCTGATCGACGTCACCGCCTGCCTTTATCCCGCCAGACGGCGTATTTGACCGATCGGATTACGCCGGGCCGGACGTGCGCCGTCCGGTGGTGCGCGCCCACGGACTCGGAGCGAGGAACCGACGACCCAAGCGAATTCCGTCGCGAGCGACTTGGTCACCGCGATCCGGCACAAGGACTTCGGCCGGGTCGCGCAGGTGCTCGCCACACTGGCCGCGGGCACCCCTACCACGCAGTCCTCGGTGGTGCGCGACGTCGTGCACCTCTGCGCCGTCGCGGTGTCCGGGCCATTCTGCCCACAACCGGCCGGAACCGTCTTCACCGCGGTAGCGTTCGGCGAGACCGCGAGACCGGCGGAAGTCGACGATCTCGATCCGGGCGTGCGGGCCGTGCTGGCAGGACTGAACGGCGACTGGGCCGGGCTGGACTGCCAGGTGGGGCTCGCCGTACGCGGCGACGGATTATCGGCGATCGTGCGCTGTCTACTATGGACAGTGGAGTTCGGCACCGGATGAACCGGCGTTCGAGGTCTGCCGCGGCGGCAGCCGACCGCCCGAATCACCGGGCGGCCGGACAAGCCACTCGGTCGGGCCTCGCACGGCCGGGAGCCTGGTTGAAGCGCTGTCTTTCGGCTGAGCTGTGCAGATCACGCCGGGCGCCAGCGCAGTGGCCCTGACCTGTGCCGGGCCCGCCCCCGCGCGGGTGAGTACCTGCGCGGTGCTGGACACGGTGGCCGGGACCCGCAGCAGGTGCTGGGTGTCCCCGTACCGCCCGTCCCACGAGCCTGCCCGCTCCGCCGCTTCCGCGACGAGGCCGCGTGCCGCGTCGTCGAGCGGCCGCGACACATCCACCGAGTACACGCGACGGCCGGGCCCGGACTGGCCGAAGAACTGCGCGAGGGACTGGTCGAACGGGCCGTTTCCCCGGCCGGTCTGGAAAAAAAGCCGGTCATCGCGGGCGCGACATCCCGGGGCGATCGAAGTCAGAAGTCCTATTCCGCGGACCCGGTACCGGACTCGGTGAACGGGTTTCCGCGACCGCGCAACGGGTACGCGGCAGGCATGCGGATCGCGATCACCGGAGCGAGCGGCAACATCGGCACAGCGTTGCTGCGTGCCCTGGACCGCGGTCACGAGGTCATCACGGTGGCGCGCCGGCTGCCGGATCGCTACGCCGAGCCGTACTCGTGGGCTCAGTGGCGCGCGCTGGACATCGGCGAACCCGGCGCGGACCAGGAGCTGAGGGAAGTATTCACCGGTGCCGACGCCGTCGTGCACCTGGCGTGGGCCATCTCACCGGAGTGGAGCGACCCGTCGATGGTGCGCACGAACGAAGACGGTACCCGGAACGTTCTGCAGGCCGTCACCAGCGCGGGGGTGCGACGGCTGGTGTGCGCGTCTTCGGTGGCCGCCTACGCACCGGGGCCGCCGGAGGAGAAGGTTACCGAGGACTGGCCGTGCAGCGGGATCGAATCCAGCGCGTACAGCCGGAGCAAAGCTCTGCTGGAGACGGCGCTGGATGTGTTCTCGTCCCGGCATCCGGAGGTCGCGCTCGCGCGCATCAGGCCGTGTGCGGTCCTGCAGCGGCTCGCCGCCGGCGAGTTCACGCGATGGCTGCTCGCCCCTCTGCTGCCACCCGGTCTGATCGGCGGCCGGTACCTGCCGGTTCCGCTGTGGGAGAGCCTGCGGGCGCAGGCAGTGCACGCCGACGACGTCGCCGAAGCGATCCGGTTGATCCTCGACCGGCAGGCGGTGGGCCCGTTCAATCTCGCGGCCGAGGACGTGCTCCACGCCTCCGAGCTCGCTCAGGCCCTCGGCGGCACGCGGGTGCCGACGACCAAGCCCGTTGTCCGGGCGGTGGCCCAGCTGTCGTGGCTGGCCGGACTCCAGCCCCTGCATCCGGGCTGGCTCGAACTGGCCGACCAGGCCGCGCTGGTGGACACCACGCGGGCCCGGACCGTGCTCGGCTGGCAGCCGCGGTACCGCGCCGCCGAAGCCCTCCGGGACCTGATCGAGGGGCTGCGTCGCGGCGACGGCGAATCCTCCGCCCCGCTGGCGTCCGCCCGGACCGGGCTGCTGCACCGGGCCCGGGCACTGACCCGCGGCCGTCCGACGCACCAGTCGCAGGCCTGAACCCGTGCACACCGCCGACGCGATCGTCATCGGGGCCGGGCACAACGGTCTGGTCGCCGCGAACCTGCTCGCCGACCGCGGGTGGGACGTCGTCGTTCTCGAGGAACAACCCGCTCCCGGCGGTGCCCTGCGCACCGAGGAGATCACCGCGCCCGGATTCCGCTCCGATCTGTGTGCCGCGTTCTTCCCGCTCGGCGCCGCTTCACCGGTGCTCGACGGCCTCGGCCTGACCGAGTACGGCCTGCGCTGGCTGCACGCCCCCGACGCACTCGCGCACGTCTTCCCGGACGACCGCTGCGCCGTGCTCTCACGGGACCTCGACCGCACCGCCGAATCAATCGCCCGCTTCGCACCTGGGGACGAACAGTCGTGGCGGGGCCTTTTCAAGCAGTGGCGAGGACTTCGCGAGGAATTCCTCGACGCCTTGTTCACCCCGTTCCCGCCGATCCGGGCCGGCGCCCGGCTCCTGCGCCGCACCGGTACCGCGGAAGCGTTGCGGCTCGCCCGGATGCTAACGCTGCCCGCCCGCCGCTTCGCGCGCGAACGCTTCGACGGCGAGGGAGCGCGCCTGCTGCTGTCCGGGAACGCCGCGCACAGCGACCTGTCGGTGGACAACGCGGGCAGTGCCGTCTTCGGCTGGCTGCTGGGAATGCTCGCGCAGGACGTCGGGTTTCCGGTGCCCGAGGGTGGCGCGAGTAACCTGGTGGCCGCGTTGGTGCGCCGGCTGGAGTCCCGAGGTGGGTCTGTCCACTGTGGAGTCTCGGTGACCGAGGTACTGGTCGCCGGGGGCAAGGCGGTCGGCGTGCGGTGCGCGGACGGGGAGCCGATCCGGGCGCGCAAGGCGGTGCTGGCCGACGTTCCGGCGCCGGTGCTCTACGGTGGCCTCGTCGCGGCGGAGTGGCTGCCGTCGCGGCTGCTGGCGGACCTGAAGGTCTTTGAATGGGACAGTGCGACGGTGAAGGTCGACTGGGCGCTGTCCGGCCCGGTTCCCTGGACCGCGTCGGAAGCACGCGGCGCCGGCACCGTACACCTGGGCTGCGACGAGACCGGGCTCTCGGCCTTCGGCGCGGCGCTGGCCCGCGACGAGGTGCCGGAGCAGCCGTTCCTGCTGCTGGGCCAGATGAGCACCGCGGACGCATCCCGCTCCCCGGCCGGCACCGAAGCGGTCTGGGCCTACACCCACCTGCCCCGCGGTGCCGACCCCGCGACCGTGCAGCTACAGGCCGAACGTGTCGAGGCGGCCGTCGAGCACAACGCGCCGGGCTTCCGCGACCTGGTCCTCGATCGTCGGATGCAGGGCCCGGCCGAGCTGGCCGGACACGACGCCAACCTGGTCGGCGGCGCCGTTAACGCCGGGACGACCGCCATCCATCAGGAGCTGTTCTTCCGCCCGGTACCTGGGCTCGGCCGTTCGGACACGCCGGTGGACCGGCTGTTCCTCGCCGGCGCGGCAGCCCATCCGGGCGGCGCGGTACACGGCGGCCCCGGCGCGAACGCGGCCCGCGCCGCACTGGCGCGAGACCACTTGCTCGGCGGCGGCTACGCGGCGGCGATCCGGGCCGCAAACCGAGCGATATACCGCTGAGGTTCGTGAGGCCACAGGCACGAGGTCGGCGTCGACGGCTTGCCGACGTTGGCGGGGGCGGTCAGCGGCGGGTCCGGCCGATCGCGAGGGCGGAGAGGCGCGCGAGTGATTCTTCGTTGCGTGGCCGGAGCAGCAGTGCCTGCATGCTCTCCGGGATCAGGCCGCCGATTCCGCCGCGGGCGGATTCGGCAATGCGTACCACGGTTTCCCCGGTGCCGCGCGGGGTGAGAGTGACCAGGATGTCCGCAGTGCCGAGTGCGCCGCCCTGTGCTTCGAGTTCGAGCGAGCTTCCGGGGTCCACCGCCCGTACCGTCGTGGTGTCCTCCAACTGCAACGGCCACATCCCGACGCTGTGGTGGATGCGCGCACCGGCCGCGGGCCAGCGGTCGTCGACGTCGCGGATGTGGCAGCTGCCGACTACCCAGCCGGCATAGGACCAGCCGTCCGACAAGACGTCAAACACCGCTTCGGCCGGCACCGGCATGGTCTGGCTGACCTCGATCATCGCCTGCCTCCTCGTCTCGGTCACAGGTTTCCCCCGCTCGGACCGGGCAAACTCCGGCTACCCGGCGCGACTACGGGTACCTCGCGGGCAGCAGGAAAGGAGCAAGCGCATGAACAGTCCGTTCGCCGTCTTCACCGGTGCCTCCGGCGGGATCGGGTTTGCGCTGGCCGGAAAGCTCGCCGAACACGGATACGGCCTCGTTCTCGCCGCGGAGGACGACGAGTTCGAAGCGGCCGCCGCACGGGCCCGCGGCCGCGGCACCCGGGTCACCGCGGTCAGGGTCGATCTCGCCGAACTGGCGGGCGTCGAGGAGCTTGTCCGCCGGATCGGCGACCGTCCGGTCGATGTCCTGGTGCTGAACGCCGGGATCGGCATCGACGGCGAGTTCGCCGGGGACGCCACTCTCGGGGATCAGCTGAAGGTCGTGGACCGCAACGTCCGCTCGACGGTCCATCTGGCGGCCACCGCGCCAGGCCCGTACCAGGCGGTGTACTCGGCGTCGAAGGCGTTCCTGACGTCGTTCGCCGAAGGAATCCCGCGGCGAGGTCGCCGAGCGTGGGGTCACCATCACGACGGTGCTGCCGGGACCGGTGGACACGGAGTTCCTCGAACGCGCGGATATGACCGACACCAAGATCGGCCAGGGCCCCAAGGACACTGCGGACACGATCGCCGAAGCTGGGCGGTGAAGAACAAGCTGCAGGCAGCCGGGTGCTGCCGGACAAGGTGAGAGCCAAGGCCCAGGGCCGGCTGATGGAGCCCGGATCGGGGGAGTCATGACGAGACCGGTGTGGCACCGCGTACGCGAGCATTACGAGGGTGCCCCAAGACCGTCCGCTGGTCGGGTACCTCGGCGCGCTAGGCACCTACACCGGCTTGGTTGGTGTGCTCACCCGGTGGTTGCCCGTCGGATGGGGCCGGAAACCCGGTCCGCGGTTTCCCCCGGGTGCGGCCGGGTAGCCGGGAGGGATGACTATGCGAGCAGTGGTGATTCGCGAATTCGGCGGTCCGGAAGTGCTCACCCCCGCCGAGGTGGACGTCCCCGAGCCCGGCCCGGGGGAGGTGCGGGTCCGGGTAGCTGCCGCGGCCACCAACCCGGTCGAGGCCAAGATCCGCCAGGGCGTCGCGATGCCGGACCTTCCGCTCCCCGCCGTCCTCGGCGGCGACGTGTCGGGCGTGCTCGACGCGGTCGGCCCCGGCGTGGCGGACCTGGCCGTGGGTGACGAGGTCTACTGCACTCCGGAGCTCACCGCACAACAGGCGGGATATGCCGAGTACTGCGTGGTTTCCGCGTCGATCGCCGCGCCGAAACCACGTTCGCTGAGCCATCGCGACGCGGCGGCGATCCCGCTCGCCGGCGGCACTGCGTGGGAGGCGATCGTGCGGCGGCTGGCCGTCCGTCCCGGGGAAACTGTGCTCGTGCATGGAGGTTCCGGCGGGGTGGGCACGTTCGCGGTGCAGTTCGCCATCGCGGCGGGCGCCCGCGTGCTCGCGACCGCGGGGCCGAAGAACCAGGACCTGCTGGCTGAACTGGGTGCGGTCGCGATCGACTACCACCGTGATGATCCGGTGGCGGTGACGCGCGACGGGACCGGCGGCCGCGGCGCGGACGCGGTGCTCGACCTCGTAGGCGGTGAGAACCTGGCTGTCAGCTGCCGGGCTGCGCGGGACTTCGGGCGGATCGCCACCGTGCTTCCGCCGGCCGGGGAGCTGCCCGATCTGTACCAGCGCAACCAGGTGCTGCACGGCATCATGCTGACCCGTGAACGTGCCCGCCTGGACGAGATGACCCCGGTGTTCGACCGCGGCCTGGCCCGGCCGGTGGTGACCGGGACACTGCCGCTGGAGCGGGTCCGCGAATCCCACGAACAGCTCGATTCCGGGCACGGCAGGGGAAAGACCGTGCTCGAAGTCGGCTGACGGCTTCTTTTCCTCGGCGCCGGGAAACCGCACCGTGGAGACGTTCGTCGGCATGCGGGTGCGCGGCTCTGAGTCCCGCTTGGTCCAGGTGATGCGGCCCGGCGGGGCACTGTCCGGTCAGCGCGGATGAATCTTGTCCGGGTGGTGCACGGCGGTCGCGCCGGACTTATCGCTGCGCACGAGGTATTGCGGAGCGTCGGGAGAGGCTTTGACGTGCCGGCCACCGGCCTCGGTGTCCTCAGTGATCTTCTTCTTCACGACGCCGGTGGAACTCTGGATCCCGGCGTCCCAGCGCACGCGGTCGCCGCGGTGGAATTCCTTGCTCAAGATGTCCTCCTCGATTCCGAATATCCGACTGTTATCACCAGATCCCCTGTCGCAGGCGCGTGCTGCGGATATCGCCGTGCCCGGGTAGTCCGGGGTGGGTTCACCGACGGGTTCCAGCGTCTGCAGCGCGTGTTCGGCCGCGGTCGCGGCGGCGCGGCCGTCGTCGCTGTTCGCCAGCGCGGAGCACGCCTCGGCCACGGCGACGACCGCGTCGCGCAACCCGGTGACAGCCGTCGCACCGTTTCGCGCAGTAGTCGCCGGGGGTCGGCCGGCAGCAGCAGTACTCCGATCACCACGGTCACGCCGCCGCCCACCGCGAGTGCCACGTACATGGCGACCAGTACCACGAGACGCTCACCGCGGCCGCCGTCTGCTCCACTGCCCAGAGGGCTCCGAGCATCCGGTGTCCCGCCGCGGTCGCGAGCTGCGTGGCACGGCTCGTCCGGCTGGTTTTCCCGGCCCTGCCGAGAGGGAAACGAGGTTTCCGCGCGCCAGCGGCGGGCAATCCCGCGAATCTGACCTGGGAAGGAGGACCGCCGGATGAAAACGGCCGTGTCCGCCGGGCTCGAAACCGGCGACCGCAAACTCCGCGAGAGCCGCCTGACTCTCGGTGCGGAGCTGCTAGTTGGTGCCTGGCTGGTCATCGCCGCGGTCGCGTTCACCTCGCCGGCGACACCGGGCTCTGGAACACCCTGGCACGGTGAGCTCTCGCGGTCGGAGGGCTGAGGATCACGGTTGCCGCCGGGGCAGCGGTTCGTCCGCGGGCCCTTCCAGCACAGCGCTGTCCACGTCGAACCGGGAGCCGTGGCAGGGGCAGTCCCAGCTGCGTTCCGCGGCGTTGAAGCGCACGAAGCAGCCGAGGTGGGTGCAGCGCATCGACACCGCGTGCAGGCGGCCCTCACGGTCCCGATACACGCCCTTTCGGCCGAGGCCGTCCGGGAGGACCCGGGCCTGGTCGACGGCGATGTCCTCGGCGGTCTTCGCCTCGGCCGAACCGAGCCGGTCTCCGACGAGATCCTTGGCGACCTTGGCGTTCTGCCGAAGCAGGCTGGGCACCGACCGCGACGACAGCCGCTGTGGAGAGAAGAGGCCGCGGTGCGGGTTGACCGACCCGGTGATGCCGTCGGCGATCACTGCGGCAGCCGCGGTACCCATGGCGAGTCCCCATTTGCCGAATCCCGTGGCGACCCACAGACGGCGCGCACCCGGATAATACGGCCCGACGACCGGGATGCTGTCGTAACTCTTCGGGTCCTGTGCCGACCACCGGTGCGTGACTCGCTCGACGTCGAAGTGCCGCGCGGCGAACTCGCTCAGCTCGGTGTAGCGACTGAATCCGGCTCGTTCGCCGACCGGATGCCCCTGACCGCTGAGGACGAGCTTGCCCGCGTGGGCGGCGAACGACCACGCCGGATGGCCCGCGCTGATCGCAAGTTCCTGTGGTGGCGACCCGGAACGCAGGACGGCGGCAATGCAGTACGACCGCTGCACTTCCAGGCGGGGGAAGAAAAGTCCCCGGTCGAGAATCGGATAGTGGGTCGCGACGACCACAGCGCTGGCGGCGAGCGCGCCGTGCTCGGTGCGGACCTGGTACGGCGCGCTGGCGCCGACGTGCCGGACGCGGCTGTTCTCGAAGACCCGGCCGCCTTCGGCCACGACGGCGTCGGCGAGGCCGCGGACGTAGTCGACCGGATGCAGTTGGACCTGGTCGGGCAGCCGGACCGCGCCGTGCACGGGCACCGGAAGGTCCAGCGTCGCACTCCACTCGACCGGCAGACCAGCACGTTGCGCTGCCTGGTATTCGGCACGCACCGTGTCCCGTTCTGCGATGGTGAGTGCGAAGGTCGAGGCCGGGGCCCTGCGCAATCCGCAGTCGACCTGCTCGGCGAGGGTCGCGACCAGCTCAACCCCGGCCCGTGCGGCAGCGGCATAACGGGCAGCGACGGCGGACCCGTGTGCACGGGCCAACGTCGAGTACACAGTGGACTGAAGCGCGGTGACCTTGGCGGTGTTGTTGCCGCTGGCCCCCTCGGCTACCCGGCTGGCTTCGACCACGGCCACGTCGACGCCGCGGCGGGCGAGCAGCAGTGCGGTGGTCAGGCCCGCGATCCCGCCGCCGATGACCACGACACCGGCCCGTTCCCGGCCGCGCAACGATTCGCGCGGCGTGCCGCGGGCAGTGTCAAGCCACAGCGAATGCTCGGCGGTGGTCGTCATCGCGGCCCCACCGGTCGGTGCGGCGCGGGCCGGACAGCGGTGGTGGTCATGGCCGGGCCTCCCGGGATGTCGTCCTGGCATGTCAGCCCGGCGGTTCCGGGCCACCACCGGATAGCCGGTGCCCGGCCGGGCAAACCCCCGGCACGCACTGGGCGTTCAGCCGTCGCCGGGCTCTACCGTCCACCGCAGGCAGCGCACGATCGCCGCGAGTCCGCTGTCGCGGGCGGCCAGATCGAGCTGGCAGGCCAAGCCCGGCAGGTCGCCGTTNTCGCCGTTCAGCTCCGCCAGCACCGCTCGTACGCCCGGGTCGAGTTCGTCGACCTCGGCCGACAGCGCGGTTTCGTCCACGGCCACCGCGGTGAATACGACCTCCGGCTGCGGACCGAATCGGCCGCACACCAGTCCGGCGCAGCGGCGCACCAGATCACGCGACACCGAGGTCCGCGTGGCTTCGGCACCGGCGGCCAGTTCGCTCAGCAGGTGCGCGGCCTCATCGAAGTCGCCACCGCGCGTCGCGGTCACCAGGGTGTTCCGCGACGGAACAATCGGCGGCCATCGCGTGATAGGCCGAGCGCAGTGTTTCGTGCGGTTCAAGCAGGTCGCCGGCAAGCGGGGCCAGACCAGCCGCGTGACCAGGGCCTCGCCGGTCACGATCCGCACGCGCCGTCCGGCTCGGCCCGCGGCACAGGCGAACGCGAGCACCACCCGCACTCCGGCCGAGGACATCGTGCCCGAATCGGAAAGGTCGATGACCAGGTCCGCGCCGCCGTCGCCGACCAGCTCGGCCAGCCGCTCGGCGAATCCGCATGCGTCGGCCGGGTCCGGCGGCCCGGTCACCACGGCCGCGCGCACCGGTTCGTGGAGGTCCACTGGGGTCAGCCGGATGCGTTCGCCAGCGCGGAGACGTGGTCCCAGAGCCGCGCGCGGGCGAGGCCGTCGTCCGCGCCCGCGCCGAGCCAGTAGGTCACCGGGCGTGCGCGGCGGTCGTGCCACAGCCGGCCGGTGCTCTCGATCGCCTCCGGCGAGGCGCCGAGCCACACCACGGTGTCGGCCCCCTCCTCGGCGTCGCGGATGATCGGCCGCGTCAGCTTCCGGAACACCGGCATCCAGCCGCGCACACCCTGGGTGTCTGCCCATCCCGGGTGCATCGCGTGCACGTGGATGTGCTGGTCGGCGAGGCGCACCGCCCACTGCTCGGTGAGCACGAGCTGTTCCCGTTTCGTCCGGGCGTAGATCTTCTTCGGCCCGTAGGAGATGTGCTCGGATCCGAGGTCGTCGCCCGGGATCTTCTGGTCGTACTGCCCGCCGGAGGTCACGTTGATCACCCGCGACGGCGCGGTCCGGCCCAGCAGCGGGGCCAGGCCATCGACGAGCAGCCACGGTGCCAGCACATGCGTGGCGAAGGTCAGCTCGACCCCGTCGGTGGAGTGTTCCCGATTGTCGGGCATCACGCCCGCGTTGTTGACCAGCATGTCCAGCCGCTCCTCGGCAGCGGTGAAGCGATCCAGGAAGGCCCGGATCTCCGCGACGCTGCTGAGATCACAGGTCACCGCGCGGACGTCGGCGTCCGGTACACGTGCACGCACCCCGTCGGCGGCTTCCCCGGCTCGCTCGTCGGTGCGCCCGAGCACTCGAACCGAGGCGCCGAGCCGGGCGAAGCCGACCGCGGCGGCCTGCCCGATGCCCGATCCGGCGCCGGTCACGAGCACGACCTTCCCCGGCATCGGCGGGGGATCGGCCGGCCAGCCGGGCAGTTGCCGCCGTATCCGCAACCCGACGTTGCCGTAGCCGAGCAACACGGTGCGATCCAGCGCGGTGTCGATGATGTCTGCGAGGGTCATCGGTCCCGCGTACCCGGTCTGAGGACGGGCAATCGTCACGTGTGGCGGCGGGAGAAACGGGTACCGCTGCAGGAGCGGTCGAAGGAGGTGCGCCGGTGAAGCCGGAACCCGGGCACGACCAGGTGGCGGCACTGCGCGATTACGTGCAGGCCGTGGCCGGGATGCTGGGTGTCGAACCGGGTGCGTGCTGGAGTGAGCACAGCAGTCCGTCGACGGCGTACATCGCACTCGCGGCGACGTCCCGGTGCCATCCCGGGCGGTTGCTGATGGCGCAGTGGAGCAGCGACGCCGGATGGTGTCTCGCGCTGGAACCGGAAGGCGCGGAAGCGCCGGTGGTGGTGGCGCAGTGGCCGCGGCCGCTGTCGCCGGACCCGGTCGTGGTGGCGCGCCGTGTCCGCCAGGTGCTGCGGGCGACCGCGATGCCCACATCGGACCAGCGCATCGGGTGAGCACGAGCCGGGTGCCGGCGGCGTGATCGGGCATTCCGGACGGGGTGAGGAGGTTTCACGGCTGAGACAGTCGGCGACTACCTGCTGCAGCGGTTGCGGGAGTCGGGTGTCGAACAGGTTTTCGGGTGCCCCGGGGACGGGATCAACGGCATCTCCCTCGTTCGGCGAACTTCCCGTACGGCCAGTTCCTGCCCGAATTCGGAGAGCCCGCGCGATGCGGATCGGCCTCGACGGCCGCTCATCGGCCGCACTGTCCACACCGGAAATCCGTCGACTTCGCCGCGTTCGACCACGTGCCCAACCTCTGGGGTGGCCGGGCCTGCCGGGGGCGCTAGTGCTTGCGCAACTGCCGGTGCAACGGGTGCGCGTTGGCATAGAAGGACTTCTGGTTGCTCGCCTGGAGATAGGCGATGTACCGCTTCGCCCGGACGCTGAGGATCGGCCACTTCACAGCAGATCCGTGGCTTTGTGCAGGACGGACTGGTACCGGCCGGTAGCGTGCTGCGGCGGGGTGGCAGTTGGGGCATCGACGCACGTTGCCGGCGTGATCGGACGTCGAGCGGCTGGCTACCGGGTCCCCTTGGCGTGCGTCGCATTCACCGCACGGCGGCAAGAGGAGTAGAACATCAGGTCCGGCGTGGTTAATGGATGTCTCATGGACGGTTCGGGGGCGGGATTGCCCCTCGCGGCGGCGTTGTTTGCCGCTCGTCGGGGTTCGGTGCGCCCCTCGTGAGAGCCAGCGTGCGGCCGGCTGTGCCCTGCGTTGGAGGCTGTATTGCTACTCGATCGGTGCTTGCGGTGCGCGCTTTGGCCGGACGGAGCAGCCACCGCCAGGTCGTACCCGTTCGGCCGGCGATCGTCGCGGCGCACGTGTGCCGCGACGATCATGGGGTTGGCCGACCTGATCAGGCCCAACTGCTCGAGGTTCCGTAGGGCGTACCTGACGGACCGCTCGGACAACCGTGTGTAGACGGTCAATGTCGTCAGGGAGGGAAACGCGTTCCGGCCTTCGGGGTCTGCGTGGTCGGCCAGGCCGATGAGGACCACGGCGAGGCTGGACGAGTCCCTTCGGTCTGTGGGGATTCGGGCGTGCTTGAGCGCCCAGTTGATCGCTTCGATGCTCATGGCTGCCTGCTCGCGGTCGTTTGTCCGGCAAAGGTCGTTTGGGCGAGGTCACTGGGCGAAGCAGTTGCGCCGCGCCAAGGCAGGCTGAGCGGGGGTGCCTGTGCCCGCATCGCGACGGGGACGCAGTCGATGCGGATGATCGCCGCGGTCCATGTCATGCCGATCCCGATACCGACGAGGGCGACGCGATCACCGGGCTGGACGGCGTCGCGGGCCAGGGGGTGGGTGAGGCCGACGAGCTGGTCGTTGGGGCCGAGGTGACCCGACTGGTTGCCTGCGTCTCGGAGGGTGTGTTCGGCGTTGATGCCGAGTGGCCGCAAGCAGTGAGCGTTGAGCAGTTGATGTCCGTAGTGAGGCAGGAGAATCCATGCCAGCTGGTCGGCCGTGAGTTCGGCGTCCGCGAGAGCATGCTTCACGACTGTGCGGATGCCGTGGGTGTTGCGGGTGTTGATCGAACCCGTCCCGACGGCGCTAACGTACTGGCGTTTTCGTTCGCGGACTCGTTCTGGGCCGGGTTCGGTGGTGCCTGCGGGGAGGAAGCGGTGGTTCCCTCGGTGGAGTTGTTCGAGGCTGGGGTCGGTGTAGGACGAGGTGGAGAGGATCCGGGCCAGCCCGGGGCGACGGCCGAGTACGAGTGCGGATCCGCCGTCTCCGTAGGCGATGCCGTGGTCGGCGCTGAGGTGGTCGAAGGCTGGTGGCCCGGAGACTTCTCCGCCGTTGAGCATGAGGTGGTCGACGTCGGAGCTGCCGGAGAGGATTCGGGCGGCGAGGTCGATGCCGCCGACCAGGGAGTTGGACATGACGTTGAGTTCGGCGGCGATGCCTGGGCGGGCAGGCCGAGTCTGGCTCGGACGTAGTTGGCGCGTGACCAGAAGTCGATTCTGCGGTTGCCGCGCCAAATCGCGCTGTGGAGGTGAAGTTCCGGGACAGGTAGTGGTGCAGGGTTGACTTGGGCGAGTACGGAGAGTGCGGCGTTGCCGGCTCGGATGGCGAGGTCCATTCCGGTTGTGCGGTGCGCGATCGAGATGGATCGCTGGCCTGTGGGATGGCCGGATGCCACGGGCACGAGCTCGCCGAGGGCTGCGCCGATTCCGCGCAGGTGGAGTGAGGGCCATTTCATGTCAGGACCTTTCTTCGGCGTGCAGGTCCGCTTCGATGGCTGCGACGGAGGTGTAGTAGGCGCGGAGCTGACGGGTGGTGATGCCTGCCTGTGCGGCGATTTCGTCGAGCGTGACCGGTGGCAGTCGGGGGTCGGAGGTGGCGGTGAGCAGTTCGCGGGCGGAGTCGAGGATCCGGGTGCGCACGGGTGTGTCCTCCCTTGCGGGCTGCACGCGGCTGGCGCGTGTGGCAGGGGAGGGCGGGGCAAAGTGTTCCGGTCGTGTGGATGGTGCTGGGGGTTAACGGCGTCGTCGGGCGTCGCTTGCTCTCCGTTGGGCGATCCGGTCGACGTGTTCTGCCCGGAGTGTGATGGCACGGGTCGCGACCGCGTCGGAGTAGTCGGCAGCGGGTGCTGTTCTCGCGTCGATATGAGGATCCGTTGTGATGGCGAGCAGCAGGTCGGCTGCGTTGTGACTGAGGTTGACTACCGAGTGCGGGACGCCGGCCGGGATGTAGACGAGGTCGCCGGGCGCGGGCAAGGCCGGAGTCATGGTTGGGCCGGAGAGGACACCGGCGTATCCGCTCAGCACGACAAGCGCGGTTTCGGCGGAGCTGTGTTGTGCGGGCGGGAGAACCCGGCCGCCAGGGATCAGCACCCGGATCGCGGAGAGCTGGTCGACGGGGACGGTCGGTGCATACAGAAGGTGGGTGGCCAGCGCTCCGTCCGGCAGCGGACGGGTCTCGGCGCCTCGCGGTCGGCACAGAACGGCGTACATCGGTTCGGTCATGCGGTCCTCCCGGCCCGGTGGTGGCGGGCGAAGCGGCGGTGAGGGGAATCCGCAAGTGTGTGTGCCAGTTCGGCGTTCGCGGTGGCGTCAGCAGGATTCCGGCGGCCGTGGCCGCAGGCCGCGGCGACGGCGGTAACCCTCCGCCCTAGCGCGTTCTCGGCGAGTTCGAGGGCGCGGGCCGATTCGTCCGGGTGGTGTTCGTCGACGAGTCCGGCGATGACCTCGATGTCGTCGGGCAGGCGGCGGAGGGCGCGGTAGTAGGCCGCGTTGGTGGATGGTGCGGTGGTTCCGGTGTACATCGGGATGTGGATGCGGGGCATGGGCAGGCCGAGCCGGGTGAGTTGCCGGTGGACGGCTCTGATGACTCGCACGGCGTGGGCGAGGTCGGGTGGGGTGACGAGGGGTTTGTGGTTGAGGTCTCCGTGGCACAGGTGGAGGATCCAGGTTGCGTCGGTGGGGCTGTCGCGGATGACGCGGGTGATCTGTCCGGCGAGCAGCGCGGCCGCGGCGGATTGCAGCGAGTGCGGTACGCGGTCGAGGATCGCGAGCGTGGCCGGGGTTTCGAATTGGAAGACGACCTCGTCGCCCCATCGGTGATGGATTTCGTTGATGTCGTGCTGGATCGCTTCGCGCAGGACGTCGACGTTCGCCAGCGTGCGGGCGGGGGTGCCGAAGCAGAGGTAGGCCAGATCCAGCGGGCCGGGGATCGAGACCTGCATCGGTGGCAGTTGCTGTGGGCTGTCGAGGGCCTGGCGGGCGGCAGCGACGATGGCGGTGTGGCTGGCTCGCCGCAGGGAGACGTCTTCGGGCGTGAGCCGGTGGCCGGGGGCGATGCGGTAGCGCGGGTAGTCGTCGTAGCTGGTGGCTTCGCCGGTCCGGGTGGGTTCGAGGGATGCGACGTTGCCGAGGGCGTAGAGCCAGTCGACGATCCACCGCGGATCGGCGTCGCAGGGGAGCGTGGCGAGGGTTCGGTCGTGTGCTTGGTCCAGCAATCCATTGCATTCCGGCTTGGAGCGTCGGTGCGAGCTGGGGCGGCAGAGAGCCGATGAAGTGGACGGCACGTAGTTCGTGGTCGGCGGTAGCTGGCTGGGTTCCGTGTTGTGTTGCGGGCATGGTCGTCCTCCCGGACAGTCCTGAACGGAGGTGACGGGGAGGGACGTCACGGTGGGGATGCCGGGCTGTGGTCCGCCCGCGGGCGGACCACAGCGGCTGGTCAGCCGGTCACCGGCAGGTGTCCTGGTCGAGGCGTCGGTGCAGGGGCGGGCCGGTGCCCGGTGCGTCCCTGGTCCGTGTCGCGGTCGGATGGCCGACCGGGCTTTTCCGCCGGCGCGGGACGGTGTCCGGCCTGGCTGGGCGGCGTGGGGTCGTCGGTCGGGCCGGGTTCGCCGGGATGGGTGGTGGGCGGCGGTTCGGTCGGCGGGGTGCCGCTGCCGCAGGAGACGGTCGCGACGGACACGGTGATCGCCGGTTCTTCTGGCGTCTTCACTGTGACGGTGCCCGCGGTCGCGCGCGGTCCGCCGGATGCTCCTGGGGTGACGGTGAGGTTGCCGCTGGAGCGTGACGGGGCTTTGACGGTGGTGACACCGTTGCGGCAGGTGGCGGAGAACGGTCCGACGCTGGCGGTGCCGACCCGGACGCTCGCGACGGTTGCTTCGGCGATTCCGGCACCAGCGCGCAGTTTGATGCCGCTGGCGACGACGGCTCCGCTGGGGGAGGACACCGATCCTCCGCCGGTTTTGACGGCTCCGGAGCTGGAGACCGACGGCGCGGGCCCGACGTGTTCTCCGCCGCTGGTGGTGATCCCAGATGCGCTCGACCCGGAGGTCGCGGCGATTAGCCGGTGCCAGTGTCGCCATCACCGTCAGCATGACCTCGCTGACCGACAAGCCGACCGCGCATCCCCAGGTCTCGGAGCTGACCTCCTTGATGGGCAGCACTGCGAACGCTTGAGCGCCGGGCGCTCGGTAGACGGGGACGGGGCGCTGCGGGTGGACCACCGTGCCCTCCGGGCTGTCGGTTTCGTTCACATCCGTTGGCGCGTCGGCGATCGTGGTGTAGGTCGTGGCCTCGGGAAACGATTCGAGGTGGGTGACTGGCTGTGGTCCGACAGGCGGGGTCTGTACGGGTGTCCGATGTAGACAAGTCTTCGGCGTGATCCTGCTGCTCGTGCACCAACGCACCGCTGAAGTACAGCGCCAGCAAGAGGACACAGGCGAGTCCGACGATGCCGATCAGGAGCAGGGCACGAGACCGGCTTGGCGCTATGTCGAGCCGATCAGGCGGACGATGACCGATCGCCTTGATGCCGGCGGCGTGCCGGATCGAGAGATGATCGACATATACGACTCGCTCCTCATCGCACGTCACCGGAACTGCAGCCGAGTGCGTGAAAGGGCGTCGTTGGTCGCGGACGCCGCCTGTCTCTTCAGACAGGACCGGGACGAGTTTTTGGACGCGGTCGAGCTGCGCGCTGCGGTGAGTGGAACGTTCCGTCTCCCGAACGCGGTGGTGCATACGCCGCTGGGGAAGCTGGACATTGCTGTGGAGAAGGATCCGCTCGATGTGGCTGCCTCAGCGCGACGAGCCCAGGTCAACAGGTTAGCGAGACTTGTGTTGCGGGATGGGATGGTGCGACGCAGTGCTTGAGCTGTGCAATGGGCCGAGCCTGTTTCTATGGCGATGGCTTGGTTGACCGGGTTCGTCCGCGCCGGCTCCGGCTGATGTCACCGCTGCCATGGACCTCGAGGGGACGGACACGGTGCGGGTCGCATTCGAACTCGGTGTGCTTGACGCTCGCACCACCGTTGTCGGCCAGCCCGACGGATCACGGCGGCGAACGACGCCGGCGCAACCCTGGGTGCCATCGAGGAGATTGCCGGCCTCGTGGCGGTGGGACGGTGGCGGCGCTGGTGTTCACTGCGCCGTTGACGGTGCCGAGCATCCGTGGCAAGGAGAGCTTCCGGATCGTCCACCAGCGATCCTGGCAACTCGACCCGTTCGGCGGTAACGCGAGAGTACGGTCGGGATCCAACGCTCCGGACGCGACGCGGCAGTTTAGCGATCAGCTGCACAGGGAAGACGCAAAATGTGGGACCGTCGTGGCGATCCTGGAACGCGGACGGCCCACCTGTGGCCGGGATCCGGACCCTGTCCCGGCCACGCCCACGCTCGGTTGAAGGCGCGAACTCGCTGCCCTGACCCACCTCGGCGAGCGCCAGCATCCCGCAGGTAGCCGAGAGGCCAGTCGCGATCTGAGCGATGACGGCGACTGCTGCGGAAAACCTGTCCGGGCGGAACGAACGGTTCCAGGAACGGAGGCCTCGGGTACCGGCGCCGTCGTGCACAGAATCGCTTCGGGCTGAGCAGGAGTCGCTTGCTCGGCCAAACTGCCGAAGGCCCCGGCCGGCGCCTGGCCGGAAACGTGACCACAGAACCTCTCCGCAACCCGGCCGGGTAAGGGCTCTCCGGCTGCATTGGACCGGTCGACCAGGCGTTTCACGGGAGCGCGAGCGGCGATTGCGGGCCCCGGCCGCCCACCCGCAAGCGAATGTCAATAGCCGGTGGAGCGAATCGGATTGTGCGCTCTTGGCGGTTAGCCGGACCGCGAGTCCGGCCGGTGCGGTTGCCGGGCTCGCCGACCTTGCGGGCTACTACCCCGAGCCGGGCCCGGTCGTCGTGGTCTCTTCGTGATCGCTGTGGCCGGCATGCGCCGAAGACCGCACCTCGGCTGCTGTGCCCAGCTCACCGTGTCGGTCGGCAAGGGTGCGGGCGAGGACGTACTCGGCCACCTCGGCAAGCTGCCCGAGCAGCGTTACGCCGATGCCGAGTCGGTGCACCGCCTGCTCGGCGCGGACGTCGACCCGCACCGATGACCGGGTTCAGCGGGCGGCGGCCCTGGCGAGTTCGAGCTCCTCACGGGACCGGAGGGCCAGCACCGGCACCCGCGCGCCCGGCGGGCTGATCACGGCGTCGTGTTCGCGGGCGCGGGAGAGCCCGCCGGCGATGCCCAGCACGCCGAGGCCACCGGCGACGGCCTCGGCGGTTTCGGGCTGGTCCCAGCCGATGTCGCCGGTGAACACGAGCGCGTCTACCTCCGGAAGGCTCGCGGCCACCGCGGCCAGCTCCCGACGGGTCCGGTGTTCGAAGACCGCCAAGGCGAACCGGGCCTTGACCTCGCCGTTGCGCGCGTCGCGCACGAGATCGCGCGTGTCGTCCGACGTCCCGGACAGGCCGAGCAATCCGGAGTGGTGGTAGAGCCCGTCTTCCAGATCGTCCACGGTCAGCTTGCGCTCGCGCAGCAGCCACAGCAGCATGCCCGGGTCCACGGTGCCGGACCGCTTCGCCATCATCGTGCCCTCCAACGGCGTGAACCCCATAGAGGTGTCGACGCTGTGCCCGCGCGAGACTGCGCAGACCGAACAGCCGCCGGACAGGTGGGCGATGAGCAGGTTCACCTCGCCGGCCGGGTGGTCCCAGGAGCTGGGCGGCCCGGCGCGTCGCCCAGCTGAAAGACAGGCCGTGGAAGCCGTAGCGGCGCAGGTCCCAGCCGGCCCGCCAGCGCGCGGGCAGGGGATAGGTGCGGGCGACCTCCGGGATTCTCCGGTGGAAGGCGGTGTCCGGGCAGACGACGTGCGTCGCGTCCGGCAGCAGTCCGGTCAGCCGGTCCAGCAAGGCTTCGGTCTTCGGGACGTGTTCGGGCGCGAGCGACCGGGCCGCCGCGATCGCCGCCCGGACTTTCGCCGTGACCTCGGCGGGTTCGACCAGATCGGGGCCGCCGTGCACGAGCCGATGCGCCACCACGTCGACCCGCCCGCACCTGTCCACAAAGGATTCGACGTCTGCCGACTCGGTGGCGTCTAGGACTTTCTCCGAGCCGGCGTCGACCAGGTGCAGGCGAAGGCTGCCGGAACCCGGGTTGACCGTCAGGACGTTCACCGCGGCCACCGCCAGCCGGTGATCTCGGCCGGGTCTTCGCCGTCTCGATAGGACAAAGCCAGGAGCTCGTCGCGCCGGCGGTGGAACCCGCGAGCCAGGTCGCCGCCGGCGGACGACCAGCCGCGGGCCCGGCCGACGGCGTCGGCGGCGAGGTCGTGGCGGGTCATCCGGTTGCTCGCCAGCAGGGCGAACGGCGTGGTCGTGGTGCCTTCCTCGAGATAGCCGTGCACGTGGAAGCGCTGCGCGCCGCGGCGGCCGTGCAGCACCTCGTGGACGGCGGAGGGGTAGCCGTGGAAGGCGAAGATCACCGGGACGTTGTCGCCGAAGCACTCGGTGAACGCTTCCTCGGACAGGCCGTTCGGGTGCCGGTCGGCCGGGCACAGCGACAGCAGGTCGACTACGTTCACCACCCGGACCCGCAGGTCGGGAGCGGCGTCGGCCAGCAGCTGCGCCGCGGCGAGCGTCTCCACGGTCGGCGTGGTCCCAGCGCACGCGAGCACGACGTCGGCCTCACCCTCGTGACCGGCCCACGGCCAGACGGTGGCGCCGGCGCGGCAGTGCGCGCGGGCCTGCTCGGGCGACAGCCACACCGGGCCGTCCCGCTTCCCGGCGACCACGACGTTGATCAGATCGGTCGAGGACAGGCAGCGGTACATGGTTTCGAGCAGGGTGTTGGCGTCCGGCGGGAAGTAGATCCGCGCGGTGTCGGCTTTCTTCGTGAGCATCTGGTTGATGAAGCCGGGGCCCTGGTGGCTGTAGCCGTTGTGCTCCTGGCGCCAGCCGTCGCTGGTGAGCAGGTAGTTCAGGCTCGCGACCGGTGCCCGCCACGGGACTTCGCCGGACATCTTGAGGAACTTGGCGTACTGGTTCACCATGCTGTCGACAATGGATACGAAGGCTTCGTAGCACGGGAACAGGCCGTGCCGTCCGGTGAGCAGGTAGCCCTGCAGCCAGCCTTGGCAGAGATGTTCGGACAGCACCTCCAGCACGCGTCCGCGGCGGCCGAGGTGCTCGGTGTAGCCGCGGACGTCGCGGCCGAACTGCCGGTCGGTGACCTCGAGCAGCGCGCCGAGCTGGTTGGATTCCAGCTCGTCCGGGCAGACGACACGGAACGTGTCCGGCGCCTGCCGGACCAGTTCGGCGAGCCAGCTGCCGAGCACCTCGGTCGGGCTCGCCTGGTCCGCGCCGGGTTCGGTCACCTCGACGGCGAACTTGCCCAGGCCGGGCAGCGGGAGG
The DNA here is from genome assembly GCF_001651785.1 of Amycolatopsis sp. M39. Taxonomy (NCBI): domain Bacteria; kingdom Bacillati; phylum Actinomycetota; class Actinomycetes; order Pseudonocardiales; family Pseudonocardiaceae; genus Amycolatopsis; species Amycolatopsis sp. M39. Next base: position 35,768 of record NZ_LWSF01000032.1, read on the forward strand.
TCGCGGCGGAGCTGCCCGCCGTTGGCCTGCGGGACGCGGCCGAGCCGCAGCGACGGTTCCGGCGGCACGGCGAGCAGGTCGTCGGCGGGGACGCCGTCGGCATCGAACAGCTCTTCGGGCCGGTAGGACCGCAGCCACCGCTCGAGTTCGGCGATCTGGTCCGGGTCGTCGGCCGCGCCGGGCAGCGGGACCTGGTGGGCGTGGAACGTGCCTTCGAGCGGGGTGCCGTCGGGGGAGGTCGCAGGCAGGCCCATGCCCTTGGTGCTGCGCAGGACGATCATCGGCGGCGGGCCGCTGTCCTGGGCGTGGGCCCGGGCGAGGGCGTCGGCGAGAGGCGTGTCGGGGTCGTCGGTGTCGCGGACGTCGGCGAGCAGCGGAGTCCAGCCGCAGCCGGTGAAGTAGGCGGTGAGCTCGTCGTCCGACATCGTTTCGTAGATGGTCGGTGACGCGATCTTGTAGCCGTTGAGGTGCAGGATCGGCAGCACCCGCCCGTCACCCTGACCGGTGAACTTGGGGCTGTGCCAGGACCCCGCGGCCGGGCCCGTTTCGGCCTCGCCGTCGCCGACGACGCAGGCGACCAGCAGACCGGGGTCGTCGAAGGCCGCGCCGAACGCGGTGGCCAGGGCATAGCCGAGCTCGCCGCCTTCATGGATGACACCGGGGACCTCGGGGGAGAGGTGGCTGGGGAACCCGCCTGGCCAGGAGAACCGGCGGACGAGCTCGGCGAGGCCGTGCCCGTCGAGGGACAGCCGCGGGTCGTATTCGGCGTGCGTGCCTTCGAGCCAGAGGTTGGCGTGGATCGCCGGGGCGCCGTGCCCGGGCCCGGTGATCAGCAGCGTGCGCTGCCCCGTGTCGGCGACCAGCCGGTTCAGGCCGGCGTAGATCAGGGTCAGTCCGGGGCAGGTGCCCCAGTGCCCGAGCGGGCGCGGCTTGAGGTGCTCGGGCCGCAACGGTTCGGTCAGCAGGACGTTGTCCTTGAGGTGGATCATCGCCGCGGCCAGGTAGTCGCACGCCCGGCGGTACCGGCGGAGCGTGCCGGGCATCAGTCCGCGACGCCCTTGCTCTGGTCGATGAAGGTCTGCCGCTCCGGCGTGACCCGGAGGATGACGCGTTCGGACTTGATCGCTTCCGGCGGGTAGTCCTCGCCGGTGTACTTCCGCGCGAGTTCGTCGACCTGGCGGCGGGGCCGTTCGCCGTTCTCGACGCCGGTCACCTTGCCGCGGACCTCGGCGTAGCGGTAGGGGTCCCGTTCGTCGCGGATGAGGACCGTGATCCGCGGGTCGCGGGCGACGTTGTGGCTCTTCGCACGGTGGGTTTCGGTGTTGAGCACGAGCTCGCCATCCTCGACGTGCACCCAGATCATCTGGGTCTGCAGCGCCCCGCTGGGCAGCACCGTGGTGACCGCGGCGAAGTTCTTGCCGGTGGCCAGCTCCTCGGTTTCGGGCATCAGCTTCGGGCCGTTGGCGGTACGAGCGGGCATGGCGGCTCCTTCCGAATCAGCCGGGTTTCGTGACTTCGGGTAGCCCGGACGATCGGCCCGCAAACGGAGGCTCAGTCCTGGCCGCGTTCGCGCTGTTCGGCGATGACCTGCTGCCCGGTCCCTTCGGCCTCGCCGACGTTCTCGGGCGGATCGCCCTCGCCGGGGTCGTACAGCGCGTCGTGGCCGATGCGCCCGGGGTCGGCCGTGGCAGGCCGGGCGATTTCCGGCTGTTCGTTGGAATCGGTCATGGTTCCCGGTACCCGCTCCGGTCGCCGGCGAACCCGGACAGCCGGCGGGTCAGAGCCAGACCAGCCCGGCGAGGAGCGCAACCCCGGCCAGCAGCCACGCCACGTAGTCGCCGACCTGGCCGGAGTGCGCGCGGTGCAGCACGGCGAAGGCTTCCTGCACGGGTTTGGGCACGCGCCGGCGCCACCACAGCGCGGTGGCCGCCAGCCCCACGGCCAGCACCACCGTCACCGTCGCGGTCATCAGGCCTGGCCCGGTCCACGACGGCGCCGTCTCCGCGACCACGCGAGACGGCGGCAGCGCCGGGAGCACGTCGTGCACGTACCCCGCCCGATCCGCGGCTTGCGCCCCGGCCGACGTCGCCACCTCCCGAACCCATGGGACGACGCCGACGGCGAGCGCGGAACCCAGCAGGGCGACGACCGCCGCCGGCATCGGCAGCGGGGTGCGCCGGATCGGCGTGTCGGTCTCGGGTTCCTCGTCGCTGCCCGTGGTCGTGTCGGCCGAGTCGTCCGACGGCGGGTGGCCGAGTCCGAAGTAGACGCGCAGGCCCGCGCGCAGCACCGCGGCCGCCGTCACTGCGGAGACCGCCACGAAGACCACCGCGAGGCAGCCCGGTCCGGCGTGCTCGGCTGCGCCCTTGCCCAGTGCGAGACCGAACGGCGGCAGCCCGGCC
>NZ_LWSF01000032.1:38201-46819 GCF_001651785.1 Amycolatopsis sp. M39
GTCCAGCAGCACGCCCGCCAGCAGGAACAGCGCGCCCTTGGCGCCCGCGTGGCCCAGTACGGAGAGCAGGAACGCCGTCGTCGCTTCGCCGCCGGTCGCGGCCAGCCCGCAGAGGAATAGCCCGATGTGGGCGATCGTGGAGTAGGCCAGCAGGCGCTTGAGGTGCCGTTGTGTGAAGCACAGGACGGCGCCGAGCAGGGCGCTCGCGAGTCCGGCCACCAGGAAGACCCGGCTCACGGCGGCGTCGTCGAGCGTGGTGCCGAACACGGTGGTCCGGACGCGGAGGACCCCGTAGAGCCCGAGTTCGACCATGACGCCGGAGAACAGCACGCACACCGGCGTCGGGGCGACGGCGTGGGCGTCGGCGAGCCAGAAGTGGAACGGCACGGCCGCGGCCTTGACCAGCAGCCCGGTGCAGACGAGCACGAACGCGGCGACGACCAGCGCGTCCGGCGGGCGGCCGCCGAGCGCGATGCCGAGCTGCGCGAGCCCGAGCTGCCCGCCGCGGGCGTAGAGCAGGCCGATGCCCATCAGCGTGAAGTACGCGCCGAGCGAGTTCACGACGCCGAAGTTGAACGCGCCCTGCACCGAGTCGGCCTCTTCGATCCGGTACCCGGTCAGGGCGTAGGCGACGCCGCTCATCAGCTCGAAGAACACGAAGAGGGTGAACAGGTCGCCGGTGAACAGGAACCCGAGCATGCCGGTCAGGAACAGCAGCATCATCGCGTGGTAGCGGGCTTCGACGGCCTTGAAGTACCGCCAGCTGTAGAGCAGCGCGCAGGCCATCAGGAACGACGCCAGGACCGCGAGTGCCGTGTTCAGCCCGTCCGCGACCAGGACGATGCCGACCGAGCGCGTGCCCTCCGGCCGTTGCCCGCTGAGCCAGCCGACGACCCGCTCGTGCCGGGCGGTGGCCAGCAGGATCACGCACAGCACGCAGACCGCGGCGGCCGTCGCGGTCGCGGTGACGTCGACGACGACGCGGGGGAGCGTCCGGCCGAGCCCCAGCAGCAGGCACGCGACCAGCAGCGGCACGGCGACGATGAGGGCGGGCAGGATCGTCATGGGTCAGCCGCGCAGCGCGCGGAGCTCGTCCGGGTCGACGGTGCCGTGGCGGCGCGAGATCTGCAGCGTCAGCGCGAGCAGCAGCGCGGTGATCGTCGCCGAGACGACGATGTCGGTGAGCGTCATGGCCTGCACCATCGGGTCGACGACCGGCTGTGCCTGCCCGGGCGTCACGATCGGTGCGCCCGCCTGGTCCTGGTAGCCGATGGCCAGCAGCAGGACGTAGGTGCCGGCCTGCGCGACCGACAGCGAGACGACGGTGTGCACGAGGTGGCGGCTGCGCATGATGCCGGCGCAGCCGAGCAGCAGCAGCCACGCGGCGACGCCGTCGCAGGCCATCGAGACGATCACGGCTCGTCCTCCTCGAGCCCGTGCAGGAAGAACCGCGACAGCAGCACGACGAGCCCGGCGGCGACCTCGATGCCGACCAGCACGCTCAGCACCGGCACGATCCCGGCCGAGAGCAGCGAGCCGAACTCGCCCAGCGGCAGCACGTTCGCCAGGAACGAGCCGCCGACGACCAAGCCCACCAGCCCGGTGACGACGTACAACCCGGTGGCGGCCGCTTCGGCGTACTCGCACCAGTCCAGCGGACGCAGCCGCGCCAGCGCCCGGTAGCTGCCGGAGAGGTAGAGCAGGTGCCAGCCGGTGGCGAGGACGACGCCGCCCTGGAAGCCGCCGCCGGGTGTGAGGTGGCCGTGGACCACGATGTCGAGCCCGAGCAGCACGGTGACCGGCAGTAGCAGGTATCCGGCGAGCTTCACCGCGGGCAGGACGTACCTGCTGTCGTCCGGTTTCGGCCGGGCCTGGGACTTCGGCGGCTGCAGCAGCGCGAGCGTGCCGACGACCGCGGCCGCGACGATCGTCTCCTCGCCGAGGGTGTCGAACGCGCGCAGGTCGAAGTTGACCGACGACACCAGGTTCGGCGTGACGCGCTGGAAGCCCAGCGGCAGCACCAGATCCCGGTAGAGGTGCCCGGCAGCACCGGCCTCCGGCATGCGCGTGAACGCCGTCACGAACAGCGCGGCGACCCCGGCCAGCCCGACTCCGCCGACGACGTCGCGGGTCCTCATCGCTTGCCGACCTTCCGCAGCGTCAGCAGCACCAGCAGCGGCACCACGGCCGCGCCGACCGCAAGTTCGGACAATGCGACATCCGGCGCTTGGAACACGACGAACAGGACGGTCAGGCAGAACGAGAAGACCGAGAGGGTGATCGCCTGGCGTTTCGGGTCGTGCGTCGCGACGACGGCGAACCCGGACGCGGCGACCAGGGCGAGTGCGACGAGCAGCACGGCGGTCGTCATGCCGGCAGGTCCTCGTCGATGTCGCCGCGGCGGCGGGCTTCCAGCCGGGCGGTGGCGGTCTGCAGGATCGGCCCGGTGACCACGAGCAGGACGACCGTGACGACGATCGCGCCCGAGCCGAGGTGCGCGCCGTTCACGAGCACCAGTCCGGCGCCGATCAGCGGCGCGCCGAGCGTGGTCACGGGGGAGAGCAGGTGCAGGCGCGCGAGCAGGTCCTTCGCCCGCAGCATGCCGACGGCTGAAACGAGGACGGCGAACACACCGGCGAACACGAGGACTTGGGCGACGACGGTCATCGCGTCCCCAGCAGCCGGGCGTAGACGAGCGTGCCGGCGAAGGCCAGCACGGTCAGCGTCAGCGGCAGGATGATTGCGCTCGACGGGCCGTAGGCCTGCACGAGCAGCAGCAGCGTCAGCACGGTGGCGGCCCCCGCCAGTTGCAGCCCGGCGAGGCGTTCGACCGCACTGCCGCGCGAAGCCAGCCACAACGCCGGTCCGAGCCCGCCCGCCATCAGCAGCACGGCGGCGAGCAGCAGCCACGTCACCGGCTCACCCGTTCGAGCGTCGCGGACCGACCCGGCAGCAGCCGGTGCACGAGGAGCCGGTTCTCCTCGGGCGGGCTGGTGACGACCATCGTGCCGGGCGTGCAGCCGATCACCACGGTGGCGACAGCCAGCCGGGCGTCGTGCTCCGCCTGCGGTTCATCGGGGACGGCGACCTCGTCGAAGGTGCCGGCCGACGGATGCTGGAAGACGGTGACGAGCGCGGCCGCGGTCTCCCGGACGGCCGCGACGGGCACCGAACTCCACGTCAGCCAAGCCGCCCGTGGCCGCCAGGAGCCGCACATGGCCCGGCGCGCGAAGAACGCCGCGAGCGCGCAGACGGCGGCGGCCACCGCGGACGCGGCCAGCTCCGGCGCCGACGGCGTGGCCAGGGTCAGCACCCACAGCCCGGTCAGCGCGAGCCACCACACCACGACCTCGGCCGTCGCCCGCATAGCGCACCTCCGGCTCCGGACCTACCCGTTCCGCGACCGCGTCAACCGGCGGCGCCGACCGCCCGGGCGATGGTCCCGGCCACCAGTTCCGGTTCGGCCGCGGTCGCGGTCAGCGCCGGATGGCGCAGCAACCCGGCAGGCTCGATGCCGGGAACGGGCTCGCGGAACCGGACGCAGACCCCGCGGGCCGCATTGGCACCGAACGCCGGGCCGCGATCGGCCAGCGACAGCCGGATGCCGAGCGCGCCGGGGGTGGAAGAGCTCGCTGACCTCGACGTCGGCGACGTCGGTCAGTGGCGTCGAGACGAGCTGCGGGCCGAGGCGAACACGTAGCCCGGCCGCGTCGAGGTCGAGCCCGCTGTGCCGGTCGAGCCACGGCTGCAGCCACGCGGGCCCGGCGAAGGCGGCGCGCAGATGGTGCCGGACGACGGTGACCGCGTCCTCGGACTGGCTCATGCGAGCCTTCCTTCCCGCTCGGGGATAGCCTGCGGGTGGGGGGGGCAACGCGTCAGCCGGCCACGATCGTGTGCTCGCCGCGGGGGAGCAGCTCCCCGATCACCGGATGGCCGGGCACCTCTCCAGGGGTCAGCAGGCCGCCCGATGTCTGGGCGTCGGCCAGCAGCAGCGCCTCGTCCTCGGCGATGCGGGACAGGTCGGCGTGCGGGCTTACCCAGTCGAGGTTGCGGCGCGTCCCGCCGCTGACGTAGCCGTCCCGGAGGGCTTCGCGGGCACCGTCGAGGTACGGCACCGCCGCTGGGTCGATCCGCGCTGTGACGCCGCTCGCGCGGGCCAGCTTGTAGAGGTGGCCTAGCAGCCCGAAGCCGGTGACGTCGGTCGCGCACGTGACTCCGGCCGCGAGCGCAGCCTGCGAGGCGTCGATGTTCAGCATGGTCATCGTGGCGATCGCCTGCTCGAAGCGTTCACCGGTGGCTTTGTGGCGTGAGTTGAGGACGCCGATCCCGAACGGCTTGGTCAGCGTCAGCGGGACGCCCGCGCGGCCGGCGTCGTTGCGCAGCAACCGGTCCGGGTCGGCGGTGCCGGTGACAGCGAGACCGTACTTGGGTTCGGGGTCGTCGACGCTGTGCCCGCCGCGAGGTGGCAGCCGGCCTCGCCGCAGACGTCCAGGCCGCCGCGCAGCACTTCGGCGGCCAGCTCGAACGGCAGGACGTCGCGCGGCCAGCCGAGCAGGTTCACCGCGACCACCGGGGCGCCGCCCATGGCGTAGACGTCGGAGAGCGCGTTCACCGCGGCGATCCGGCCCCAGTCGTACGGGTCGGCCTGCCCTGCCACTGGGGCCCGAACGGGCTGTCCCGCGGCGCCGCGGCCAACGACCTGCTGTCGATCGCGCTGGACCCGAACGTGCACATCCAGGAATCCGAGGCGGCCACCTGCGACATCCGGCCGGGACGGCGCCCGCGCGGTGCCGCGTTGCCGGAGTTGGTGGCCGAGTACCGGAGGCGAGCCGATGGCTGAGTACGGCACCCAGCCCCGGATGGGGTTCTTCACCGACACGTCCGTGTGCATCGGCTGCAAGGCCTGCGAAGTGGCGTGCAAGGAGTGGAACGGCGTCCCGGAGGCGGGTGGGTGGGCTCGACCTGCTCGGGATGTCCTACGACAACACTGGTGACCTCGGAGCGAACACCTGGCGGCACGTCGCGTTCATCGAGCAGCCCAAGTCCACAGTGGACCTCGGAATGCCCGCGGTCGGCGCGGCGGAGCAGGAGGACGCCGGGGTGCGCTGGCTGATGTCGAGCGACGTCTGCAAGCACTGCACGCACGCGGCGTGCCTGGACGTCTGCCCGACCGGCGCGCTGTTCCGCACGGAGTTCGACACCGTCGTCGTGCAGCAGGACATCTGCAACGGCTGCGGCTACTGCGTCCCGGCTTGCCCGGACGAAACCGGGCCGGGCGTCCGCGCCGGCCTGGCCGGCGCGGACGCCGAGCTCGTGGCCGAGCACCACCTGGAAACCGGCCTGGGACTGACGTCCGAGCCGTACCGGACCGGCCGGGCCGGAAAGCTGCTCAAGGCGGCGAAGGCGCTCACGGCGACGGGCATGGCGCTGTCACTGGCCGCCCGATGCCACCGAGTCGTGGGAATCGCCGCGCGGGAGCCGCTTACCTGGCGTCCGGGCTGTGTACGCGGTTCGGCGTCTACGCCGCGGACGTCGAGTCGGCCAAGGATCCGAAGTACGTCGTCGTGCCCCAGCGCGAGCGTCTCGGAGGACGTGCATCGAATTCACCCGATCCGGGTATCTGAGCGCTATCACGGTTCAGCCGAGAAGCCGTTCCCCCTGCAGGAGTAGCCCGCCAGCAGCGAAAGAGGAGGCTTCGGACGGCCCAAGCGACGTTCACGGTTGCGACCACCGCCGACACAGTTCTGGTAACGGCTGTCGGCAGCCTCGATGCGACGGTCACCACGCACTTCCGCGACGTGCTGCTCACCGAGATCGGCCTGCGGCCGCAAGCGGTGATCGCCGACCTGTCCCGGGTCGACTTCTGCTCGGCACAGAGCCTACGGGTGCTGCTGGAGGCATCGGCTGAAGCGCACGCCGCCGGAGTTCCGTGCGCGGTCGTGAGCGATCAGCGGGCTCTCCAGCGCCCCGTGACGGTGCTGGGGGTGGATCACGTCTTGCAGTTGCATCGCGACCTTCGCGCCGCGCAGAGCTGGCTGACCGCGCTGCGGCTCGTCGAGGAGAGCGCGTGACCGGCGGCGTCCGGTTCCCTTCGAGCGCGAAGCCGCCGGTCAGGCGGGGTAGCGGGCGCTTTCCAACAGGCGGGCCAAATGCGCGGCGTTGCGGACGAGGGTGGCGTTGGCCGAGGCGACGGCCTCCGGGGTTTCGTCCAGGTCGTTGTAGTCGCCGCCTTGCATGGCCTCGCCGTTCCAATACGTCCCGCCCTGGGCCGGGATGCTGAAACCGATGTCGTTGAGCGCCTGGAACAGATCGGCGATGATCTTGTGCGCGCCGTCCTCGTTGCCGACCGCCGCGGCGACGGCGACCTTGCCGACCATCGCCGGGCGGCCTTCTTCGTCCGTTTCGGACAGTTCCGCGTCGAGGCGTTCCAGCACGCGCTGCGTGACGCTGGACATGTGCCCCACCCAGGTCGGCGTAGCGACAAGCAGGATGTCCGCAGCGGCGATCCTCTGCCGGATCTGGGGCCATTCGTCGCCGTCGCCCATGTCGGCTTCGACGCCGGGGCGGACGTCGTAATCGACGACGCGCACGGCCTCGCCGGCGATGTTCCGCTCGGCGAACAGGTCCAGCAGCTGCGTGGTGATCAGGTCGCTGCTGGACTTCGCCGGAGACGGTTTGAGTGTGCAGACCAGCGCGAGCACTCGCAGGGCGTCGGACATCGGTACCTCCACGGCCGGGAGCGGCTTCTTGGGCCCGGGTTCCCGCTGAGCGCCGGTTGAACCGGCCGGGGCTAGTCTGAAGTCCTGTCGATCAAGGGGCGGTCAACGGCGTCCGCGAGGAGCCGCCGTCATGCCCGCCGATCGCGACGACGCTTCCACCCTCGCCACGGCGAGGCTCGGCTGCCGGCCGCCTTCGCGACCCTGGTGGCCGTCGCGCTCTACCTCGCGCTGCGCAGCAGCTGCTGGTCGCTCCCCGCTTCGTGGTGCCCGCGCTCGAGTTCGCGCTGCTGGTCCCGCTGATCGCGTTCAACCCCCGGCGCGTCACCCGCCAGACCCGGCTCTCCCGCGTCCTGTCGCTGGTCGTGGTCATCGCGGTCACCAACCTGGGAGCAGTTGGCACTGCTGATCCACGACCTGGTCGCCGGCACCGCCGACAGCGGTCAAGCCGTGCTGCTGGGGGCGCTGCAGGTGTGGCTGACCAACGTCATCGCGTTCGGCCTGGCCTACTGAGAACTGGACCGCGGCGGCCCGGCCAAACGCACCCAGTCCGGTCGTGACGACTTCCCGCTGGCCGACTTCCGGTTCTCCCAGGACGAGAATGCCGGCTCGGTCGAAGAAGCCGCCGACTGCTCCAGCGCCAAAGCCGACTGGGTACCGACCCTGCTGGACTACCTCTACGTGTCGGTGACGAACTCGACGGCGTTCAGCCCCCACGGACACCATGCCGCTGTCGTCGCGGGCGAAGATCCTGATGACGGTGCAGAGCGTCGCGGCGCTGCTGACGTCGTTGCTGGTCATCGCTCGCGCGGTCAGTTTCCTGAAGTAGCGGTCGAGGCCCGCCGGGGCAGGACGCAGAACTCGTTGCCCGCCGGGTCGGCGAGGACGACGAAGCGCTCGTCCGGGTCGTCGGTGAGCACGCGTGCGCCGAGCCCTTCGAGCCGGGCGATCTCGGCGTACTGGTCGAGCTCGAGCGGCGCGATGCCGAGGTGCACGCGGTTCTTCCCGGCTTTGTCTTCGTCGACCGGCTGCGGAGGTTCGCGCGACGTGCAGCGTGGGCAGGCCGCATTCCTCGCACGGGATCGGCTTGCTGTCGCGGCTGATCATGACTCGGTTCGGCATCGGGTGAGGCCCCCGGACGAGATCGACGGTCCGGTTCGGCTCGCCCGTGGGGTGCGCCACCCTCGCGAGGGGCAAGGCTTCACTCGAAAGGGGTAGCGACGGCCTCGATCCGTGATTATCGGGTCGTGGTGAGGGTAAACGCTCGAAAACGCGGCACAGGAGAGGACGGACAGCGTGGCTCGAAACTTCGGCAAAGGCGACCGCGTCCGGAGGGAAGCCGGCAACGAAAGCTCGGTCGGCACGATCGAGGACGTGATCACGACCGAGACCGAAGCTGGTGGCCGGCATGTGAAGGCGTCCGAGGAGGAACCGCAGTACTTGGTGCGCAGCGAGAAGTCCGGCAGGACGGCGGTGCACCACCCGGACAAGATCCACCCGGCCTGAGCGCGGGCGGCCGCCGCCGTCCCGGCCGGGGCGTCAGTTCCTGCCCGGCAGGAACTCCTGCAGCTTCGTCTTGACCCCCTGCACGACGAGGTGGAACGCGTCGGGGTCGCCCTTGAGCACCGGCTGGGCCGCGGACTTCATCTGCTCGAACGTCGCGTGCGGCGGGATCGGCGGCACCTCGGGGTCGCAGCGGACGTCGAGCACGGCGGGCTTGCCCCCGGACAGCGCGGTCTCCCAGGCCGCGGCGAGCTGGTCCGGCTTGTCGACGGTGATCGCGGTGAGCCCGAGAAAGAGCGCGAAGCCGACGTAGTCGACGTCGGGCAGGCTTGGGGACTCCTCGAACTTCGACGCGCCGCCCATCGCGCGCAGCTCCCACGTGACCTGGTTGAGGTCGTT
>NZ_LWSF01000032.1:46829-56786 GCF_001651785.1 Amycolatopsis sp. M39
CAGCCCGTTCATCTGCATGGCGCCGTCGCCGACCAGGGCGATCACCGGCCGGTCGGGGTGCGCGAACTTCGCGCCGATCGCGTAGGGCACGCCCGGGCCCATGGTCGCCAGCGTGCCCGACAGCGATCCGCGGATGTCCCCGCGCATGCGCAGGTTGCGGGCGTACCAGTTGGTGGAGGAACCGGAGTCGGCGGTGACGATAGCGTTCTCCGGGATTCGCTTCGACAGCTCGGAGGCGACGGCCATCGGGTTCACCGGGTCGGCGTCCACCTCGACTTCCCGCTCGACGGTGTCCCACCAGGAGGCGACGTTCTTTTCGATCGTTTCGCGCCCGGACCGGTCCGGTTTGCTCGTGAGCTTCGGCAGCAGCGCGCGCAGGGTGGCGGCGGCGTCGCCGACGAGGTAGACCTCGGTCGGATAGCGCATCCCGATGAACCGCCCGTCCAGGTCGATCTGCACGGCGCGGGCCTGGCCGAAATGGGCAGGAACTGGCTGTACGGAAAGTTCGAGCCGACGATCAGAAGGGTGTCGCAGTCGCGCATCAGCTCATAGCTCGGGCGGGTGTCGAGCAGCCCGATCGCGCCGGTCACGTACGGCAGCTCGTCGGAGAGGACATCCTTTCCCAGCAACGCTTTAGCGACACCGGCGCTGGTGACCTCGGCGAGTTGCCGGACCTCCTCGGCTGCGCCGCGCGCGCCCTGCCCGACGAGGACGGCGACCTTCTCGCCGGCGTTGAGCACCTCGGCCGCGGCGTCGAGGTCACGCTCAGGCGGCACCGGGGCCGGCCACGACGTGCCCGGCGGGTTGGACGGCACCTGCTTGGAGGCGTGCTTCGGCGCCTCGTAGGGCTCTTCCTGCAGTTCGGCGGGGATGATCAGGGCGGTGGGGCAGCGGGACGACTGGGCGGTGCGGATCGCCCGGTCGAGGGCGTTGGGCAGCTGCTCGGGGACGTTGACCTCGACGAGGTACTCGCTCGCGACGTCTTTGAACAGCGCCTGCAGGCCGGCCTCCTGCTGGTAACTGCCGCCCATCGCGCTGCGCGCGGTCTGCCCGACGATCGCGACGATCGGGGCGTGGTCGAGCTTGGCGTCGTAGAGACCATTGAGCAGGTGGATGGCGCCGGGGCCGGAAGTGGCCATGCAGACGCCGACGTTGCCGCTGAACTTCGCGTAGCCGACCGCCGCGAACGCCGCCATTTCTCTTCGTGCCGGGTTTGCGCGGAGCGCGGCTGGTTGTCGGCTTTGCCGAAGGAGGCGACGAGGCCGTTGATCCCGTCGCCCGGATAGGCGAAGACCTACTCGACACCCCATTCGCGCAATCGCTGGAGCAAGTGTTCACCGACCGTCTGAGCCGTGGACAACTCCTCACGCGTACTTCTGGAGTGGGGTCTCGGGTACCCGGCGGCGGGCCCGGTACGCCGTGGCCCGCGAAACGATCCCTAGTCGCGAACCATGTTCCGTTCCGGTCGTCAGGTCAGTCCGGTCATTGCCGACGTCTCACGCTTCACGGGTGCAAGACGACCTTGGTCCAGCCGTCTTCGCGCTTGTCGAAGTGGTCGTAGCCTTCCGCTGCCTGATCGAGGCTCAGCTCGTGCGACACGAGGAACCCCGGCGTGGCGATGCCTTCGGCGATCAGGTCGCGCAGCGGGGCGTTGTACTGCTTGGTGTTGCACTGCCCGGTGCCCATCGACTGGCCCTTGAAGAAGAACGTGCCGTAGTCGAAGGCGAGCTTCCCCTCCTTCGCCAGTTCGCCCTCGGCACCCGGGTCCTGCGGAACGTAGACGCCGACGACGCCGATGCCGCCGGTCGGTTTCACTGCGGCGACCAGCTCGTTGAGCACGATCTCCGGCTGCTCGACCCCATCGGGGCCGTGGGCCTGGTAGCCGACCGCGTCGACACCGCGGTCGGCGCCGCCGCCGGTGAAGTCGGTGATCTGCTCGACCGCGTCACCCGACGACCGGTCGACGGGGACCGTGCCGACCTGTTCGGCGAGCTTGAGCCGGTCCGGCTGCTGGTCGACGACGAACACCCGCGACGCGCCCTTGATCTTGGCGGCGTGCGCGGCCATCAGCCCGACGGGCCCGGCACCGTAGATGACTATGGTCTCGCCCGGCTGCATCTTCGCCAGCTCGACGCCGTGCCAGCCGGTCGGGAAGATGTCGGACAGCATCGTGTAGTCGAGCTCGTGGGCGGTGCCCTCAGGCAGCACGAGCGCGTTGAAGTCGGCCCACGGGACACGCAGGTATTCGGCCTGGCCGCCGTTGTAGGGGCCCATGCTCGCGTAGCCGTAGGCGGCACCCGCGGACCCGGGGTTGGCGCGCAGGCAGAAGCCGGTCAGACCCTTGATGCAGTTACCGCAGGTGCCGCAGGCGATGTTGAAGGGCAGGGAGACGCGGTCGCCGACCTTGATCCGCTCGACGGCGTCGCCGACGGACTCGACGACGCCCATGTTCTCGTGGCCGAGTACTTTCCCCTCTTCGACGTCGGTGCGGCCTTCGTACATGTGCAGATCCGAGCCGCAGATGTTCGTCGTGGTGATGCGGACGATCGCGTCCTTCGGGTCTTCGATTCGCGCGTCGGGCACGTTCTTGACGGCGACGTCGAATGCTCCCTGGTAAACGAGTGCCTTCATCGGATGCTTTCTCCCATCTCGGTCATGTTCGTCGCGGTACGGACGCACCGCCGCAACTCCTCGCCGTAGGGCACCGCGATCAGCCCGCCGACAGCCGCGGCGATGGCGGCGAGATAGCCGCCGGGCAGGCGGTGGCGTTTGAGCTGCAGCCGCCAAGCGCCGCGCCGGTCTCCTGCGTGCAGCAGCTCGCGGGCGTCCTTCCAGTGCAGGCAGGCGATCGCTGCGGTACCCATGAACGGCAGCGACTCGAGGAAGCTGTGGATGTGCTGCTCGATCGGCGTGACCTCGCGGCTGCTGTCGACGGCGGTCTTGACGTCCCACAGCGCGGTGGCCTCGTGCGCGGCGATGGTGGCGGCCATGATCGTCAGGACCAGCGGGTTGATCTCGCACAGCAGCGCGAGGGCGATCGGGAGGCCGACCTCGGCCATCATCAGCAGGTGGATCAGGGATTCGCGAACGCCGGCGGTGTCTTCGATACGGGTGCGGCGGTGCTGCCACCAGTCCAGCAGGCCAGGTACGAACCACGCCGGCAGGAGACCGTAGAGCAGGTACCGCAGCGTGGCTGTCTCCACGTCGGACGCGCGGTCGGGGATCCGCAGCCGCGGCCGGTTCACGACGACGTTCTTCAGCGCCTTCAACGGAGGCTTCATTCCCGGTCCCTTCTCGCGACGGCCAAGTCCATGACCGCGATTCCGCGTTCGGTGAGGCTGCCGAGGCGCAGCATCTCGTCGTGCGCCCGAGCACCGGTTCCGTCGATCCGGAGAATCCGGCCGTCCTCGACCCCGGTGATCAGATCGCCATCCGGCAGCACGAGGACGTCCTCCGGCTCGCGCCCGCCGACCGGCACGACGTCGACGGGGCACTCGGCGAAGGCGGCACCGCCGTCAGCGGCCCAGGGCGTTCTGCAGTTCTTTCTTGGTCATGCTCGAACGGCCCTTGATGTTGCGCTTCTTCGCCTCGTTGTAGAGCTGGTCCTTGGTCGGCCCGCCAGGGCCCTGCCGGTTCCCCGAGCGCTGTCCGCCTCGCTTTTGCGGTGACATGTCTTGCGTCGAGGTCTTGCTGGCGGCACGGGATTCCCCGGCCTGGGCCCGGTTCTTGTTGACCGTCCGCGCGGCGATCTCCTCGGCTCGTCCGGTGCTCGCACCTCGTTTCTTCTGCGAGGACTTGATGTGATCGTATTGACGTTCGCGTTTGTCGCTCCAGCTCTGCTCGGGCACGGATCCTCCTTCGTCGTGCTCGGTGGCTACCCGGTCGGCTGAAGGGCAAACCAGCCCTGGTCCCGCACGGCGGGCATGACGTTCCCCCGAGCCGGCCGCGTCTCGCGCAGCCGGCCCAGGGGCCCCGGTCACCGATCGAGCCTCGCCAGTCAAACAGTCGGCCGACGAGGTCGACCCGCACCCTGCCCTCGACCGTCCTCCTGCGACGGTCACAGGTCGCGGCGGTGTTCGATGAGCCAGGCGGCGACGCGGTGCAGCTTCATGTTGGAGTTCTGGGAAGCCTCGACCAGCACCCGGAATGCTCTGATCTCGTCGTCGAGGTCGTGGCGCTGCATCAGGATGCCCTTGGCCATACCGATGACGTCGCGGTGCTCGAGTGCGGCGCGCAGGTCCGCCTCAGTCTGGGCGCCGACGAGCGCGATCGCCGCGTGCGTGGCGAACATCCGGCCGTCGTCCTCCGTTTGACCGCTGAACGCCTCCTGCTCGCGGGAGTAGAGGTTCAGCGCACCCAGCGTGGTGTCGGTGACGAACAGCCGGTACGACAGCATCGAACGCGCGCCGAACTCGGCGGCGACGGGCGCGAAGTCCGGCCAACGGTCCTCGGCGGCGAGGTCGCCGGTGCGGTAGACGTGGTGATCGGCGATCGCGTCGACGCACGGGCCCTGCTGGGTGCGGTATTGCACCGCGTCGATCTCGGTGACGACCTCCTCGGTCGGGGCAACCGTGCGGATCGCACGCCCGCGCTCGAGCAGGGAAATTCCCGCGAACTCCGCGCCCTCGACGTGGTCGACCGCGGCCTTGACGATCGCGGCGAGCGTGGCGTCGACGTCCGGTTCGGCCTGCAGCGTGCGCGCGATCGCCCCAAGCGTCTCGCTCAGCGTGCCCTGTTCGGAATGACCACAATCATTAGCCACGAGCGGCCTTCTTTCACCAGAGATCGCCAGCGTAACGAACACAGCGGACGCGAGCATGCTGCGCGTCGTCACCTCGCCTCCACCAGCCCCCGATCGTGTTACGCGGGTTCCGCCGAGGGGCGTGCCGGCGGAACCCGCGTAACACCAGTTCACGACAGCGCCGGTCGTTTCGCGGCGATCTTGGCCGACGCCGCTCCGCTCCCACCGACTTCTGCGCGACCGCCTCTCCGACGCTGGATCGTTTGCGCAGCGGTTCACCGGGTAG
Organism: Amycolatopsis sp. M39; assembly: GCF_001651785.1. Classification (NCBI taxonomy): domain Bacteria; kingdom Bacillati; phylum Actinomycetota; class Actinomycetes; order Pseudonocardiales; family Pseudonocardiaceae; genus Amycolatopsis; species Amycolatopsis sp. M39. The sequence goes on from NZ_LWSF01000032.1 coordinate 51,857, forward strand.
CCGACCAGAGACCGCACTCGACAGGCACGGCCTCCCTCAGCAGCCAAAGGAGTTGATCGCGGCATGAGCACGATCACCAAGTCCGTCGACGTCGATGCCGACGTGAGCACCGTCTACAACCAGTGGACCCAGTTCGAAGAGTTCCCCCGTTTCATGGAAGGTGTCGACCGGATCGAGCAGGTGGACGACACTCACACCCACTGGACCGTCAGTGTCGCCGGTGCCACCCGGCAGTTCGACGCCACGATCACCGAGCAGAACCCCGACGAGCGCGTCGCGTGGAAGTCCGACTCCGGCCCGGACCACGCCGGCGTCGTGACCGTGCACCGCCTCGACGACACCACGACGCGCGTCACCGTCCAGATGGACATCGACCCCGAAGGCTTCGTGGAGAACGTCGCCGACAAACTCGGCATCCTCGACCGGCGCGTCCAGAGCGACCTCGACCGGTTCAAGAAGTTCATCGAGACCCGCAACGGCCAGGAGACCGGAGCGTGGCGCGGCGACGTCGACCGCCCCGGCCAGCACCACGCCTGAGAGCAAGGAGAACCGCCATGACCGAACCAGCTGGCGAGACGCGCCGCGACGCCGCGGAGTCTCCGAACGAAGAAGAAGCCCGCGGCGAACAGGGCACGTCGTCCGGCGATGAGCACGACGACTCCGACCCGCAGTCAGGCTGACCCGAGGAGCTGCCCATGGTCGATGTGACCCGCACCTTCACCGTGACTACTTCGCCCAGGAGGCCCTGAACTACCTCAAGGACTTCGCCAACGCCAAGGAATGGGGCCCCGGCACACAATCCTGCGAACGGCTCGACGGCGGCCCGGTCGCAGTCGGCTCGCGCTGGCGCAACATCTCGAAGATCGCCGGCATTGAAACCGAACTGATCTACGAACTCACTCGCCTCGAGCCCGGCCACGTGGTGTTCGTGGGCCGCAACGACACCGCGACCTCCACCGACGACATCAGCCTCACCGCAGAAGGATCGGCCACCACCCTGAGCTATCACGCCACGATCGAGTTCCACGGTGCCGCGAAGCTCGCCGCGCCGATCGCGAAAGCGGTTTTCGAAAAGGTGGGCGCCGACACCGAAAAGAGCCTGAAGGAGATCCTCGGCGCCTCAACCTGACGGCCTCGGTTCGGCAGCGGAGTCCTGCGTCGTCCACCGCAGGCGCCGTGGTGACGGCGAGGTCGAACCGCTGGCCGGAGGACGCCCATTGAAGCCGATCGTGACTGCCCGCCCCGAGGCTCTTACGAGAGGAACGACAGGTCCACGCAGCAGCCGCTCGCGCGTGACCGTCCGCGATCCGGGAACGGGAGCCGCATGATCACCTGGGAAGCCAGAACCAGAGCACGGTCTGTTGGAAACCGTTCCGCCCAAGCCGCTGCCGCTGCCCCGGTCCACCGCTTCGATCGGCGGCAACCTGCGCACGCTTTACGCGGCGGGAGCGCTCGAGCTGCCGCAGCCCGGCACCGGCGGGCTGCTCGGCCGCTGGGCGGCGCTGGCTGCCTTCGGCCGGATCGATCTGAGCCTCGCGCGGCTGGCCGAGGGGCACACCGACGCCGTCGCGATCCTCACTGAAGCCGGTTCGGCCCCGGTGCCCGGCGCGCTCTACGGGGTCTGGGCGGCGAAGTCCGGCGGCACCGGCGCGGTCCTCGAAGACGGCAGGCTCGGCGGCACCGTGCGGTTCTGCTCCGGACTGTCAATGCTGGCCCGCGCTGGTCGCGGCGGGCGACCGGCTGGTCGACGTGGATCTCACCGACCCCGGCGTTCAGCGGCGCCCGGACGCCTGGCAGGCGGTCGGGATGGACGCCTCCGACAGCGGCGACGTCGTCTTCGACGACATCCTGGTCTCCGCCAGCTCCCTCATCGGCCCGCCGGACTGGTACCTCGGCCGGCCCGGCTTCGCGCTCGGCGGGGGTGTCCTTATGACGCTGCTATGTCGCGTCAAGTGTGGTGATGTTCTGGTCGTCGGTGGCCTGGTTGTGGTGCTGGAGCAGACGGAACAGCTGGCGTGCGACGATTCTTTTCAGGCAGCGCTTGATGTCGCGGAGGGTTTTGCCTTCTGCGAGGCGGCGGTCGATATAGGCGCGGGTCGCGGGGTCGGTGCGGCTGCGGGTGAGCACGATGGTGTGGAGCGCTCGGTTGAGCTGGCGGTCCCCGCCGCGGTTGAGCCGGTATCGGTTGGTCAGGCCCGAGGAAGCGGGAATCGGCGCCGCGCCGGCGAGGCTGGCGAATGCGGCTTCGGAGCGGAGCCTGCCCGGATGGGACCAGCTGATCAGGACCTGGGCTGCGCTGAGGGGGCCGACGCCTGGCAGCCGCACCAGGTCCGGTCGGGCCTGGCCGACCAGGCGGGCGATCTCCCGTTCGAGTTCGTTGGCCTCGGCTTTGAGCGCGTGGATGCGGTGGGCGGTGGACCGCATCGCGCGGACGGTGGTGCGGTGCTCGAGGTTCTGGGCGGGGCGGTCGCGCAGCTTCGCGCAGTAGCCGATCTGGGCGTCGCTGGAGCGGTCGCGCAGCTCGGCTCGGAGTTGCTCGGGTGCGGAAACGATCAGGGCCTTGAGGTGGTTGATCGCAGCGGTGCGCGCGCTGACCGCGCCGGCCCTGGTGCTCATCAGGACGCGGAGGGCTTCGCGGTTGCCGCGCTGGCAGGGTTCGATCAGGTGATCGCCGCTGAGGATCTCTCGGGCGGCGTCGAGGGCGTCGCTCTTGCGCCCGCCGCGGCGCGGCGGGCGTTTCGGCCGGCATGCTTCGACGACACGTTCCCCTTGCCGGAGGAGGAATGCGGTGAGCCCGGCACCGTAGCTGCTGGTTCCACGGCCCAGCATCGCTGACGGGGCAGCTGTTCCCGGGCGAAGTCCAGCAGCTGCCGGTAGCCCTCGGCATCGGCGACAGCATCGATGTGTCCCAGTGTCGCCCCGACCGCGGTGACTGCGGCAGCGGCGAGGGTGTCGCGGTGGGTGTCGACTCCGATAACGCCCTCGATCGACTCGGTCAGCATGTTCACGCAGTGCCCTTTCCCGCAGCGGCAGTGGTATCGGCATGCACCGGCCATGGTGAGCACCCAGGCGTAACTGTGACGAGTCACGCCGTATCGGCGGACAAGCTGCTTATCAAGCCACTGGGTGGGCCAGACGGTGCGGGAAACGTGTCATAGGCAAGGCACGCCCGAAAGCGGCCAAGTTGTCAACGAGTGCAGCGCGCCGCGGATCCGATGCACCCGGCCCGATTGTCTGAGCCGATGCGATGGCTGATGGTCGAGCCGGGCCGAATGCGGACGGAGTGCACGGGGTTCGGGTTCAACCTGGTCAGCGGCAACTACGAGTTCGCGGCGCTCGTCGTGATCGAGGACGAGGAGTTCTGGCCACGGTTCGGTGGTGTGGTCGAGGCAAACTGGGAAGTCTCCGGCCTGAGGCAGTACTCGTCGCTCGACCGTGAACTGGTCGGCGAGCTGATCACCGACGAAAAGTGGACGAACGAGGGCCTGTTCGCGTTCCTGCTCGGCCTGCGCCGGTTGTCCGAGATCGGTGGCGCGCGAGTGTCGTTGCCACCGATCGACCTACGCTGCTGACGGTCACCGGACGGTCAGCACGACGGAGTCGGCGAGCGCTTCCCAGGAGTGGTCGATTCCTGGACCCCACATGACGTAATCACCTTGGCGTGTCATGGTTTTCGTACCGCCGGTGACCTCGATGCGGAACTCGCCGGAGATGAGCATGACGAGCGTGGTGCGCTGGTCGTCGGAAGTCCACTCGGGACGCTTATCTCCTGCAGGGTGGTTGGCCCACTTGACTTCCACGTCGTTGGTGGCTCGGACTCCGTGCGCGGGGTCGAGGAAGTGGCCGACCAGCCAGCCGCGGTTGCCTGCGGCGTCTTCGTTGGCATTGCCGCTGGTCCAGCCCTCGGTCACTCGCTGATCTCCCACTCGATCGTTGGCAGGCGCAACCCGGTCTCCGCCGATTTCCGCGAGGCGTCGAAGCCCTTGCGTCATGGCGAACAATCCTTCGTTGCTCCACGCTACATCAGTCAGCAGTTCGGTCAGAAGCTCGATGTCCGTGGTCGAATACTGGCGCAGCGTCGAGGGTTCCCAGTTCGCGGCGACGACTCCGCCGTACTGGTTCCAGAATTCTTCGTCTTCGACGACGATGAGGCTGGCGAACTCGAAGTTGCCGCTCACCAAGTTCAGCCCGAACCCGGTCGTCTCCATACGGAGGCGGCCGGGTTTTTGCATGAGCCAGCGCATCGGCTCCGACATGAGCGTCGGGTGCATCGGGTCCGCGGTCAAAGAGTCGGTGACAGTGTTGTCGATGTCGGGGCGGCCGAACAGTTCCTCTTCCATCTCGCGCCGGAGGGTCGCGCCGATCTGTGCGTCGCGGCGGACGTCGGTGAGGGGCTGGTGGAAGCCCTTCGGGATGACGGCTAGGCGGCGGGCCGCGTTCAGGACGCTGCCCGAGCGTTCTTGGACTAGCAGGACGTAGTCGGCTTCTCCACGGAACGGGTCGGCGGGGCGGGCGATGGCGGTGAGGGCAAGTGCGCCGCCGGCGCAGAGGCGGTCGCTGACGTTGAGGACGGAGGCAAGGTCCGGGAGATAGCGGTCTCGCAAAGGGAGCTTGAGCGGTCCCCCAGCGATGATGGCGTCGACCAGCTCGCCCTCCAGCAGATCCAGCGTCAGGGCGTAGTGGACGAAGTGCGTGGTGCCGAAGGATCCGGAGAGCTGGTGTTCAGCGATACCCAGCGCAAGCGCGCGGTACAGCAGGCTGTTCACGAGGCGAGTGTTCATGGCCAGTGACTCGGCGAGGCGGTGAACTGCCGCGGTTGCGGCGCGCTCGTCGAGGGCCAAGTCTGCCTCGGGCTGCGCGGTGGCGACCTTGAATCGGTCTGATGCGGGGCGTAGCTCGCAGTCGAGATCTAGCCAGTTCGCGCAGGTGA